>NZ_JAVIYR010000001.1:1355000-2016329 GCF_031453135.1 Agrobacterium sp. SORGH_AS_0440 | reverse complement strand
ATCAGATTCCCTCTCTGCTCCACCAATAAATAATTCATCCTTCATGCAAAAACCTATATAAATCACTTGATTGCAGGCAGTTCAAATTGCCCGCCCGTACAACAAGCCAAATCCGCCAATCAAACTCCCCACTTTTCACAGCAACGGTCTACTTACACTATTTATATGTTTTAGCGCCACTCCTACATAAATTATATGTTTTAGAGCGGCACTCCCCCTGCCTCAAACCAATAGCGCGCCGCGATCGTTCACTTAAGTTAATACCGGTAATTTATTCCTTGCAGCAAGTATAAAAATAATAATATATGCATTTGAATAAGAATAAATCAGTAAAATATTCCAAGCATAAACACCCTGGAACCTGCTGCCAAATCAACCTCGAAGCTGCGTTGGCATCCTTGACAACAGCGTGTTGTGATGGCGTAAACGACAACATGATTGCCGCGGTACTTGTGGAATGTTCGAAACTGTTTTGCAAGATGATGCGATTGTCGTGTGGAACGTGCGGGAACCCGTTCCCGGTAGCACGCACCTGTTCAAGTATCGACTGTTTTTTGGCAAGGATGGTCGGCGCATCGTCGGTTTCGACAACGAACGCGGCAAAGGCGATCATTGTCATCTTGACGGCGACGAGCATCCTTACATGTTCACAACGACCGATGCCCTCCTGTCCGACTTTCGGAAGGAGATAATCAAGAGGAGGAAGAAGCCATGAGAGAAGCCTTGATTCAAATCAGAGCAGACAGCGAAGCTGCCCTCAATGAGGTTTTTGAAAGGGCAACAAACGCCATGCGTTCAGGCAATCCCTCAAAGCCCGTGGCAGTCTTCACCTTTTCGTCGCCCGCACAGCTTTTTTCTGTCATCACCCCCAAAAGGTGGGAATTGATTGAACATCTTCAGAAGATCGGTCCATCGAGCATACGCGGACTTGCCCGATCCGTCGAACGTGACGTTAAGCGTGTCCACGAGGACGTGTCCGCATTGTCGGACTGGGGTATATTCGAACAAACCGAAGACGGAAAGGTTCACGTACCCTACGAAGTCATCCACGCGAATTTCGACCTCAGAGCGGCAGCCTGATCAGGGACCGCAACGCAAACCATCGCCGGGTCAATATGATCGAGGCCCTCAAGATGTCGACGGCGAGGGTTTCCGTAGGAGGCGAGCTTTTCGCCCATGCCGTAGGATCGTTCCAAGGCGATCGCTTAGTCGCGTCTTACGAAATGTCCGCAAGCGCCCAACGCGTCGCGGCGAAGCCGTCGAGCAGCCAGGTTCCTAACGCGATCCAGTTTTATCCTTGCAATTACGGAATAAAACTCCATGAATGCAAGGACGATTGAGCTAAGAATTGAAACCGAACTCCGACATTTCGTGGGCTCAAGTCCTGCGATTACATTGTTGGGCCCCCGCCAAGTCGGCAACAATACTTTCACTCAATATTGGAGAAACCCGGTCCTCGATCTATCTTGATCTAGAATCAGAAGCGGACCGCGCCAAACTATCGGAACCGGCGCTTTATCTTGCAAGTCATGGTGACAAACTCGTCATCCTCGACGAAGTTTATCGTCTGCCTAACGTGTTCCAGACTCTGCGGGGCTTGATCGATCGCAATCGCCGCCGGACGGCGCACCGGCCAGTCGGCTCGGCTTCCATCGATCTCCTCAAACAATCTGGAGAAACACTGGCTGGCCGTATAGCATATCTTGAAATGCAGCCGGCTGCGGAACACGGTTTGCGTCCCGGTGCCCTACTTGGAGGCAACCGCTGCACGAACGTTCATGGCGACGGCATCAAGCATGAATCTATAGCGGCTTGCAGCTGTAAGGGGCCCTACACCTTGAACGCCTGTAATTTTGACGCTATATTGCGTCAGTATCTTTGGTAAATCAGAGGAGGCGAACGTGGCTCTCGCACAATATGCTGACAACGGGCTGTTCGCGCCGGGAAAAATCGCCGACGTTCTTCATACAACAAGCGACGATATCGCGCGCAGTGCCGGGTTGGGCAAAGATGCGGTACAGCGCAAAGAACGCATCAAGTCGGACAAAACCCAACGGCGACTGCGCGAAATGATCGAAGTCATCAACAAGGTTGAGGCCCGTTTCGGTTCTGCGCTCATGGCATATGCCTGGTATCGTTCAGAGCCTCTCTCAGGCTTTTCTGGCCACACAGCAATGCAGCTTGTTCGAGACGGGCGCGCTCACGAAGTACTCGAATACATCGACGCGATCGACGCTGGCGTACATGCCTGACCCTTGATGAAGTACCAGGGCAAGCTCTACCGAGCCCTTAATCCGGTTTACGCTCGTGAGCCGCTCTCCGGGCGAGGTGCCGAGCTTTATGGCGGCAGATTCAATCCAAAAGGCATGCCTGCACTCTACACGTCAGTGACAGTCATCACGGCATTGAAGGAAGCAAATCAGGCAGGCAGCTTACAGCCCACAACTCTCGTCTCCTACGATGCGGACATCACACCGCTGTTTGATACTCGCGATGAAGCCCTGCTTCATGATCATGGTATTGACGCTCAAACTCTCAGCACCCCGACTTGGCGAGACGACATGAATGTGTTCGGTGAAGCCCCCACACAACGTCTTGCCCGGTCTCTGAAAAACGAGGGCTTTTGCGGTTTGATCGTCGGGAGCTTTGCTCCGGGGGCGACTGATATCGACCTCAACGTCGTCCTTTGGACATGGGGAGACACCGTCCCACATCAGTTGATCCTGATTGATGATGAGCAGCGCTTGTCACGCTGAAACCGCTGTGAAATCTCCGCGGGCGGCAAGAATGCGTCTAAAACACCCATTAATGGGTCAATTAATTGAAAATCCGCCGTAAATGACCCACTGAAATGGGCCAATATACGCAGGCTGACGCTCATGCTGCGCGACGGCGGACATCTAGTCCGGCTCGCCACTGCATCCGATGACAGGAGCGAAGATGACGGCGCGGAAACGAGTCTGGCGCCGCCTTGCCCCGTTCTATCAAGACTTCATATTCAATAACTCAGGAAATTCGTAATACCTCAGCCGCTTGTCACGGCAGCGGTAATCGTTCTTTGAGGAGTCCACGCTCACGTTGTGTTTCAAGGCTACGCCGATATAGGACCAATCCGGGTTGGAACGTTCTGCCGTCCGAGTGCAAAAAGCATAAATCCGCCTCTCAGGATCGAGTAGCACCACACTTGAAATCTGGGCTTTCGTGAAATCTCCAGGTTTGATGGTTCCGCGCAGCGCGTCCACATAGTCGCGTTTAATCGATCTGGACGGAGGACGCTGCGTGTCCAAAACCGATCGGGGCGCCGACGTCTGGCAGCCAGCCAACGCCATCGCGGCGGCACAAAGAAGCAAAGCCGTCTTCATTGAATTCAATCCCCAAAATCAAAGCACAACACGAACAATGTATCTTGCAACCATTGAGATAAATACGCGCAAAGCAAATGTATCCACAGCCCAAAATCGCACGGTCACCTTTCGATAAACCGGGCAAACGGGTTGGGGCACATTTTTCGGCAGATGCCGGATCAAACCTACTCCAGTTCACTGGCATCAATGATGGTCATTGCATACCTCCGTGGGTGGGCAGCCGAGCCAAAAGAAATCAAACTAGTCGGCCAGACCGTCCAGCGTCGATCCGCGTCGCTCGTTGCGCACCAGTCGCGATTTCAAGGCAAAGCCCAAGGAGATCGGAACCCTTCAAAATCTCGAGGCAAACCCATTCTCGTATATGATAGAAGGCACGGCGGCTCGCCGGGTAATCGGTGACAAACGAGAACTCATGGCCCGAATGCGGAGCACTACGTTCGCAGTATCCGCTCACCTTCGGCATCGAGCTCATCATGCCGCGCCGGTAAGTGAGCGAGTTGGGCGAGAATTTCGCGGTCTTCACGTTCAGTTCTCGCAATCATTTCCCCACCGGCCCGCCGTCGTCGCACTTCAATCGTCCAGGGCACGCAGGTCAGAACCCCGCTGGATTGGGTCTCCGTCTGCGGCCAATGACTCTTTCACACGCAGCATGGGGGTATTCCCGTCACCGTCATCGACCTCGATGTGTCCCGGGCATCTTCGCCAAAGAGAATGCTGCGGCGCGCAGCGTATGCGTTGACACCGCGAACCGCGTCAACCGTTGAACCGAGCGCACATGCCAGGGATTACCGGGGTCTTAACCTCGAACTTGCGCAGCCAGCTGTTCAGGCGATCTCGAAATTCAGATCTGCCCAATAGTCGAATAAAGCCCTGACCTGCCTCTTAGGTTCGACTGTGCCGCTGCGCACGAGGGAAGAATATGTCTTTCCGCAGCGGGCCGATTTTTCAGTGATATACCGATGCGACGCGCCATTGCCGAGACACTCGCTCCAGGCTCAATCGCCTCAGCCACCGCTCGCTCCTTGAAATCATCGGACCAACGCCGCCGAAACTGCCGCGGCGCGCCCTCGAACCGTTTCGGAACGGCCTCGATCATATGAAAGTTTCTAGTTTCAGAGATAGGCGCAGACATAGAAGCTCACAGCTGGCGGATACATTACGCAATAGCTGTGCTAGCGCCACTGACGCCAGGTGGGTCAGCTTGCCGCTTACGGTCGAGATATGGAAGCTTTGGCTTCCCGAAGGCGAGCAGTGGCTCGCGAACAGCCCGTATTTCTCACGTATCACGGTCACGCGCTGCGATCGGCGGAACCCCAGACCTCAAAAATGGTTGAATTCGTGATGTAAGAAAAGGATTGACCAATGAAAATAAGCGAGCTCTCCAGAAAACTCAGCAAGATCGACTTCTGCATGTTCAACACACACGATCCCGCCGGGCAGATCAATAGTCGACCAATGAGCAACAACGGCGATGTGGAATATGATGGTGACTCATGGTTCTTCTCCTATGAAGACACGAAGAAAGTCCAGGATATAGTCAAAGACTCATCGGTTACACTGACGTTCACTGCTCCGCCCGGTATTCTTGGCAAACCTGGAATATTTGTTTCTGTCAACGGTCAGGCGAGCCTGATCAGAGAAAGGCCCGAGTTCGACGCCCATTGGACGAGTGGACTGGACAGGTGGTTTCCGCAGGGCGCCGACACACCACGTATAGTCCTGATTAAGGTGTCGGCTCGCACGATCGAGTTCTGGGATGGCGAGGAAAATGGAAAAATCGAACTGGCAAGCGATGCCGCCATGAAAGGTGCGGTATGAGTGACGCAGCTTGTCGAGCTCGACCCGGGATCTCGGTAACTGAACGTCCTCAGTTGGGTTAGAGCCTGTCTACGACTAATATAACCTGTCCGCCAACTTTCTGGGCATCCAGATCCGGGTCCGAGGAGCTTTCCCGAGCATGCCGGGTCCACGCGCCGTGATGCATCGGCGTCACATCCTGGTGCCAACTTTGGGGCCAAAAGCTCACCTTCAGGGTCTTCCGTTGACGCCCGTCAGCCGACCCGGCAACCTCACACAATGACCGCGGCGAACAGTTTCATTGCCGAACTAGTCCGCGACGCCAACAGGCTCGATCACCTCGACAGCTGGCAGAAGCGTCGTATGCTCGAACGGGCCGCCATGACAATTCGCGACATGCGGGAAACAATCGGTATGCCATCTGGCCCCGGCCGTGACAGTCTCGTTGACCTCCACACCGTTGCCCTCTCCATCGAACGCGGATGGCGCGGCGATGAAGAAATCCGGAACGCACTGCTGCAGGCAGCCGCCGTGATCCGCGACCTGCATATCATTCTCGACAGCAAAACCGAAATCAGCCTCGTCAAACCTGCCGGTTGAATATCCCCTTGCTCCCAGACTTGCCCTGCTTCGTCAGCGACGCGTCATCGCCATGATCCCCGTGTCAAAGCCGTCACCAGCATGGCTGCGCAGTCTGCCAGAACGCTGCCGTTTGCTGCACGCCCTCGCCAGCCTGAACCGTCGCGCCAGACCGCGAACAAAACCGGCAGACCCCTCCCGCACAATCCTGCGAAGTTCCCGTGCGGCGGCCGGAATGGTCGCCTGCCCTTTGTCGGTGACCGTCCTTTGTCATTCCGTCAGGGCCACTGCATCGGTGCCGGACATCCGCTGGCGTAACACGGTGGATGCATGAACGCTTTTCAGGCACGGGCGGCGACAGCGATTTTAGAACCAGGGGTACGGGAGGTCGCTATGCTGGCTAAAGTCACACCGAATACCGTCAGCCGTGTAGAGCAAGACGAAGCGGACGCTCGAGGTGCGCAACCTGTCGCCATCGAAGCGATCAAACGCGACTACGAAGAGCGAGGGATCGTTTTCTTCGGCGAAGATCCCATACCGTATGGTGCACCCGGGGTAAGGCTCGGCAAATAGGGAAAGGTTGAAGTTCCGCCTCTTCCCAAGTCAGTCTGCCGGGACTGGTTTATCGAACTGACATAAGGTCACCACCCGCGCGCTATGACGAGCCTTTCACGGAGATCAAACGGCGGAACAAAATCCGACACCCCGTCGACCTCGACTTTGTTACCATCCAGAAAACAATTACCAGATTGCCTTGCCCTGATGTTTGCCTTCTCCGAACACTACCGCACCTGCAGTTCAACTTTGGAATGTAGTGACCCATCCAGGATTGCAGACGTGTAGCGGCATAACGTACCATTGATGCGCACGCATTTCGACCAGAATGGCGTTCGCCGTTTAATATGGCAGGATAGGCTATTGGTATACCGCCCGGACCGGGCGCCAACTTATGTACGAACCCGACATCAATGGGGGACCGTCCTGACTCCTCTCAGCATATGAAGATGAGCCATCATGCATACATCCGCAGCGTGTGGAACGGTCTCTCTTTCTGCCCCGATAACCGCTGCTCCCAAAGCATTGCTCGACATGTGACCGCGCAAAGATACAAGAGTGGGAGAACAGGCGATTAGGTGGGCTGGAGAACAGGAGAACAGGAGAACAGGAGAACAGGAGAACAGGAGAACAGGAGAACAAGTCAACAGGCGGACAGGTGATTAGGCAAGTGGCGTCTGGAACAAACTTTGAGAAAGCAAAGACCCGAATGCCGGTCATCACCGCAGCCTCGGCCGCTCCAGGCTCAAGGATCCCACGCTGGACTACCGGTACTTTTTCCGAACGGCGCGGGCTGAGGGAGCGAGCCGACGTGATCGGGCAGCGGCCGGCGAAAAGACAAACCTCCCCGCGACAGGCGGTGGAGCAAATCGCAAACATGGAAGCGCGATAGGCGTGATGTCGTTGAGGGTTACTCTCCCAACCTGAACCTCGTGCTTCGCTCGATTAGACTCGACCCGTCGGGACATCCCATTAGTGAAGTCCAATTTGACCGGTTCCAGATTGGTTGGAGCAACTGACACCTGGTGGCCGTAGGACAGGACTGCGTCGCCGGATATCCGAGGCATTCGCCTACCCAATCTTGTCGAGTTAGGATTTATCACCAAAGCCTGCTTTCTGCACAACGGCGATTCCTGCTTCGACGCGTGGGCCCAACGTGCTCGACTACCGCGATGCCCGGACGAGAAGCAGCGGCGTCGCGCCGCCAAATCGGTCGTTCATGCGGTTCCGAAACCGTCTTGAAAGCCGTCGTCCGTACGCGCCAACGCGAAGGACCAAGAAGGGCGGGCGTTTTCATGTGTGACCAGAGAGGAACTTTTCGGTAGACCGGACGATATCGCTATGCACTCAGAAAACGAGTGAATGGACTCGGGTCGGGCTCCGGCTCATCGACCACCTAATCGATCCTGAATTCTTCGAACACCGCTTTCGAACGCTGTGCGTAAGCCGCTCGAACACCCTCGTCGGAACGCTGGCCGAACCAGAAACCTCCTGTGCCACCGCATCGCATCCGACGCTGACCAGTTGTGCTAGCTCCTCCACCCGTTTCAACGTTGATGCACCGCTCAGTCCAACGTCATCAGCCAGTGCCTGCCAATCGGCACGTCGCAGGTCAGGCGCATGGAACCGGCCAGAAATCCCCTGAGGCAGACTCTGATCGACCTGCCGATAAGCGGCAGCGCACATAAAGTCATAGAGAGGAGCCATCTTCGCGGACCCACCGGCACCGATCAGGATCGAGTAATTTTTCGCATGCGAATCCGAATTGCAGATCAGGACATTCAAGATCACCGCGTCGAGAAGTTTCAACCGCTCGCCAGGAGAAACAAGATCGCTGACGGCGTCAAACATCATCTTCATGGTCACGCCGCGGCCGGTCGAGGATCGCTCGTATTTCTGCGACGGGAAATGTCCCGTTAACTGGCAAATATCCTCCTGATGCGCAACCTGCGGATCTCCCCTTGAGGGTCGGTAAAGCGATCATAGCGTTTCACGAGAAGATAACGTCGCTTGCCAGCTACTCCGATCGTCGCCTCGGCAGCCTCCAGACCGCAGGCACGCGCAAGCGACAGGCAAAAGGCTTCGTTCTCCACGCTCCCCGCAAGGCGTTTCGTATCCGGCTTGAGAATATGCGTTGATGGCGTCCCATCAACCGGAACTGAAATATGGCCGTGCCCGTCGACAAACACCGGCAGTTTCTCCTGGACGCCCGCAAGCGACATGGAAACACCGCGCTCTCCGACCAGAAAAGTTTGGCAGGAAGTTCACCGAGAATACGCTCCAGCGCCTGCTCATCCGGCACGGGCTGGAGGTTGACACCCGCTTTACGCGGTTCGCCGATCGACAGCGCTCCCGCCGTGTCACGTCCGATATGACCAAGCACCGACAATGTCCTGTGGAGAAACCTTGAGGCGTTGTCCGATCTCGGCAAGATGTGTTTCTGGAAGCAGATTGGCAAGCCAGGGCAGCAGCTTGGCAGTACCCACGGGCCCGGAGCGCAGCGGCATGGTGAGCGACACCGGAAAGGCCGTGCGGCGCGCTTCCCAGCCCGGATCATAGTCCAACGTCCATTCGCCATCAAAAGTCAGATGGGCGACAGGCAAGGTCTCGTAGTAGATGGTTGTCATCGATCAGCACCAAACATCGGCAAAAAGCCAAGGTCATCGTCCGGCGCGGCTGGCACAGCCTGGACCGTCTTGAGATCGCCGATCTCAATGCCGACGGTGCGCGCGACGATCAGGGCATTTTCGAGCTGGCAACTCGGCTTGCCCGATTCGAGCTCGACGATGAAGCGTTCACCCGTTCCGGAACGGGCAGCAAGCCCGGTTTGCGTCCAGCCGAGAGCTTTACGTTTCTCCTTGATAGCATCGCCCGAAATCGCGTGCGGACCTGAACATTGTCAACCTCCATCTCTTGACTTACCGTACAGGAAGTTTTCAAAAAAAAATCAAGGCATCACTTCCCGATCGGTAAGCCTCTCACTTGATCGCACCAAATCATCCCGATCGGGAATTTATGTAGGATCTCAACCAGCAGGAGCAAATGTCTTTTCCTCGTACAAGGAGACGATTGTTTCATCTACATTGCCAGATAAATTACCACACCGGCACCTACAATAGCCTTAATTTTATACATTAGAAATCTCACATAAATCGATGATATTTATCCATAATGTATCACAATGTCGCGGCATAATCTTGTTCACCGCGCGTTCCGCCCCGATGCACTGGCATCACAGTAACGCCCCAAAACCGTAGCCCAAAGGCCGCGCTGCCGGACTTCTGTTGACGCCGGTCGGCTGTCCCGGCAACCTCATACCATGACCCTGACCAACAGTTTCATTGCCGAACTTATCCGCGACGCCAACAGGCTCGATCACCTCGACGACTATCAGAAACGGCGAATGCTCGAACGGGCCGTCACAACAATCCGCGACATGCGCGAAACAGTCGGCATTCCACCCGGCCCAGGCCGGGACCGTCTCCTTGAGATCCAAACTGTTGCCCTCTCCATCGAACTCGGGTGGCGCAGCGATGAAGAGATCCGAAACGCTCTACTGCTCGCGGCCGGCATGATCCGCGACCTGCATATCGTCCTCGACAGCAGAACCGACATCAGCATTGTTAAGCCAGCCAGTTGAAAGCCCTTGTAGCTATCGCCTGGGCGGCCCATCAGAGCCAAACCGACCCTGAAACCGGTGAGGACTCACAAATGCCAAGACTGGCGCATTCCTAGGCTTCAGGCGAGATCAGAGTGACAGTCGGAAAATACGATCGGTAACGAGCCACATCTCGCGTCAACAAGGGAAGGTTTTGTATTGCCGCGTGGGCGCCTATAAAAAAGTCAGGCAAAACACCGTTACGGGTACCGCCACCGCGGCGATATCTGGTAAAGGCCTTTCCCGCCAGAAATAACGCCGCGCGAGGGAAAGGGCTGAACTTCAACCCCGCCTGATCAACAAAAGCATCAAGTTCTTCTATCCGCTCATATCGAACAGACAGTTCCGCGTAGACAACGTCATTGATGAACAGCGGACCCGAAACGCTCGCCAGTTCGAGCTGCTCAATCGACCAGTCGGCCCAAACCGGGTCGTCCGTCACAAGATCAAGCAGGACATTTGTATCGACAAGCGTCACTCGTCACCACGGGTCAGCGCCATGATGGCGTCGGTACCCAGACCTTCACCAGCATGTCCGCGCAGCCTGGCGAAACGCGTGAGTGGCTGTTTCTTGTCTGCCCTGACGAGAACTATCCTTCCATCGGGGGCCCGAACAAAATCGACCGAGCTTCCTGGCGAAATCCCTAAAAGCTCACGTACGGCTTTTGGAATGGTGACCTGCCCTTTGGCCGTTACCGTTGTTGCCATCTCAAACTCCCGTAATACCGGCGTAGAAGATGGTATTACTTCTGTGCCTCTGTTTCAACCAATCTCGCGATGAAATCAGTCACCAACGCCCAGCCACCAAATCATACCCGACAACATTCAGCCTATCGCCGTTAGGATTACATTAACCATACCGGACCACCCTTCTCTCGCAGCAACGATGGAGGTTGGCTTTGGCTTACGACTGGGACCGCAATGAACGCGACGGCCGCTTCGATGAACTGGCGGCAGGACTGATATTCTTCACAATAATCACCCTGCTTCTGGCGTCAGCTTATCTCGTGACAAGCCTTGCCAGCTAGGGCGGTTCATTGCCTGCGTGCCGGCCAATATAGAATACGCCAGATTGGCAACATCGATAGCACAATGATCACATCATCATCCGCTTTATGCCTGCCAAAGGTCAGTAATGGAACATGACGGACGATCTTGGCGGCCATATCCTGCTTCTCTCCGGCCATCCCGGCTCTGGCAAGTCGACAATCGCCGGAACGCTGGCTCACTTGCCCGGCGTGCCAAAGGTGCATTTCCATAGCGATGATCTGTGGGGATATATCAAGCATGGCCGCATCGATCCCTGGCTGCCGCAATCCCATCAGCAGAACCGGATGATCATGCAGATTGCCGCCGACGTTGCCGGTCGCTACGCGAAGGCGGGCTACTTCGTGATCCTCGATGGCGTCGTGCGACCGGACTGGCTTCCGGCCTTTACGGCACTTGCCCGGCCGCTGCATTACATCGTCCTGCGCACGACAGCGGCAGAGGCGGTAGAACGCTGTCTAGCCCGCGGTGGTGACAGCCTCAGCGATCCTGATGTCGTCGCCGATCTTCACTCGCAGTTCGCCGATCTTGGTGCCTTCGAGCACCATGTCCTGTCAATGTCAGGCATGGACAAGGGTCAGGCTTTGCAATCGGTCATCAATGCGCTGCAATCGGCACGTTTCCGTATCGATGCTTTGGACGAAAGCAATCGATAACGAATATGCAGGATGAAACAAGCGTGGCTCTACCGACCATCTACCTCCTTCGTCACGGCGAAACCGTCTGGAACTCTCTTGGCCGGTTTCAAGGACAATTGGATTCACCTCTCACGCAGCGTGGCATCGAGCAGGCGGATCATGTAGCTCACTTGCTCCGCGAAACGCTCTGCAACGATGACCAGTTGTTCCAGATGCAGATCAGTCCGCTTGGGCGCGTGCGCCAGACCGCGGACCGCGTACAGGCCAAGGTGCCGCTCCCGTATATAGAAGATGACCGACTGGTTGAGGTTACGACCGGCTCCTGGGACGGGATGACGCGATTTGAGATCGACAACGAGTTTCCCGGCCATCTTGCCGGGTCAAACGCATTCGACTGGTATTTCAGGGTGCCCGATGGAGAGAGTTTCGATGACGCCTGCAAGCGCGCGACCTCATGGATCTCGGATATCCGGCATCCGACCATCGTCATTTCCCATGGTCTGTTCGGGCGGATCCTTCGCGGCGTGTTTCTCGGACTTTCAAAGCGGGAGATGCTCGAACTGCCCGTTCCGCAGGATGGATTTTACCGGCTAGACGATGGCAGGTGCGAACTCGTCACCGGTTCCCCGTCCATTCCAGCGCCTGTTCAATGACGGAGCACAGTTCGCTGTCGCAATGGACCGCGAGCGTCGCGCAAACTGCTGACATCGACCCCGGCGCCGAAGCAGGCTCGACCCTTCGATCGATACGGAGAAACACATGCCGACACTTCAGGATATCTATCTTTCCTATCTCGACTGCCTCAACCGTCAGGCTTTCGATGAACTCGGAACCTTCGTCGCCGACAATGTCGAACACAACGGCCGACCATTCGGATTGTCGGGCTATCGCGACATGCTGGAAAACGACTTTGCCGACATTCCCGACCTGCGGTTCGAGGCAGAGATCCTTGTCATCGAGGCGACACGGGTTGCCGCCCGGCTTTCGTTCGATTGCATGCCCAAATCCACCTTCATGAGCCTTCCGGTCAATGGCAGGAGGGTTCAGTTCTGCGAGCATGTGTTCTACGAATTTGAGCACATGAAAATCCGCAGGGTCTGGTCGGTCATCGACAAGCCCGCAATCGAACGTCAGCTTGGCTGACGGCCCTGGCCTTGCAAAGACATCGGCTGCCGGCAAAGGCCTGTAAAATTATCCTGACGAGCGCGAGCGCAAGCGACTTCCCACCGCGCCCGGGCAGCCTCGATTTTATGCAGACCGCTGCACGGATCGTAGGCGTTGCACAAAGGTTACATCATTTCTTAGGCAAAAGGCATATAAATGATCTCTCATGTAAGGGAGTTCAGAGACTATGAAGAAAATCGTATCGACTATCGCCTTCGTGCTCGCGGCATCGACTGCAATGGCGGCCGATGCCGTATCAGAAGTACCTGCAGCCCCGGCAGCAGAGGTTGCGCCGCTGTTCAGCTGGACCGGATTTACCGCCGGTGTCCAGGCAGGTTACGGCTGGAACAACAATGACGCTTCGATCGTCGGCCTTCCCGGCGAAACGTCCGCAGACTTCGACGGCGCTCTCGCCGGCGGTTTCGTCGGCTTCAACTATGACCTTGGCAACAGCTGGGTCGTTGGCCTTGAGGCTGACTTCGAAAAGAACTGGGGCGATGATTCCGCCACCATTCTCGGCACAGGCTTCGACTACGGGTTTGACTGGCAGGGTTCGGTTCGCGGCCGGGTCGGATACGCATTTGACCGTGCACTGGTATACGGTACCGCAGGCTGGGCCTATGCTCGCGGCTATGCGGAAGTCCCGGGCATTGCCGACGTGAAGGAAACCTTCAATGGCTACACCGTCGGCGTTGGTCTCGACTATGCATTTACCGACATGGTGTTCGGACGCGTTGAGTACCGTTACACCGACTTCGGCGACAAGGATTTCAACTTCGGTGGCGCTGCAATCAACGCGGATGTCGACCAGCATGCAATCCGCGTCGGCCTCGGCGTAAAGTTCTGATCCACCTGGACAGCAACAACAAAAGCCCGGCCTTCGTGCCGGGCTTTTTCCTGTACCTTTTTAAAAGCGGCAGCAAGGAACCGGGGCCGGCAAGTGCGGGCAACCGGTTCGTCAGCGTATCCGCTGCACAATTACTGAACATGCCGACCAGGACCGAACGCGGACGGACACGTTCCTTCTTCCGCCAGCAGACGCTCAGCCGGTCTCATCCATGATCTCCCCTTTGAGCGAATCCTCAAGCAGTTGACGATCGGCACCACGCAGCGCCATCCGCGGCGATTGACGCCGCAGCAAGTCCCACAGCATCTGCGCATCCGTCCGCCGATTTTTGCAGTTGGTAGAGCATTCTCATGCCACGCAGCACCTCCAGCAGCACCTAAAGTTCCCGTTCCTTCAAGGCCTTCTCGGAAACCGACCAGACCGAGGACCTGAAGAATCTGCGTTCCGACGCTTGTTCTGCACGGTGAAGACGACCAGATCGTTCCGATCGCCGACCTGCTGGCCCTCATCAAGGGCTGATACTTTTGTGACATCAGAATGCGGCCGATCATTCGGCCGCATTATTATTTGGGCGAGGCCAGATGGTGCCGCCAGGCGGTGCGACGGGAACCAAGGGTCAACTCGGAAGTTCACAAAACCCGCAGTGGCGTTCCGTTCAGCCATGCGACGAGATTGTCCACGGTATCTCGATAGAAAATCCGGTACGAGTTTTCGGTAACAAACCCGATATGAGGCGTCGCGATCACATTGCCAAAAGTCCGAAGCGGATGATTACTGGGCAAAGGCTCATGATCAAACACGTCCACTGCAAGACCTGCGATCCTCTTGGTTTCCAGGGCAGCGATCAAAGCTCCTTCATCGACAAGCGGACCTCGTGACGTATTCACGAGCCAGGCTGTTGGCTTCATCAAAGCCAGCTGCTCCTGACCGATTACGCCCTTCGTTCGCTCCGACAGAACAAGATGCAACGTCACCCAGTCGGACTCGCGAAGAAGCGTCTCTTTTTCAACCCGTCGCACACCGGCAGCTTCTGCCGCCTCATCGGTCAGATTCTGGCTCCAGGCGATCACGTCCATACCGAAAGCAAGCCCGACCTTTGCGATCTGGCGGCCGATCCTGCCCAGACCGATGACACCCAGCGTGCTGCCCGAAAGGTCGCGCCCGACCGTGGTTTGCCAGCCACCACTCCGAAACGAGGCAATTTCTGTGGAAATATGGCGTGCCGCCGCAAGGATGAGTGCCCAAGTCAGCTCCGGGGCGCCCGATCCGTTCGCACCCGTCGCCGAAACAACGATGCCAAGATCACGGGCCGCGGCAAGGTCGATTGAGGCGTTGCGCCCTCCAGTCGTTGCGATGAACCGCAGGTTCGGCAGGCGCTTGAGAACACGTCGCGGCAGTGGCGCCCGTTCGCGCATGACGCAGACAGCATCGAACGGCAAGAGACGATCAACCAGGCGTTCTTCGTCCGCGATGTGGTCATTGAAGATCGTGATTTCGGCACAGTCTTTCAATGGCGACCAGTCGGCGCTGGTGATCGCCACATTCTGGTAATCATCCAAAACCGCGATATTTCTTACGTCATGGCGGCTCATGAGACGACGCCACCGATTTTGACGATAAGCTTGCCGAAATTCTTGCCTTTCAGCATGCCGATGAAGGCGTCAGGAGCATTCTCCAATCCATCGACGACATCCTCGCGGTACCTGATCTCGCCGCTAGCGACCCTTGGGCCAATCTCCGCGAGAAAGTCATTGAAATGATCGGCCGCAAATTCAGTCTGGATGAAACCTCGAACGAGAAGGCTCTGTCTCAGGATCGCCGACATCGTTGCCGGAAGACGGTCTGTCTGCGACGAGTTTGCACCGTTATATTGAGAAACGAGGCCGCAGACGGGAACACGCCCGAACTGGTTTAGAAGAGGCAGTACCGCATCCCAGACGCGTCCTCCGACATTCTCGAAATAGACATCAATCCCGTTTGGAGAGGCCGCGTTCAGATCGCTGACAAAATTCTCCGAGCGATGATCAACCACGCTGTCGAAGCCAAGTTCATCCTTCACGAATGCACATTTGTCGGGCCCACCGGCTATACCGACTGCCCTCGCCCCGTAAAGCGTTGCAAGCTGTCCGACCATGGAACCAACGGGGCCAGAGGCTGCAGCGACAGCAACCGTCTCACCCTGCTTCGGTTTGCCAATGAACTTCAGACCACTCCATGCAGTAAATCCCGGCATGCCAAGGACGCCGATCGCGGTCGTGACCGGCGCGCCGTACGTCTCGACCTTTCGTAGCAAGTCCCCATTGATGACCGCCCCCGTACACCAACCGGTCCGCCCGCGCACGATGTCGCCGGGCGCAAAACCGTTGTGCCGTGACTTCACCACCTCGCAGATCGTCTCGCCTTCCATGATACCGTCGATGGGTACAGGCGCCGCGTACGATTTGGCATCGCTCATACGCCCACGCATGTAAGGGTCGAGCGAAAGATAGAGAACGCGGACCGTGACATCGGCCTCGGCTGCTTCGCGCAGCTCGGCATCCTCAAGGCGGAAATTTTCATGCGATGGTTCTGCCAAGGGTCGGCTTGCCAGCACAATACGTTTTATCGTCATCATAAGGTTCGTTCCTCGTTTATTAGCCCAAGTCTTGGGCCGCCCTCGGCTTGGATATTCCACCGCTTCTCGAACTCCACGGGTGGCGGCATCCCATTCCTGATGTGCTTGCGTTTTGGGTTGTAGATCATTTTGATGTGCGGCGCTGCCTAAAGAACCGGTGATAATTGCCGGAACTCAGTCAAACCAGCAAAAATGACTGCGTTGCTTTTTCGCAAATCTCGTCATTTGATGTGAGTCCGACGCGGATTGGGGGCGCATATGGACGGTACGCATCTCTTCGAACTCGTGATCGCGATGTTTCTCGCCATCATCGTGCTGCACTACATCGCACATCGCATGGGCCTGCCGCCATCGGTAGCGCTACTGGTGGGCGGGGAACGCTGGCGTTCCTTCCCGGCTTGCCCACGATCGCTGTCAATCCGGAACTGGTTCTTGTTATCTTTCTACCGCCACTGCTTCTCGACGGAGCGTGGTCGATCGCCGTCGATCGCCTGAAACGACACGTCTTCGGAATTGCATCTCTCGCGATCGGTGCAGTGCTGTTCACGACAATCGTCATCGCGGTCGTTGTCCACCTCCTGATGCCGTCTCTGCCATGGGCGGCCTGCGCAGCCCTTGGCGCCATCGTCTCACCTCCGGACGCCGTGTCAGCCCGTGCCGTGCTGGAAAGGGTTAAGATTCCGAGGCGTCTGCAAATCCTTCTTGAAGGTGAGAGCCTTCTCAACGACGCCAGCGGGCTCGTGCTCTTTCGTTTTGCTGTAGCGGCTGCGGCCGGAAGTACATTCAGCACCACCGACGCGATCGGCACCTTCATTTTTCTGGCCCTTGGAGGCGCCGCAACCGGCGTGGTCGTTGGCTTCGCATGGGTAAAGCTCGTCCGGCACCTTGGCGACGAGTACCTCATCATTGCCGCCACCGCAATCTTGTCATGGATCGCCTATCTTTTGGCGGAACAGATCCATGCGTCCGGTGTAATCGCCACCGTAACGGCCGGGCTGATAGCGTCATGGCATCAGCACACCGTCTTTTCTGCGGCGACGCGAATGCGCGGCACCTCATTCTGGAACGTCCTTGTTTTCCTGATGGAGGCTATGGTTTTCATCCTGATAGGACTATCGCTGCGGGACGTCGTTGAACGTGGCGGCGGCTTTGGCTCACTGGTTGGTTCGATGGCACTCCCCGCGGCCGCAATCCTCGTTTCGCTCGTCATCGCGCGGTTCGTGTGGATATTCACATCGGATCTGGTCATCAGGTTTTTTCACGGGGTCAAGGTCGCTCGCTCGACGCCCCTCGGAGCAGGAGGGGTGACGGCGCTCGGCTGGGCAGGCATGCGCGGCGTCGTGACGCTGGCACTAGCGCTCAGCCTGCCGGAGGATTTTCCCGGACGTGACTTCATTCTGGTCATGGCATTCGCGGTTATCGTGGGAACCGTTCTCATACAGGGAACGACGCTTGGGTGGATTATCGCCTGGGCGGGGCTCGGCAATATCGAACCGGAGCGCGCACCGATGACGATGAGTGAGGCTGAAGCCGCCATGGCGCAGGTCCAGCTCGCAGCCGTTCAGGGGCTTGCCTACGACGAAAGTGGGGAACTCATCCATCCCCAACTCCTGAAGAGATACGAACACCGGCTGGCAGCAAGTGTCAGATACGCCGAAAGTACCGAGAAATATTCGCCACTTCTTCATGCCCACTTCGATGTCGTTCTTCAGGCTGTCGCCGCCGGCAGAAAGGAACTTATTCGTCTGCGACGCGAAGGAAAGATCGACGATGAAACTCTAAGGGAGCTTGAGCATGATCTCGATCTTGAAGAGCTCGGCGCAATTTCTGCGAAGGCGTGACTGGCTGGATGCTTTCCAACTTAAGGAAACCAGCACCTATAAGCAGCAGGAAGCCAAGGAAAGCATCGCAACGGTAGTGCCGCGTCAGGATCAGCCGTGAAGAACACCATAATCAATGCAACCACTCGCAACGATAGGCTAGGACCGGCTTGGCGAAGCCTTTAAGCCTGTATCGATGGCCATATACGGGGACATCGGCGCTGCCATATTCCTGCAGGGTCTTGTTCGATATCAGGATCTGATCGCTATCGGCGGCAGCACAAAGCCTTGCAGCCAGTTGAACGGTCGTGCCGAAGAAATCGTTGCTGTCTTCAATCGGCTCACCACAATCCAGCCCGATGCGGATGTGAATGGGTTCGCCCCTGTCGCTGTTGTAGCGATGGAAGGCGCGCTGAATATCGATTGCACAGTCGACTGCAAATGGCGTGGAGGAGAACACTGCCATTATGCCATCGCCGGTGTGCTTTACCTCCCGTCCTGACCGTCTTACCAGACAGCCACGCACGAGCGCATCATGCGCGCGGACGAGTTCGGCTGCCATACGATCGCCCAGGCGAGCGGTCATTTCGGTTGAACCGACGATGTCAGTGAAAAGTATCGCACGGTGGCCGGCGTCCATGTGTTTGGGGGCAGGCTCGAGCGGCGTCGGGTCCTGTATTCGCCCGAGAAACGCCTCCACAGCCGACAGGGCGACTTCCACAACTTCGCTGGCGACGAAGCCGTGGGCTTCGCGGTGCACGCATTGCGCGGTTTCAGCATCCGGCGCATCCATGAGGCAGAAGGCGGTACCGCGCCTTTCATCGAACCAGTAGGTTAAAAACCTGACGCCATACCGGTCCTGAATGTCGATATCCTTAAGATGCGCGGCGGCAATATCGGCCGCAGAAACTCCGGCGAGGTCATGCCGGTCCATGAAGATAGGCATTGTTTCCTCCCGAGAGTATGTCGTTGCCTCATCTGGCGGCCAGATTACGACGTCACCGATTGACCGTCCACCGTTCATACGGGTGACGTGGAGAACACAGAAGCACCGAAAGAGCGATACTCATTCGCATTATGTCAGGGCGTGGAGGTGCTGCGCGACTTTCGTCACCTGCGTTTGACCATGCGGCGGAGCAACGAGCCGGACCGGGCCTTCCTCGGAATGAGGTGGATATCGCTGACCAGCTTCGCGCCACCTTCCCGGCGTTCCAGCGTAATCTTGCGGCTGTGGAAGGCCTCCAGCTCGGCGCGATGTGCCACGCTGATGATCGTAGCATCTGGCAATTCGTCGATGACCGTCTGCATCATCCTGTCCTGGCTTTTTTCATCCAGGGCGGCGGTCGCTTCATCCATGACGATGATATCGGGATCGTTCAGCAGCAGGCGGGCAAAGGTAAGCCGCTGTTTTTCACCACCGGAGAGCGTCTGGTCCCACGGCGCCTCTTCTTCCACCTTGTCCTTGAGGTGGCCAAGACCAACCTTATCGAGAGCGGCGCCGATCTCTTCGGCAGTCCAGCTCTCCGCTGCCTGCGGATAACAGACCGCCCGACGAAGGGTTCCGGACGGGATATATGGCCGCTGCGGTAACATGAACAGCCGGCTGCCGGCACGAAAACTAACGCTGCCGCCGCCCCATGGCCACAGGCCGGCGATTGCCCGCACGAGCGTGCTTTTTCCGGATCCGGATTCACCTGCGACGAGCACCCGCTCGCCGGGTCCGATTTCGACATCGGTTTCCTTGACGACAGCAGTACCATCGCCCAGCGAAACGGATACATCCTTGAGGCTCAGCATCGTCTCACCCTCCGTTTCACCGCGCACGATCCGGCCGAGCGTATCGCTCTGTTCGGCCCGCTCGAGGCCGTCAAGCGACATCATCAGCGATGCGACGCGCCTTGCGCAGGCATTCCAGTCCGCCAGCCGGGGATAGTTATCGACCAGCCAGCCGAAGGCGGACTGAACGATGGTGAAAGCCGATGCCGCCTGCATGACCTGGCCCAGCGACATGCTTCCGTCGAGGAATTTCGGCGCGCACAGCAGGACCGGAACGACGGGCGCAATCAGCATCGATCCATGCGACACGACGGTGGTACGCATATATTGCTGCGCCATTCGCTTCCACTGATGCCGGACATTGCGGAACCTGCTGTCGAGATCGCTTCGCTCTTCTTCTTCGCCACCCAGCAGCGCAATGCTCTCGCCATTTTCCCTCACACGGGTCAGCGTATAGCGGAATTCCGCCTCGAGCTGGTTCTTGACTTCCGAGACTTTGACGAAGTTCCGGCCGATCCACGCAATCGAGCTTGAGGTGATAAGCGCGTAAATTACCGCTGCCACCACCAGAAAGCCGGGTATCGTTATCCAAACGCCGCCGATCGGTAATGTCAGCGCGCCGCCGATCGTCCACAGGACGACGATGAAGGTGGATGCCGATACGAATGCGGCAATGACCCCTGCGACGAAATCCACCGGCGCTTCAGTGGCGATCCTCATGTCCTCCGACAGCCTCGCCTCCGGATTTTGATGGTCGCCGTCAATCAGGTTAAGCTGGTAATAGCGGCCATTTGCAATCCACCGGGAGACCAGCACCTTCGTCAACCAGGACCGCCAGCGCCGCTGGATCCGCATCCTGACATAGACCTGCGACGTTACAATCAGGACGCTGCCCAGAACCAGCGGCGGGAATATGGAAGCGAGAAAATAGACCGTGGACGCGTCCCGTTTTTCAATCGCGTCGAAGATGCCACGATTCCAGACGTTGACACCGTATTGGAAAGCGACATTGATGCCGATCATCACCAACAGGCCGATGGAGAACGGCCATGCCAGCCCGTCGCCACGGCGGCTCCAGAAGCCGCGCGCGCTGATCCAAAAGCGTTTCAGCAGATATTTTTTGCGGGCCTTTTCGGCTTCCTCCGGCGTCAGGCCCTCAGCAGGTTCGATTTCTTCCGGCGGCAGCGGCTCATCGGCTGCATTCTCGACATGTACTTTCCCTGCACCATTCTTGCCGGTGCCATCGGCTCGTTTCGAATTTGCGTCAGCATCGGTCATGGACGGCTAAACGGATGGCGGTTTGAAAGGTTGCCCGCCGGCAAAGATTTCCCGCGGGCAGAAAGGCGCACGACCCCCGGACACATCCCTGCGTCAACGCACGCGCCTGCGTTGTGCGCCGCACAAATTTGGACAAATAGGCATGAAATTCGGACTTTTAGATACATATCATCCAGCAAAATTCATCTAAAACTCTCCCAACTCAAGGAGAGATACCATGACCGACACCACATCAGAGTTTGACGGGACAACAATGTCCCTCGACATCGAGGAGCAACCCGCGTGGACAGCCGCCACATGGTTCGCGGTTCTTTCGATGGCGGCCACCAGCTTTGCGCTGGTATCGGCCGAGTTCCTGCCGGCGGGACTGTTGACGCCGATGGCGCGTGACCTCGGCATCACCGAAGGAACCGCCGGACAGGTCGTCACGGCCACGGCATCCGTCGGCGCAGTGACGGCGCTGTTGAGCAACGTCCTCATCGGCCGGCTGAACCGCAAGACCGTGCTAGTCGGTCTGAGTGCACTGGCGATCGGCTCAAACCTTCTTGCTTCCTTTGCAACCGATTTCTGGCTTCTGTTGCTGGGCCGGGCCGGGCTCGGGATTGCTCTCAGCGGGTTCTGGGCGCTTTCGGTTGCCGTCGTGGCAAGGCTTGTCGGCGCAAATGCAACCGGGCGCGGCATGGCCATCGTTACCCTCGGCGTTTCGCTCGCCACAATCGCCGCGCCTTCGATGGGAGCCCTTATCAGCGACTGGCTGGGATGGCGCACGGCAATGTCGATGACGGCAGGGCTTGCCGTCATTGCCATGCTGCTGCAGATCCTCAGCCTGCCGTCGCTGCCGGCAAGCACCAGCAACAGCCTTTCCGATGTTTTCCGCCTGACGCGGCGGCGTAGCGTTCAGCTGGCCATGCTCGCGATCCTCCTGCTCATGACGGGACATTTCGCCGGCTCGGTCTACGTCCGTCCCTTCCTCGAGCAGGTGACGCTCCTCGGTACAACGCCGATTGCTCTCGCACTGCTTGGATTTGGCGTCGCCTCGGTGATTGGCAACGTCGCGGGTGGCCGGATGGCTGATGCCAGTATCCGTCTCGCACTCATCGTCACCGCCGCGCTGATGGCATTTGCAACGATTTCCCTGGTTCTTTGGGGCGTCCATACCGGTGCCGCATTTGCTCTCGTCGCCCTTTGGGGCCTCGCCTTCGGCATGGCGCCTGTCGTGCTGCCGACCAACCTTTCCCGGGGCGCGCCGGATGCGCTGGAGGCTGCAGGCAGCCTGATGGTCGTTTCTTTCCAGGTGGCCATCAGCATCGGTGCAGTGTTCGGCGGCTATATCGTCGATTCCTACGGCGCCACCGCGCCGCTGGCTCTGACCGCGATCCTCGCGACATCCACCGTCGCGCTCGCGCTGCTGCAGCGCGCCGACTGATATGTGTGTGCCGGCGTTTCCCTCGCCGGCACAATCGCTGCTACGATCTGATACATAAATCCCGGTTTCAGGAAACATGCCGGATACCTGCCGCGCAGATCATCGTCTGATCGTTTTTGGATCAGGCAGGATTTGTCATGAAGAACCAGATTTTCTTTGCCGTCGCTCTTGCAGTTGCGGCAGCAGGTTTCGGAGCCGCTTATTCCAGCCTTGCGGAGAGCCGGCCGGAAAACGCCTCACCCATCTACGGCGTTACGCTTCCCGAGGGATATCGCGACTGGCGCTTCATCGCTCCCGCACAGGAAGCGCTGCCGCTCGATGAGCTCCGTGCCGTTCTGGCAAACGACATCGCCGTGAACGCTTACAAGAGCGGAACCCTGCCCTTTCCTGATGGCTCGATACTGGTGAAGCTTGCCTACAAGCGGCAGCAATCCGCGGAATTTCCACCAGCCACGGTGCCGGGCGCGGCAACCACCGTGCAGGTGATGGTCAAGGACTCCAGGAAATATCCTGACAGCCATGGCTGGGGCTTCGGGCGGTTCGTCAACGGCAAACCGGTCGATATCGCACAGCACGAGACTTGCCTTTCGTGTCATGTCGGCAACGTCAAGGACCACGATTTCGTTTTCACACGATACGCGCCCTGACGAGCAAAGGGCCACGCCGCCGTTGCCCTTCATGGTCGACGGTCCGTCCGCTCGCCTACACTCCCATACAAAATCAACTACACACCGACACATCAGAGATACGCGACGCCGGGAAGTTGGCGCCATTACCGGCTCACCTTCGCCGCCCGGTGCCCCTAATCCCAGCCGAAAGGAAAAGATAATGACGCTTCTGGTCGTTGCCTATCTCGGGGGTGTGCTGACAATTCTCAGCCCCTGCATCCTGCCTATTCTTCCCTTCGTCTTCGCGCGGGCCGGCCAACCGTTCCTGCGCAGCACGCTGCCGCTGCTCGCCGGAATGGCGATCACCTTTGCCGCCGTTGCGACGCTCGCTGCCATCGGCGGCAGCTGGGCTGTCAACGCCAACGAATATGGCCGGCTCGCCGCCCTTTCAATGCTCTCCCTTTTCGGAATTGGGCTGATGTCACCGACGCTCGCCTCTTTCCTGTCCCGTCCGGTCGTTGAATTCGGCAACCGGCTTGCCAATGCCGCCGGCAAGCCCGATGCCGCACCGACGGTCACTGGCTCCCTGCTGCTCGGCATCGCCACCGGGCTCCTGTGGGCGCCCTGCGCCGGCCCGATCCTCGGGATCGTGCTGACCGGTGCGGCCCTGAAGGGTGCCAATCTGGAAACCAGCCTGCTTCTTTCCGCCTATGCCGCCGGTGCTGCGACATCGCTTGCCGTCGCCGTCCTCATTGGAGGCAGGGTGTTTGCGGCGATGAAGCGTTCCCTCGGTTTCAGCGAGCGTGTTCGCCAGGCAACCGGAGCAGCGGTGCTGGCAGGCGTTGCCGCCATCGCACTTGGACTGGACACCGGTTTTCTATCGCAGATTTCCTATGCCAGCACGACATCGTTCGAACAACACGTTCTTGATCGTCTTGACGCCGCCAGTGGGCCCGAACGGAAGGTCGAAGTAGCGGAGAAAACCGCAGCCACAGCGCCGGACCGTGACGCTGCCGCCATGCGCCCGGCACTGCCGGTTGAAGGCACCGCGCCGTCCCTCGATGGAGCTGTCGAATGGCTGAACTCCCCGCCGCTCACCCGTCAAGACTTGCGCGGAAAGGTCGTGCTCATCGACTTCTGGACCTATTCCTGCATCAACTGCATCCGCACCCTTCCTTATGTGCGTGCCTGGGCGGAGAAGTACAGGGATCAGGGTCTCGTCGTCATTGGCGTGCACGCGCCCGAATTTGCCTTCGAAAAGAAGATCGACAATGTCAGACAGGCCGTCGCCGGCTTCAAGATCGAGTATCCGGTAGCAATCGACAATGATTACAGGATCTGGCGCGCCTTCGATAACAGCTACTGGCCAGCGCATTACCTGATCGATGCCAAAGGCCAGATCCGTTACCACCACTTTGGTGAGGGAGACTACAGGCAGACCGAAGAGGCGATACAGGATCTGCTGCGCGAGGCGGGCAGCACCGGCGCATCCCCCGCTGAGACTGTGACGCCCGAGACAAAGGGGGCTGAAGCCGGCGCGGACATGAGCCACATGCTCTCCGGCGAAACCTATGTAGGCTACCGTCAGGCGCGAGGCTTTGCATTGAACGAGACAATGCGTGCAGACGCGCCCCGAGACTATTCCGTCACGACGCCAGCCCTCAATGAATGGGGGCTCTCCGGCGAATGGACGGTCGGCGCGGAAGCGGCCACCCTTGATGCGGCCAATGGCGGTATCACCTACCGCTTCAGCGCCCGTGACCTGCATCTCGTGCTGGGTCCGGTTGATTCCGGAAAGCCGGTCCGTTTCCAGGTGACCGTGGATGGCCATCCGCCGGGTCCTGATCATGGCGCCGATACGGATGCCAATGGCAATGGCGTCGTCACATCAACCCGCCTTTACCAGCTTGTTCGCCAGTCCGGCACCGTGACAGCAAAAACCTTCACCATCCGCTTCCTCGACCCCGGTGTGCAGGCCTACGCCTTCACCTTCGGGTGACCCGTTTTTTATCCGGCCACATGAAAGGAATAACACGATGCATCATCGTCTCATGCCAAGATTCGCGCTCGCCTTTGCAACCGCGCTGATTGCGTTTGCCGCACAGGCGGCGGAGGTAAAGAATATCGTCATCGTCCACGGGGCGCTTGCAGATGGTTCTGCCTGGCGCAAAGCAACGGACATTCTCGCAAGCCGTGGTTTCAACGTCACCATCGTCCAGGAACCCATCACCTCGCTTGCTGATGATGTGGCAGCAACAAACCGCGTGCTCGATCTTCAGCAGGGCCCTAGCCTGCTGGTCGGACACAGCTACAGCGGCATGGTGATTTCGGAAGCGGGCAATCGACCCGATGTTGCGGGGCTGGTGTATGTCGCCGCCTTCCAGCCGGAAAAGGGAGAGAGCCTTCTTGACCTCGCCACAGCAAAACCACCCGCCGGAAGCGGCATAAAGCAGACGAAGGATGGCGCCTTCCTCTATCTGGATCCGGCGGTCTTTGCGCAGGATTTCGCCGCCGACCTGCCCAGCGTCGAGGCTGCCTTCATGGCCAAAAGCCAGGTCTTCGCCGCCAAGGTAGCCTTCGCAGCCAAGGCGGGCGAACCAGCCTGGAAAACAAAGAAAAGCTGGTCGATCATCGCGACGCAGGACAGGTCGATCAACCCCGATCTCGAGCGTGACATGGCAAAGCGTGCCGGCAGCGCGGTGACCGAGATCGCCGGGAGCCACGCAGTCTTCGCATCCAAGCCCGAAGAGGTCGCAGACGTCATCACAGAGGCTGCCCGGCGGTCCGCGAAATAAACACGGATCTGGTGGAACGCCACCACAGCCGCTCCTGACATCGGGAGCGGCTGATCTGCATTCAGAGGGCAAGCTGAATGTATCAGTCTGTATATAGAAGGCTCGCTGCTACAAAACCATTCACATCAGGTTCGCCCGGGACACATCGGGGATACACGTACAGCGTTAACTGCCTGTCATCCAAAAAGGACAGGAGAGACGACAATGAATTCCGAGATCAATTTCCAGCGCCGCCGGTTCTTCGGCATTGCCGCAATGACTGTTGCCGCCGTAGAGTTCGGCGCGGCGGGCCTGGCCCAGGCCAAAGGCGAGGCGCCTTCAGCTACCCCGTCAGCATCAACAGGCGAAAAAAACGTCCTTTGGGCCCCTGAAGCAGGTCAAAGCGGGTGTACTCGATGTCGGTTACGCCGAAGCCGGGCCCGCGGACGGCCCGGTCGCTCTGCTGCTGCACGGATGGCCTTATGACATCTACAGCTATGTTGACGTTGCGCCCATCCTCGCTTCGGCAGGATATCGCGTGCTTATTCCCTATCTGCGCGGATACGGCACCACACGTTTTCTTTCTGATGAAACGGCACGCAATGGGCAGCAGGCAGCACTCGCGGTCGACATGATCGCCTTTCTCGATGCCCTTGGCGTGAGACAGGCCGTCGTGGCGGGCTATGACTGGGGCGCACGCACGGCCGATATCATGGCGGCACTCTGGCCCGAGCGCTGCACCGGCCTCGTGTCGGTCAGCGGCTATCTGATCGGCAGTCAGGAAATCAACAAAAAGCCACTTCCGCCCAGGGCGGAACTTTCCTGGTGGTATCAGTTCTACTTCGCGACGGAACGCGGCCGTGCGGGTTACGCCGCGAATACCCGCGACTTCGTTCGCCTGATCTGGCAAACGGCCTCCCCGACCTGGAAATTCACCGACGAAACCTTCAATCGTTCCGCCTCCGCGTTTGACAATCCCGACCACGTGGCGATCACCATCCATAATTACCGCTGGCGGCTGGCACTTGCCGAAGGCGAAGCCAAATATGACGACTACGAGCGCCGGCTTGCGAAACTTCCCGTCATCACGATCCCGACGATCACGCTGGAAGGTGACGCCAATGGCGCGCCGCATCCGGACCCCTCCACTTACGCATCAAGGTTTTCGGGCAAGTACCAGCATCGCAATATCAGCGGCGGCATAGGGCACAACCTGCCGCAGGAAGCGCCCGAGGCATTCGCCAGGGCCGTTCTCGACGTCGCAAAGCTTTAGGCTTGCCGAAGCCCGCGAACCATTGTCTTACTGCTGTTGGCAGCGGGCAATGCAGTAGCGGGCCACTGAAACGTCCGGACGATAAAGGCATCCAATGGAACATATCGATCACATTCTCGTCGTGGACGACGACAGGGAAATCCGGGAACTGGTTTCCAGCTACCTGAAGAAGAACGGCTTGCGAACAACGGTGGCTGCCGACGGACGGCAGATGAGGAGTTTTTTGGACGGCAATACCGTCGATCTGATCGTGCTCGACTTGATGATGCCGGGTGATGACGGCCTGGTTCTCTGCCGTGAGTTGCGGGCCGGAAAGCACAAGGCCACGCCGGTTCTGATGCTGACAGCCCGCGATGACGAGATGGACCGGATCATCGGGCTCGAAATGGGCGCCGACGACTATCTTTCGAAGCCCTTCGCCGCCCGGGAGCTTCTCGCACGGATCAAGGCGATCCTGCGCCGCACCCGGATGTTGCCGCCCAATCTGCAAATCAGCGAAGCGGGGCAGCTCCTGACCTTTGGCGACTGGCGTCTTGACACGGTGGGCCGCCACCTGCTGGACAGGGAGGGTACGACCGTGGCACTGAGCGGCGCTGAATACCGGCTTCTCAGGGTGTTCATCGATCACCCCCAGCGCGTCCTCAACCGCGACCAGTTGCTGAACCTGACACAGGGGCGCGATGCCGAAATCTTCGACAGATCGATCGATCTTCTCGTAAGCCGCGTGCGTCAGCGGCTGGGAGATGATGCGCGGGAACCCACCTACATCAAGACGGTGCGTGCGGAAGGTTATGTCTTTTCCGTTCCGGTGGAGATTTCGGAGCCAAGGGCATGAAAGGCCGGCACCTGCTTGCCGGCTGGTGGCCACGCTCGTTGCGGTCCAGATTATTTCTCATCCTGCTTGCCGGGCTTGCCATTGCCTACGGGTTGTCGTTCAGCATCCTCTTTGCCGAACGGTATATGTCTGCCAAGGCAGTCATGCTCGGGACACTGGAGCAGGACCTTGCGGTATCCATCGCCATCATAGACCGCCTGCCAGCGGAAGAGCGGGCGGGATGGGTGAACCGCCTCGGCCGCAGCAACTACCAGCTCATCCTCGGTCCGGGCCTTCCCGGCGTCGTCGACATGTCCGGGCGCGGGGCAGAAATCGCGCAGAGGATCGAAGAGGCCGCCGGGCACCGGTTTCCGGTCAGGGTGGAATCCATTCCCGGCGACGGCAAAAGGCTTCAGGCTCATCTGACGCTGTCGGACGGCTCGCCCCTGACAATCGACGTAACACCACGGGGTGTCATGCCCATCGCCGAATGGCTGCCCTACGTCTTCGCCGCACAAATGGCGCTTCTCCTCCTCTGCACTTGGTTTGCCGTGCGGCAGACGACCAGACCCCTCAGCGCGCTGGCAGCCGCGGCGGAAGCGCTCGATCCGGGGGAAAAGGGGTTGCCGATGAGTGAGAGCGGCCCGAGCGAAGTTGCCCACGCGGCTCGTGCATTCAACGCCATGCGCGATCGCGTCGCACAATATCTTGAGGAACGCGTGCAAATCCTCGCGGCGATTTCACACGACCTGCAGACGCCCATCACTCGGATGCGGCTGCGGGCCGATATGGCTGATGATACGCCGGAAAAGGAAAAGCTGGTCAGTGACCTGCGTGAAATCGAACGTCTGGTGCAGGACGGGATCGCTTATGCGCGCAGCGCCCACGGCAACGGCGAGAAGTCCTCTCGCATCGATCTGGCATCCTTCATCGACAGCATCGCCTACGACTATCAGGATACCGGAAAGGCCGTCACGGTTTCAGGCATTGTGCGCGGCACGGCGTCGACAAAACCGCACGCATTGCGACGGATACTCACGAATTTCATAGATAACGCCCTCAAATTTGCTGGCAGCGCCGAAATAAAAGTCGATCGGCGTGCTGCAGGGGCCGTTGTCATCACGGTGCTCGACAAAGGACCGGGCATTCCCGACGAGATGCTGCACAACGCCATGCAGCCATTCTTCCGGATCGAGACATCGAGAAATCGCGACACGGGCGGAACGGGCCTCGGGCTTGCGATTGCGCAGCAGCTTGCCGGAACGATCGGCGGCGCGGTACGCCTCTATAACAGGCAGGGTGGCGGGCTGGCGGCCGAGGTTTCTTTTCCCTCACACGAAGGCAGGCCGAGCACCTCGTAACGCGCCGATACGTTTCGATACAGTTTCGCGTTTTCCGGAAACATGGCCGATACGCTGATCCCTCACAAAGCTCCTATCGCAAAACGCCGCGGCAGCGGCAATCAAAGGAGCCTCCCATGACCAGAATCGAGACTGTTCTTTATACGGGCAAGACCCGCACGACCGGCGGCCGTGACGGATCGGCGCAAAGCGACGACGGCGCGCTTTCCCTCAAACTCTCGCCTCCGGGCAGCGGCAAGCCGGGAACCAATCCCGAACAGCTTTTTGCGGCAGGCTGGTCGGCATGCTTCATCGGCGCGATGACAAAGGCAGCGGGCAGGCGCCAGCTTCGCCTTCCGGCTGACACCGCCGTCGATGCTGAGGTCGACCTCGGCACGACGGGTGGCGAGTTCTTCCTGCAGGCCCGCCTGTCTGTCAGCCTGCCGGGCATCGATCGTGCCGCCGCGCAGGCGATCGTCGAGGATGCGCACCAGATCTGCCCGTACTCCAAGGCAACGAGGGGAAACATCGATGTCACACTCAAGCTCGCATAAACCGCTTTTCCGCCCGCGTTGGCTCGTCATCGCCCTCGTGCTCTCGGCAATATTCGCGGTGCCCTGTGTCTATGACGCAAGTTCAGACGAGCCTTCGCCGCTTGCGGGACTTCTGGGCGCGCTTTCAGCGATGTGACCCTGGGAGCGGCTCGGCGCATGTCGCAGCCGCTTCACGCTTTCACCTCCGCGCGCCCCTCCAATCCACTCACGGAAGTTCCTTTGGGGGCAGTTCGCCGCGTTACGCTGCGACCATCGAACCGAACTTCCGACCTTCAATGAGGCCAGATCAATGCGAACAATAGAACAGATCTACGTCGACGGTGAATTTGTCATCCCGGTCGGCGATGAGCGGCTGGACCTTTTCAATCCGGCAACCGAAGAAAAAATCGGCGAGGTCCGTCTCGGCAACACCCATGATGCAAGGGCGGCGGTGGCAGCTGCAAAACGCGCTTTTCCGGCCATGGCGGCCTCAACCAAGATGCAGCGTATCGATATACTGCGCAGCTTGCGCGATGTGGTCGCCGAGAGGCCGGATGAGCTTGCGCAAGCCATGACCGAAGAATACGGCGCACCCGCTTATTTTACGGCGTTCTCTGTTCAGAACGCCGCTTCAGTTTTTGATGTGATGGCCGAGACCGTCAGGAACTACGACTTTGACCGTGTTGTGGGCAAAAGCACGGTCAGGATGCTGCCCCGCGGCGTTCTTGCCGCCATCACACCCTGGAATAGCAATTTCGGATTTATCGCCACCAAGCTTGCCCACGCGATCGGCTCCGGTTCGTCCCTCGTCATCAAACCGGCAGAACAGAGCGCATTTCAGACGGATTTATTCCTGAGGAGGCTGCACCGGGCCGGCCTTCCGGCGGGGGTCTTCAATGTCATTAACGGCACGGGGCCCGTGGTCGGTGCGGCGCTGACGCAGGATCCCGACGTTGCGACCATCAGTTTCACCGGCTCCACTCAGGCCGCAAAAATAATTCAGCGCTCCGCGATCGACGGCATGAAAAGGTTGGTTCTTGAGCTCGGAGGAAAGGCGCCCACAATCATCCTTCCGGACGCCAACCTCGAAACGGCGATCCCTGTTGCCCTGATGTCAGGTTTTGCAAACAGCGGTCAGGCCTGCGTCGCGGGCACCCGCATCATCGCCCCTCGGTCCCGCCTTACAGAGATTTCGGAGAAGCTCCGGATGGAGACTGGGAAATTCAAGGTCGGCAACCCCCGCGATCCGGAGGTTCGGATAGGACCTCTCGCGAGCGCTGCGCAGTGGGAGAGGATTCAGGCCTATATCCGACTCGGCATCGACGAAGGGGCGACCCTGCTGACGGGCGGCACCGGGCGGCCGGCTGGAATGGAAAAGGGCTGGTTCGCCCGTCCGACAATCTTTGCCGGGGTCAGGAACGACATGCGTATCGCCCGCGAAGAGATCTTCGGCCCGGTCCTCTGCCTTATTGCCTATGACAACGAAGACGAGGCCATCGAGATCGCTAATGACAGCGATTATGGACTTCAGGCATATGTGCTCGGATCCGACCTCAGGCGTGCCGAAAAAATTGCCGAAAGGTTGGTGGCAGGCCGCATCGTCATCAACGGCGCTCCTCATGATCCCCGCGCGCCCTTTGGCGGTTTCAAACAGTCTGGCATTGGCAGGGAAATCGGTGCCTTCGGCCTCGATGGCATGCTCGAACCGCGCGCCATTCTCACTCCGTGACACCAATTTTTGCCAAGCCGATACCGGCGCGCTCCGGTCTGCTGCACGCCGCAGCGTCAGCCGTCTGAAAGCCGACGTTCGGTGACGCAACACCAGGTCGAACCTAGCAGCCGGGACACGAGCAACATCTACCAGTCTCGGGTGCGAATAATTGCAAAAACTTATCATATGGAGAGAAATATGACCTACATACTTCATCCGGCGGAAACCGCGCGCGGCACAGCGATGGTGCTTGGGTCTGCCATAGCCGTACTGATGGCCTTTTTCCCCGCCCTGGCAGCGGAAACTGCCAAACCATCCCAATCACAGACAGCCCGGGAAGACGATAGCATTCACCCGTTCCAAGTGCATATCGACCAATCACAGATTGACGACCTCAAGGCGAGAATCAAAAATGCACGCTGGCCGGACAGGGAGACCGTGGGGGATATCTCCCAGGGCATCCAGCTCTCGCGGGTTCAGGACCTCGTTCGATACTGGGGCAGCGCCTATGACTGGCGAAACGCCGAGAACGAGCTCAACGCATTGCCTCAGTTTATCACCAGTATCGACGGTGTAGACATCCACTTTATTCATGTGCGCTCACGCCACCCCAATGCCCTGCCTGTCATCCTTACCCATGGCTGGCCGGGTTCAATCTTCGAGTTCACGAAGGTTATCGGCCCGCTGACGGATCCGACCGCTTATGGGGGCAAAGCCGAAGACGCATTCGATGTGATCATTCCCTCGATACCCGGTTATGGTTTTTCAGGTCATCCAACAGATCTCGGCTGGGGACCGGATCGTGTTGCACGCGCTTGGGACGTTCTTGTGAAGCGTTTGGGCTACACACGTTATGTCTCCCAAGGTGGCGACCATGGCTCGGTCATTTCCGATGCTCTCGCACGCCAAGCTCCGAAGGGTCTGCTTGGCATCCACCTCAATATGCCGGCCACAGTTCCCGGAACGCTGATGAGGGGTATCAGCAGCGGTGACGCTGCGCCGGCAGATCTCTCGCCTCCCGAACGAGATGCCTACAACGCTCTGCAGACGTTTTTCGGCAGAAACGCTGCTTACGGCGCGATGATGGTCACGCGACCGCAGACGATCGGATATTCTCTCTCGGACTCTCCCATTGGTCTCGCATCGTTCATCTATGAGAAGTTCGCGCAGTGGAGCGACAGCAATGGTGAACCCGAAAGTGTTCTTTCAAGGGACGAGATGCTCAACGATATCACCTTATACTGGTTGACCAACAGCGGCGCCTCTGGCGCACGCTTCTATTGGGAAAACAACAACAACAACTTCAGCGCGGACGCCCAGAAGACCCGCGACATTAAGATCCCCGTCGGTATCACGGTGTTTCCCAAGGAGATCTACCAGGCGCCCGAGAGCTGGAGCAGGCAGGCCTATCCGTCACTCGCCTATTATCATCAGGTGGATCACGGCGGGCATTTTGCAGCCTGGGAGCAGCCCGATATTTTCTCCCGTGAGCTGCGGGAAGCTTTCCGAAAACTGCGCTGAATCCCGTCAGACAAGCGCGGGATCAGCCCGCGCTTCACTACGTATTGCGTCTGGTCTTTCTATAACGCAAAGAAGCCGCCCCCGATTTGGGGCGGCTTTATACCAAGCCGAGCCATTTCAGGCGGCAGCAGCAATCCGTTCCTTCATCCACTGATCCAGCGACAGTCGCAGGGTTAAACGTTCGACCTCATCGGTTGAGGCAATTCCAATCAGGTATCTTGCGGCATCGACGGCCATGGCGCAGCCGATCGGAAGACGATTATCTTCGCAAAACTCATTTAAAACCTTGCGGATCGCCAGGAGCGATACGACTTCATTGGACATCACGGTTCTCCATACTTGATAGCGACGTTGTGCCAATCGATGGGCAAGTCTTGTGTCTGGAGTTTTTCGTCAAAAGCCGGGAATGGTACCCGGATGTAGTTTCACCGGTTTGCGATACAATAAGCGACTGTCAACGGTGGCGATCGAAGCACGCGGCTGGCACTTTGGTGCTGTGACTTGACCTCGACTGCTTCAGCCCGGCGTCGCCCTCAATATCCCGCCCTGTTCTGCACGAGAGCGGAAGCTCAAGCTGGATATCCTCCATCTCCGGCAGGCTCGCGATCCCGTCACGAAGGACAGGAGTTTCATCAGCTGGTCTGAACGGCATCGAAATCTCCTTCTCCGTGGAAACCGGCCGCCGCCCGCTTTCGCTGGCAGCGGCGCCTTACGCGATCAGCCTTTCACAAAAGCCAGCAGATCGGGATTGATAACGTCTGCATGGGTGGTGAGCATACCATGCGGGTAACCTTTATACACCTTCAGCGTCCCGTTCTTCAGAAGCCTGACCGACAATTCGGCGGAGGCCGCAATCGGCACGACCTGATCGTCATCGCCGTGAAGGACGAGCGTGGGCACCGAGATTGCCTTCAGGTCTTCCGTCTGATCGGTTTCCGAGAAAGCCTTCACGCCATCGTAATGGGCCTTGGCGCTACCCATCATGCCCTGACGCCACCAGTTCTGGATAACACCGGGATAGACCTTCGCGTCCGGACGATTGAAACCGTAGAAGGGGCCGGTCGGGACATCTAGGAAGAATTGGGCGCGATTATCGGCGACGCCCTTGCGGAAACTGTCGAAGACTTCGATCGGCAGGCCGCCGGGATTAGACGGCGTCTTCAGCATCAGCGGCGGAACAGCGGAGACGAGCACGGCCTTGGCGACACGGCCGTGCGGCTCGCCGAATTTTGCGACATAACGGGCGACTTCGCCACCGCCTGTTGAGTGCCCGATATGAACCGCATTTCTGAGATCGAGATGTTCTACGACGGCAAAGGCATCGGCGGCGTAATGATCCATGTCGTGCCCATCGCTCACCTGCTCCGACCGGCCGTGGCCGCGGCGGTCATGCGCCACGACGCGATAACCGTTCTCTACGAAGAACAGCATCTGCGCGTCCCAGTCGTCGGATGACAATGGCCAGCCATGATGGAAGACGATCGGTTGGGCATCCTTCGGGCCCCAGTCCTTGAAATAGATATTGACGCCGTCCTTGGTCTTTACGAATGATTCCGTCATTGGAAATGCTCCTTCGGTGGGAGATGGGGTGGAGTTTGAAAAAGCTGTCGATGGCATGGCCATCGCCGTGGAAAGTGCCGCGCCCGCCAGCAGCAGGTGCCGTCTGGAAAGCGCGAGCTCGATGAGATTGCCGGCCATTTCCTTGTCCTGCGTTCAGCGCGCACGGCGCGTGGTTTCAAACAGAAACCATGTGCGCCGCTCGGTCTCGTCGATCCAGTTCTCGATCAGACTGGTGGTCGCGTGGTCGTTGAGGTCGGAGGTAAGGCTGTGCGTTTGCCGAAGGATGGCGGCCAGCTGTTTGTTATCCTCGCGCAGTTCGGCAAGCATATCCTCAGGCGTGACGAAGTCGGCGTCATTATCGAGGAGGCGCTGGAGGCGAGCGATATGTCCGATCGAGCGGATGGTGGTACCGCCGATCTTGCGCGCCCTTTCGGCGATGTCGTCGGTCATGGCAAAGATCTGGGCGCCCTGTTCGTCCAGCAGCGTGTGATAGTCGCGGAAATGCGGACCGGAAACATGCCAGTGGAAGTTCTTGGTCTTGACGTAGAGCGTAAAGACATCCGCCAGCAGGGCGGTCAACGCCGCGGCAATGTCGCGGCTTGCCTCCGCTCCGAGATCGGTCGGGGTTGCAAGTGGAAGCTTGCGGTTTCTGGAAGCTGTTATCGTGTCCATGATCGTTCTCCTTTGGCAATTGACCGCCCGTTGTTGAGCGTCCCTGTTGCGGCTGTCTGATCGGCCTCGAGAATAGGGAGAAGAACGGGTGAGGAGAAATCGGCTGCTGGTACAGTCTACCCGATACCTAAGTGTAGTTTCGGCTAGCGCCGGCCCGGGATAACGTTTGCCCGTCGCCCCGCCCCTCGGCGATTGGCTCACAGAAGCCAGAAGCTCCGGCGTCCCCTCCCCGGAGCCGCGGATCTCCCTCCCGATCCGCAAAAGGCCGCCCCCGCCGCAGGAGGCGGCCTTTTCGTTTCGCCCTCTGGTGAGCAGGCAACCTATGCATGAGTATGATGTTTAAGCTTGCGTACGTGGGCTACCGTCGTTGCCCACGACAATCGCCAGGCTGCAAAATCGAAGGACTTCCTACATGACAGAACAACGCCCGGAAGGTATCGAAAAATATGATCATCCCGCCGGCGGCTGGGATGCGTTGAAAGCCGTCGCGAAAACCCTCGCCCACCAGCAGATCGTCGCCCAGGGCACCATGACGCTGCTCAAGGCAAATCAACCCGAAGGCTTCGACTGTCCCGGCTGCGCCTGGCCTGATCCCAAACACACCTCATCGTTCGAATTTTGCGAAAACGGCGCCAAGGCGATCACATGGGAATCGACCGCCAAACGATCCGGACCTGAATTTTTCGCACAGCACACGGTCTCCGAATTGTGGCAGTGGACCGACCACAAGCTCGAGGATGCCGGAAGGCTGACGCTTCCCCTGCATTACAATGCCGAGAGTGATCGCTATGAGCCGATCGCCTGGGACGATGCGTTCCGCCTGATCGCGCAGGAGCTCAACAAGCTTGGTGACCCAGACATGGCGGAGTTTTACACGTCAGGCCGGGCGTCCAACGAGGCTGCTTTTCTCTATCAGCTTTTCGTGCGCGCCTTCGGGACGAATAATTTTCCCGATTGTTCCAACATGTGCCATGAGGCAACCAGCGTCGGCCTTCCGAAATCCATCGGCGTCGGCAAAGGCACAGTGACGCTGGAGGACTTCGATCATGCGGATGCGATCTTCAGCTTCGGCCATAATCCGGGCACCAATCATCCCCGCATGATGACGACGCTGCACAATGCCGCAAAACGCGGTGTGCCGATCGTCGTTTTTAATCCGTTGAAGGAACGGGCTCTGGAGCGTTTCGCCGCGCCGCAGGACCCGATCGAAATGGCGACGCTCTCTTCCACTCCGATCGCCTCCGCCTATCATCAGTTGCGCACCGGCGGCGATCTCGCCGCCCTGAAGGGCATCATGAAGGCGGTGTTTCAAATGGATGCGGAAAGCCTCGATGCGGGCGGAGCCGGCGCACTGGACCGGGCCTTCATCGAGCAACATACCTCAGGCCTCGACGTGCTGCGCAGCGATATCGACGCCACCTCATGGGATACGATCTGCTCGGTCAGCGGGCTGACGAGGGAGGCGCTAGAGAGCGCTGCCCGGGTTTACGTCAACGCCTCCAATGTCATTATCTGTTACGGCATGGGTATAACGCAGCACGCCAAGGGTACGAGCAATGTCCAGCAGATTGCCAATCTACTGCTGCTGCGTGGCAATTTGGGCCGCCAGGGTGCGGGGATAGCGCCCATTCGCGGCCATTCGAATGTTCAGGGTGATCGCACTGTCGGCATCACCGAAATCCCGAACAAGGCGCTGCTGGATGGCATGGAACGCGCCTTCGGTTTTCGCCCCTCCGCCGAAAAAGGCCACAATGCCATAGAAGCCGTCGAGGCAATCATCGCCGGAAAATCCCGGGCGCTCATCTGCCTTGGCGGAAACCTCGCCGTCGCTATGTCGGATACCGCCGCGACCTTCGAAGGTATGCGCAAACTCGATCTCGCTGTCCACATTGCAACGAAGCTCAATCGCTCGCATCTTCTGACGGCACGGACATCGCTGATTTTGCCCTGTTTCGGGCGAACCGATCTGGATACACAGGCCTCCGGCCCGCAGGCGGTGACCGTCGAGGATTCCATGTCGATGGTGCATGCCTCACGCGGTTTCCTCAAACCGCCAGGCGAACTTGTGCGGTCGGAGCCCGCCATCATCGCCGGCATCGCCAAGGCAACCATCGGAAACCGTCACGGCATTGACTGGGACTGGCTGATTGCCGATTACGATCGCATCCGCGACAAGATCGAAGAGGTCTTCCCTGACTTCAGGGATTTCAATAGCCGGGTCCGCGTGAAGGGCGGCTTCCGCCTTGATGTCGCAGCCTCCTTCCGCCGCTGGAACACGGAGAGCGGCAAGGCCAATTTCCTTGTCGCCACCGGGATCGAGGAAGATCCGCTGATCTCCAATCCGGACGCCCTCGTACTGACGACCATCCGCAGCCACGACCAGTACAACACAACGATCTACGGCATGGATGACCGTTATCGCGGCGTCTTCGGCCGCAGGGACGTCATCTTCATGAATCGGCAGGACCTCGCCGAACGGGGCCTGAAGGATGGCGACCGCATCGATATTCACGGTATCGCCAAAGACAGTGAGGGGCGCCACCTCGTTCAGGGTTTCACGGCTGTTGAGTACGATATCCCGAAGGGCTCGGCAGCGGGTTATTATCCCGAGATGAATGCGGTGGTCGCGCTAGGCCGCTATGATCGCCTTTCGGGAACGCCTTCCTATAAAGGCGTACCGATTACGGTGAGTGCAGCTGTCTGACGAGCGAAGGGCCGGTGCGCATTGCAAAGGCCATGGGCCCCTGTGGACGAGGTCTTGGGTAAAAATTTTGCATATGGCGCTACACCCATTTGCCGCTATCGTGATGGTAAGACGGCGGTGGCACCCAAGACCTATGTATAGGTCAGGTTGTGCTGAAAAAACCGTATTGTCGGCAAAAATCGCATCGGGGGAACAATGTCGATTGCGTCAATGATGTTTCGCGCGCGAGAGCCGGAGGATGGAGCCCACCATCTGGTTTTTGGAATTGGCGCGCTGGTGCTGGCGGCCGGAGTATTTTACGTTGACACCTATACCGACATAGAAGGCGCGATCGCCGTTCTTTATGTCATCACGGTTCTTCTGGCCGCGCAGGCCGTGAGCTGGTCAGGTCTCATCGCCACCTCCTGCACCTGCGCCATTCTATCGCTGCTGTCCTATGCGGCGACCCATGCGCAGGACGCCGACTTTCAGTCTGCCCTTAGGTTGGTGGTCGCCCTTGCGGCACTCGCCGTTACCACCATGCTGCTGCTGAAAACCGAAACCGCGCGGCTGGCGATGCTGTCCGTCAACGCGGCGCTCAAAGAAAGCGAGGAGCGCTATCGCTCCATTTTCGACCGCACGCGCGTCGCGCTCTGGGAGCGGGACTATTCGAAGCTTCACGCCCTGTTGATGGCCCTCAAGCAACAGGGCGTCACCGATATGCACGCCCACGCGCGCGCCAATCCGGGCTTTACGCAGCAATGTATCGACCTCATCACGGTCGTTGCATCGAATGAGGCAGGAAAGGAAATGCTCGGTTACGACTCCTCTCTGAGCGGAACCCTCCAGCAGTCGATCGTTTCGTCTTCAGGAAAATTCGTCGATGTCCTGCAGGCGATCATCGATAACCGGCGTGTTTTCGAAGACAAGGTGGTGGTGCGCACGGAAAGCGGTGAAGACAAGCTGGTGCTTCTTTCCATCAGCTTTCCGGCCGAGGCGGCCGCCTTCAATCGCGTGGTGGTAAGCATGGTGGATATTACCCAGCGCGAAATGGCGCTGAAGGCGCTGGCCGAAGCACAGGCGGAGCTGACGAAGGCTTCAAAGGCCGCGGCGGTGGGCGCCATGTCAGCATCGCTCTCCCACGAATTGAACCAGCCGCTTGGGGCCATCATCGTCAATGCACAGACATTGCTGCGGTGGCTCGATCGCGATCCGCCGGATCTCGCCGCGGCCCGCCGTTCGGCCGAACGCATGATCCGTGACGGCCAGCGCGCCAGCGACATCATCCAGAACACACGCAGTCAGCTCGCCCATACCAGCGGCAAGACGGAAACCTTCGATCTCGATGAGTTCATTGACGAAACGCTCAGCCTTCTCGAACACGAGCTCGAGCGCAGCGGCACCGCCGTCCACGTGGATAAACAGGCCACTCCGCCAATAACGGCCGTCAGGATTGAATTGCAGCAGGTCCTCATCAACCTTCTCACAAATGCCATTCAGGCGATGGAAGAGGCCGGTAGCACCAATCGCACCATCACGGTGCGGAAAAAACGTGAAGACGGCCACAATATCCATATTGCCGTTCACGACAACGGACCGGGATTCCCCGCGCAGATGAAGGAAAAGCTGTTTTCACCATTCTACACGACGAAGGAGACGGGGATGGGCATGGGGCTATCGATCTGCCGCACCACTCTGGAAGCGCGCGGCGGCAGGCTGACCGGTGACAATCACCCCCTCGGCGGGGCGGTCTTTACCATTTCCATGCCGATCAGCCAGGAGATGGAACATGCCTGACCCACGCAAGCAGGCGAAGGAGCCACCCCAACCCGTCGTTTTCATCGTCGACGACGACGTGTCGATGCGTGAGGCGCTGACCGATCTGTTTCGCTCCATGAAGTTTGACGCCGAAGCTTTCGACAGTGCCACTGCCTTCCTCGAAAAAGCCAATCTGAACCGGCCGGGTTGCCTGCTGCTCGATGTGCGGCTTCCGGGCATCAGCGGCCTCGACTTCCAGATGCAGCTGGAACGCGTCGGCAACAGAATGCCGATCATTTTCATGACCGGCTTCGGCGATATCCCGATGAGCGTGCGGGCGATGAAAGCAGGCGCCGTGGATTTCCTGACAAAGCCTTTCAAGGAACAGGACATCCTGGACGCCGTCGCGGCAGCGATGGAACGGGATGCATCACGACGCCGCGAAAGCGCCCAGAACGAGGCCGTCACCTCTCTTGCTGAACAACTGACGCCGAGGGAACGCGAGGTCATGAGCGCCGTCGTCCGCGGTCTGATGAACAAGCAGATCGCCTATGAGCTAGGTATCAGCGAGGTCACGGTAAAACTGCACCGCGGCAATGTGATGCGCAAGATGGAAGCCAGATCGGTCGCCGATCTCGTTCGCAAGGCGGAGCTGATCGGCGAGAAGATGCGGCCACCTGTATCTTAGTATGGTATCTTTGGGGGCGGCATGGGCGCATAGAGGAAGAAAGAAAAACAGAAAAGGTCGCTTTCATTGCCCCCCGTTCCCGTCATTGCCGTCGTTGACGACGACCCTGCCATCCGTGAAGCCATGGACGATCTCATCATGTCCTTCGGTTACCAATGCCGCCTGTTTGCTTCTGCCGAACAGTTTCTGGACGCGCAGCAGCAGGCGGACATCGATTGCATCGTTGTGGATGTGAAGATGCCCGGCCTCTCCGGCATCGAATTGCAGAGTGAGTTGAACCGGCGCGGCGAGCATGCGCCGATGATTTTCGTGACCTCCTATGAGGATGACCGCACCCGCAACGCCGCCCTGAGCGGCGGCGCCCTCGCCTTTCTGCGCAAGCCGGTCAATATCGGCAAACTGATGGGATGCCTGGAATCGGTTCTCGGACCGCAGCCCTGAGCTTCGGTTGACGCCTGGCGAAGACAGACTTTCATCACGCTAAGCCTCTTCCTTCGAGCCCTGTTTTTCATGCCCGGCCCCGTGCCGCCAGGACACGCATTGCCGTTGACGGAATTCCTCCCGGCGTTTGCCATTCCGCCACGACCTTCCGCCATACCAACTAGACCTCTGTATAGGTGCCCGCAGCGCTGACCCGCCGTAGCCTTGTCCCAGTCAAACGCCTCCCTCCCGGACGGTCCTGACAACACGATCATCCATTTTGAGGAGCAGGGCATGACCTCCATCAGTCAGAAGACAGACGAGCGTAAACCTCGACATCTCAAGGTCGCAACGGTGCTGGTATTGGGCGCGACCGCAGTGCTCGCCGGCAACGCTCTCCTGATCAGGAATACCGAGCCGGCGCTTGCCACGTCTGAAAACGTTGCATCGGCCAGCGCCTTCCGCATCCTCACACCGCAGGCTATCGACAGGCTGGCCGGACTTTCGGGTCCTGTTGCTGCAGGGGAGGATGCGGCAACAGGCGTGTCAGCTCCGGCAAGTGTCGAAACGTCCTGCATCGCCATCCGCGCTGCCCGAAAAACGGACCGGTACGAGGCGCTCGAACCGAAAGCCTTCTGTCAACTGCAGCACCGTCTCTTCAATGCCGAGCTGATTGATCGAATTGCCGCGCTCCAGCTCGCATCACAACCCGACGATACCGATACCTCGTCGCAACTCGCCATGAACAAGGAGTTCTGAAATGGAAGCTTTGACCAGACGCGCAGTCCTCGCAATCGGCGCCGTCGGCGGCACCGCGCTTGCCACCAGCACCGCCGGGGCAGCATCTTTCGGCAATCCCGATCAGCCTGCGGAGGGAGCAATCAACGCCAATGCCGCGGCGCTCAGCGATCCCGGCCCGAAGAACCCTCTTATCAACGACCAGTTCCCCTCCTTCCAGAGCCCGCCCGCGACGGATGTCGGCGACATGCAGCTCTTCTGGGGCTCGTTCAACAATGCCGCCAAGCGTATCCAAAACGGAGGCTGGGCACGTCAGGTGACCAAATCCGATTTCGCGATTTCGGATGCCGTGTCCGGGGTCAACATGCGACTGGCACCGGGCGGCATTCGCGAGATGCACTGGCACCGCGCCGCAGAATGGGCGATCATGACCAATGGACGCTGCCGTGTCACCGTGCTCGATACCGAAGGCCGTGCTTATGTCCAGGACGTCGAGGCCGGCGATCTTTGGTATTTTCCCGCCGGTTATCCCCATTCGCTGCAGGGACTTGGTCCCGACGGGTGCGAATTCGTCATTGTGTTCGACGAAGGCGACCAGTCCGAATATGGCACCCTGCTACTGACGGACTGGCTGGCGCATACCTCACCTGAACTGCTGGCGAAGAATTTCGGCGTCGAGCAGGATGTGTTCCGCAATATTCCACTGCAGAACCTGTGGATTTTTCAGGGCAAGGAGCCAGGACCTCTCTCCAGGGATCAGGAAGCCGTTGCCGGTGCAGGACTTCCCCCTTACCCCTTCACTTACAAGCTCGCGGCCTCCAAACCGCTGAAGGAAAACGCTGCTGGCGTCATTCGCCTTGCCGACAGCAGCGCCTTTACCGTGTCCAAAACCATCGCCGCCGCCATCGAAACGATCAGGCCCGGCGGGGTGCGCGAAATGCATTGGCACCCCAACGCGGACGAATGGCAATACTGGATCAAGGGTGAAGGCCGGATGACCGTGTTCGACGCCGGTCCGCGCAGCCAGACCGCCGATTTCCGCGCCGGCGACATTGGCTACGTGAAACGGAGCCAGGGCCACATCATCGAGAATACCGGCAAGACCGACCTGCAGTTCGTCGCGGTCTTCAAGACGGCAGAGTATCGGGAAGTCAGCCTCTCTTCCTGGCTCACGCATACCCCGCCGGCGCTCGTTGCCCAGCACCTGAATGTCAGCATCGAGGATGTCGCCAGGTTTCCCGCAAACCAGCCGGCAATCATGCCAGGCTGAACATCCTCTCCTTCCGTAGGGCCGGCATATCCGATCCGCCGGCCTTCTCCCGTAAACAGAACGAACAATTGCCAGATCGATATCGAAAGGCAGGTACGGCCATGAAACCACTGAAAATCCGCATCGCTGGCGGCTCACTTGCCGGGCTTTTCACCGCGATACTGCTTCAGCAGGACGGACACGATGTAAAGGTCTACGAACGCTCGTCATCCGGGCTTGCCGGGCGCGGCGCGGGACTGGTACCTCAACAGGACCTGTTCGACGTTCTGAGGGAAATCGGCTGCGAAGACGTTGCCCAGATCGGTGTGGTTGCGAAGGAGCGCATCTACCTCGATGCCGGCGGGCGCATTGCCCAGCGCCAGCCAACACCGCAGACGCAGGTCTCATGGGACTACCTCTTTGAGAGCGTATCCTCACGCCTCCTCTCCGATACCTATCGTCTCGGCCATCACGTCAACGCTGTTCGCGAAGACCCGCAGGGAGTGACGCTCTCCTTTGCCGATGGCATGGAGGAACGTGCTGACCTCGTTATCGGCGCGGATGGTTTGGGTTCGGCCATCCGCAGCGCCGTCAACCGCCATTCGGAAAACACCTATGCGGGCTACGTCGCCTGGCGCGGGCTGATCCCCGAAACAAGACTGCCGGCCGACGCCGCCCTGCTGCTGGACCGTTTCGCCTTCTACATCACGTCCGGAATTCATGTTCTGGGCTATCTCGTGCCGGGATCGCGCGGCGAGACCCGGCAGGGACAGCGTCGCTATAACTGGGTCTGGTATCGTCCAACGCCTGCAGAAGATCTTGCCCGAACCTTCACGGGCCGGGACGGCAGGCATTTTGAGCATTCCCTCCCCCGCGGCGAGCTCTCCGGCAGCCGGAGGGCGCAACTGAGCGAAGAGGCCTTTTCCCTTCTGCCGCCGCAAATGGCGCTTGCCGTGGACGTAGAAGAGACGCCATCCATCCAGGGGATTTTTGATTACGAGGCGGAACACATGGTCTCCCAGCGTATCGCCCTGGTCGGAGATGCCGCCTTTGTCGTTCGTCCTCACACGGCAATGGGTGTTTCAAAGGCGGCTGGCGATGCAATGGCGCTGCGTGACGCCCTGCGGCAAACGGACGACCTTCCTGCCGCCCTTGCGCGGTATCAGAACACCCGCCTGCCAGTGGGCAAGGCAATCGCCGCCTATGGACGCCGACTTGGCGAAACCGCGATGTGAATACGGGTGAAAAATCGGCCACGCTCCCGCCTTGCGCCCCTGCGTGTTTGCGTTACGCTTGCAACCGGGGAATTTCTCATTGGAGGGAATAATGCATGTGCAATAGCTGCGTGATTGAGAACGTCAAACAGAACATGCTGTCACGGCGTCTGCTGTTCAAGGGTGCCGTGGCGGGTGTAACGGCGATGGCGGCGGGAAGCCTCGCGGCCCCGGTTCTGGCGCAATCGCCCAGACAGGTCGTCGATCTCACCCATACCTACGATTCCACGTTTCCGACGTTCGACGGAAAACCCGGCATTGAGATGGAGTGGGCAGCAGATATCGCCAAAAGTGGCTATCAACTCCATAAGCTGACCATCTTCGAACACACCGGAACGCATATCGATGCGCCTTTCCACTTTAGCGCAGACGGCGCCAGCGTCGATCAACTCGAGCCGCAAAAGCTCGTCGCCCCTCTGGTCATCATCGACATTACGGACCGCGCCAGGGAGGACGCAAATTCCACGGTCGAGGCAGGCGACATCGAACGCTGGATATTGGAAAATGGCGACATTCCGGCAGGCGCAATCGTGGCTTTGCGCTCCGGCTGGGCAACGAAGGTGAAAAGCCCGGCCTTCCGTAATGACGATGCCGGAAAATTTGCCTTCCCCGGCTTCGGCAAATCGGCCACCGACCTCCTGCTCAAGCTGGATACAGTCGCCATCGGCGTCGACACACTCTCGCTGGATCCGGGCAATTCTGCAGACTTCGCTGTCCATAATTCCTGGCTACCCGCTGGGCGCTACGGGATCGAGGGACTGAACAATCTGGAAGCACTGCCGGCCAAGGGGGCGACCATCGTCGTCGGCGCGCCTGCCCACCGAGGCGGAACAGGCGGACCAGCCCGTATTTTGGCTCTGGTCTGACGCCGGTAGAGTTTGCCGCAAACCCGAAATCCGAGACGGATACCATCCGCTTGCCATCGCAGGTACAAAAGGGATTCTAAAATGAAAGGCCTTCGGAAGGCCCTCGTTTTGCTCCTTTCGCCATGCCTGTTGAGCGAGGTTCAAGCTCTTGCCGCCGACAGCGTGGTCGTTCCCGGCTACGCCCCGGAAACGGGGGCGGAATATCTCTACCGTTCCCATAAAACCACCTCCACCGACATGTCGTTGTGGTTCGACAGGCCGGCGGCGATCATGCGCGGAGATTTTCGGCAGCGCATGACGGTCCTGTCGCGGGATGCGGAGGGTATGCGCGTGAGCTGGTCCCTCAGCGCAGATTTGCCACAGGACGCCGAGGGCGCTGCAGACACTTACGCAATGAACGCTCTCTATCGGAACACTCTGTCGGCCTATGGCGTCCGGCAGGTGGAATATGAAGCGGGACTTAACGGCTTTCCTGGCAAACTCGTCGGATTGGATGTGATCCTCGACACCCTGCGCAACACCTCGGTTGTCGGACCGGATGGCAGCGTTGCGAACCAGCCAGCGGGTTTGCGCGATATTGTCGAGGGCATCAAAAGCAATCCAATCCTGGTTATTCATAATCTCGCACCGGAGGCAGAGCTTCTTTCCACAGTACAGGAGCAGGAAAGTTCCACATACGAGATCGGCCAGTCAGGTACGGCGTCGGTGGTGGAATATGCACGGGGAACGCCCATTCCCGTCGCCATCGAATGGACGCTCGAGACCGCAGATATCTCCGGACAAACCGCCACCTTCAGCCTCCAAAAAACCTACGACCGCGTTGCGCTCCAGCAATCACAGGCTTCTGCGGTTGAAGGAGTGATCTCAAGCTTCGGTGATAAGGCCAAACAGCTTGGCGACGAGCAACTGGCGGCCGCCAGAAACGCAAGCAAAAATGTGCAGATGACTGTCGTCATGTCACTGCGCGATGGATCGACGCTCGAAGCGACGGAAACAGTTTTGGCGGAAAGCGGCGGCATTAAAATCAGGACCCAAACCCACGTGTGGCGTGAGGACCTGCCACGAAATCTGCCAGACCTGCCGGACTGGAACAGTCACACCGTATCTGCAGCCTCCATTGATCCGTTGCCGGAACGTGGCGCCTATGCTGCGGCCCTCCGCAGCGATTTTTCAATCTGCCCTCCGCAATAAGCGTCGCCATAGTCGTCAAAGGCGCGGCGGCTCAGGGCGGCCAGCGGGGCCGTCTTTTTCATTCGGCTGGAATAGGCCCAGATGACGGGCGACGCGTCCTCAATTATGCGCCTGATGACTGGAAAGCGGTCTGCAACTGTCGTCCAGAGAATTGCCGTGACGACATCTGCAACGCCGGGTGTCTCCGTTCCCAGCATGAACCCCGAATCGCCGGTCAGACCGTGTCTCGCCCCCGTGTCCTCGAAAATGCGGATCCACTCCTGCAACCGGGGAACGAACGCCTCCCATTTTTCAGGGGTCCACATCTCGCGCCCACCGTCGAGCGTCAGTTCATCGATCACATCGTTGGCATCGTTTACGATCTTGGCAGTAAGCGCGCGGCCCTCGGCGCCCGGCGGCAGAAGCTGCAACCGCTCGCCGAGATAGAGGGCGATTGCGGGCATCTGCGAGAGTGCGAAATTGCGCTCTCGATCGATCAGCACCGGCGGTCCCATGAACGCTATAGGCTGCTTGCCGGCATCACGGCCCATGATCTCCTCGATTGCACCGGCATCGTGTTCGTCCCAGGTACACCCGCCATGCGCTAAAAGTCCGCGAATGAACTGGCCTCGGAACGGGACCGGCCAATAATAGAGTTCGAAGTTGCTCATTGCGGGCTCCTCGTTGCGGTGAGCGGCGCGGGCGGCAGGTACGGAATTGGCCTCCCGGTTTTGACATCACCGGTGTGAAACGCGGATCGCACCGGCGTCACCGAAGCTGCGCTGGACAGCTGCAATCCGGCTGGATGCAATATCGGCGGACACCTCGATCTCGCCCTCATGCGGCGCATCGCTGCGAGGCAGGTCACCACGTGAAGATTGGGTGCCGGTCGTATTCTGCTCTGATGTGGACTGGATGAAGATATCCGGACGGGAGATCCCGTGCTGCTGGACCAGATGCTCGACGGCGATATCGGCTGCCTCGCGTGTTTCGAAAATGGCGCGAATGGTGACGGTGGCATCGTCGGCCATGGCTGTTCTCCCTTCAGGCTTAACTCAAACACCCAAACGCCGGGAGAGGCTGGTGGTTTCCAGGCTCTGTCAGTTTTTGCTCGGAGATACGCGTCCGTAGCGGAAAAGTCGTGCGCGGATCGACGATGCGGCACGGCAACGCCGAAGCATCACTTGCTCCGGCGTTGCTTTTGTCATGCGACCAAGCCCTTGGTAAGTTCCAGAGCCTGCCGCTCGAACAACCGGCGATAAATGCCGTCATTGAGCCGGATCAGCGCCTGATGGTCGCCCTCTTCAACGATCTTGCCCTTGTCGAATACGAGCAGACGGTCCAGAGCCCTGACGGTCGAAAGCCGGTGGGCGATGACCAGCGTGGTGCGCCCTTCCATCAGGCGTTCCATAGCCCGCTGGATCTGCACCTCGCTTTCGCTGTCGAGGCTTGAGGTTGCCTCATCAAGGATCAGCACCGGGGCATCCGCCAGGAAGGCGCGGGCGATCGCGACCCGCTGGCGCTCCCCGCCCGACAGCTTGACGCCACGTTCGCCCACCATGGTCTCATAGCCCTTGGGCAGGGACATGATGAAGTCATGGGCGCTGGCCTGTTTCGCCGCCTGCTCGATTTCGCGCCGCGACGCGACCGGCCGACCATAGGCGATGTTTTCCGCCAGTGTGCGGTGAAACAGGATCGGCTCCTGCTGCACGATGGCAATCTGCCCTCGCAGGCTCGCCTGGGTGACATCGGCAATGTTCTGCCCATCGATGCGGATTGCACCGGACCTGATATCGTAGAGGCGCTGGATGAGCTTGACGAAAGTCGTCTTGCCAGAGCCGGAGTGGCCCACCAGTCCCACACGCTCACCGGGTTTTATGGTGACTGAGAAGTCATCATAAAGCGGCGTGGCGTGCGCGCCATATTGGAAGGTGACGTGATCGAAATCGATCTCGCCTTTTCCAATATGAATCGGTTTCGCATCCGGCCGGTCCTCGACGCCAAGCGGCATCTTGGAAAGCAGCACCAGCTCTTCCATATCGTTGACGGCGCGCTGCAGGTTGCGGATATCCTGCCCCACGTCCCGCAGATATCCCTGCAGCACGAAGAACATGGCCAGCACGAAGGTTATGTCGCCCGGCGTCGCCAGCCCCTGTCGCCACATGATGAGGCCAGTGCCGAGAATGCCTGCCTGCATGGAAACCATCATGAAGCTCTGGATCGTGCCATTTATCGTGCCGCGTTTCCATGTCCTGCGCGTGCGGTTATCCCACTTCACCAGCACCTGGCCGAGCCGCGTTTCTTCACGCGTTTCCGCGCCAAAGGCCTTCACGACCGAATTGCAGCTGATGGCATCCGCCAGCGCGCCGCCAAGCCTCGTATCCCAGGCATTGGCAAGCCGTGCGGCCGGAGAAACATATCCCATGGAAAGCCCCACCGTCACACCGACATAGATCAGCGAGCCGAGACCGACGATGAGGCCCATGACGGGCCAGTAACTGCCGAGAACGATGGTGGCGCCCACCAGCATGACGAGCGATGGGAGAAGCGCGATGAGCAGGAGGTCATTGAGCGAATCGAGCGCCCACATGCCACGCGTGATCTTGCGCACCGTGGAGCCGGCAAAGCTGTTCGCGTGCCAGTCCGTGGAGAAACGCTGCACCTTGTGGAAACCGTTATTGGTAACATCCGCCATGGTTTTCAACGTCAGCCGGATGATGCCGTTGAAGATGAACCAGCGCAGCGCGACGCTGGTCAGCCCCAGCGCCACCACGACGACGAAGGCGCGCAGCGCCTGATCTGCCGCATCGCCGCCGGCGATGGCATCGACGATCCGCCCGGAGAAGACCGGCACCATGACTTCGGCCAATGTGCTGGCGATGACCAGAACGATGATGAAACCCACCAGCGCCGGCCGGTGGCTCCAGTGGTGAAAGACAAAGCCGAGCACATGGCGATAGGCATCGGCGCGGAAATCGAGCTTCTTGCGAGACATTTTTACCAGCACGGCGCCATTCTGCTCGGCGACCGGTCCTTGAAATGGAAGTTGGAAGGCACAGCCCGGGCGGGAGACAAAATGATCCCGTCAGATCAATCGGACTGTGAAGGAAAACAAAACCGCATGTCGGGCTCGCAAAAGGCGGGCCGCGAATGGATATGACCTAGTGTCTGGTCATTCCCTGCGGGAGGGTTTCGATGAATGCTGGTGTCATGCAACGCCTCCCTTGGTTCGATCTGACGCGGTAAAGAAATTTCTAGCTGAACCTGGCAGACTTGCCAAGCCGGTTTTTGCAACCTTGTGGCAAGTGATGCGAAAACCCCACATTGGCGCTTGGCGACTATATCCGTGGCCGATGCGGCCCGGCCATGGCCTTATGATGCCACAAGCCCCGCCGCGCCCCTCTGGGGACGCAGCGGAAATCGGAAGATCGGTCTATCGAGCCCGATCAATCCATCTGGACATTTGCCGCCTTGACGACGGGTTCCCACTTGGCGATTTCAGCCGAGACATGGGTTTTCAGCTCCTCTGGCGTGGAGGCGACGATTTTGGCGCTGAAATCCGCCATGCGGGCGGCGACGGCCGGATCGGCAAGCGCTTTCTTGGCGGCGGCATTCAGCTTGTCGACCACCTCGGCCGGCGTTCCGGCCGGTGCAAAGAGCGCGTTCCAGGTATAGGTCTCATAACCCGGTACGGTTTCGGCGATCGTCGGCAAATCCGGGAAGGATGAAGCGCGCTCGCTGGTGGTGACGCCAAGTGCCCGCAAGGTGCCGGATTTCATGTGGCCCGACGAAGACGGCAGATTATCGAACATGATGGAAATCTGGTTGCCGAGAAGATCGTTGAGCGCCGGGCCGGAACCCTTGTAGGGCACGTGCTGCATGCTGACGCCAGCCATGCTCTTGAACAGCTCGCCGGAAAGATGAAGCGGTGTTCCGTTACCGGATGACGCATAGGCGTGTTTGTCCGGCTCTGCTTTCAGCAGAGCGATCAGTTCCTCGACGCTGTTAACGTTGAGCTTCGGGTTAACGACCAGCACGTTCGGCACCACCACCAGCAATGAAACCGGAGCAAAGTCCTTTTCGGGATCATAGGGCTTTGGTCTTGAGGATGAGCGGGTTAAGAGCGTGGGTCGCCACCGTGCCCATCAGGATCGTATAGCCGTCCGGTTCCGCGCGGGCAACGCGGTCGGCGCCGAGATTGCCGCCTGCGCCGGCGACATTTTCAACAACGATCTGCTGGCCGAGTTCGTCGCCCATCTTCTGAGCGATGACGCGGGCGACCACATCGGTGGAGCCGCCGGCCGCAAAGGGAACCACCAGCGTTATCGTCCGATCCGGAAAGCCCTGCGCGCTCGCCGTCATTCCCAACATGCCGAAAGAAACTGCCGCCGCGGCAAGTTTCAACACCATGCGCCGTTTCGAAAACCGGTAATTCATGAACCCTCCTGTAACATGGCCTCCCCGCCATGGCGGCATAGTAGCTCAAATGCACCTGAGGGCAAGCCGCCGGGAAACATGGCCCGGCGGCGAAACGCGGCTAGGCTTTCATGCGCTCCTCCACGACCCGCCAGTTGACCAGCTTGTCGAGCACGGCGCGGATGTGTTCGGCCTTGCGGTTTTCATAATCGACGTAATAGGCATGTTCCCAGATATCGATGCCGAGATAAGCCGGCCGTCCGACGGCGACAGGGTTGTTGCCATCCTCATAGCCGATCAGCGCAAGCCCGCTGTCGTCACGCGTCAGCCACACCCAGCCGGTGCCGAACACGGTGTCCGAGACATCGACGGCGCGTTTGACGAAGCCGTCGTAACCACCAAAGGCCTTGTCGATTGAGGCGGCGAGATCGCCCTGCGGCCGGTTGGGGCCGCCCGGAACGAACTGATCCCAATAGGCAACGTGGTTCCAGGCCTGGGCCGCATTGTTGAAGATCTTGACGTCCGCAGCCTCCTTCGACCGGGCGGATTCGACGACGATGCGATCGAGCTCCATATCGGCATAACGGGTGCCGGCGGCCAGCGTATTGAGCTTGTCGTAATAGGCCTTGTGATGCTTGCCATAATGCAGCCCCACCGTCTTTGCCGAAATCACCGGCGCCAGATCCGCCTCGGCGAACGGAAGTGCCGGCCGGCTGAGGGGAAGCGCCGCCCGCGCCACGTGCGGACGGGGAAAGATGGCTGCGGCAGCGGTTGCCGCGCCGGCGGCGAGAATCGTGCGTCTGGTAATCTCCATGATGGTCCTCCTTGTCAGTGACGATTAAGGCAAACCCTGAAGGACGCCGGAGGTTGCCTGGATTTCCCCGAATTGTCCGGGCGGATATCCCCGGTCAGAAACCCCGGGGCCATTTCGCAAAGAAGGAAAAGCAAAAAGGCCCTCCGGATGGAGGGCCTCGTCTGCTCAGTAGCGGTAATAATCGCGACGGTCTCGCCAGTCACGATACTCCCGCCGGTCACGCCACTCGCGCCATTCGCGCCGTGCCTGACGTTCGCGCCATTCGCGGCGACCCTCCCAGCGATCGCGCCGGTCCCAGCCACGCTCGTAGCGCGGTCCGTTCGGGCGGCAATAGCCGCGGGGTGTCAGATGAAAGCCGCGGCCGCAGGCATAGTCCACATTCTGAATGTGGGATGCCGAAGGTGCGGATGGTTGACCGACGGGCATGGCGTTCGCGCCAGTGCCCAACAGGGCGCCGAGAATTACTCCAGCGGTTAAAATCATCTTACGCATCGCATCTCCCTCCTTATGGGATAGAGCGATTTAGCGCCTCGCCGGGTGAACTGTGGCTGAATGAATCTGGGTGTTTTCGTGGCAATTCGGCGGCAGCACCGACTGATGAATTCCCGGAAAAACCGCCCTATCCCGACTTGCCGAATTCCTTCCTCAGCTTGTCCTTTGCCTCCTCCAGAACCTCCTTACGCTCCTTCGGAAGTTTGCCACCTGCCCGATTGATATAGAAAACCAGCATCGACATTGCAGAGCGGAACGGGTTGGCCTTGCGCCGTGTCGAGTGTTCCGCCGAGGCTTTCAGCGACCGGGCAATGCCGGTGGGATCCTTTTTCGTGAAAACATCCTTCTCGAGATCAACCGCATCGCTTTCGCTGGTTACCTTCTGCGACCACTTCTTTTTCTTTCCGACCCGGCGTCATTTTCGCTTCGGATCATGCGTGTGATGGCTGTCGCGCTCGCCGCCACCGCCGGAGACCTTGCTTTGGGAGCGCCTGTCGCTGTCTGCCGGCGGCTTCTTGATGTCCAGCGGTGCTTTGGCGTTTTCATGGGACGCGCCGGGGCCGCCCTGGCGGATGCTTGCCGGTGTCTTTGTCGAGGTCGACATCGTTTCCTCCTGTCCTATTGGTCGTCCTTGGTTTTCATCGCGTCGGAGACGCTTTTTTTCCTTGGATCGCGCAGATTTTCGCCCACGGCGTCCCTGTCACGTTCTGGATCGTCCTTGGGCTTCAGGTAGCCGCGCGGCCTGTTTTCTTCCGGCCCCTCCCAGCGCGGCGATTGGTCGGTGGTGCCAGGCGCACCGTCGCTTGGCGAATTATTACCCATTTTTGCCTCCTCAGTCGTTTCGCTGATCCCGAACCACTAAGCCCGGGCAATGTTCCCGGCCCGGCGACCGGGGCGAATTTTTCGAAACCATTCCGCCGGGTCGAAGTTAGGCGGTTTTGACACAAACTGGTGGAGCACGATGATGACGGACAAACCCCATGAGCCCGATCGCATCTCCCGGATCGTGTATGAGCAGCAGCAGGACTTCCTGAGGCGGTCGTCGCTGCAGTTCCTTGAATGCGCAATCCATCTCTGTGCGACGAACATGAGCATTTCCGAGCTTGCCGGGCGGCTGGAAAAGCAGGCGCAGATTTTGCGGGAATTCGGTTAGCGGCGGGCGGAAACCCGCCGGAAGCCGTCAGGTTCTGGGGACACTTCAATGCCAAGGTTTTTCTTCAGCATCGTCAGTGGCCAGCATATTCTCGATGATGACGAGGGAAGTGATTTCGCCTCGCTCGATCAGGCCATAGAGGAAGCCCACAAGGACGCCCGCGAACTGATGAGCGAGGCGATCCTTCAGGGACGCGACATCTCGGAAGGATGCGTCGTGATCCGCAATTCGGCCCGCGAGCTCTTAAAAGTGGTTCCCTTCGCCGATGCCCTCGACAGGAAGCCCTGAGGGGATGGGAATCTCTGCGCGCCATTGCGCCATTAGGCTTTCATATTCCTTTTCGGGGACACCATAGGTCACCCCCGCTGTCTCCTCGAGCACCTTGCGATCAATGATTCGCACATTGCCGCGTGTTGCCCGAATGGCCCGCATGCCCTCTAGGATATGCAGCTCATTGGTGATTCCCGGCCGTCGCACCCCCAATACACTCGACATGAACTCATGCGTAATGGGCAGGTCATCGGTGTCGAGCCGGTCGTGGCACATCAGCAGCCAGCGGGACAGCCTTTCACGCAGGGCATATTGTCCGTTTGCGAGGACAAGCTGACCCACCTGAAGCAGACAGATATTGATATATCCCAGCAACAGATCGCGAAGGCGTGCGTCCCGTTCCATCTCGCGCCTGAGATCGGCTGCAGCGATGACGAATCCCTCGCCCGCGACGCCCATCGTCGTCTCGTCGGGCGTTGTCCGCGCGCCCAGCAGAACAGGCCATCCGGTCATGCCCTCACGGCCGACAAGCATGTTCTCCATGCTTTTGCCGCCTTCCGTCCGGGCCACGGACGAAGCAATACCGCTCTCAATGAAACACACTCGCGAGATGGGCGTGTTGGCGCCGACCAGTTGATAGCCCACGGGCAGATTGATCATCTCCATCCGGGCAACCAGCCGCAAAAACCCCTCTTCACCCAACGCTCTCAGCAATCGGTTGCGCGCAAAAATACTCGATCCAGGCATAACCGTTACCCGCTTCCCCCTCGCTCGACGACACCAAACGCGCGGCAACTTAGCAGCTTGAAATTGCAAGGAAATGCCATGTACGTTTCCGTACCCTTGGGCACCATCGCGGCCTTGCGATCGAACCGGGCAAAACCAGAATCCCATCAATGCAGGCGACCTTACGGTTCGCTTATGGGTAAGTTATCAGCGCTTTGAGAAAACTCTCGGGACGATCCCTGGTATCGTTCAGCGCCCGGTCCAGATCATTCAGAGTATACCGGTGAGTATATAATGTCGACGGATCGAGCTCGCCCGTGGCAACCGCTGCCACGGCCTTCCTCATTCCGCTGATATAGATGGCCGGATCTCTTTCATGCGCATTGATGACATCAAGCCCGCGCCAGTTCCACAATTGCATATTGATCTGGCGCGGCCCGTCCTGGTGATAACCGGCGATGATCAACCGTCCGCGTTCGGCCGTCAGTTCGCCTGCGAGATCAAGCGGCCACTGTTTGCCCACCGCTTCGATGACACGATCGCAGAAGCGCCCGTCAGTCAACTGCCTGACACATTCAATGATGCGCCAGTGATCATCCATCTCGACAAGCTCAGTCGCGCCCATCCGGTGCGCTACTTCCAGCGAAAAAGGCCGCCGCGATATGGCAATGACCCGTGCCCCGCGGCGGGCGGCAAGCTGCGTCAACAACGCGCCGATGAAGCCGATACCGATGATGGCGACCGTCTGCCCTGCCTCAATCCCGCTGCGTTCGAAGATGTTCATGGCGCAGCCGAGGGGCTCGCCAGGAAATGGATGACCATCCAGCTCGGACGGCAGGGGCACCACGAGGCCAGCATCGGCAATATCATGGCTGGACTCGACATAGAGTTCCGGCAATTGTCGGTTTATGACGTGGCCAAGCTTGAAGAGCGTTTCGACCTCGTGATCTTCATGGGCGTATTTTACCATCTGCGGCATCCGCTGCTGGCGCTCGATCTCATCCACGAACATGTCGCAGCCGACATGATGCTCTTCCAGTCGCTCCAGCGGGGTGACGGGAGAATACCCGACCTCGAAGAAGATTACCCGTTTTCCGAATGGGCCATGTCCGAGGATCCCGCTTATCCCAAACTGTTTTTCGTAGAGGAACGGTATGCGGCCGATCCGACGAACTGGTTCATACCCAACAGGGCCGCGGTGGAGGCAATGCTTCGCAGCGCCGGCTTCATCATAGAGCGACATCCGGAACGGGAGGTTTATCTATGCCGGCGCGGGACACGCCACTATGCGGCAGAGCCGCCGCCGGGAGAATAGACCCGTGGCGACCGCAGCCCGCAAGAACCGCCCCCACCGGCCTTTCAGCCCGATCATGCCGATGCGCCTTCACTCGCTGCATTGCACAGGCAGGCCGAAGGCTGCGAACGTTGCGATCTTTACAGGAATGCCACCCAGCTGGTTTTTGGCGAGGGCAGAAACGATGCGAGCGTCGTGCTTGTCGGCGAACAGCCCGGCAATGACGAAGACCTGAAGGGCCATCCATTTGTCGGCCCCGCCGGCCGGCTGCTCGACGCGTGCCTGCAGGAAGCAGACGTCGATCGCTCGCAATGTTATGTCACCAATGCCGTCAAGCATTTCAAGTTTGAACAAAGAGGCAACGGCGGCTCCATGCGCGCCCCAACAGCGGGGAAGTGCAGCGCTGCGCGTGGTGGCTGGGAGCGGAACTGCGGTTACTCAAACCAGAGCTGATCGTCGCCATGGGCGCGACGGCTTTTTATTCGCTCACCGGCCGTACCAGCGGAGTGACCGCGCAGCGGGGGCATCTCTCCACCACCCCTGGCGGAACACGCCTTCTCGTGACCATTCACCCTTCCTACCTGCTGCGCCTTCGCGACCGCGACGAGGCGCGACTACAGCGGCAGGCCTTCGTCGCCGATCTACGCAAGATAAGGAAATTTCTGGCGGCGGCAGAATAAGCGGTCTGCTGGCAGCAATCATTTCCAGCCGCGGGGAACAAGCTTCTTCAAGCGTGGTTAGGCACTGCCGAAAGGGAGGATTGATGGCAATGAAGAAGAAGATCGAATGTGAGATCATGGCACATGAAAATGGCTGGGCCGTTCTGGTCGGCAGTGTCATGGAGGCTGTTTATCCAAGCCGTTATCTCGCGGTAACATCGGCGAAGGCGCGGCACATGGACTTCATCCTTGTGGACGAAGCCATGCCACTGCGTCACTCGACGACGGACGTCATGGCGACCGACCGGGCGGTATCGCGCCGAAACGGTGAAGCGTTCCGGCTGACAGTCGCCGCGCCTTACCAGGTGGACATTCCCTTGAAACGCAGGCGCGGGGAAATAAACACGCCGGTCTCGATTGAAGGCCGGGACCTGATCACTGGAAAATTTTAAGGGATACGGTATGGATGCCGTCCGAAACAGATGCCGGACGGCATCGCTCCATCTATCCGCCAGGCGCCGGTTCAGCCGGGCAGCAGCCAGACGAGAAAGCCGCCGATAAGGATGAAGACCAGGATGACGCCAAGCAATCGCGCCAGCCCCTCATTGGTATTGGTGTCGGCGCCGACAATCGTCCAATAGATCGATTTTTCGTCTGTCCGTTCGCTCATCTGCCTCTCCTCGCGGGATTCTTGTCAGGATACGCGGCCAGGATGCGTACCGACAAGGAAAGATAATGCAATCACGATAGCCAGTGCGAAGATAACCAAAGCATAGATCATCATCCTCTTCCATGTTCGCTTCCGTCCGCGAAAGGCACCGTCATCGACGCCGACGGGGGAATATTTGGAGTCGAACTCCTCGCTGACAGGGCGATTGAGGTCCTCTTCCGGTTTTATGCGGTCGCGTGGCTCGGCCATCTTGTCCTCGTGCTTTCTGTTCCGGGTCTTAGCGGCGGGGCGCGGCCGCCAAACTCCCTTTGCCGCCAGCTTTCGCCCCCGGAAAGAGTGGCAGCTGAGTATTTTCGATACCTGACGATGGGCCAAGCGGAATACCGGCCTCCAGGCATGCTGCAATCAAATGCTCTCTCGCAACCGCCGAAGAGCCGTTTCTCAACATGGCCAGGCGGCAACTCCTCAAAGCCCGAGCGTAATGGACGCCTGCCTTTTCAGGCCATTCCTCCTCCAGCAAACGAACCGCCTCATCCACGCCAGAAACGTTGAAGCAGCGGCCGCCCAGAAAAATTTCAAGCGGATATGCGCCGAGCAGCGGAATTGTCGTCATCTTTTTCTCCATCGCCGTGGCATTTGCCACGCGGTCGTGGACCATCGCGCCGTCACTTACGGGTCGACTTCCGCATCCTACAATGCGGAAGACGGACCCAGCGCTATTTCCGTCAGGCGGCTTTCTGGCTTTTCGGGTTGGCTACCGTCGCGGCGAGTTTCGTCAGTTTTTTGTCGGTTGCGCCTTCTTCGTCGAGGTTTGCCTGAAGCAGCGGAACGCCTTCATCGATGCCCAGCTGGCCCGCCCACGCCACCAGAGTGCCATAACGGGCAATCTCGTAATGTTCGACGGCCTGCGCGGAGGCAATCAGGCCCGCATCGAGCGCCGGCGAATCCTTGAAGGATTCGATGATTTCCTCGGCTTCCGCAATAATGCCCTGAATGGCCTCGCAGGTCTTGCCGCGCGCATTCTTGCCGATGATTTCGAACACGCGCTCCAGACGCTCGATCTGGCCTTGCGTCTCATCCCGGTGCTGCAGGAAACCCTGTTTCGCCTCTTCGAGCTGCGCGGCGCGCGCCATTTTCGGCAAGGCCTTGAGTATCTGTTTTTCCGCATAATAGATGTCCTTCAGGCCATCCAGAAACAGATCATCGAGCGTTTTTTGACTAGCCATTTACGTCTCCTTGAGTGAACGACGCCCCGAATACGTCTCCTTGAGTGAACGACGCCCCGAACCCCGGGTACCCGCAATTGTTCCGCTCTGGCTGAAAAGACTTGAAAAAAGCGCATCCGGACGTGCCGCGTTCATCGTCGGTGCATGTTCAGAACTATACAGTAGTGCCGTCTCGCATATATTTGATGAAATCGAATGAACCGGCTACGGTTAGTTAGACATTATAGTATTGAATAGAGATACGCATTGCCGGTGGCGTGCGAGGAGCAAGGCATGCAGACTATCAAGCGTCTCCCTATAATGGTCATCGGCGCGGCCGACACAGTCACACCGGAAATAGCAAAAGCCTGGTCCCGAGCGCAGGTCGGTCTGATAGGTCCCTACCCGGCCGACGTTATGGAAAATGACGATACGCTGCTGTTTTCCGCCGCTATCATCGATGTCCGCTACGAGGCGGAGATCATGCTTCGTCTGACCGATCAGCTTGAAGAGAAGGCCGTTCCCTACCTGTTTTTCGTGCCCCGACCGGTCTTCGAGAGCGAACCGGGACCTTTTGTGCTCTCCGCACGTTCAGAGGACATAGACAACATTGTCTCCGCCTTGATGGCGCAGGGAGGGGGCATAAGACACTAGCGAGGCAAAGCGTTATGCTGGAGCGGAGCAACGGGCGAGAAGAAACGGGTTTCCTCCTTTCCCTTCTTGATGCGGAAATGCGGAGCGAGGTGCTGAAGGCGTCGACATCGTTGACACTTTCGCTTGGCGACAAACTTTTCTCAGCCGGTCAGCGCATCGATCGCGTGCTTTTTCTCGCCTCGGGCATAGCATCCATCGTTGTAGTTTCCAGGTCAGGACGGAAAACCGAGAGCGGCATCGTCGGACATGAAGGTTTCATACCCAGCGGTGCACTCGCCGGCGCGGAGCAGAACTTAACCGAGATCGTCGTTCAGGCGCCGGGCAAGGCGGTGGCTATGGACTTGGAGGTTTTCCGCAGCCTGATGGCGAAACATCAAATATTCTCGGACATCGTGATCTGCGCCTCGCACGTCGCGAGGACGCAGGTGGAATGCACGGCCGCCGCCAACGCCACAGGCACGGTCAGCCAGCGCCTGGCGCGTTGGCTCCTGATGTGTCACGACCGCGTGCGTGGCGACCAGCTACAGTTGACCCACGATTTCCTGTCAATGATGCTGGCGGTGAGGCGCCCGAGCGTGACGGACGCGCTGCACGTCCTCGAAAGCGAGCGCCTGATCCGCGCCGAGAGAGCGAAAATCACCATAAGGGACCGGCAAGCGCTGGAAACATATGCGCAGGAATATTACGGGCTGGCAGAGGAGGAAAGTGCGCGGGTATTCGCGCGCTTTCATGCGCAGATACCCGAAGTGGCCGGAAGACATAATCTCGCATTATAGGCAGATCGGCGCCTTCGGTACGGTCACGACCATTTACCTCCACTCTTTTCCGTATAAGATAGACAGGTGATCCCTTTTTCGGCCTCGCAAACGCAGCCGCCAAGGAGGTGAAATTGTCCGCCTATCGCGCCTATCAGAGTTCGGGTATCTTCCTGAACGACGATATCAATACGGTCAAGTCGGCTTATGACTGTGTCCTGGCCGGAGAGCACGATCCCAGCCTTTGCGTGGAGGACGTCGCCCGTTACGTCCTCAAAATGTATAATCGCGGCATTGTCGATCCCGGCAAGCTCCATGAAATGTCGGCGCTTTATTTCAGAATGAGGCGCGCCGGCCAACGCCGGGCGTAGGCCGTCGGGTCTTCGATGCGGCCGGGCTAAGGCGGCCGTGCGGGCGGAACCTTCGGCGGACCGGATTGTTAGCTGACGGTAGCTGACCCACAAATCATTCGGACATTCCTATGAATTCTGAAGAGGGCCTCTTTCCCCGGTGGAGTCATCTTTGCATCGACATGCAGCGCATGTTTGCGGAAGAGACGCCATGGCACGTGGATTGGATGCCGCGTATTATCGAGAACGTCGGGCGGGTGGTTGAGAACTCGCCGCATACGACCATTTTCACCCGCTTCATCCCACCGCCGGATGCCGACGCCGCCTCGGGGCGGTGGGGGCGTTATTATGAGAAATGGTGGATGATGACCGGCGAGTACCTTCGCCCCGAAATGACCGATATCGTCCGCGAGCTCGCGAGCTACGTTCCACCTGCGGAAGAATTCCTGAAAACCACCTATTCCCCCTGGACGGATGGTCGCCTGCACCGAAAACTCGTAGGCCAAGGGGTCGGCACGCTTGTCATTTCCGGCGGGGAAACGGATGTCTGCGTACTCGCAACCGTGCTGGGGGCGGTGGATCTGGGGTATCGCATCTTCCTTCTTGAGGACGCCGTCTGCAGCGCACGCGATGCAACGCATGATGCCTCGCTGACGGTATTGAGGGGCCGTTTCGCGGCACAATTGACCCTCGTCAGCACGCAGGACTGGCTTCAGGGCAGAGAGGAATTCCTGCGCAGCGACTAGCCTCGAAAACACCGGGGGAAAATTAGCGACCGCGACGAAACGGACGGGAACAATCGCTCGGAAGCAGGGTTCGACTCGTTCGATCGAAACGATCTGCACCAGATGCGAACGAGGTTCAAGATGACCAGAAAAACGCTCCCCATTCCGAAAGACAACCACACGGACAAGGGCCCGGGCGATGAGCGCCTCAATGCGGAGGAAGCCTCTTCTGCGAAGGAGAAGAACGCCTCCACCCGCACGGGACGACAGGCCAACATAAAAATCAACACCACCCATCAGGGACATCAGCAGGATCGATAGCGTTCCGCGGTGCCAGGGCAGAATTGCGGATCGGCCGTCCTTGATCTGAGCGCCGCCGCCTGCCCCCGTGACGCGGCACACCCACTAAAGCGGCGAGAGGCTTTGCAAACAATAAAAGCCCCGCGTCTCCTCACGATGACAGATCGACGAAATGCGGAGGCATTCATGCAGATTCTTGCCGTCACGGCCGAGATGTTCCCTTTCATCAAAACCGGCGGGCTGGCCGATACGACGGGAGCATTGCCGGACGCGCTTGCCAAACTCGGTGCGGAGGTGCGCACGCTGCTGCCGCTCTATCGCAAACTGCGTCCCCTCATCCGCGGGCATCAACCCTGCTTCTCCGCGAGCGTGCTGGGACAGGATGTTACGGTATATTCGCTCGTTGCCGACCAGAAGAATTTGCTGCTGCTCGATGCGCCCGACCTCTTTGACCGGGATGGGCATCCCTACGGCGAAAAGGACCACCCGTTTCCCGACAACGACCTCAGGTTCGCCGTCCTGTCCAAGACCGCGGCGGACATTGCCCTTGGATTAATGCCGGGTTGGAGGCCGGATATCGTCCACGTTCACGACTGGCACGCTGCCTTGACCTGTGTCTATCTGGCCGACGCGGCGCCGGGCGAGGTGCCCACCGTCCTAACCATTCACAACCTCTCCTTTCAGGGTCAATATCCTTTTTCGCGCGCAAGGATTCTGGGGCTTCCGGACGAGCTCTGCACGGTGGAATGCCTCGAATATTACGGCGACATCTCTTTTCTGAAGGGCGGCCTGACGACCGCATCGGCCGTTACCACGGTCAGTCCAACCTATGCGCGCGAAATCCTGACACCGGAAGCCGGCATGGGCATGCATGGCGTGTTCGGCACGCGAAGCGAAAGTGTGCGCGGCATCGTCAACGGCGTCGATCAGGATGTCTGGAATCCCGCGACCGATCCCTTCATTCTCGCGAATTTCATGTCGGCGACCGTGGCAAGGCGGAGCCTGAACAAATATGCGCTGCTTCAGGCTCTGGGCCTTGCCCACACACAGGGCCCGGTATTTGGTGTGGTGAGCCGCCTCACCTGGCAAAAGGGCGTTGATCTTTTGCTCGATGTTGTTCCCCTCATCATCGCGCGGAAAGGCAGACTGATCGTTCACGGAGAAGGAGACGGGCAACTGGAAGATGGCCTGCGTGACCTGTCGAAAAGATATCCGGAAATGGTCTGTGCCCATATCGGTTATGACGAACGTCTGGCCCACATGATCCATGCGGGGTCGGATTTCATCATCCAGCCTTCGCGCTTCGAACCATGCGGCCTGACCCAGCTTTACGCATTGCGATATGGCGCCTTACCCATCGTCAGCCGCACCGGAGGTTTGGCCGAGACGATCATCGACGCCAACGACGCCGCCATAGATGCGGGGGTTGCTACCGGCTTTCAGTTCGAGCCGGCAAATATCGACGACCTGCGGGCGGCGCTGGAGCGCGCCATCGCTGCGTTCAACAACAGGGAACTCTTCAAGCGCCTCCAGGCCCAGGCCATGCGTGCCAACTTTTCCTGGGAAAAGAGTGCGGCGCAATATCTGGCGCTTTTTGAAGGGCTCGTCAGCAAAGAGCCGCAGGAGTCACTTTCGTTTCCCGACATATTGCCGGACGCATTCGCGAGAATGCGTATCGAGCGGCGGCAGGCCAGACAATAAGGCAAACGCCGACTTTACCGCGCATCAGAGGAGCCGGTCCTGTTTCCAGCGGACATAGGGAGCGAGCGACTGGCCAGGAAACCGGTTTTCGATCTCCGTGGCTGTCAAATCCACCAGTGCTTCCACTTCCGCAAGCCCCTCCTTCTCGCTCTTCGCTTCGAGTTCGCGCATCTTGTGGAATAATTCGTCGTCCGTTGCCACGCGGAGAAAGTCGGCAAGGTCGGTTTCCTGTGTCATGTCACCGTCTCTTTCTGTCTTCAGGTCAGCGATCGGGCGGCAAGCTGATGCCCGCCGAGCCGTCGTTTTGGCTGTTCAACGGCGAACGACGGCCAAACCCGTTTGTTCCTTTCATCGGCATATTCCCGGTGCGGAGGCAGGAACCTACCGACGGCGATCCAGTTAGGACCAAACGAGGCTGGCTGGAGGTTCCGTGAATGTTCAACGCAATGAAATATCGCAAATGGGGCGTGCAATTCGATGCTGCAGGAGATACGCGCTTTCGCATCTGGGCGCCCGGTTCTGATGCGCCGAGGCTCGTTATAAACGGCGCGGAATACGAAATGCGGTCTGAGGGGAACGGCTGGTACGAAGCCGTTGCAGCGGATGTGAGTGGCGGCGCCACCTATCACTTTGTTCTGCCGGACGGGCGTGAAATCCCCGATCCGGCCTCACATTGGCAGGAAGGTGGCCTGGACGGCCCGTCAACCATCATCGATCACGACTTTGCGTGGCGGCATGAGAACTGGACCGGCAGGCCGTGGCACGAGGCTGTGATCTACGAGATTCACATCGGCACGTTCACGGAAGAAGGGACTTTCCGGGCAGCCGAAAAGAAGCTGGAACGACTGGCTGAACTCGGCATCACCGTCATTGAGGTGATGCCGCTCGCGAGTTTTCAGGGAGATCGCGGCTGGGGCTACGATGGCGATCTGCAATTTGCGCCGCAGCGGGATTATGGATCGCCGGACGACCTCAAAGCCTTCATAGACGCGGCCCATGGCCTGGGGATGATGGTTTTGCTGGATGTGGTTTACAATCATTTCGGGCCGGAGGGGAACTTCCTTCAAACTTATGCGCCCGACTTTTTTCAGAAAAACGAAACACCCTGGGGCCCTGCTCCCGATTTCGACAGCGTGGATGTGCGATCATATTTCCTGCAAAACGCCCTTTACTGGCTTCAGACCTACCGTTTTGACGGGTTGCGGATCGATGCCGCCGACCATCTGGCCGGCGGCGGCGGCGAGGTGGATTTCCTGACAGAGCTTGCCCAGACGATCAGGTACAAGGTAACGGGCAGGCACGTGTATCTTGTCATAGAGGATGCAAGAAACACGGCTAAGCCGATGACCCCCGAAGAAGATGCTCCACCGCTGGTAGACGCCCAGTGGAACGACGACTTTCATCACGTCGTTCACGTCATGACGACCGGCGAAGATGGCGGTCTTTATCAGGATTTCGTTTCGGACCCGGAGAGCCTGCTTCGTCGATCGCTTGCGACCGGCTTCGTTTACCAGGGCGATCCGCGCCCTTCCCGGGACTTTGCGGGGAGCGGCGAACGCAGCGACCATCTATCCCCGCAAACCTTCGTGAATTTCCTTCACAATCACGATCAGGCCGGAAACCGGCTTTGCGGCGAAAGACTGCGTGCCCTGCTCGAGCCAGCTCTTTTCAATATACTAGAGTGCATTCTCCTGCTCTCCCCACAAACGCCGCTGATGTTCATGGGTGACGACCACGCATCGACGCAGCCCTTCTACTTCTTTTCCGACCACCCGCAACCCGATCGGGAAGCCGCGATAAAAGGGCGGTTGCGGCAGGCTGAAATGTTTCAGGGAGCTCTTCCCGGAAACGCGCGCGATCTTGTCCAAGACCCCAATGACGTGCGCACGCGGCTCCTCTCTACCTTGAACTGGCGTCAGGCCGATGAGGAAGATGGGAGACGGGCGAGCGAGATCCTTTCGGGATTGCTTGCAAAGCGCCGGCAGTATGTCTGGCCACTGCTCGCTTCGGAATTCGGAGGCGGGACGGCACTCGGTTCTCCTGCGCGAACGCTTGCCATAGACTGGGCGTTTGCGGCCGGCCGGTTGCAGCTCAGGGCCAATTTATCCGATGCTCCGGCGGATCTGCCACCGGTGGAAGGGGAAATCTTCCACCGGCTTGGCGACATCGACGGGCAAACGGGGAACTCCTGCAGCTACAGTGTGCTGTTTGCAGTGGCCCGCTGATGTCAGGCGAGATTGCGCCGCAGGGATTCGCGGGCGCGGTTGACGCGGCTCTTGATGGTGCCCACCCTGCAGCCGCAGATGGAGGCTGCATCGGCGTAGCTCGTTCCTCCGGCAACGAGCAGCAGCGCCTTCTTTTGATCCGCATCCAGATCGCGGATCGCGCGCATGACTTCATCGTGCTCCATCCGCCATTCCTGACTGGCGGGGACCGACATCGTTTGCTCTATTCCCGCCGGCAGCCCGACGCATTCGCGCCTTGCAACCTTGTATCGGGTACAGAAGGTGTTCCGCAAAATGGTGAACAGCCACGATTTCAGGGCTGTTCCGGGGGTGAAGCGGTGCAGGGAACGAAGCCCCCGCATCATGGTTTCCTGAACGAGATCGTTGACATCCTCGTCATTTCTGACGAAACGACGCGCAAACGCCGTCAGCGCTGGCGCGAGATCGGCAATTCCGATACGCAAGGTCTCAAGTTGCGCTTCGCTTAGTGCGGGGCCGGACTCTTCATTTATAGCGTGTTTGGCCATGGTCCTTCCTTTCACATAGAAGGGAAATGGCCCATCTACCGCTTGGTTGCCGTACGCCAACGTACAATGCGTATTTTTTCGGCGGTGCCAGAGGTCCTAGTGTCCCGAAAGGGACGCGGTCTTCTCAGACGTCTCCGACGACGAGCGGGAAAGACGCAGCAGACGAAAATACCCGGTTGGGGGAATCGTCCTGTTTTCCGCCAGATGGAAAGACGGGTTGCGGCGCAGCCAGTCCTCAATCCCGTCCAGACGAAATGCCGAACTGAGCCCAATGTTATGGGCCACCGGCGAGACCATCTGTTCTATGCGGCGAACTGCGCCGCTGCTGTCGGTGATCTTGCTGACGATGACGATCTCGCCACGCGGCTTCAGCACTCGGGCGCATTCGGAAAGTAGCCGGCCGGTATCGGGAATGAGCGTGATGACGAAGGGCAGCGAAATCACGTCGAAGGACGCATCCGGGAACGTAGTTTCGCACGCATCCATCACATGCAGTGCCTTCACATGCGGCAGTGAACCGCCTGCCACCTTTGTTTTGGCCTTCCGGAGCATGTCCGCTGAAATGTCGATCCCGGTCACGTTGCTGGCCGGAGGATAAAGCGGAAGGACCAGCCCCGTGCCGACGCCGATTTCGAGAATGTCGCGACCGGCACCACCCACACATCTGGCCAACTCCATCTGCGCCCGCTTGAGAAAGAAGCCGTACACCCGGTCATAAACCGGGGCCCAGAACCGATATGCCTTTTGCTGCTGTGCCCGGTTCGGGATGCTCGATACCGTTTCGTCGCTCACTCGCCTCTCCCTCAGCGTGAAATGAACTTGTTGAAGCGGCTCTCGCCGCCCGACGTTCTGTCCTGATAAAGGAATGCCAGCTTCCTGTCCTCGAAGATTTCAAAAAACTCGTCCCATGATATGGCCTTCAGCGCATCCTCCGGCTCACCGAAATCGATCCTGAGGATCCCTCCATCGCCCGGGACGTCCACTTTGGCAGGGTGGCCATCGCGCTGCTCCGCCCATTTCCGTATCGTGTCATGATCGGTGGTTGTTGCCGATTCCGTCATCGTTGTTCTCCTTGTCTTCGTCCCGTCCATACCGGGAGCGCCTTTCGCGTTCGGCGTTTTCTGTCGCCTTTTCACGGTCTTTGCGGCTTTCATCGCTTTCAGTCGAGCGTGCGTCATCGGTGCCGGGTTCGGGCCTGACATCGTCCTGTGATCGGGTCATCGCGGAAGCCCCTTTTTTTAAAACATCCTGCAGCGCAGACCCTGCGGTTCGCTCTCTCCTTCTAACCCCGGGAGCAAAAAGCGGTTCCGCACTGATGGTTCGAGGGAACAGCATCGGCGTAAAAAGGTTAGGGACAAACAGGAGGATGCCATGACGAAGAAAGACAAGCTCGAGCAGATTCACAAGGACAGCGCGCCCCAGTTTGCCCCCGGCAAAAAGACCTCGACCAATAACGGCGTTGCGAGCGCGAAGCCGAGGGTCATTACCGGCTCGGACGACGCAACCGCCAACAAGCTGCCACCAGGTACAAAAAAGCCGGAAAAAGACTGGGACATCAATTACGACGAGCGGGAAAGCAACGAGGGCGACTTTCGCGGCTAGAGACGCGGCGCCCTTGCCGCGCCGAGTGTTCGCGAAGCGGCTAGCGAGCCAGGTCCTCGACAACCAGTTCGATGGATTGCGGCTCGGCGCCCTCCTTCGTCTGCACGCTCAGAACACTTCCGGTGTTTAGCACGCCTTCGAGGAGCGTTCGACCGTCGATGGTGATTTTGACCACCTTGGGGGTTGCGGCCTCTATGTTCAGGCTGTTGCAGGTCTCGTGATCAGTTTCCGGGTCCACGTGCCGACCTCCATTGGGATTGAACATGCCGGCCTAACCACAGTTGGCTCCGGTTGTTCCCGAACGGCGGCCATGACTGGCGATATGATCGCGCGGGAACCACAAACGGCATGCGAAGTTCGATAGCGGCGGATCAGCCGTGCGGCCGGAACCCGACGCAATCATAAAAGTATGCTCTGACGATGGACCTTTCCGATGATGGTTCGCGAGACTCCCGGTTTTCATCTGTCGCTTCAGGCAGGCCGGCTGTTGATATGGTGTCTCGCAGCGATGGCCTGCCTGGCGGGCTGGCTTTTGACCACGCCGAAGCCGGTCTTCGGACCGAACGACATCGGATCATCGCCCGGCGATCCGCAGCAGGGAAGACTGGTATTTCTGGCTGCAAGCTGCGGGTCCTGCCATGCCACGCCGGGACAGCCGGACTCGCTCGTGCTCGGAGGCGGATTGGCGCTTTCCTCCTCCTTCGGCGTTTTCCGTCCGCCGAATATCTCCCCCGACATTGCCGACGGAATCGGCTCCTGGTCCGTTGAAGATTTCGCAAATGCGCTGGTCGCCGGCATATCGCCTGACGGCCGCCATTATTATCCGGCCTTTCCCTATACGAGCTATACGGGAATGAAGATCGAGGACATAAAAAACCTTTACGCCTATCTGCGGACCCTCCCGCCTGTTTCCGGCAAAGCGCCGCCGCATGATCTGTGGCCACCCTTCAGGTTGCGCCGTGCCGTTGGCGTCTGGAAGCTTTTGTTCTTTGACGAGGTCGGCGAGCCGCAGGCGATCACCGGCGATCCCGCTCTTGATCGGGGCTCCTATCTGACGGAGACGCTTGCCCACTGTGCCGAATGCCATTCCAGCCGTAATATCTTCGCCGCCATCCGCCCGGAAACCCGTTTCGCTGGTGGTCCCGACGCGGAAGGTACGGGCTTTGTGCCAAACATCACGCCGGCACGTCTCAGCAGGTGGACGCAGACCGACATCTCCACCATGCTCGCAACAGGCCAGACGCCACAGGACGGACATGTCGGGTCCGCAATGGTGGACGTGGTCGCCAATCTTTCGCAGTTGCCACAGGAAGATCGCGACGCGATTGCCCGCTACATCAAGGCCCTGCCGGCAAGGCAAACCCCACATCCGTGACCCGTCAGTGGGCATAAAGATAGGCCGCGACATGGCGCGCTTCGGCCTCGGTGATACCGGTTTCGGGCATAGCGCTCTGCCGCGAAAAATGCGTCGGCGAGACGATCCAGCGAATGAGGTTGTCCGGTGTGTTGTTGAGGCCGTCACCGATATAGACCCGATGGCGAAGTGAACGTAGTTCGCCCCCCACCTTCCCGTCCGCACCGGCAACGCCGGGGATCGCGTGGCAGCCCGTGCAGCCGTAGCGCCGGAAAATGCCGGGCGCCAGGCGCGCATCACCGCCAGTCATGGCCGTGGCCACGGCGCCGCGCTGTGACACGTTCTTGACGATTGCGACCGCAATGCCCGTGGCAAGCGCCGCCGAAAGCACCGCAACGAGTATAAAGCCGGATCTAGAGAAGGGACGCGCCATATCGGTCCTCCCTACCCGACCGGGAAATCCACATCGCCAGCATGGCGAGCGCCGCCCCGGCATAGATGACACCGCCGGGCACCCACATCAGGAGACCGGCAAGCTGCTGGTCCTCGAAGGGCGTCAGGCCCCATGCCGGCGCGTCTCGGGTCTGGGCCACGTAAATCACCTGTGGCGCCAGCGCGATCAGGGCGCCGAGAATGCTGGTATGCATCATCGTGACAAACAGGTGCCAGGCCGCAAGCCCCCGGTCCGCGCGCCAGAAAACTGCCCACCAGAACAGGATCGCGGTCAGAAAGAAAAAGAGATGCTGTATCCGGTGCAGTGGCACGTCGCTCACCGTCGCATCGAACAGTGCAGGCGCATGCCAGCCCCAGATGGCAAGCCCGTGCAGAGATGTTGCCACAGCCCCGCCGGCGAGAACATTCCAGCTGGCCCGCACGCGCCTGTCGGTCATCACCGCAGCCAGACGACGACGAACCATGCGCGGCATGCTCCAGAGAAAAATACCGACGGGGCGCGCCAGCACGATCAGCGGCGCGGCAACCGCCATTACCATCTCGTGCTCTATCATGTGGAACGTAAACAGGTGCTCGCCCATGGAATGGATCGGAGAGACAAGTGCAGCAACCAGAACAAGCCAGCCGCCGGAAAAGGCGAAGGCGGACCTCGCCATCCACCGGCGGGTGCCCGACCGTCTCCACAGCCGAAAAAAACCGGTACTGAAAAGGCCGGCTGCGACAAGCAGCGGTCCGATGATCCAGCCGTCGAACGTCCATATGATCGCCGTCGGATGCGCCTCCCCCTCATGGGCCGAGAGCGGCCCGGCGCTGACCAGTAACAGAAAGATCAGTGTCAGCGCGCGCATGGGTTCAGCAGCAATGTCGCTGCCCCCTGAAGAAGGAGTGCGAAGGAAAAAACCAGCGCGACGAGGACGCACAACGACATCAGGAACATCGCAATCCGCGATGCCGTGGAACTCCGGCCCCTTTCCGAAAGAACGCCGCAGGTAACCGCTATCCCGGCAGAGAGGAAGGCAGCGATAGCTGTAAAGCCCGTCCGGCTGCCGCAATCGACCGCCGGCAAGATTTGGCCGAGCTGCGTGTTGAACGCCCAGATCAGGGGAGCGCCGAACAGTCCGGCAATATCGAGGGTTTTCAGGGTCATAGCCGTGGTATCCAGTAAAGGCAGGCGTAAAGCGGAAGCCAGGTCACGACGACGAAATTCCAGTAGAGCGCGTTGTCCTCCACATCGCCGTAACGGCGGGCGCTGTCGCCATTCCGGGTAAACATCAGGCAGGTCAGGACGATGGTATCGATGAGGTCGGTCAGAATATGGGTCGTGTGCAGTCCGAGGATCGTCCACACGATCGATCCATAGGCATTGTCATCCCACTTCACCTGGAGGGCTGGGAACTCAAAGGCGCGCACCGCCAGCAGGACAAACCCGATTGCGGACATGACGACTAAACCGAAACGGACGTGAACAAGCCGCCTCTGCCTGGCCCAGCGACTGACGAGGACATTCGGAACGACGCTGACGACAAGCAGCGCTGTCAGCACCGTGCCGGCTGAAAGATCCGGCGGCGGGGCGTCGATCGGCCATCGTGGTGCCAGGCTCATCAGGTAGAAATAGACGGCGACCGCCAGCGCGAAACCCGTTCCTTCGATCAGCATGAAGGCGCAGGTTCCCCACCATGTGGGGCTGGCGGTGCCGTTGCCGGACATCGGCAGCTTGAAGACATCGAGCGCGACACGTTCTTTCATGCTTCCTCCTCCGCCATTCCTTTCGGCCAGAACCAGCCGATCAGCGCTACAGCAATCGGAATCGATCCCCAGACGACTGCCCAGGGGGAGAACATGGACCAGATGAGCATGATGGACGTTGCGATGGCCGCCCAGAACGGCCACACGGAGTCCGTCGGGGAAGCCTCGCGGGCTTCGGGCAGCGCCTCGACGACGCTGGTGACCAGAATTTCACGGCGATCCACCCGCATCCCCGCGACAACAGGCAGTTCTCCGGTGTTCTCCCACAGTGGATCGCGGCTACCCACCACGGGTATGAAGCGGAAATTGAAGGGCGGCGGCGGAGAGGCGGTTGCCCATTCCAGCGTGGCGGCGCCCCATGGATTGTCCCCCGCGGGACGGCCTTTGCCGAAGCTTCGGACGACATCGATGAAAAAGACGAGAAAACCTGTCGCCAGCGCGACGGCGCTGAGGCTCACGAAGAGGTTGAGGCCCGCCCATGGCATCTCCGGCTGGTAGGTATAGATGCGTCGCGGCATTCCCTGCAAACCGAGAATATGCATTGGAAAAAACGTCAGGTGGAAGCCGACGAAGATCAGCCAGAAGCTGATGCGGCCGAGCGTTTCGCTCATCATCCGGCCCGTCATTTTTGGAAACCAGTAATAGACGGCTCCGATCAGGGGAAAAACGGCGCCCCCGATCAGGACGTAGTGAAAATGCGCGACCACGAAATAGGTGTCGTGAACCTGTGTGTCGAAGGGCACGGACGCCACCATGACGCCCGTCAGACCGCCGATGACAAAGGTGACGATGAAGCCGATGATGAAAAGAAGCGGGGTCTTGAAAACCGGCCGCCCGGCCCACAATGTTGCCAGCCAGCAGAATATCTGCACGCCGGCCGGCACGGAAATCGCCATGCTGGAGGCAGTGAAGAAACTTTCTCCGAGTTTTGGCAGGCCAGCCACAAACATGTGATGCACCCAGAGGCCGAAAGACAGGACACCGGTTGCGACAAGCGCCATGACCATGGGCATGTAACCGAATATCGGCCGGCCGACAAAGGCGGGCAGGATGGTGGAGACCATGCCCACAGCCGGCAGGAAGATGATGTAGACCTCCGGATGTCCGAAAAACCAGAAGACATGCTGCCACAGGAGCACGTCCCCTCCTTCGGCCGGATTGTAGAAATGGGTGCCGACGAGACGATCCATGATCATCGTGGAACTGGCGAACATGATCGCGGGCATGGCGATGATGACGAGAAAAGCCATGACCACCATTGCCCAGACGAGAAGCGGAATTCGATCGAGCGACATGCCGGGAGCGCGCTGCTTGAAAACCGTCACTACGATTTCCACCGCAATGGAGAGCGCGGAAAGCTCCGTAAAGGTTATCATCTGAGCCCATATGTCGGCGCGTTTGCCCGCGCCATATTCCGGACCCGCGAGCGGCACATAGGCGAACCAGCCGACATCAGGCGCGCTGTCCAGCACGAACGAGACCCAGAGAAGCAGCCCGCCCACAAGGAATACCCAGTAGGAATAGGCGTTCAGCCGGGGAAAGGCGATGTTGCGCGTCCCGACCATCAATGGCACGAAATAAACCGCCATCGCCTCCATGACCGGCACGGCGAAGAGGAACATCATGTTCGCGCCATGCATGGTGAATATCTGATTGTACCGGTCCGGGTCGATAAAACGCGCTTCGGGCGTTGCCAGCTGCAGGCGCATGACGAGAGCAAGCAGGCCGCCGAGTATCAGGAACACGAAGGCCGTGACAATATATCGCCGGGCCACCACCTTGTGGTCGACAGTACCAATCGCGCCCCAGAAACCGCGGCTCGACCCCCATGTTTTTTCGAGCGCACTCTCCATGCCGGGAACCGGCAGATCGGTATCCATGAGGACGGAGGCCTGTTTTCCCGCCATCAGTCGAGCCCCTCCATATAGGCGGAAACCTGCCGCAACTCTTCCCCGGTGAGCGGCACCAGCGGCATGTTGTTGCCCGGTTTCAACGTCTGTGGATCGGCGATCCATGCCGCAAGCGAGCCGCGTGTGGTCTCCAGCAGGCCTGCGCCGATCGTCCGGCGGCTACCGACATGGGTAAGATCAGGCCCCGTGGTGCCGGCGGCCGGCGTTCCCCTGACGGTGTGGCAGGCGGCGCATTGCTTGCGCAGGAACACGGCCTTCCCGGCCAGAGCATCTGCGTCTTGCGGCATGGCGGCCACCGCCTTCTGCTTATTGGCCCACCGGCGATAGGACACCTCGTCATCGGCCATGACCATGAAAGCCATGTGGCTGTGCTGAAGGCCGCAGAACTCCGCGCATTGGCCCCGGTAAACACCCGGCCTGTCAGCGCGAAACACAAGCGTATTCTCTCGTCCCGGAACGAGGTCCATCTTGCCGGCAAGGCTGGGCACCCAGAAGGAATGAATCACATCCGGGCTTTCGAGCAAGACCCGGACATTCCGCCCGACCGGGATGTGCATTTCGTTGGCGGTCTGAAAACCGCCATCCGGTTTGGCATCTTCGTATATGAACTGCCACCACCATTGCTGGGCGCGAACACGTATCGTCAAGTCTGCCTCGCCGGTGAAGCTGATGGCCCGCGTTGCAAGAAAGCTCGCAAGCGTCAGGCCGGCGACAATGAAAACCGTCATCATCACCGCGCCCGTGACGAAAAGCTGCAATCGCTTGCCACTTGCCGTCTCGTCCTGCGCCACCCGCCGGCTTCTGACGAGAGACAGGATCAGGATCGCGATCACTGCCAGCCACACGACGAGGCTCACCGCCACGATGAAGAGGATCAGATTCTTCAACATCGACGCTGACGGCCCTGCAGCGTTCAGCGCCGACTGAACGTCGCCGCACCCCGAAAGCAGGGTAAGGACAGCAAGGAGAGCAGCGACGATCTTCAAGGCACCGGCTCCTCCGGTCTTTTCCACGCCGACCCTTGGTTGAAGAGGATGGCAGCAGGCGCCCGGTTCTCAGCCGGACGGGTCTGACGGTCGTCATTGCGGGCCGGGGCCGCCACCGATGGCGAATAGGCCCCGATGGTTCTCACATATCCCGCAAGCTGCCAGATCTCTTCAGTCGTCATCTTGGCGCGGAAAGGCGGCATGCCGTGCGGCCGGCCATCCCTGATCGACGCCGCGACAGAGACCATGGATGGTCCATAAATCCATTGACCGTCGAGAAACGATGGACCTTTGCCGCCTTCGCCTTCACCGTGGCAAGCCGGGCATCCGAACCATGAATAGAGGCGTTTTCCCTGGGAAAGATCATAAGCACCGTTTTCGAACGGCCTGCCGAGAGCAAAATAAACTTCCGGCGGCGCGCCGGCCACGGGAACGGGCATGAAGCGCAATCGCTCAAGCGCTGCCGTTACGGGAGGGTCGCTGCGGAATGTTCGCGGTTCACGCCAGTAACCCATGATCGCCGCTGCCCCGATCAAAGAACCGCATAGAGCGGACCATAGAAGTGTCGCTGAACGATTGGCCTTTTCCGTCCTCCGCATCCCGCACCTCGAGTATCCTCAGTTGGAAGGAACCGTGGTTGACGGCGTCAATCGGACGGGCAGCAGCTTGTATGATGGCGTCTTTGCTTTCGGACTATGATGGCTCAGCGGAAACAACGGGTTGGTTTCCGGAAAATAGCCAGCACAACAGCCATGGGGAATATCATAGCCAACGATCCTGAACCCGCGGACGGCCCTTGGCGTCTGCGGCTCGATTGCCGTGACGATATCGACGATATCGCCGTCGGCAAACCCAAGCAGGGCGATGTCATCGACATTCATGAACAGAACCTGCCGCGTTCCTTCCACCCCGCGAAAACGGTCGCTATAGCCGTAGACGGTCGTGTTGAACTGGTCGTTGGATCGCAACGTCGACAGGTGCAGGACGTCCGGACCCGACGCCTCAGGCGGAAATTCGGGGAACAGGCGGTCGGGCGTCAGGAAATTCGCCTTGCCGCTTGAGGTTACCCATTTTCGCTCCCTTGCGGGTAATGGGCGCGGGATGCCGCCGGGTTTGAAAAGCCGTTCGTTGAAGTTCCTGAAGGTTTCCGGATAGGTTTGCTCTATGGCGTCGCGAATGCGCGAATAATCGTGAACCCATTGCTGCCAAGGTACGTTGCCGCGCGTCAACGTCGCCACGGCCATGCCGGCAATGATCGCCGGTTCCGAGAGCAACTCCCGGCTGGCCGGCTTTGCCCTGCCACGCGAACCATGGAAATGCGCAACGGAACTTTCCATGGAGACGGCCTGGGGGCCTGTCGCCTGTTCATCGATTTCGATGCGTCCGAGACAGGGAAGCAGAAAGGCGATCTCGCCGTGGATGACGTGGCTGCGATTGAGTTTCGTTGCGATCTGGACCGTCAGCCGCAGCTTGCGCCACGCGGCTTCCATCGCCTCGGTTTCCGGCGCTGCCCGCAAAAAATTGCCGCCGAGGCTGATGAAAGCCTTTGTTTCCCCGGCGAGAATGGATTTGCAGCTGTCGACCGTCGAGTGGCCTTCCCACGCGGGCGGCTGGAACTGGTATAGGTCGGCGAGCTTGTCCAGCGGCACGAGGCCGGGTTTTTCCGTAATGCCGACGGTACGCTGGCCCTGCACATTCGAATGGCCCCTGACGGCACAGATATTTGCACCCGGCTTGCCGATATTGCCGCGCAGCAGCGCGAGGTTGGCAACCATGTGAACGTTCTCCACGCCCATCACATGCTGGGTGAGGCCCATGCCATAGACCATCATCACCGCGTCGGAATCCGCATATATGGCGGCGGCTTCCATCATCTCCTCGCGGGTCAGGCCTGAAACGCGCTCCAGCTCCTCCCATTCATGGCGGCGGGCTGCAGCGGCGAAATCGTCAAAACCCGCCGTGTGCTCGGCAAGAAAATCATGATCGAGCACATGCTTCTTGTCAGCCGCGGCAATGGCGGCGGCAAATGCGACCGCCGCCGCATTGGCCGGATCACGCGGCTGCCCATCCGAGCCGGAAACCTTGCTTGCGCCACTCGCATGCAGCACGTCGTCTGCCTCGACAAGCGCCTTGCAGATACCGAAAAGGGCAGCGATATCGCCGCCATTCTTCACCTGGTAATACTTCGTCGAGATCGGCGTCGCGGGGGTCGCCAGCATCTGGCCGGGCGACTGCGGGTTGACGAAGCGCTCCAGCCCCGGCTCCCGCAGCATGTTGAATGTCAGTATCTTCACGCCGCGGTCGACCGCATCCTGCAGATCGTGCAGCAGTCGCGGCGAGGATGTTCCGACATTCTGCGCCATATAGAAAATGCAGTCGCAATTCTGGAAATCCGAAAGGATCGCCGTTCCCACGGAAGCGCCGATGCTTTCGGGCAGGCCGACGGACGAGCTTTCATGGCACATATTGGACGAGTCCGGCAGATTATTACTGCCATAGATGCGGGCAAAGAGCTGGTACATGTAAGATGCTTCCAGCGAGGCGCGGCCTGAGGTGTAAAACTCCGCCTGCTGCGGCGCGATGGCGCGCAGCTCCCGGCCGATCTCCTCGAATGCGGCCTGCCAGCTGACCGGCAGATATCTGTCCGTGGCCGCGTCCCAACGCATCGGCTGGGTCAGCCTGCCCTGCTCTTCCAGATCGTGGTCACGCCAGCCCTCCAGTTCGGCAAGGGTGTGTCTGGCGAAAAACGCACCGTCGGCGCGTCGGTTCGTTATTTCCCACGCGGTGGCTTTCGCGCCATTTTCGCAAAATTCCAGGGGATGGGTCTTGACCGGTTTCGCCCAGGCGCAGCTGACGCACATGTATCCCTGCGGCTTGTTCTGGTGTTTCAGCAATGTCGGACCGGACAGGGGAACATGTTCCCTCAACAGCACCTCTCCCACCGACTTGGCCGATCCCCAGCCGCCGGCCGGACCGGGCTTAAAACCGATATCGGGAGCTGCCTTGCGTCGTGATGTCATGATCGATGAACTCCCGAATTGCTGAGTAACCGAACCTCTGAAAGCGCGGCAGGTTTCCATTCTCTAAAAAAAATTCCGCCCTGCCTTGCCGCCGGGAGCGAGAAGGTCCCGGTGCCGCGGGGAACTTTCGCGCGGACGCCCGGTTAGGCACCCGCTCGACAAAGGGCGCTTCTGACAACCCAGCAGACAATGAAGGTGAGCGACATGAAGGCACTGACCTGGCACGGCAAACACGACATTCGCTGCGAAAGCGTTCCCGATCCGAAAATCGAGCATGGCCGCGATGCGATCATCAGGGTCACGGCCTGCGCGATCTGCGGCTCAGACCTCCACCTCTATAATGGCATCATGCCGGACATGCACAGCGGCGACATCATGGGCCACGAAACCATGGGCGAGGTGGTTGAGGTCGGTAAGGACAATACCGCGCTCAAGGTCGGAGACCGCGTGGTCGTCCCCTTCACCATCGCCTGCGGCGAGTGCTTCTTCTGCAAGCGTGGCTATTATTCCGGCTGCGAACGCAGTAATCCCGATCCGCACAAGGTGCGGAAGATGTGGGGCAATTCGCCTGCCGGCCTGTTCGGTTACACCCATCTTCTCGGTGGCTTCAGCGGCGGCCAGGCGGAATATATGCGGGTGCCTTACGCCGATGTCGGGCCGATAAAGGTTCCTGACGGTCTGACCGACGAGCAGGTCCTCTTCCTGTCAGACATCTTTCCGACCGGCTATATGGCCGCGGACTTCTGCAACATCCAGCCGGGCGATACGATTGCCATCTGGGGCTGCGGTCCGGTGGGTCAGATGGCGATCCGTTCCGCCTTTCTCCTCGGTGCTGAACGGGTCATCGCCATCGACGCCGTGCAGGAGAGGCTCGATCTCGCGGCGAAAGCCGGCGCGATGACGCTCAATTACCTCGACGAGGACATTTACGACCGCATAATGGAACTGACCCATGGTCGCGGCGCGGATGCCTGTATCGATGCGGTAGGAACGGAGCCCGATCCCGCGGCAGGATGGGATTCGAGGATCGACCGCATCAAGGTCGCCACCTTCATGGGGACCGACCGGCCGCATGTCCTTCGCCAGGCAATCTATTGCTGCCGCAATTTCGGTACGGTCTCGCTGGTCGGCGTCTATGGCGGTCTTCTTGACAAAATTCCCATGGGTTCCGCCATCAATCGCGGCCTGACGTTCAAGATGGCGCAGACGCCCGTTCAGGCCTACCTCCCCAACCTCATGGGCCGCATCGAAAGAGGCGAAATCGACCCATCCTTCGTCATTACCCATCGCGCCACCCTCGATGAGGGACCCGATCTCTACAACACCTTTAGCCACCGCGACGATGGCTGCATCAAAGTCGTCCTGAAGCCATAGGAGGTGATCATGAGCAGGGGAGAATCCACCAAAGGCCTTGCGGTCGTCACCGGCGCTTCGTCCGGCATCGGTTATGAGCTCGCCCGGTGCGCCGCGCAGGATGGTTACGACCTCATCATCGTGGCCGATGAAAACGACATCGATGCCGCGGCCACCCGGCTGCGCGCGGCCGGCACGCAGGTAGAGGCGGTGCGGGATGATCTTTCGACACAGGCGGGCGTGGAGGAGCTTCTCACGCGCATCACCGCCTCGTCGCGGCCAGTCGATCTTCTGTTCGCCAACGCAGGACAGGGCCTGGGCGATGGCTTTCTCGATCAGAGAATGGAGGACATCCAGCGGGTCATCGCCACCAATATCAGCGGCACGATTGCGCTGGTTCATGCGCTGGCAGGCGGAATGCGCCAGCGTGGCAATGGACGTATCCTGTTTACGGGTTCCATCGCCGGTTTCATGCCGGGCACGTTTCAGGCGGTCTATAACGCCACCAAAGCGTTCATCAATTCCTTTTCCTTCGCGCTGCGCGAAGAGCTTGATGGCACGGGTGTCACGGTAACCTGCCTGATGCCGGGGGCGACGGACACGGAGTTCTTCGAGCGTGCGGACATGCTCGACACCCCCGTTGGCAGACAGAAGAAGGACGATCCCGGTTTCGTGGCCAAGGCCGGCTATGAGGCGATGATGAATGGTGAGGGCGATGTCGTGTCCGGCTGGAAAAACAAGCTGATGTCGGCGATGGCCAATGTAACGCCGGCGGAAACGCTCGCCAGACAACACCGCAAGATGGCAGAGCCGGATGGGAAATAGCCTCGCAGCACTTCCGGCGCCACGAAGCCACATCCGGCCCGGCCGGACTTCACCTCAATCATCCGCGCCGCGCTTGTGGTGCGGGCTTTCCTGATTTTCACCGCGCAGCATCTGGCGATCATCCTTATCCGTTAATTCCGCATTGCCACCGCGAAGTTTCTCCGCCCCTCGGCGGGCATCCCGTTCTTCCTTCGACCGCTTCAGCTCCGCCTCGGCGTTAAAACCATCATCGGCATTAGCGGTGTTCTCGCGTTTTTCGATGATGCGGAGCTGTTGTTCATGCGTTTTTGGACCGGCCATCGTTGCGCCTGCTGTCATCTGTTCGTGCGTCCGCGCCGTCGTTCAAGACAAAGCCCCCTTCCCGTGCGATCACGAACCACGGAGGGCGACAGAAGTTCCGGAACGAAAAGGCATGGGGGAAGTTCGGGAGCGACGGGTGGCGGCTTCGACTGCCGCAGCAGCCCGTCCAACGCCAAGAGGAGGCGATAATGGCACATGCAGACAGGAAACACTTCGGAAAAGGCACGCAGGGGAAAGGTACCGGCGCAGGCGCAATGACCGAGCTGGACAAGGGAAGCATTGAGGAAAACCAGATCCTTTCCAACCGCGACAAGAAGCAGCATTCGAAAGAGCGGGGCCAGGACGGTGCCGCTATCAAGACCGATCAGGAACAGGACCACGCCGCCAACAGGCGTCCCTAGGATAAACGCTGACGGGGGCGGTCAGACTTTGGGATCCACCCCCTCTGCCTTTCACCCGCCGGTCTCGCTATGGGGTGCTGCCACAGGCTTGGATTCGGGCGACCGCCTGAACCGCAGGAAGATGGACAGGACGATCAGGACAGCGGTGGAAAGGAATTCCGACTGCCAGTTCTGGAAGGACTCGAACCAGAATTCAACGCTTCCCAGATGTGCCATCAATGTCGTCGCCGGTTCGCCATGCAGGCGTGCCTCCACTGCCGCGGCATCGGCGCTGTATCTCAGATGCAGCAGGAAGCTCGCTACAAAAAGAACAAACAGCGCCACGCCGAGCGAATAGGAATAGACGACGCGAATGATGCCGCCGGCCCTGTCCGCCCATGGTGCATCAGGGTCGTTTTTCTTGCGTGAAGGGTCCTCGTCTTGCGCTGTCGGCTCATCGGGATCCTTGGATTCTGCGGACCCGCGCTGGAACAGGAATGCCGTCAACACCACATAGGCCGACATCTGCAAAAATTCGCTTTCCCAGTTTTCGAACAGCGCCGAAAGGAAATGCCCGCTCGTGGCGTAGGACAAAAGCGTGAGCGGTTTATCATGATGTTGCACGAGTTCATCATTGTGAACGACCCAGCCTGTGGCGAACATGCCGCCGATCGTCAGCAGTGATGCAAGGACAAGGACGATGGTCAATCCGTTGTCGCGGACAAGCTTCATAATCAGACCTCGCTTTGGACAAGACCTCCGGGTGAGAAGTGCCGCCAAATGTGGCGGCACTTTCGTCTGCCGGTGCTGCGGCGCACTGGCCGCGGGCGGCGCTCCCTTAAACGATGAGGGCACGCCGCCGGTTGCGTTATCCGTTAGCGACAGGGACTGATGCCTTCCCAAGCTTGACCGATGGTTCGCGCGCCCAAACGCGCAACTTGCCGAGTTCGGAAACAAAGGCTGCCAACCCGTCTTCTCCCGGCAGAGGCAAAACGCCTTCATCCATGGCATCGGCAATTCCGGCCTTTTCCAGCAATGGCAGGGCCGACTGGTCATAACCGATGAACTTGCAGTGCTGGAACGCATCCGCGACAAAATCCCGGGCCGTTGCTTCCTTGACGAGATCGTCGATGGCCTCTGCCGATGTCAACAAGGCCACCGCATCAAAGAGAACCGAAGGACCGCCATCGATCATGTAATGCGCTTTAATGAGAGTGCCGTCCGAAGCCACGGCGCCCCCGACTTTAGGCGCGATCAACTCGAAGACGGCCTTCTCGGCCGTAACAGCCTCGGTCAGCCCCTGCAGCAATTTTGCGTCGACGCCATCCGTAATGAGAATGCCGAGCTTGCGCCCTTCGAAACGTTGCGGCCCTCGATTGACGATGCTGAGGGCGGGTGAAGGCTCCAGGTCCTGTCGGGTCGGCACTGCCGCCTCCGCCGGTTTAGGCATCGTCTGGAAACCAAGCTTCTGGGCAACTGTCGACGCAAGCGTTTCATCGATGTTGAGGAGATGCGACACCATCCGTTCACGTATGGCGACCGTCTCCACCCTGCTCAGCTCGAAAGTGAGGGCGGAGGCGATATGGCGCTGTTCGGGAGGAGTCTGGCTGAGATAGAATTGCCTGGCCTGACTGTAGTGATCTGCGAAGCTCTCCGGCCGCAATCTCGCCTTGGCGCCCTGCTCTTCGCCTGCAAAATGTGTAAAGCCGCGCGCTGGCGATTCTCGCGGGCCTTCGCCAAAGGAGTTGGGCTGATAATTGGCGCGCCCGGTTGGATTGCGCATCGCCATGTGGCCATCCTGCTGGAAATGCGCGAAGGGACACTTGGGCGCATTGATGGGGAGGTGCGTGAAGTTCGGCCCGCCGAGACGCTTCAATTGTGTATCGAGATAGGAGAAATTTCTTCCCTGCAGCAGCGGGTCGTTACTGAAATCGATTCCCGGCGGCACGTTCTGCGTCATGAACGCCACCTGTTCGGTTTCGGCAAAGAAGTTGTCCGGCATGCGGTCGAGAACCAGCCTGCCGACCGGCTGCGGCGGCAATATCTCCTCGGGAATGATTTTGGTGGGATCGAGGACATCGAAATCGAAGCTGTCGGCGAAATCCTGGTCGAAAAGCTGGACCTGCAACTCCCATTCCGGAAAATTGCCGGACTGGATGGCCGCCCAGAGATCGCGACGGTGGAAATCGGGATCGGCACCATTGATCTTCACCGCCTCGTTCCACGCCACGGACTGGAGACCCAGCTTCGGCTTCCAGTGAAACTTCACGAAAGTCGACTGGTTTTTCGCGTTGATGAAACGGAAGGTGTGCACGCCGAACCCTTCCATGAACCGGAACGACCGCGGAATGGTGCGGTCGGACATGATCCACATGACCATGTTCATGCTTTCGGGCGTGAGGCTGATGAAATCCCAGAACGTATCATGAGCCGTTTGCGCCTGCGGAAAGTCGCGGTCTGGCTCCTGTTTTGCGGCATGGATGAGGTCGGGAAATTTGATGGCGTCCTGGATGAAGAATACCGGGATATTGTTGCCGACGAGATCCCAGTTGCCTTCCTGCGTATAAAGCTTGACGGCGAAGCCGCGCACGTCGCGCGCAAGATCGAATGAGCCCTTATTGCCGGCCACGGTCGAAAAACGCACGAAAGCCGGGGTTTTTTCGCCCGCACGCTGGAAAAGATCCGCTTTCGTGTAGGCGGCCAGGGAATCGTAGGTCTCGAAATAGCCATGGGCCCCATAACCGCGGGCATGAACGACACGTTCTGGAATTCGCTCATGATCGAAATGAAAGAGCTTTTCCCTGAAATGGAAATCGTCCATGACAAGCGGGCCACGAGGACCGACGCGAAGCGTATTCTGGTCATCGGCGACTGGCCCGCCCTGCGCGGTCGTCAAGACGGGTGCGTCGCCTTCGGCGGTCTGGTGCAACTCGCCGCCCTCGCCGCGGGAAAGTTTCTGGTCGTGGATCGTAACAACGTCGCTTTTTCCCGCCGATGCGGTGGTTTCCGGTTTTTTGGCCATGGTAACTCCTGAAAGCTTTTCGCAAGGGCGTGGCAGGACGCCACGCCCGGTGGGCGGTGAGGAATGCTCCTGTCAAAGCGCCGAGCGGCGATATCGGTTCCGCTCCTGCTCAACATCTTCAGCGGCGTAGGGCCTCGACGTTTCGTCAAAACGCGTCCAGCCCTCCTGACCATAGGCCGAACGCCGTTCGAAGGGATCGACCCAGTTCGAGCGTCGGAGGATAGCCTCCGCCTCAGGCACAAGATCGTCTTCAACCCGCGCAGTGACGAGAGTTCCGCCTCTGCGCACGCCCTCCGCATAGACATTGGCGTCCTCTTCCGAAACGCCTGAGCGGGTCATGGCTCCGATCAATCCGCCAGTGGCTCCTCCGGCAACAGCACCGCCTGCCGCACCGACGGCGGTGGCGGCCAGCCAGCCAGCGGCGACGACGGGTCCGACACCGGGTATGGCCATCATGCCGAGGCCCGTCAGCAGGCCGCCGGCGCCGCCGACAATGGCCCCGATGCCGGCACCGGTGCCGGCACCTTCAGCGGCTTTGCTGTCCTCGCCGTGGCGTCTGTCGGCGTTACTGGCCACAATGCTGATGTCGCTTGAGGGGATGCCCGCGCGCTCGAGTTCGCTGACGGCGTTACTCGCATCATCATAATCATCAAAAAGTGCAGTTACGGTTCTCATCATGTTTCTCCCAAAAGTCCGTGCGCTTAAGTCCTGCCCTCACCTGGCGACGACGTTGCCCTGGTAATCGAGTGCTATGGCCACGGTTTTTCCGTCTTTCATTCCCGATGCCATCCACACGCCCTTGTCATTCTTGGTGAGGCCTGTGATCCCGGTGTAACCGGACTCCTCCATCCGCTTCTTCGCCTGCGCCTCCGTGAAGCTGTTGGCGCCTTCCACCGGAGCCGTCGGATTTTTCGTGTCCGGCGTCACAACCGCCGGCGTACCACCACCGGGATTGGCTGTCGGAGCCTGCTGGGCAAAGGCCGAAACAGCCCCGGCTCCAACAAACAACGCCATGAAAAAAGTCTTCTTCATTTGGGTCTTCCTCCCTTTTCACCATCAGCCATACTTCCCGTCGGAGACGGTGCCTTTCCGGCCCGGGAAAGGCGCCTTCCGAACAAAGCGGGAGGCGGAGAGTTCCAAAAAATAATGAGGGGGGTGCCGCTTGAACCGTCGCCTCCGCGCGGCGACCGAGGCGGTGCCTGTTCACCAGCCGGAACAAAATCCGCGCTACTGATCGCTGCCGGGATACGGGGAATTCCTGAGAAGAGCCGCCAGGTGCGCGGTATTGCGCACCAGCATACTGACCATGGTTTTGACGGCATCGGGCGTCTTGTCCAGATCGACGAAATTCGTCGACCCCATCGCTTCCCCGACCCAATAAGCAACAGCATTGGCAGGGATGGTGAAGCCGACGTCATTCAGCGCCTGAAAAAGCTCCGCCGAGACATGGTGGGCGCCGTCTTCATTTCCGACAACCGCGACAGCCGCAACCCGGCCATAAGAAACCATCCGACCCACATCATCGGTTTCCTCCAGGAATGCATCCATGCGCTCCAGCGCTCTCTTGCAAACGCTCGAAGGTTGGCCAAGCCAGATCGGTGTTCCCATGAGCAGGATATCGGCCTTCAGTATCTTTTCCCGAATGGCCGGCCAGGCATCGCCTTCGCCCTCATCTGAACTGACGCCCGGCTTGATATCGTGATCGGCGAGCCTGATCGTCTCGGCCTTGATATCCTGGCTGGCGAATTCCCGTAATATGAGGTCCAGCAGCTTCTCGGTGGAGGATGGTTCGGACGTGGCCGACGGTTTGAGAGTCGCGTTCAAAGCAAGAACGGTGAGTGGCATGGTAACTCCTTCAGCCATACGGTCTTTCCAGGGTTTCGAAAGTGTTGTGAACAATGATCGGCCATCGGTCAGGGGCCGGTGACTAACGCCGGGAAAGCAGACGATCCATGGCGTGATGGGGCGGCGGCTTGTTGCTTTCCCGCCCGTTTTCTTTTTCGAGACGAGTCCGGATCTCCTCGATCTCGTCCTCCGTCAGATGCTCGATGCCGATGAAGTCGGCGCGCGCCTGCTCTACAGCCCGCAGCAACTCGTCCAGTTTCGCCTCCATCGCGGCGGAATCCCTGTTCTGGGAATTCTGCACGAGAAAAATCATCAGGAAGGTGACGATCGTCGTGCCGGTGTTGATGACGAGTTGCCAGACCTCCCGAAAAATCAAACAGGGGTCCGCTGATGCCCCAAATGAGGACGGTGGCGAGCGCCACGACAAAGGCGCTGGGCGAACCTGAGAAAGATGCGATACGGCTCGCAAAGCGAGTGAAGAACTTGTTCATGACACGCTGAACCCTGCGGCTCGACACGAAACCAAAGCCCGGTAAGGACCGAGGCTTTCCAGTGAAGCTAACAATCGAGGGCAATGATTGTTCCGTCATGTAGAAACGCACACGGAAAGGAATTCCGTGCCGCGCTTTATCTTCGCCCAATGTTTCAAGCCCGCGTGCGATGTTCGCGTTTTGCCGGAACCCGATCTGCCTTCGCACATTTACAGGTGCAGACCAAAAACAGTGGGAGGATCCAATGGATTGGAATCGTGTTGAAGGTAACTGGAAGCAGATGAAGGGCAAGGTCAAGGAGCAGTGGGGCAAACTCACCGACGACGACCTTGACGTCATCAACGGCAAGCGCGAACAGCTGGAAGGCAAGATTCAGGAGCGCTACGGTTACGAGAAGGACCGCACCCGAAAAGACATTGACGACTGGTATGGTCGCCAGACCTGGTAACGGAAACCCCGCTTCGGCGGGGTATTTCTTTATGCTCCGTCGCGAATAGGCGCGATATGAGCGCGCGGCTCCGAGGCGTCGCGGGCGGACTGTCACGAAAGCGTTATGGAAAGACATTAGAACCGCCGCCGGCTGGTCCAAAAATGCACGGCTGTGCAACGACTGGCCTTCGCCCTACCAGCCCCTCGGGCAGCGCTCGACAGTTCCACTCGCGCCGACAATATCGGAGACATAGATGAAACGCCGCACCTTTATGATGTCCGCCGCAGGCGCCGCCGCCGGTCTCGCCCTTGCACCGCGCATGAGCTTCGCCGCTGCGGGCACGATCGACTGGTACACCAGTTCGGATACAAACATCCTCGATTTCTGGTCCAACACGATCAAGCCCGCCTTTGAAGCCGCCAATCCTGGCCTGAAGCTCAATCTGGTCGACGCTGGCGACGGCGCCGGCATTATCGCCATCGGCGAGCGCGCCGTTGCCGCGAAGCAGACCGGTACCGATCCGCAGGCCGATTATTTCGAAACGGCCGATCCCCTGTTGCCTGCCGGCGCCATCGAAGCCGGTATCTATGTGAACATGGCGAAGGCCGGCCTTTCCAACTATTCGCGTGTCAACCCGCTCGCTATCCAGAGCGAGTACAGCCTGCCCTATCGCGGCAGCCAGGTCCTGCTCGCCTATGACACGAGCAAGCTGAAGCCGGCGGATGCGCCGAAGACATGGGATCAGCTCGTCAGCTGGATCAAGGCCAATCCGGGTCAATTCGTTTACAACCGCCCCGACAAGGGCGGTTCGGGCGGCAATTTCGTTCGTCGCGCCATCCATCAGGCGAACGGCCTTGATCCCAAGGCATTCACTGTCGACAATTACACGCCGGAAGCAGGCGACAAGGCGCTCGGCAAGGCATGGGAACTGCTCAAGGACATCGCACCGTCGCTTTACGACAAGGGCGCCTACTCGTCCGGCAACACCCAGTCGTTGCAGCTTCTTTCCCAGGGCGTCGTCACCATGACCCCGGTCTGGTCCGACCAGGTGCTTCAGGCCATCGACCAGGGCGTTCTGCCGAAGGAAACCGGTCTGGTGCAGCTTCAGGATCTCGCGCTGTGCGGCAATTTTTCGCGTGCCGTCGTACTGGCGAACGGCGCCAATCGCGATGCGGCCCTGAAGCTCGCGAATTTCGTGCTGTCGGAAGAAATCCAGGGGGCAATCCTCACCGAACTTGGCGGCTTTCCCGGCGTTTCCTGGGACTTTGTGCCGGCAGAACTGCGCAAGCGTTTCGCCGACATCATCCCCCAGACCATTCCAACCTTCCCGGCCGGTAAATGGGAAACCGCCATCAATGATGGCTGGTATCGCAACGTCGCTCCCAACGTTGACCGCAAGTCGTGACGGAAGTCGCAGAAGGAGCGGCTCGCACGCTCATGGATAATACGTCAGGCAGGAGGCCAAGCGGCCTCCTGCTCGTTGCCATACCCGTATTCCTGATGATCTGGCTCGTTATATGGCCAGCGATCAACGCCATCGGCCGCACTGTCTGGCGCATCGACGCCAATGGTGAAACGCGTTTCGACCTTTCCAGCTACGGCTTTTTCTTCTCGGACCGCTACAGTCTCGACAATCTTGCCGTGACATTGTGGACGACGATGGTCTGCGCGATCCTCCTGCTGGTCATCTGCCTGCCGATCGCGCTTTACCTGCGCTTTTCGCAGGGCCGCCTCTCGGCCTACGTGCAGGCGCTGGCCATATTCCCGATGTTCGTGCCCTCCATCATCCTCGCCTTCGCCTTCATCCGCGTTCTCGGTCCGAACGGCATGGTTGACATATTGCTCAACGCCGTCGACCTGCCGAAAATCCGCACGCCCTATCTCACGCCCTGGGGACCCGTCATCGGTCTTGTCTGGGACAATATTCCGCTGACCGTGCTTATCCTGCTCGCGGGGCTTGGAAGCGTTGCCAACCAGTCGGTAGAGGCGGCGCGGGATGTCGGCGCAAACGCGCTGCAGGTTTTCTGTCACATCATCCTGCCACGCATTACCAATTCCATTCTCGTGGCGCTTTCCTTTTCGGTGCTCGGCATTTTTTCCTCCTTCACCCTTCCATATCTTCTCGGACCGGCCTCTCCCGAAATGCTTGGCCCTTTCATGCAGCGCACGCTGCGCGAAGTGCAGGATCCCATCGGCGCCATGACACAGGCCGTCATCGCTTTCGGTTTCTGCATTGCTTTCGGCCTGTTTTATGTGCGTTCGGTCGCGCGCAACCAGGGGAAATGACATGACGACGATGACGCGGGCTCGAGCCCGCATGGACTGGCCAGGCATTTTTTTTGCTACGCTTCTCACCATCGCCATCGTCGGGCCGCTGCTTGTTGTGGGCACATGGGCATTCACCGAGGTCTGGCGTTTCCCCAATGTCATCCCACAACAGTTCGGTTTCCGGTTCTGGGGCCAGACACTTGGCCGCGCTGACGTGTGGAACGCTTTGATGCTGAGCCTGCGGCTGACGACGGTTGTGACGCTGCTTTCGGCGGTGATCTGCCTTCCTGCCGCATACGCCTTCGCGCGTATGAGCTTTCCCGGCCGCAACCTCCTGTTCTTCTCCTTCCTCGCCGGCCACGCCTTTCCGAAATTCGGGCTTCTGGTGGCAATTGCCGCCATTTTCCTGCAGCTCAACCTCATCGGTACCTTCTGGGGCGTCGTTCTCATCCAGCTGGTCGGCACGCTGATGTTCATGATCTGGATTCCCGTGGCGGCCTTCCAGGCCGTCGATCGGCGCATGGAAGAAGCCGCCCGGGATGTCGGCGCCAGCCCGCTCAGGGTCTTCTGGTCAATTACCCTGCCACAGGCGGGACCGACTATTGCCGCCGCCGTTATGCTGAGCTTCGTTGGTACTTTTTATGAGACCGAAGGTGCATGGCTGATCGGGGCGCCCGGCATTCGCACGATGCCGGTTTTGATGATCAGCTACATCAACAACCAGATGGTCATCCAGTATGGTGCAGTTCTGTCCGTCCTGCTCTGGGTGCCGTCCTTCATTGCCCTCATGTTCGCCCGCCGCGTCATCGGAGGCGGCGCATTTGCCCGCGGTTTCGGCGGTTAGGAAATCTACATGTCCGTACTCCACATTCGCCAGGTCACGAAAAGCTTTTCCGGTGGCACCAAGGCAGTCGACAGTTTCTCGCTCGATGTCGCTGATGGCGAACTCGTCTGCCTTCTCGGCCCCTCTGGTTCGGGAAAATCGACGTTGCTGCGCATGGTTGGCGGGTTCGAGCAACCGACAGGCGGGCAAATCACCATAGATGGCGAAGACGTCACCCGCCTGCCTCCGGAGCGGCGGCCGACCGGCATGGTATTCCAGAGCCACGCGCTCTGGAGCCACATGAATGTGTTCAAAAACCTTGCTTTCGGCCTCAAACTGCGCCGCATGCCGGCTGCCGTGATCAGGGAGAAAGTGGAGGCCGTGCTCGAACTCGTCGGTCTCTCCGGTTATGGCGAGCGAGCCACAAGCCAGCTTTCGGGCGGCCAGCAGCAGCGTGTGGCGCTTGCCCGCTCGCTGGTTCTGGAGCCGAAAATCCTGCTTCTCGACGAGCCCTTCGCCAGTCTCGACCAGCATCTGCGCGAAAGGCTGCGGGAAGAGGTTCGGGATATCCAGCAGCGTCTCGGCATCACCACGCTGTTTGTCACCCACGGCCAGGACGAAGCGCTTTCCATGGCAGACCGCATCGTCGTGATGGCGAATGGCAAGACCGAACAGATCGACCGGCCGAATGTGATCTACCGGGAGCCGAAGACCCCGTTCGTCGCCGGCTTCATCGGCACCATGAACCTGATTGAGGGCATGGTTTCAGGTGGGAACTTCATGCGCGCTGGCTTCACCTTTCCGCTTCCCGTCTCTGATGGCCCGACCATTCTCGCCGTTCGCCCGGAAGCCATCGATCTGGCGACCTCCGAAACACCGGAGGGGAGTGTGCACCGGGTGACGGATTATGGCACCCATGGCCTTGTCGACCTTGATCTGACCGATGGCACCAGGATCAAATCCATGGTCTCCCATCCGGATATGTTCCGGGCGGGACAGGGGGTACGGATTTCGCCCCGTTCCATCACGGCCTATCGCGACAACCGCCCGATCTACCGGAGCTGACATGACTCATCCGATACTCATCGACCGCAACGGCCACAAAACCTGGCTCAAATGGCACCGCGGCCGCCGCCGTGCTTCCGATCCGGTCTTTACGGGGGAGCGCATCATCGAAGCGATGCGGCTCGGTGCAAGCATCGAAGTCGATCTCGTCATTCATGCCGATCACGGTTGCGCCGTTTTGCATGACCGGACGCTGGAGCGGGAAACCACTGGCACCGGCCGTGTACGCGATACATCCGCCGCAACCCTGCGACAGCTTCACCTGCGCGATAATGACGGCCAGCCAATCGCTTCGAAAGTGATGTTGCTTGAAGACCTTTGCGCCCTGCTCGCGGATTACACCGTTCATCCCGACGCCCTGCTACAGCTCGATTTCAAGGAAAACCGGCAGGCGCTTGGCCCACAGGTGGTCGCCGGCTTCCGGATAAGCGTTTCACCCATCGCAAAGTCGGTGATCCTGTCAGGCGGCGATTTCGACGCTATTACCGCGCTGGCTGGCTTGGCCCCCGGCCTTCGCACTGGCTATGACCCCTGCCATCGCGGCACCCTTGCAGAGTTGAAGGCAAGCGGAAACTATCTGGGCTTCATCGAAGACGCCCTTGCCACAGCACCCGATGCGGACATGATCTACCTCGCGTACGAAATCGTGCTTGCAGCTGCGGATGCTGGTGTCGATATCATCGCCCCAATCCATGCCGCGGGCCGCCGTGTGGATGCTTGGACGATCAACAGCGTCACGCCGCAATCCACTGATGCAGTCGAGCGGCTCTTGAGGCTGAAGGTGGACCAGATCACCACCGATGACCCCGAAGGGCTCGCAGAGGTTTTCAGCAAATGACAGTCAATTACAGCGCCATCCTCGAGCACATGGTCGCCACCGCCCGCGAAGCCGGCGCATTGACGCTCGACCATTTCCGGCGCTTTCGCGACATCGAGATCGGCGTCAAGGGTCCGGGAGACTTCGTTTCCGACGCCGACAGGGATTCCGAGACGCTGATCCGAAAGCGTCTGCTGGGCCAATATCCCTGGGGACTGACCGGCGAGGAATTTGCGCCCGTGGAAGGAGCCGATCAGGATCATCGCTGGCTGGTCGATCCAATCGACGGCACCACCAATTTCCTCTTTGGCCAACATTACACGATCACCATCGCGCTTAGGCGCGGCAACGAGACCATATGCGGACTGGTCTACAATCCCGTCTCCGGCGAGATGTTTACGACGATCAAGGGGGAAGGCGCCTATCTCAACGGCGAGCGCCTGCAGGTCAATGCCAGCACCGATGTTGCCTTGATGTGCGTCGGCACCGGCCTGCCGACGCCCAATCTCCAGCTTTATCCAGGCGCCTATCAGCGCCTCGACTCGATCCGCGCCCCCATCGGCGCGGTCCGTGTGGTCGGTAGCGCCGCCAATTCATGCGCTTATGTGGCCTGCGGCCGGCTGACCGGTTATTATGAGGAAACCGGTTTCGTCGACACCGCAGCCGGCATCCTGCTGGTGCAGGAGGCGGGCGGAATCGTGACTGACTGGTGGGGTCGCGGTCCGGAATTCTACGAAAAGACGGGCACGCTGATCGTCGCCAATCCCGCGACCCATGCTTACCTGATGGAGCACCTGCGAGGCGTTCCGCTCAAGAACCCGGCATAAAAGCTTCTTCTTCGAAGCACCGATACCGCAGCACCCGCCTCAGGCCACCTGCACCAGATGGCCGGGTGATACCGTCTTGTAGTTTCGCGCAGGTGTTTCATATCCCATAGCCCGTATCGGGCTCTTCAGCTCGTCATTGGATATGCCACGCCTTATCCCCCGCCTTGACGGATCGGGCACTGGCACAGCCGCCATCAGCTTTTTTGTGTAGGGATGCTGCGGATTGTCGAAAACAGCCGCCCGCGGGCCTATCTCGACGATCTCCCCCAAATACATCACCGCGACACGATGGCTGACACGCTCCACCACCGCCATGTCATGGCTGATGAACAGAAAGGCGAGGTTGAGGCTCTGTTGCAGGTCTAGCAGCAGATTGCACACCTGCGCCTTGATCGAGACATCGAGCGCAGAGACGCTTTCGTCGGCGACGATAACCTTCGGATCGAGGGCGAGCGCACGGGCAATGGCGATACGCTGGCGCTGGCCGCCCGAAAATTCATGGGGGTAGCGATTGGCCATGTCGGCTGAAAGCCCGACCTTTTCGAGAAGATCGGCGGTCTTTTCCTTCGCCTGTTTCGTGGTGCCCAATTTATGCTTGATGAAGGGTTCAGAAATTGCCGTACCCACCGTCATGCGCGGATTGAGCGAGGAGAACGGGTCCTGAAAGATCATCTGCACGGATTTGCGCATGTTGCGGACCCCGACCGTATCGAGACGCATCACATCATAACCATCGAGTGACACATCGCCGGACGACGGCTCAACAAGCCGCATGATCGAGCGGCCGGTGGTGGATTTGCCGCAGCCGGATTCGCCCACAAGCGACAGCGTTTCACCCTGAAAGAGATCGAAGGAGACGTTTTCAACGGCGTGAACCGCACCCGTCTGGCGCGCCAGCAGGCCGGACCGGATGGGAAAACGTGTCACAAGATTCTTCACCGACAGGACCGGCGTCTGACCGCTCGCAACGGTCTCCGCCACCTCCTGAGGCTCAGCCGAAAGACCGGTCTTCATGTCGAGCACGGGAAAACGCGTCGGCCAGTGCCGGTCACGCATCGAGCCGAGCTTCGGCACCGCCGAAAGCAGCGCCCGTGTATAGGGATGCTTGCCGCGTTTGAATATCTCCTCGGTCGGCCCGGTCTCGACCTCGTCGCCGCGATACATCACGATTGTCCGGTCGGCGATTTCGGCCACGACGCCCATGTCATGCGTGATGAAGAGCACCGACATGCCCTCCTCTTCCTGCAGCAGTTTGATGAGGTCGAGGATCTGGCCCTGAATGGTCACGTCGAGCGCCGTCGTCGGCTCGTCGGCGATCAGCAGTTTCGGTCGTGAGGCGAGCGCCATGGCGATCATCACGCGCTGGCGCATGCCGCCTGAAAACTGGTGCGGATACTCGTCGAAACGGCCCGCCGCGTTGGGAATTCGGACCTTTTCCAGAAGCCGCACCGTCTCGGCCCGCGCCTCGTGTTTCGAAAGCCCCTTATGGCGAATGAGAACTTCCGAAATCTGGCGGCCGATGGTGAAGATCGGATTGAGCGACGTCATCGGCTCCTGAAAGATCATCGAGATATCGTTGCCGCGTACACCGCGCATTTCCTTTTCGGAAAGCGAAAGCAGATCGCGGCCGTTAAGCAGCACCTCGCCTTCTATCCGGCTGGAGGCCGGCGCAAGCAGACGCATCAGCGACAGCGACGTCACCGATTTGCCGGAACCGGATTCCCCGACAATGGCGACGGTTTCACCGGGCGCGACATGAAAGGAGACATCACGCACGACACTCTTCCAAGCGCCATCGACAAGGAAGGAGGTGGTGAGGTTGCGGACGGAGAGGACTGGATTTGTTTCCATGGTCTCACCGCCCCACCGCATAGGCCTGCATCAACCGCGGTGTTGCGGCGGCGCGCAGCAGGCCGTCCGCATCGCGGCGCGCGGCGGTGAGCCGCCCGACCGACCAGGCATCGGCAACGGTAACCCGGTGGCCACGACGGCGAAGCTCGGCAAGCGTCGCCTCACCCACCGTGCCCTCCACCATGATTTCACCCGGTGAACTGGTGCGCGGATAAAACGAACCCGGAAAATGCGAGGTATGGAACAAGGGCATATCGATCGACGCCTGCAGGTTCTTGCCGTGGTGGGCATAACGCAGGAAGAAGGGCAGCTGCCACTGGTCCTGCTGGTCGCCGCCCGGCGTACCGAAGACCATGGAAGGCCGGCCCTGATGCAGCGCAAGCGAGGGCGTCAATGTGGTGCGCGGGCGTTTACCCGGTGCAAGCGAGGTCGGCAGGCCTTCCTTTAGCCAGAACATCTGGGCGCGGGAATTGAGCGCGAAACCGAGGCCCGGCACGATGGGAGACGACTGCAGCCAGCCGCCCGACGGGGTGGTGGACACCATGTTGCCCCAGCGGTCGATGACATCGATATGCACGGTGTCACCGCGCTTTTCGGTGAGATGCGACATGGTCGGCTCGTAGACGGTGCCCTTGCCGCTCATTTCCGCCAGCATCGCCATTGTCGCGTCCACCTGCTTTTCGTAACCCGGCACGATGCCTGGGCGCAGCTCCAGCGAGGCCTCGCTGCCAATCAGCGCGCGACGTCCGGCATTATAGCCTTCCGACAGGAGATATTCCGTCGGAATCTGCCCGAATTCCGGATCGCCGTAATAGACTTCGCGGTCAGCAAAGGCGAGCTTCATGGCTTCGACGATGGTGTGGATGAAATCGGGACCGGACGGGTCCATGGCCGCAATGTCGAAGCCCTTCAGCAGCGCAAGCGATTGCAGCAGGACCGGACCCTGCCCCCAGGCTGGCGTCTTGGCAATCGTCCAGTCGTGGTAATCGAGCGTCTGCGGCGCCTCCACGGTGGCGCTCCACCCGGCCATATCCTTCGCCGTCAGCACACCCTTGTGCCTTGTGCCGCTGGCATCCATTACCTCTGCGGTGCTGACGTAACTGTCGATGGCTTCCGCAACGAAACCCCGGTAGAAGGCATCGCGCGCCGCCTCGATCTGATTTTCGCGGCCAGAACGCGCTTCGGCTTCAGTGATGATCCGCTGATAGGTCGCCGCCAGAACCGGATTACGAAAATTGGCGTGAGGCTCCGGTGCGGCACCGCCCGGCAGCCATGTTTCGTAGGAAGTAGGCCATTCCTTCTCGAAGAAATGGGCTAGCCCCTTGATGGTGGCAGAGACACGCGGCAGCGTTGGATGCCCATGTTCGGCATAATAGATGGCCGGTTCCAGCACGTCGCGCACGCTCATCGTGCCATAGTCGCGCAGCATCAGCATCCAGCCATCGAAGGCGCCGGGGATGACGGTGGCAAGCAGCCCGTCGCCCGGGACGAGTTTCAGACCTTCCGAAGTATAATGTTCAATCGTCGCACCGCTCGGAGCCGGGCCCTGGGCGCAGATGACCTCCACCTTGTCCTTCTGCTTCGAATAAAACACGGCGGGCATGTCACCGCCCGGACCGCACAGATGCGGCTCGACGATCTGCAGGACGAAGCCGGTGGCGACGGCGGCGTCGAAGGCATTGCCGCCCTTCTCTAGGATTGCCATGCCAACCGCCGAGGCGATCCAGTGGGTTGAGGTGACGACGCCGAAGGTGCCAAGGATTTCAGGGCGTGTGGTGAAATCAGTCATTCCGATATTCCTTGTAAAAAATCATGCTTCGCGCGGATCGAGCGCATCGCGCAGACCATCGCCCAGAAGATTGAAACCGATGACGACGAGGAAGATGGCAATGCCGGGCCACATCGTCATCCATGGCGCCTGGCTCAAGAAGTTCTTGGCGGTGTTCAGCATCGAACCCCAGGAGGGCGCGGGCGCCTGCTGGCCAAGCCCGAGGAAGGAAAGGCTCGCCTCCGCGATGATGGCGGTCGCCACAGTCAGCGTCGCCTGCACGATGATGGGGGCAAAGACATTCGGCAGGATGTAGCGGGTCATGATGTCGATGTGGTTGAGGCCGATAGACCTTGCACCCTCGACATAATCCTCCATCTTGACGGCCAGCACCTGCCCGCGCGTCAGCCGCACGAAGATCGGCATGGCGGAAAGGCCGATGGCGATCATCGCATTGGTAAGGCTCGGGCCGAGAAAGGCGGCAAGCGCGATCGCCATGATCAGGAACGGCATGGCGAGCAGCGCTTCGGTAATGCGGGAGATGACCATATCCACCCAGCCGCCGAAATAGCCGGAGATCAACCCGAAGGGGACGCCGATCACCACGGCGATAATGACGGAGACGACGCCGGCCATCAGCGAAGCGCGAGCGCCATAGATCATGCGCGAGAGAATATCGCGGCCGAGATCATCCGTGCCGAGCCAGTGGGCCGCCGACGGCGCCTTGCGGATGGCCGACCAGCTGGTCGCGACCGGATCGGCAATCGGCAGTATCGGCGCGGCAATCGCCAGCACGGCGAAAAACACGACGATGATCAAGCCGGCGAGCGCCGACTTGTTGCGCTTCATCTTTTTCCAGGCGCGGCTTTCCTGCCCTGTCGCCGGTATCGAAAGGTTTTGATCCAGAACGGTCATGATATCAGGGCCTTAGATTGTCGCCCTTAGGCGGGGGTTGAGCAGGACATAGGCAATGTCGGCCAGCAGGTTCATGAGGATGAAACCGACGGCGGTGCAAAGCACGATGCCCTGCACGACGGCATAATCACGGGTGAAGACCGCATCCACGGTCATCTTGCCAAAGCCCGGGATCGTGAAAATTTGCTCCGTCAGAACCGCACCGGCCAGCAGTTCGCCGAAGAGCAGCGCCAAGAGCGTGATAACGGGCAGAAGCGCGTTGCGGAAACTGTGAGACAGGATGATTTCGCGCGGGGAAAGCCCCTTGGCGCGGGCGGTGCGGATGTAATCGGAGCTGAGCACCGCCACCATCGCCGAACGCGTATGGCGCATCAGCGTCGCCGCCAGTGCATTGCCCAGCACGAAGGCGGGCATGATCATGGTTTCGATGGAGCGGACAGGGTCGACGAAGATCGATTCATAACCCGATGCCGGCAGCCAGCCGAGTTTCACCGATACCAGCAGAATGAGCATGATGCCGAGCCAGAAATTCGGGATGGACAGGCCGGAAAGCGCCACGATATTGGCCGTGTAGTCAATCCACGTATTCTTCTTGACGGCGGCCAGAATGCCGATGGGAATGCCGATGATCATGGCAAAAAACATCGCCATGACAGCCAGCTGAATGGTTACCGGCAGCTTCTGGCCAATCAGTTCCAGAACCGGCTGGTTCGTGCGCAACGAAATGCCGAAATCACCCGTCACCACGCCGCCGAGCCAGTTGAGATATTGCATCGGCACGGGGTCGTTGAGGCGATATTTTTCCCGCAGGAATTCAATCGTGGCGGGGTCGCGCTCTTCGCCAGCCATCGCGAGGATGGGATCGCCCGGCAGGAGTTTCTGCAGGGAAAAAACGAAAATGGAAATGATCAGAAGCGTCGGGATCGCGACCAGCAGTCGCTTGCCGATATAAACAGGCATGGCATTGCCCCCGTTTTGGTCCGGTCTTGGCGGCCGCACGGCAAGCCGTGCGGCCTATGCGAAGGGATCAGTCCTTGGAAACGCCGAGAAGGCGGATCATGCCGTCAGGCGAAGGCGCCCAGTCCTTGACCTTTTTGGAGATGGCATAGGCATAAGGCTGGTGGCCGAGATAGATGATCGGCATGTCATCGTTGAGGATGACGCTTGCGGCATCGTATTTTTCCTTGCGCACCGCGTCGTCGGTCGAAGCGCGGGCCTCGTTCAGCAGCTTGTCCACTTCAGGATTGCAATATTTCACATCGTTGATGCCGCCCTTGCAGGTGACGAACTGGTGCAGGTTGCCATCGGGATCGATACGTCCCGACCAGTCGGAGCGGCTGAGCTGATAATTGCCGGCGGTCTGCTCGGAAAGAAGCGTCGCGAATTCCGTGGCCTTCAGGGTGACGTTGAAGCCGGCCTCCGCCACCATGGACTGAATGACCTGCATCATCTGCGTCTGCGTTGTGTTGTTGGCGTGCTGAAGCTCGACGTCCAGCGTCTCGTAACCCGCCTCCTTCATCAACTGCTTGGCCTTGTCGATATCACGCGGCGGAACCGGCAGGTTCTGGTTGAACCAGGGGCTTGAGGGCGGATATGCCTGATTGCCGGCCTTGGAGGTGCCTTCAAAAACAATCTGGCCGATCGCTTCGCGATCGATCGCGTAGGAAAAGGCCTGACGCAGGCGCTTGTCCTTGCCGAGCGGATTGTCAGCGCGTGCCCCATTGTTGATGTTGACATACATGGCCATGTAGCCCGGTCCGATGACATCGGCATAGGTTAGCTTGGGATCATTCTTGACGGATTCCGCATCGGAAGCCGAGATGCGCTCGGCGATATCGAGATCGCCGGCACGAAGGTTCGCAAGCTTCACCGTGGTGTCGGGGATCGGCAGGTAGACGACCTTGTCGACGAGTATTTTGTCCTTGTCCCAATAGTCAGCAAATTTCTCGAGTACGATGCGATCCTGCTGGATGCGCTCGACAAATCTGAACGGTCCGGCGCAGACGGGCTTCGAACCGAAATTAGCGCCCAGTTCCTTGGCAGCTTTCGGCGCGACGATCATGCCGGCGCGGTCGGAAAGCTGTGCCAGCAGGGTAACGTCAGGCGTCTTCAGGGTGAATTTGACTTCCAGCGGCCCGGTCGCCTCGACTTTCTCGACAGACGACAACTCGCTCTTGCGGCGAGATTCCGGCAGCGTCATGTTGCGCTCGATGGTGGCGACGACAGCCGCCGCATCAAGCGTTTCACCATCGTGAAACTTGACGCCATCACGGATTTTCATTGTCAGCACCTTGCCGCCTTCGGACCAGGCCCATTCGGTGGCAAGCTGCGGCACGATCTTCATGTCCTGCGAGATATCCACCAGCTTGTCGCACATGGCGGTGTAAACGATGCGGCCGACAAAGGTGCGCGATTGCGCGGGGTCGAGCACATCGGCATCGTCATTGAGGCCGATGCGCAATTCGGACGATAGCGCCGGCGAGGCCAGAAATACGCTTGCCAACAGCGCCGCAGTCAATGTCTGGATTTTCTTCATGTTCGTTCCTCTGGTCAGGTTATTTTGACTTTTTGTCATTGGCCGCCCCGTGAGGGGCGGCAGTTTTCATCCGTGGCCTCAAGAAGCCTCAGTCATCGAACTAACAGCTTCGGCCGCATCGCCCTTCCCGACGCCTTCCTCCAGAAAGCCGAGAGACGTGGCGCGGATCAGCCTTTCCTGATGCATGAGAAGATGCTGACGCATGGCTTCACCGGCTCTGGCGGGATCACGGTCGGCGATGGCGTCGACAATGGCCATATGCTGTTCGAAAGACGCTCTGCCGTTTGCGCCGCTGCGCCGGGCAAGCTCCCGTATCGACTGCCAGGCATCATCCTGACGCACGCGGTTGATGACATCGAAGATGGACAGGAAAAGCTTGTTGCCAGCGCTCTGGGCAATCTGGCGATGGAGCGAGCCATCCCATAATTCCTTGGCGTCGGCATCAGTGCTCTGACTGGTCTTTTCGACAAGGGCGCGCATACGCTCCACCTCGTCCGGCTTGGCGCGCATGGCCGCGAGCTGTGCCAGCTGCGGCTCGATGCGCAGGCGTACTTCCATGATTTCCATGAAATCCGTCCCGGCGACCAGTTCCGTGAACTGGGCGGACCAATCATCCGGTTTTTCACCCACAAAGGTTCCGGCCCCCTGCCGCCGCCATATGAGGCCTTCAGCTTCCAGAACCTCAAGAGCGCGACGAACCGCACGACGGCCGACATTGAAGGTTTCCGCGAAGGCCCGCTCCGTGGGCAGGCGACGGTCTTTCGCAAGATCCTGCGTCTGAACGTACTCCCGCAACTTCGCAAGCGCGTAGTTGGAGTTGTCGTTGGGGTTCACCGTCACGTCGCACCATTTACCGAACCAATCTCACATTGGTTCATTTGGTGAGAAATTTTCGCCGTCGTCAAGCTTATTTTTAAGCGGCAATAACTGACGCTCAAAATATGGGCATGTGGCGTTTTTGAAGGTAAACGGCGGGCGCTGGGCGATTGGGCGCTATAGACGCACCCGCCCATCCTGAAGATCGAAGGAGAGCCTGATGCGCCCCGACAGGCGCTCGCCGGGGCCAACCGTCATCAGACCCTGCCCTTCTCGCTGCGCCTGAGGCAGGCCAAGCGCTCCGGCGGCCATGGAAACGGGCTCAAGACAGAGATAACGTTCCATGCGGTGTACGGCGAGATGGCCGAAAACCGCATCGGCTTCGAGCCGTAGTGAAAACCTATCGAAGTCGACCTGCGCGCTCGACCAATCGGTGAAATGCAATGTGTATCCCGTTGCTGCGGGAATGGCGGGTTTCGGGTGAGGTGCCGGCGGATGGCCGGTTGGCACGTTCTGCGCGTCCAGCGGATATTGCAGTTTGGCGTCCGTCCGCGCGTCGCAACCGAGCCCGGCCGCCAGATAGGGATGCCAGCCCAGCGACACCGGCGCAGGCACATTAGCGCGATTTGTTATCGACAATTCCACGGTCATGCTGTCGTCTTCCAGCAGGAAAGACTGCTCGGCGCGGAAGGAAAACGGCCACTCTCCGTCAGCCTCGTAGTCCAGTGCCAATGCGACCCGATCCGAAGAAAGGTCTGAAATCTCCCAAGGCCGGCGGTGAGCCGGGCCATGCATGGCGTCAGGCGCAAGCGCCGGATGCGGCAGCAGGTCATGGCGGATACCCGTATGGACGAAGGACCCGCGATAGAGCCGGTTGTGATAGGGAAACAGCGGGTATGCGCCGGCCCTCGGCCAGTTGAACCGATCGAAATCCTGCTCCGTTGTCGGCACCAGAATATCGCCGTAGTCCCCGTGCCACAGATGGGTCATCCTGCCACCCCAGGCGGGGCGCAGGCGGGCAGAGAGCCGCCCGCAGGCAATCGTAACCGTTTCAGGCGAAGGCATAGGAGCCGTCAGGCCGTTTCGGCACTCGTCTTTGCCAATGAACATAGCCATCTTCCTGCATGGCTTTCTCATTCATCTCGACACCCCAGCCCGGGCGGTCGGGCCTCAGCTCCAGATATCCGTCCTTCGGCAGATAGGGGTCGACGACATAGCGGGTTTCGTCCTCGCGTTTTTCGAGATCGGTGCCGCCATAGACGTAGCATTGCCCTTTCGGCAGCCGGTATTCGAGAATCCGGAAATTCTGCTGGGCAGCGGAAAAATGCACGTTGACGGCGGTGGCGAGCGGTCCCATCGGGTTATGCGGCGCGATGCTGACGAAGTGGGCTTCCGCGAGCGTGGCGATGCGGCGCATCTCCGAAATGCCGCCGACGACGCAGATATCGGGCTGGATGATATCCGCACCCTTTACCTGAAGAAGACGCAGGAACTCATTGCGATTATAAAGGCTTTCACCCGTTGCCAGCGTGCAGTTCAGCCCCTGTTTCAGGTCTCCCCACATCTCGATGTTTTCCGGGCGCAAAGGCTCTTCGAAGAACAGCGGATCGTAAGGGGCAAGCGCATTGCCAAGCTGGCGGGCGGCCGCTGGCTCGAAAATCTTGGCATGGGCGTCAAAGGCGATGTCGTAGTCGGGCCGCACCGTTTCGCGAAGCGAACGGAAATACTCGGCGGAACTGCGCACCACCTCGCCCCAGCGATGGGCGTGGATATCGAGGCGCCACGGGCTGAGCTTGAAGGCCGTGAAGCCCCAATCCTCGTTGAGACGGTCGAATTCCTCCTTTGCCGCCGGCGCATCCGGAGCGGTGTAGACACCGGCATAGACCTTGATACGGTCGCGCACTTCGCCGCCCAGCAGCTTGTAGACCGGCACGCCCGCCGCCTTGGCCGCTAGGTCCCAGAGGCAATGATCGAGCGCCGAGATCGCCGACAGACCGAGCGCTCCAGGCGGAAAGCGGTTCTGCTGGAGCAGGAGATTATAGAGATACTCCACCCGTGTCGGATCCTGACCGGCGAGGAATCCGTAGAGGTAATCCAGCACCGGCGGCAGGGTGAGATCGGGGCCGTGATTGTAACATTCACCCCAGCCGGTCAAACCGTCATCGGTATCGAGAGCGACGATGACACGGGGGCGGTCCTTGTCGCGGGTGACGAATACCCGCATGCGATCGATTTTCATGCTTCAGTCTTCCTCATGAATTGCAGCGTGCGAGGCCCGGCATCATCGCGCGACGGCCCCGTTCTTGACTTCGGATGGTTCGACGTAGCGGAATCTGCGGGTACGGTCCCGGTCGCGTGGGTCCGGGCGCGGAATGGCGGAAAGAAGCGCCTGCGTATAGGGATGATCCGGCGCGTTGCAGACCTTTTCGGCGTCTCCCACTTCCACCAGCTTGCCGCGATACATCACGCCTACGCGGTCGCACATATAGCGGATGACGCCGATATCGTGACTGATGAAGACATAGGCGAGCCCCAGCTCGTCCTGCAGCCGCATCAAAAGATCCAGCACCTGGAACCGCACCGAAACATCGAGCGCCGAAGTCGCCTCATCCGCCACGATGATACGCGGCTTCAGGGCTATGGCTCGGGCGATGCCGATGCGCTGGCGCTGGCCGCCGGAAAAGGCGTGCGGGTAACGCTCACGTCCGGCCGGATCGAGACCCACCTGCTCCATCAGCTCGCAGACACGCTCATCCAACTCCCTGCCCCTGGCAATGCCGTTGACCAGCAACGGCTCGCCGATGACCTGTGCCACGGTCATGCGCGGATTGAGCGAGCCGAACGGGTCCTGGAAAACCATGCGCAGCTCACGCCGTGCGGCTTTCAGCTCGGGACCTTCTATCCTGGCCAGATCGACCACGCTGCCATCTGCCCGGCGATAGAGCATCGCGCCGCCGGTCGGATCGTAAAGGCGCATGATGGAGCGGCCCATCGTGGTCTTGCCGGAACCGCTTTCGCCGACGATGCCGAGCGTCTCTCCCGGCAATAGCTTGATCGACACGCCATCCAGCGCCTTCATCTCGCCGAAATGCATGGAAAGGTCATTCACTTCGAGCACCGGCGCGGCCGTGAGATCGAGCGGAGGTCGCGCAAGCCGGATTTCAGCCTTCTGCTCCAGCTTCAGCACGGAGCCGATCAACATGCGGGTATAGGGGTCCTGCGGGCTGTGGAATATCTCATCCACGGTTCCATATTCCTTGGCGACCCCATGGTGCATGACCAGCACGTCGTCGGCAATCTGCGCCACCACACCCATATCGTGGGTGATGAACAGCACCGCCATGCCATGCGCCTTTTGCAGCCGCGATATCAGGTCGAGGATTTCGGCCTGTGTCGTCACATCGAGCGCCGTCGTCGGTTCGTCGGCGATCAGAAGCTGCGGTTTGCAGGCCAGCGCCATGGCGATCATCGCACGCTGGCGCATGCCGCCCGAATATTGGAAGGCGTAGCGATCCAGCGCCTTTTCGGGGTTGGGGATTTCCACCTGCCGCAACAGTTCGATGGCCTCGGCGCGCGCCTCAGCCTTGCTCATCTTGAGGTGCAGCCGCAGGACCTCGATGATCTGGTCACCAACGGTATGCACGGGTGAAAGCGACGACATCGGCTCCTGAAAGATCATCGCGATATCAGCGCCGCGCACCGAGCGGATGGCACGGCTGCGCGGATCGAGCTTTGCCAGATCCAGAGAGGTGCCGTCGGCGCGGTTGAGGATGATCGACCCGGACGCAATGCGACCGGGACTGTCGATGATCTGCAGGATGGAGCGGGCGGTGACGGATTTGCCGGATCCGCTTTCGCCAACGACGCAGAGCGTCTTGCCGGGATCGATTGAGAAAGACAGATCGTTGACGGCCCGGAAAACGCCGTTTCTGACCGGAAATTCAGTGACCAGATTGCGGACTTCAAGCAGCGGTTTGGCTGGCTTCATGGAAAGAATGTCGCTCATCCGGGGCCTCACTTGTTATAGGGGTCGGCTGCGTCGCGCAGGCCGTCGCCGAGCAGATTGAGAGCCATGACGGCAATAACGACAGCCACACCGGGCAGGAACAGCCAGGGTGCGGTTGCAATCGAGCGGATATTCTGCGCCTCGCGAAGCAAAACGCCCCAGGAAATCGTCGGCGGCTGCAGACCTAGACCGAGGAAGGACAGCGATGTTTCCGCAAGGATCATCGCCGGAACCGCAAGCGTGACCGAAGCGATAATATGGCTCGAAAAGCTCGGCAGCATATGGCGGAAGATGATGCGCCCTTCCGGCACGCCATCCAGCCGGGCCGCGGCCACGAACTCTTCGGTCCTGAGCGACAGGAACCGGCCGCGCACGACACGGGCGAGCTGCGCCCAACCGGTCAGGGACAGGATGATGGTGATCATCATATATTGCAGCGTGGCAGGCCAGCCCTGCGGCAGGGCGGCGGCCAGCGCCAGCCAGATGGGAATGGTGGGGAGCGACAGCACGAAGTCGATCACACGCTGCATGACGAAATCGATGCGGCCGCCGTAATAACCGGATATGCCACCGAGAACGACGCCGAGCAGCAGCGAGAAGAACACGCCGACAAGACCGATCGACAGGGAAACCTGCGCGCCCTGCACAACGCGACTGAAGACATCGCGCCCGAGACGATCCGCGCCGAAGAGGAACAACGGCCGCGTTTTGTCGGTGGATGCCAGCAGATGGAGGTCCGTGGTGAACAGGCCGAACACGGAATATTCGTAACCGCGACCAAAAAGCTGAACCGGAATTTTCTTCGCCGTATCCTCGACGAAGACCGCCGCAAGCGTCTCCGGATTGCGGGTCAGCTTCAGCGGATAATAGTGCAGCCCGAGCGAGAAACCCTCGGTCGTATCGATGAAGTGGACGCGCTGCGGCGGATGGAAGGTGGCGCGGGCATTCTGAAGCACCGGATCGTTGATGGCGAAGAAGCCCGGCACCAGCGCGACGATATACATGGCGATGGTGATGAACAGGGCGGCCATGGCCAGCTTGTGGCGTTTGAACGCCCACCAGATGAGCTGCCACTGCGAAGCGACGGCGGCGCGGTCCTGCCGGGCATTGGTGGTCATGGTGATATCGCTCATGGTGCCCTCCTATTCGAGCCGGATGCGCGGATCGACCAGCGCAAGCAGGATGTCGCTGATCAGCGAACCGATCAGCGTCAGCGCGCAGATCAGCAGCACGAAAGCGCCGGCGAGATACATGTCCTGCGCCATCAGCGACTGCAAGAGCAGCGGCGCGGCCGTCGGCAGATTGAGCACGATGGCGACAACCACGGAGCCCGAAATGAGATTGGGCAACAGCCATGCGATGGTGGAGATGAAGGGATTGAGCGCAATTCTGAGCGGATATTTCGTCAGCAGCTTAAACTCGGACAATCCCTTCGCCCGCGCCGTGGTTACATAGGGCTTGGGCAATTCATCCAGCATATTGGCGCGCATGACGCGGATGAGGCTTGCGGTGGAAGACACGGCAAGGATGGCGACCGGCAGCCAGATATGGGCCATCAGGTCCATCATCTTGGCGATGCTCCACGAGGCGGTCTCATATTCCGCGGAAAACAGCCCGCCGACATCGGCCCCGAACTCTACCGCCGCGACATACATCAGCACCAGCGCCAGCAGGAACGAGGGTATGGAAAGGCCGAAAAAAGAAAAGGCAGTGAAGAGATAGTCGCCTATCGAATATTTGCGCACGGCGGAGAAGACGCCAATGGGAAGCGCGATGGCCCAGGTTGCAAGAAGGCTTGCGATGGCCAGAACCAGCGTCAGCGCCATGCGCTCCCAGATGAGGCCTGAAACCGGCTGCTGCCACTCGAACGAAATGCCGAAATCGCCGCGGCTGACGATGCCCCATATCCATTTCAGATATTGCACGATCATCGGGTCATCGAGGCCGAAACGTTCGCGCAGCTGCGCCGCCGTATTGTGGTCGATGACCTCGTTGGAGGCGGCCAGTGTGGCGATATAGGTCGTCACATAGTCGCCGGGCGGCAGCTGGATCAGGACAAAGGCAAGGAAACTGACGGCAAACAGGGACGGTATCATCCACAGCAGGCGTTTTACGATGAAAAGCAGCATGTCGTTCTCGCAATCACATTGTGCCGCACGCGCCGCCTTCCACTCAGGAGACGGGCTTGTGGGTGGTCGAAACAACCTGAGAGGCGTCGCCGCGTTGCGGCAGCGACGCCCATGTGGCGTTATCAGCTTGTGAAGGTGAACTGTTGCGGCAGCGCCGGGCCGGGATTGGGCCAGGTCCAGCTGTCGGGTTCCGTTTCCGGCACGTTGCGCAGATTGTTGCGGATGATGCCGAAACCGCCCACCGCAAGGCAGAGGCCGATCGTTTCGAACTCTTCCGCCGCAATGTCGAAGATCTGCTTCATCTTCTCGCCGCGCTTGGCAAGGTCGGCCGTGGAGCGCGCCTCATCGAAAAGCTTGAAGCGCTTTTTCTGGCTTTCTGGCGGCTCCTCGCCCTTCTGGCCGTTGGATGTATACCAGAGCGCCCACGGAATGGCGTAACGCGACCCCTGCGGGTGGAAGGCGAAGAAATCGCGCGGGTCGAGCATCGGATCGAGACCGCCGGGACCGGGCCAGACGGCGGCATCATGGGCGTTGTCATCGCCGCGTGTATAATAGAGCGCGCGTTCGATGGTATTGACCTTGATGTCGACGCCGATCTGCGCCCATTGCGCCTTCACCAGCTCCAGCGCATCGACCAGATCGGGATAGAGCGTCGGGATGACATCGATGGAGAAGAAGATCGGCTGGCCGTCGGGACGAAGCCGCATGCCGTTGCCGTTCTTCTTGTCGTAACCGGCCTTGTCGAGAAGCTCGTTCGCCTTGTCGGCATCATATTCGGTGAATTGCCGCGCGAGCTTTTCGTTGTACCAGGGATGTGTCGGACGTGGCCCGGCCTGATACCCTTCGCTTTGGCCGAAATAAACGATGTCGATGATTTCCTGCCGGTTGAGCGAGATGGACAATGCCTGACGGAAAGACTTGTCTGCAAACATCTTGCGCATTGCCGGGTCTTTGTGGGTGATGTTCAGGTAAATCTGGCACTGCTGCGCGGCAGACGGCACCAAAGTCAGCAGGCGGTAGTCGCCCTTTTTCATGTTCTGCGACAGGGTCGGCTTGTTGGCGAGAACGCTGATATGGCGCTCCTGAATGTCGATCTTGCCGGAAATGACGTTCAGCATCAGCGATTCCACATCCTGCGAAATGCCGAAATTGATTTCGTCGATATAGGGTAACTGGTTACCTTCGGTATCGACCTGCCAGAAGTATGGGTTGCGGGTCATGACCACCCGTGTCGCACCGCCGGAGTAAGGCTCCTTCACCACCCATGGATCAAGCGTCGGCTTGTCGACATTCGACCAGCGGGAGGGAATTTCGATATCCCCGCATTTGGCGCGGAACAGTTCGGTCCAGCTGGAGACGCCCGCCGCCTTCACATCGGCATCGAGCGCCGTGTTGTATTTCGGCAGGAACTTGCTGCAATAGTGCTTGGGAAACAGCGTCGGATGCTGGCCGAGCGGCGTGGCGAGGTTTTCGAGATAAAGCGCATTCGGCGCGGCGAATTTGAACTTTACCGTGAAATCGTCGACTTTTTCGACATCGACCGCCTTGCCGGCCACGGAGAGCTGCGCCGGCGTGGCGCTGTAAAGCTCCTTGTTCTTGATGCAGTCCTCGATGGCGAACACCACGTCATCGGCGGTGAAGGGGTGGCCGTCCGACCATTTTGCGCCCTCCAGCAAATGGAAGGTGAATTGTGAGGCATCGTCGTTGACCTCCCATTTCACCGCAAGGTTCGGCAGAACCTCGGTGAAATCCATGTTCCAGCGAACAAGGCCCTGATTGCCGACCATGCGCAGGATGCCGTTATGGTCCGACGAACCGCGCAGGCCACGGCGCAATGTGCCGCCATAGGTGCCGATTTTCTCGTGCGGCGTCACCACCATCGGATTTTTCGGCAGGCGTTCGGCCAAGGGCGGCAATTTGCCGTCCTTTACCAGCGCCTCCAGTTCCGGCGCCTGCTTGCCGGCAGCAGCCCGCGCCGAGGCTCCCATGACGGAAAGTGCGGCCACGCCGCCAACACCCGCCATAAAGGTTCGGCGCGTTACGCCCAGTGAAAATGCTTCGCCATCGCGCATCGACAATCCTCCCAAAAAATCACCGGCAGCGAGACGGCTTTCACCGAACCGCGACGGCCCTCCCGGCCAGCCAGCAGGCCGATCCTCCATCGGCAGGGGCAGACCATATGGGCGTTTTCAGATGATTACAAGTATTGACAGATTTTTACATCTTTTTTATTTGTAGGCCGGTTTTCGGAATCAGGCTTGAAGAAAAAATCGGTAGGACAGCCCCTCGCGCACAAAAACTCCGGTATTTCTGTTGCGATTGAAATGCAGGAAACCCATTAACTTCAGCGATTTGCAACGAAAGGGCTGCTGATGGACAATCACACTGCATCTGCCGCCGCTCGAGGCGAAACTCGGCTGAGCGACATCATCTACGAAAAAATCGTCGGCATGATTTCGGACGGGCGGTTTCCTGTGAACGAGCGGCTGCCATCGGAACAGAATCTGGCGTCGCTGTTCGGTGCATCGCGGCCGGTCGTGCGGGAGGCGCTGGAGCGGCTTCGGAACGACGAGCTTATCGTTTCGCAAAAGGGATCCGGCTCCTATGTACGCCAGCAGCCGGATTCTTCCGTGTTGCAACAGGTGCCGGTCGGCTCGCTGGCCGACGTGCAGCGTTTTTTTGAGTTCAGGGCCGGATTGGAGGCTTCCGCGGCTGAGCTTGCGGCGCGCAACTGGCAGGCCGCTGACAGGGTGCGGATCGAGCAGGCGATTGCCGCGCTGGAACAATGTCTCGAGCGCAACGATCTCGGTGCTGAGGAAGATTTCGCCCTGCACGAAGCCATCGCGAAGGCGAGCCACAACCAGTTCCACATCACGGTGCGGATCTGGTTCAAGCCGCATTTCGCAATCGGCCAGTCGGTGACACGCAGCCTCAGCCTCAAGCGGACGCCGCAGCATGTGCGCGAAGTCCAGAACGAGCACACGGCAATCGTGGAAGCGATTTTTGCGCGACGGGAGCAGGCTGCGCATGACGCGATGAAAGACCACATATTGAAGGCGCGCGCCCGCATGTTTCAGGGCGTTGGCAGTTAGGCCGCATCCTGCACTGTCGAAAATAGAATCATAAAGGGCGGATGAGGGAGAGGAACCAGTGAGCCAGCCGCATATCATAGAACCGAAGCTCCGTTCCTTGATCGATACCCCGTTGAAGGTCGGCGAATCGCCTGCCTGGGACGAGCGAACCGGCGATCTGTGGTTCGTCGATATTCTCGCGCCCGCCATTTTCCGCCTGCATCCCGGCGGAAAACTCGACAGATACGACATGCCCGCCCAGGTCGGCTGTCTCGGCCTTTGCGACAATGGCTTGATAGTGGCGGGCCTCAGGACCGGCGTGCATCTTCTTAATCCCGCGAGCGGCAAGCTCGATTTTCTCTGCGATCCGGACGGCGGGCGGCCCGACAGCCGCCTCAACGACGGAAAAGTCGGCCCGGACGGCCATTTCTGGGTGGGGACCCGCGATGAGGCCGCGATACAGACGGGCAATGCACGGCTCTATCGCGTTGCCCCGGATGGTGGCATCGAACGCATCATCGATGGCGACATGTTCACTTCGAACGGACTTGCCTGGAGCCCGGACGGCAGACGCATGTACCATTCCGACAGCAGCGGCCTCATGCTTCAGGCGTTCGATTTCGACGCTGCGACCGGCAGGATCGGCCCGCCCGAACGTCTGCACGATTTCGCGCCGGATGAAGGCAGGCCGGACGGTGCGGCGACCGATTGCGAAGGCTGCTACTGGAGCGCCGGCGTTCAGGCGGGACGTCTCAACCGCTTTTCACCGGACGGCGAATTGTTCGAGGTCTACAGGCTGCCGTTCAAGGGGCCGACCATGCCCTGTTTCGGCGGTCCCGACCTCAAGACGATCTACCTCACAAGTCTCGTCACCGAGACGGGCGGAATAACCACAGCAGGTACGGTTGTTGCATTCGATGCCCCGGTCGCCGGCACGCCTGTTCACAAATTCTCCATCTGAAGATGACTTTTGATCTTAAGGAACCCAGTTGATGACGACATTCGATTTTCGCCAGGCCCTGAAGGGCATCTCCGGCGTTCCGGTAACGGCTTACGATGCAAGCGGCGAAGTGGAGACCGGTGTTACCGCCGAGGTTTACGCACGCGTTGCAAAGGCTGGAATCCATAATATCGTCGCGGCAGGCAATACCGGCGAATTCTACGCCTTGACGCCTGCAGAAATTCTGAAGGTCTATGAGGCCGCGATAGAAGGTGTCGGCGGGAAAGCCCCGGTCACGGCGGCTATTGGACGCTCTCAGCGCGAAGCGCTCTCCTTGGCGCGTCAGGCAAAAGAAATGGGCGCATCCGCCGTCATGTCGCATCAGCCAGTCGATCCTTTCGCAGCCCCGCAATCGCAAATCGACTACTTTACCGGCCTCGCTGAAGGCAGCGAACTGCCGCTGGTCGCTTATGTCCGGGCGGACGGCTTTTCGGTCGATGACATGGTACGGCTTGCGAGCCACCCGAATGTCGCCGGCATCAAGTTCGCGACGACCGACATCATGCTTCTGTCGCGCGCGATTGCCGCTTCCGATCCGAACGGCGCTCTATATGTCTGCGGACTGGCTGAAAGCTGGGCGCCCGCTTTTTCGGCGGCCGGTGCGCGCGGCTTCACCTCCGGCCTCGTTAACGTGGCGCCGCAATTTTCGCTGCAAGTTCATGAGGCACTGACCTCAGGCGATTTTACGGCTGCACGGAAGATTGTTCAAAAGATCGAAATGTTCGAGCGGCTGCGCACACGATATCGCAACGGCGCCAATGTGACCGTTGTGAAGGAAGCCATGGACATACTCGGGTTCAAAGTTGGCCCGGTGCGCGCACCGGGATTGGCGCGTCTGGATAAAGAGGACCGTGCGACCCTTGAGGGACTGCTTGCCAGCTGGTCTTGATGGCGCCGAACCGTCCAGCTGCAAATTACGCAAATGACGGGGCGCGGTTCATCTGACGTGATCCGAACCGCGCCGCCTCGCCTTGATCGATCATGTGCCGGCCAAGAGCCGGCACATGAGTTTTTGGCGGAACGCCTAGCCGAATAGCGCCAGACTGCTTTTTACCGTGACCCACACGCCCCAGAGAAGCGGAATACCAACCGCAGCCCAGGCAAGAGCGGCCTTGGCGTCCAGTCCACCGCGACCGATCCCGAAGGAGCCTGTCGGCCCGGCATTCGCGGCCGCGGTCTTCGCCTGAAGCGCCGCCACCTCCGAATCCGACATGAACCATTTGTCCGAGAGCGGCCGCACGAAGGCGTTGGCCACGAGGCCGATCGCCAGCATGCCTGCCAGAATATACATGGTGCTTGTGTAGAGTGCGGGTCCGGGTGCCACGCCCGCCGCGATCTGCGCCTCGCGGATGTAATTGACGACGACGGGACCGGCGATGCCGGCAGTCGCCCATGCCGTCAGGAGACGGCCGTGGATTGCGCCGACGAACTGCGTGCCGAAGATGTCCGCAAGATAGGCCGGGATGGTGGCGAAACCGCCGCCATACATGGACAGGATGATACCGAAGGCGAGAACGAAAAGCGCCTTGTTGCCCATCGTCGCGAGCGTCGGCGCCAGCGCGTAAAGAATGATGCCGAGAATGAAGAAGCAGAAGTAAGTGTTCTTGCGGCCGATCTTGTCCGACATGGACGCCCAGAAGAAACGGCCGCCAATGTTGAAAAGCGAAAGAAGGCCGGTGAAGCCCGCGGCAATCGCCGCAATCTGCGCCTTCTGTCCGGCATCGAGATCAGCAAAACCGACACCCGGAAGGCCGATCAGAGAACCCGCAAAAATTTCCTGCAGCATCGGAGAGGCCATGCCGATGACACCGATGCCGGCCGAAACATTCAGGCAGAGCACCGCCCAGATCAGCCAGAACTGTTTCGTCTTATGCGCGTCGCGCAGATGGACGTGTCGCGTTGTGATCATGGCGCTTTTGGCCGCCGGCGCCGCCCAGCCTTCCGGGCGCCAGCCCGCAGGCGGAATGCGATATCCGAAGGCGCCGGCCATCATGAAGACGAAGTATATCAACGCCATGACGACGAAGGTCTGCCAGACGCCGACAGACGTCTCGGTCTTGAAGCTGTTCATCAGCAGGTTGGCAAGTGGTGCGCCAATCATGGCACCGCCGCCAAACCCCATGATGGCCATGCCCGTGGCCATGCCGCGACGATCCGGGAACCATTTGATCAGGGTCGAGACCGGCGAAATATAACCGAGGCCAAGGCCAACGCCGCCAATGACGCCGGCACCCAGCCACATCAGCCACAATTGGTGGGTCATGACGCCAACGGCTGCCACCAGAATGCCGCCGCACCAGCAGCAGGCGGAAACGAAGCCCGCCATGCGGGGTCCCACCCGTTCCAGCCAGCCGCCCCAGATAGCCGCCGAGCAGCCGAGAAGCACGAAGAAGAGCGTATAGATCCAGCCGAGATCAGCCACGCGCCAGTTGCACTCGGTGGTAAACAACGCGCCCATCAGGGTCAGGGCGGAGCAACTCGGATCCGTCGCTGGCAACGCTTTCGACAGCGGCAGCCAAAATACGCTAAAACCATAGGCCATGCCGATGCACAGATGGATGGCAAGGGCCGCCGGCGGCACCAGCCAGCGATTGAAACCCGGTCTTGCGATTATTCGTTCGCGGTCCAAAAACCCGGCTTGCGCCGCCTCTCCCGCCGTTGCGCCTGCTACTGCCATTGACACTACCTCCCTCGTGAATGTCTGGACATTTGTCATTCGCCCCGCCAGGCGAATAGCGATGCCGCCGAACGTCCTCCCATGCGGCGGCAAGCTTCATTCATTTCCGCACGCGTCAGACGCGCGTTGTTTCGGGCACGCTCGGTTCCGAAAGGGATTCCCCCGCAATCGGTCCCTTGCCGCCCGGTGCGCCCTTTGCGTCTTCGCCGAGCCCTACGGCATCGGCCGCTGGCGCGTCTGGCCTTCTGATCTCTCTGGATGCGGCAATCACGAGTGGCAGAAAATCACCGGCACCGGCGTCCACCATCTCAAAGAAGCGCCGCCGCATGCGCGGTTCCCAGAACTTGTTGATATGGGTGGCAACACCATCGAGACGGATATCTTCCGGCTGTGACAGAAAAAACGTCGCAATCTGGTTCGCCATCCTCACCAGCTTTTCGTCCGTGTGATTGGGTAACATGATCTACTCCCCGCGCCAGTTCACGTCCCGACGCCACATGATGAGAAGGCCGGGACAAGCCCGGCCCCGATTATTCCGCAGCTTCCAGCTTGCCGGCGATGCGGCGGGACTGACGCGAAAGCGCATCATATTCTTCCTGCCATTCCGTTGGTCCGTTGGAGGGAGAGACCTGAACCGCCGTCACCTTGTATTCCGGGCAGTTGGTCGCCCAGTCGGAAAAGTCTGTCGTGATGACGTTCGCCTGCGTGCCGGGATGGTGGAAGGTCGTATAGACCACGCCCGGCGCCACACGATCCGTAATCAGCGCTCGCAGCGTCGTATCGCCCGAGCGGCTCACAAGCTTGATCCAGTCGCCGTCCTTCACGCCGCGCTGTTCGGCGTCATGGGGATGGATTTCCAGACGATCCTCCTCGTGCCAGACGACGTTTTCGGTGCGCCGTGTCTGCGCCCCGACATTGTATTGCGACAGGATGCGGCCGGTGGTGAGCAGCAGCGGGAAACGCGGACCGGTGCGCTCATCCGTCGCCACATATTCCGTGCGGATGAACTTGCCCTTGCCGCGCACGAAGCCGTCGACATGCATGATCGGCGAACCCTCTGGGAATTTTTCGTTGCAGGGCCATTGCACCGAGCCCTTCTCTTCGAGATAGGCATAGGAAACGCTGGCAAAACTTGGCGTCGTTGCCGCTATTTCGTCCATGATCTCGGAGGGATGGGTGTAGTTCCACAAAAGACCCATGGCCTGCGCCAGCTTCTGGGTTACTTCCCAGTCGGCATAACCGTTCTTCGGCGACATGACCTTGCGCACGCGGTTGATGCGGCGCTCGGCATTGGTAAAGGTGCCGTCCTTTTCGAGGAAGGTGGAACCCGGCAGGAACACATGCGCGTAATTCGCCGTCTCGTTCAGGAAGAGATCGTGCACCACGACACATTCCATGGCGGCAAGACCGGCGGAAACGTGCTTGGTATCGGGGTCCGACTGGAGAATGTCCTCGCCCTGAATATAGATGCCCTTGAAGCTGCCATCGACAGCGGCATCCAGCATGTTGGGGATACGTAGGCCCGGCTCGTTGTTGAGCTTCACGCCCCAGAGTTTCTCGAACACATCGCGTGTCGCATCATCGGAGATATGGCGATAGCCCGGCAGCTCGTGCGGGAAAGACCCCATATCACAGGAGCCCTGCACATTGTTCTGACCGCGCAGCGGATTGACGCCCACCCCGGGACGGCCGATGTTGCCGGTCGCCATGGCAAGATTGGCAATCGCCATGACGGTCGTTGAACCCTGGCTGTGTTCGGTAACGCCAAGACCATAATAGATCGCGCCATTGCCACCCTTGGCATAAAGCCGGGCCGCGCCGCGCAGATCTTCAGCCGGTACGCCCGTGAAACGTTCCGTCTGTTCCGGACTATGCTGCGGCTCGGCAACGAAGGCGGCCCAATCCTCGAACTCCGACCAGTCGCAACGCTCGCGAATGAAGGCCTCATTGAACAAACCTTCCGTGACGATCACATGGGCAAGCGCCGTCAGCACCGCAACGTTGGTTCCCGGCAGCAGCGGCAGGTGGAAAGCGGCCTCCACATGTGGCGTGCGGACAAGATCGATACGGCGCGGATCGATGACGATCAGCTTTGCGCCCTGACGTAGCCGCTTCTTCAGCCGCGAACCGAAAACGGGATGGCCGTCGGTCGGATTGGCGCCGATGACAAGCACGACATCGGAATGCTCCACGCTGTCGAAATTCTGCGTGCCGGCAGATGTGCCGAAGGCCTGGCCAAGACCATAACCCGTGGGCGAATGGCAGACGCGGGCGCAGGTATCAACGTTATTGTTGCCGAATCCGGCGCGAATGAGTTTCTGGACGAGGAATGTTTCCTCATTCGTACAGCGGGACGAGGTGATGCCGCCAATGGACTCTTTCCCATAGGTGCCCTGGATGCGCCGGAACTCGGACGCAACGTGGGAGAAGGCTTCCTCCCAGGTGACTTCCCGCCACGGATCGCTGATCCTTTCGCGAATCATCGGGTTGAGGATACGATCTCTGTGGGTCGCATATCCGTAAGCGAAGCGGCCCTTGACGCAGGAATGGCCACGGTTTGCCTGTCCATCCTTCCACGGCACCATGCGCACCAGCTCTTCACCACGCATTTCCGCCTTGAAGGAGCAACCGACGCCGCAATAGGCGCAGGTGGTCACCATCGAATGTTCCGGCTGGCCAATCTCGATCACCGATTTTTCGGTGAGCGTCGCGGTCGGACAGGCCTGCACGCAGGCGCCGCAGGATACGCAGTCGGAATCGAGGAATGCCTCGTGCGCGCCGGGCGATACCCTGCTTTCAAAACCGCGGCCTTCGATCGTGAGCGCGAAGGTGCCCTGCACTTCCTCGCAGGCGCGCACGCAACGGGAACAGACGATGCATTTGGAAGGATCATAGGTGAAATAGGGATTGCTTTCGTCCTTCGGCATAAAGCGGGCATTAAGATCGCCCTCCCCGGTGCGGGCCTTGACGTGATTGTCGCCCTCGTAACCATAACGCACGTCACGAAGGCCCACCGCGCCCGCCATATCCTGCAACTCGCAATCGCCATTGGCGGCGCAGGTCAGGCAGTCGAGCGGGTGATCGGAGATGTAAAGCTCCATCACGCCCTTGCGGATCTGCTTCAGCCGCTCTGTCTGCGTATGCACGACGAGACCGGCGGCAACAGGCGTGGTGCAGGAGGCGGGCGTGCCGTTGCGGCCCTCCACCTCGATAAGACAGAGCCGGCACGAGCCGAAGGCATCCACCATGTCGGTGGCGCAGAGTTTCGGCACATCGATGCCCGCTTCACGCGAGGCGCGCATGATCGACGTTCCCGCGGGAACAGTCACCTGGCGGCCGTCGATTGTGAGCGTCACCATATCAGTGGCGTTGGACTTGGGGGTGCCGTAGTCGAATTCGGTTACAAGGGCCATGGTCTTACTCCGCCGCTTCAACACGTGGGGTGGGGGCAAAATCATCCGGGAAATGCCGGAGCGCGCTCATGACGGGATAGGGCGTGAAACCGCCGAGCGCACAGAGCGAACCGAATTTCATGGTTTCGCAGAGGTCTTCCAGCAACGCCGTGTTTTTCTCCCGCTCGATGCCGAGCGCAATCTTGTCAACCGTCTCGACACCACGCGTGGAGCCGATGCGACAGGGCGTGCACTTGCCGCAACTTTCGACGGCGCAGAATTCCAGCGCAAGCCGGGCCTGATGCAGCATGTCTGCCGTATCATCGAACACCACGATGCCCGCATGGCCTATCAGGCCACCAGCCGCCGTAAACGCTTCGTAGTCAAAGACCGTGTCGAACAGCGACACCGGGAAATAAGCGCCGAGTGGTCCACCCACCTGCACCGCCTTGACAGGCCGGCCGCTGATCGTGCCGCCGCCGATATCGTTCACAAGCTGCCCGAGCGTCAGACCGAAGGCGGTTTCGTAAAGCCCGCCATGCTTGAGGTTGCCAGCAAGCTGGATCGGGATGGTGCCGTGCGAGCGGCCGACGCCGAAATCGCGATAAAACGCTGCGCCACGATCCATGATGACCGGAATGGAAGCGAGCGAAATCACGTTGTTCACGACGGTCGGCTTGCCGAACAGGCCCTGCAGGGCTGGTAACGGCGGCTTGGCGCGCACCGTTCCGCGTTTGCCTTCGAGGCTATTGAGAAGCGAGGTCTCCTCGCCACAGACATAGGCGCCGGCGCCCATGCGCACTTCCATGTCGAAAGCGCGGCCTGACCCGAGGACGGAGGACCCGAGAATACCCTCACGCCTTGCGATTTCGATCGCCTTTTCCATGACCCTGATGGCGTAGGGATATTCCGAGCGGGTATAGATGAAGCCCTTGGTCGCGCCGACGGCGAGGCCGGCAATCGCCATGCCTTCGATCAGCACGAAGGGGTCGCCTTCCATGATCATCCGGTCGGCGAAAGTGCCGCTGTCGCCCTCATCCGCATTGCAGACGATATATTTCTGGTCCGCCACCGCATCGGCAACGGTCTTCCATTTGATGCCGGTGGGGAAACCAGCGCCGCCGCGTCCGCGCAGGCCGCTCCGGGTCACCTCCGCAACGATATCCAGCGGGGCCATCGCCACAGCTTTTTCAAGACCCTTCATGCCCTGATAGGTGCGATAATCCTCCAGCGACAATGGATCGGTCACGCCACATCGGGCAAATGTGAGACGCGTCTGGCTCTTCAGGAACGGAATGTCCTTTGTCGGCCCGAGACAGAGGCGATGGGCCCTACCTTTCAGAAAATCTGCGTCAAAAAGCGAGGCGACGTCGCTCGCCTTGACGGGGCCATAGGCGATACGGCCATGCTCGGTGCGCACTTCAACCAGCACTTCAAGCCAGAGCATGCCGCGCGAGCCGTTGCGCACAATCTCGACCTCAAGGTTTCGGCCAGCGGCCTCACGGGCGATGGCATCGGCAACGCGGTTTGCACCAACGGCAAGAGCGGCGGAATCGCCGGGAACAAAAACGGTGACACTCATCGGCGTGCCTCCGCCAGAATGTCGACAAGACAGTCCTCATCAAGACGGGCATGGACTTCGCCATCCAGCATCAGGGCCGGTGCCTGAGCGCAGAGCCCGAGACAGAAGACCGGCTCAAGCGTGACGGAACCGTCGGGCGCGGTTTCGTGCCAGTCGAGGCCGAGGCGGCTCTTGATGGTTTGCGCAAGAGGCTCGCCACCCATCGACTGGCAAGCCTCGGCGCGACAGAGCTTTAAGACATGGCGACCATGCGGATGATCACGGAAATCGGGGTAGAAGGTGACGACGCCATGAACCTCTGCGCGCGATATGTTCAGCGCGGATGCGATGATCTGCTTGGCGCTTTCCGGGATATAGCCGAATTCTTCCTGCATTGCGTGCAGGATGGGCAGCAAAGGCCCCTCCAGATGGAGAAATTCATCAATGATGGCGGAAACACGCGCCGCCTCATCTACGGCAACCGCTCGAATATTCATAAGCCAGTCCTCCCAAACCGACAGGGGCAGGGATAACGAGCGGGATATAGTCAATCCTTTCGCCGCCCTGCAGTGCTTGCAAGAATGTCGAGATCGGCGGGATCAGGTCAATAATCAGTTTCCGTCATTTGATAGGAAATTCCTATCAAATGCCTTCTCGGCGGCCCTTTGGCGAGCCTCGTGAAGCAGCGCGGAGACGAGCGGAGTGTGTGGTTCCCGGTGGGTGGCAATCAGGCCCACGAGGTGCTCGGGGTCCGGATCGGTAATCGGGATTATCCTGATCTGCTTAGGAAAACCGAACGATTCTGCGAGGTTACGCGGCATTATTGAAGCCCATTGTCCGGTGCGGATATGAGAAAAAAGCACGATCATCGAGTTGGATTCGAGAGTCGGCTTGGCTTCCACGCCAGCCTCGGCCATGTGCCGGTTGATGATGCGCCTGTTCTGCATGTCCGGAGTTAATAGACAAAGCCTAAGACTGGAAACCTGTTGCCAGGTAACGCTTTCCTGATCAGCAAGTGGCGTTCCGGCAGCCGCGATGAGGTGATAACGCTCGGAATAGAGCGGCACCGTGGTCACGCGTCCGAGCGGCTCATTGTCGAGGTAACTGATTCCCGCGTCGATCTCGAGGTTTTCAATCTGGCTCAAAACCTGCAGCGAAGTGCGGGACGTGACGGAAAAAGTCACATCGGGATGGCGCGCCTGGAAGGATTCGGTCAATCGCGGCACCATGGCAAGCGCGGTCGGAATGACGGCCAGGCGTATATGTCCGGCAAGGCCCCTACGGGCGGCGCGCATTTCCTCACGCATGGTGCGTGTATCGCCAACGATACGACGCGCCCATTCAAGCACACGCTGGCCTTCCGGCGTCAGCCCCTGATACCGCGCTGAACGCACCACGAGAACGACGCCCAACTGATCCTCCAGCTGCCGAATTGCGGCCGACAGGCTGGGCTGGGAGACACCACATTCCTCCGCCGCCCGGCCGAAATGTTCAGCCCGCGCCAATGCAATGAAAAATTCCAGCTTGTCGATCATACGCTCTCCCCCGCGGCGCGCCCGCTTGACCGGTGTGCGCGGGAGAACACTAGAACGTGGCGCAAGCGCCCGCAAATGGCCGCGGGCATTTTCCTGCAAACTAGGCGCAGGCGACGAGGGCCGGCCCTTTCACCCGCGGATAGTCGTAAGCATTGACCTTCGAGGTATTGTAACCGGCGCCAACGAGAGCTTCGGCAAGCTTGATCGCTGCCGTCACACCATCGATGACCGGAACACCTGTGGCGTCGCGCAGCCGGTCGCAGAGCGAGGACATGCCCGCGCAGCCGAGAATGATTGCTTCTGCCGCATCCTCCCGCTTGGCGACCTCGATTTCGCGACGAAGCAGGGCTTCCGCGACCTCCGGGTCTTCTTCAAGGCCAAGAACCGGCAGGTTGATGGCCCGGACCTTCCGGCAATGCCGTTGCGCGCCGTAATCTTCCACCAGATCTTCGATGATCGCGATGGAACGCGGCAGCGTCGTGATGATCGAGAAGCGGCGGCTGATCGTCATCGCCACCTGCACGGCGGCCTGGCAGATGCCGATGACGGGTCCACGCGCCACTTCGCGTGCGGCGTGAAGTCCAGGATCGTCGAAACAGGCGATCACATAGGCATCCACGCCCAGCGCCTCGCCCTTGCGGATTTCCGCGAGCAGCCCGGGAACGGCCATGGCCTCATCCGCCTGCCCTTCGATGCTGACGGGGGTATCGTCAGGATTTGCCGCGGAGACGTGGGTCTCCTTCTGCTTGACCCTTAACGCGCTATCGAGAGCCTGCGCGGTCATGGAGGCGGTGGAATTGGGATTGATCAAACGAATATGCATCGCACGCATCCTGATGAGCTGTCACTTGCCGTCAGGCGCGGTGAAATCGGTGATTGGTGGCGCCTTCAAAACAAACTGGCGGTCCGAGGTGATGTAGTTGTCGGCGTGAAGCCGGGCGATCGGCTGGTAGCGATCGGCATCGACATAACGTCCCTCTTCATCGAGGCATTCGTTATGGACATGCATATGAACCACTTCGCCCAGCACCAGCGTGCGGCGGGGGTAATCGATCAGTCGCTCCACCCGGCACTCGAAGGCGCAGGGCGATTGCGCGGCATAACTCGCATCGATCTTGCTGCAGGGCATGGCCGTAAGCTTGGCCATCGACATCTCGTCAACTTCATTGTCGAAGCCGAGACCGCAGATCAGCATCTGCTCCGAAAGCGACATATCGACCATATTGACCACGAACTCGCCAGTGCGGCGGATATTCACCATCGTATCCTTTTCCTCGCCGCTCACCTTCGGCTGAATGCCGAGGACCACGATGGGAGGATCATGCGAAAAGACGTTGAAGAAGCTCATCGGTGCTGCATTGTTATGGCCCGCTTCCGAGCGGGTCGTCACGAGCGCGATCGGCCGCGGACCGATAAAATTCGTCAGAAGGCGGTAGCGGCTCTGGGGCTCAAGCGCGCTGAAATCGAATTCCATGATCGGCATCCTAATTTAGTCTACAATTATCTCTCATATTGTTGACAATGTTGCAACCAAAATCCCGTTGATACGGTTGACTTTTTCATTCACATCACGCTTCTCTAGGACGATTGGGGAGTATGTCGAATGAGCGAGCAGGCCGGCCCGTCCACGCAGCAGATTGTCGAGAAAGTATGGCTTTCGATCGCCGAACGCCGGCTGCGTCCGGGGGTGCAGCTGAAAGAAGAGCAACTGGCGACAATCTTTGGCGTCAGCCGTGCCAGAATCCGCCAGGCCTTGTCCGTTCTCGAACGTGACGGACTGGTGACTATCGTTCCCAATCGCGGTGCTTTCGTCTCCAAACCGTCGGTCGAGGAAGCCCGCGACGTCTTCTTCGTGCGCCGTACCGTCGAGCAATGCGTTGTCGAAAGACTTTGCAAATCCGCCACCAAGACCGATCTCAAAAAGCTACGCGACCACGTGGCCAAAGAGCGCGTGGCCAATGCCAAAAACGTCACGACCGACATCATCAAGCTTTCCGGCGGGTTCCACCTTCTGCTTGCGGAAACGCTCGGTTCTGATTTCCTCTTTACCACCATGCGCGACCTCATTTCCCGCTCGTCGCTGATAACAGCCGTTTACCGTAACACGGATCGCTTCAACTGCGGCCCGGACGAACATGCAGAAATCGTCGATGCGATCGCCAACAATGATCCGTCGCGGGCCATCCACCTGATGACCCACCACCTCGAGCATGTGGAAGCGGAGCTCGATCTCAGCGAAATCCGCGACCTTTCCCACGACCTGCGCGCCGCGCTCGGCTGATCCCCCGCTCAGGCGCGCTGTCGCTCGCCTGCCCATTGCGTGTCATCTTCGACCAGATGACAGGCAACCCGCGTGCCGTTGGCAAGGCTTTTCACCTTCGGGACTTCTGCCGAACATTGCGCCGTTGCGAGCGGACAACGCGGGTGAAACGCGCAACCCGAAGGCGGCTTCAGAGGGCTTGGCACTTCACCGGCAACAATCTCCCGGTCCCGCTGCGGCGCCTTGATATTAGGGATCGTCTGGAGAAGCAGCCGTGTATAGGGATGGCGCGGATTGGCGAAAAGCTCTTCCGTATCCCCCTCCTCCACAATCCGGCCGAGATACATCACCGCGATACGGTCTGACATGTGACGAACAACGCTCATGTCGTGGCTGATGAAGAGATAGGTGAGGCCGAGTTCATCCTGCAGGCGGCGCATGAGGTTCAGCACCTGCGCCTGCACCGAAACGTCGAGCGCCGATGTCGGCTCATCGCAGACGAGGAATTCCGGTTCGCTTGCCAATGCACGGGCAATGGAGATGCGCTGGCGTTGACCGCCGGAAAATTCATGCGGAAACTTTTCGCCATCGGAGGCTGAAAGGCCCACGGTTTTGAGAAGCTCCTCCACCCGCTCCATCGTTTCAGCCTTGGTCGCGCGCAGCTTCAATTCGCGGATCGGCTCTGCGATGATGTTCTTCACCCGCCAGCGCGGATTGAGCGAGGCATAGGGATCCTGAAAGATCATCTGCGCCGACAGGGGTTTGCCCCTGCCGCCCGCCGCGAATTGAAACTCGCCGGCACTTGGCCGGAAAAGCCCTGTCACCAGGCGGGCAACAGTCGACTTGCCGCAGCCGCTTTCACCGACGATACTGAGACAGCCGCCGGCCGGAACGGTAAAATCGATATCGTTGACGGCCTGCACGAACTGCCGGGGTTTGCGCTCGATGAGGCGATTGAGCAGCGGGGCCGAAACGTCGAAGGTTTTCGTCAGGCCCTTCACCGTCAAGGCCGGCTTGTTCTGTGCGGCCTTTTGAGATGCGGATTGTGTCATGCTGTGCCTCCTGCATTCAGCCAGCACGCACTGGCGCCGTTGCCGACGGTTTCGAGTTCAGGCCTTTCCCGCCGACAGCGTGGCCCGGCGAATCCACAGCGTGGATTAAACGCGCATCCGGGCGGGATCGCATCGAGACGCGGCATCGCGCCGTCGATCTGGTTCAGCCGCTCCACCCGTGCGCCAAGTGAGGGAATGGAGGCCATCAGGCCCTGCGTATAGGGGTGGCGCGGTTCGTGCAGCACCTGCTCGACCGGGCCCACCTCGATCAGCCGGCCGGCATAAAGCACCGCCACACGGTCGGCAGCCTCGGCAATGACGCCCATATCGTGGGTGACGAGCATGACCGCCGTCTGCTTTTCCTTGCACAGCCGCCGCAGCAGGGAAATGATCTGCGCCTGGATCGAGACATCGAGCGCCGTCGTCGGCTCATCGGCAATGATGAGTTTCGGAGAGGCGGCGAGCGCCAGCGCAATGACGACACGCTGGCGCATGCCGCCGGAAAACTGGTGCGGATAATGATCGATACGATCAGCAGGTGATGGAATGCCGACATCCTTCAACAGTTGAACGGCCCGTGCGCGTGCATCCGCTTTCGACAGCGGCAGGTGCTGGCGGATCGTCTCGACAAGCTGCGCACCGATAGTAAAGAGTGGATTGAGCGAGGTTAGCGGGTCCTGAAAGATCGCACCGATCTCACGACCGCGAATGCTTTCCATCGCCCGGTCATCCAGTTGATCGATACGGCGCGACCCGAGCCATATTTCGCCATCGGCAATGTGGCCGGGTTTCTCGAGCAGGCCCTGTATGGCGAGGCCCGTCATGGATTTGCCGGCACCGGATTCACCGACAACACCCAGGATTTCACCGGGCCGGATCGAAAGGCTGATATCGGAAAGCGCGGTAACGGTGCCTCGACGGCCGGGAAACTCGACCTTGAGATTGCGGACATCAATAACCGATTGGTTCATGTCAACCATGCTGGGCGACCTCCACCGGATAGCTCGGAGGGAAGATTTCGGAGACGGGCGGATTTGCCCAGCTCCGTTCGGGATATTTTGCAATCAGGCGATCGAACTGCGCCTGCGCCTGTTCACGGGCACGCCGCATGTCGATACGGGCGACCTGCCTTTCACGCATGGAAAGACGGCCGTCGACAAAAACGGCCCGCGTGACCTTGCCCGAACCGCCGGTCACCAGCGTGGTGATCGGATCGATGCTCGGCGCCATGACGGTATCGTCGAGGTCAAAGACAGCAATGTCTGCCCTTGCACCCGGGGAAAGATGGCCAAGGTCAGATCGTCCAAGAGCCCGCGCGCCGCCAAGTGTGGCCGCATCGAAGAGATCGGCACAGCGGATCTGGTCCGGAGCACCGTCATTGATGCGGCAGGTGATCAGCCCTACGAGCAAATTCATCAGCATGTCCGCCGGGGCCGTATCCGTTCCCATCGCGATATTGATGCCGCGTTTGCGGCAGGAGGAGAAGGATGAGAGCGTGCTGCCACCACGGCTCGAAACCAGCGGACAGTGGACGATGGAGACGCCGTTTTCCGCATAGAGCGCCAGATCTTCTTCCGTCGCATTGGTGGCGTGCGGCGCAATTAGCCTTTCGCTGAGCAGCCCGGCCTTGGCGAGCCAGACTGGCGCGGTCGAACCGTGGAGCTTGCGAACCGTATCGACCTCCATGACGCCCTGCGCCATATGGAGACGAAACTTGCAGCCGAGTTCGCGGGCCGCTGCGTCGGTGCGCTCAATGAGCGCCAGGGTGGAGGTTTCCACGCGGTCCGGCGCGAGTATGCCGCGCACCAGATCGCCGTGCCTTCCACTCTGCTTTTCGATGAAGGCAATTGCGTCGGCGAGGCCCTGAAAACCACGTTCCTCATCAAAAACAGGCACCATACGGCCCGGTTCTTCCAGCACCATGCCGCCTGAACGGAAGGCTGGGCTGAGATAAACGCGCAAACCAAGTTCTCCGGCGGCATCGGCGGCCGCCTCGAATTCCGCCACGGTCTCCCCCCATTCGCGATAAAACAGCGATGCGATGGGGGCTGCCGTGGTGATGCCATTGAGGAGCAGACTGCCCGAAGGCGAAACGCTTCTGGAAGGCAAGCTCTTCCGGGGAATACATCTCGTAAGGACCAGCCTCGACATAGGAGCGCGGCCAGACACGACCCTTCGCCCAGCCCGGATGATGATCAATGCCGAGGATCGTCGTATCGAGATCGGAAAGCGCATCGAGATCGATCAGGCCGGGGCTGACGAGCGCATTACCAAAATCGATACGCCGGGCGACCTCTCCGGGAAATTCATGCCCGACAAAGACGATTTCGCCGTTTTCGAAAACAACCTCGCCGTTTTTCAGAAGGCGGTGCGATCCATCCTTGTGCCCGACAACCCAGCTGGCTGTGAGTAACGTCCGCCCTTGTGGCCTTTCGCCGAGTTGCAACGCATTGAGAACGTCGCTCATCACGGCGCCTCCACAATGGCTTTGCCATCTCTCGCGGTAACCCGGCCGCCTTTGACGACCAGCGGCCGCGGCGCGATATCGACAACAGCATGCGCCAGCGTTTCGCCGGTCAGCAGCGTGAAGTCGGCAGCACAGCCGATCTCCATGCCGTAATCCTCAAGACCCATGACATCGGCGCCACCCCTGGAAACGACATGGAGCACATGCGCAAGTTCGATATCCGAACGCAGACCGTTTTTCATGCCGATGATCTTGGCGCGATCCAGCATGTCCGGCTGTCCCCACGGACCCCATGTGTCGCGGATGCCATCACAGCCGCCGCCAACGCGCACACCCGCCTCCTTGAGGCGCATGATCGACGGCACGCTTGCCGATGGCGCACCCGTGGTCAGGATGGCGACATCAAGCCGCGCAATCTCGTCGATCAGCCTGCCGACGCGCAAATAGTCGTTCATGCCAAGGGCAAAGGCGTGGCTGATGGCAACGTTGCCCTGCATGCCGTTTGCCCGGATGCGCTCGAAGATGAGCTCCATCGTGAAGGCGCCGAGGTCGGCGGCTTCGTGCAGATGAATATCGATCGGCACGCCGTGTTTTGTCGCCAGTTGAAAAAGAATGTCCAGCTGGCCCTTCGGATCGCGGTCAATTCCGCAGGGATCGATGCCGCCAAGCACCTCGCAGCCTTGCTTCAACGCCTCATCGAGAAGCTCCACCGTGCCGGGCATGACCATGACGCCGGATTGCGGGAAGGCGACGACCTCGATGTCGATGATGCCATTAAGCTTCTCACGGGTTTCCCATATGCCCTCTACCAGTTTCAGGCCATGGGTGGGGTCGATATCGACATGGCTGCGAATATGGGTGCCGCCATTGGCCGCAAGGCCGATGGCATGGCGCATGGACTGGCGATGCGGATCGATGCCGATCTGAACGCGGTTTTCCCGCTCGAAATCGATCCGCTCGCGCAGGATGGCAGCACGATTGTTGACGTGCCAGGGCATGCCCCACGTCGTCTTGTCCAGATGCGTATGGGCATCGATAAGACCGGGAACGGCAATTGCTCCCTTGCCATCCTCAACCGGCATGCCGGGTTCGGCGTCAAATGTTCCGAAACCTGAAATCTTGCCGTTCCTGATCAAAATATCGCAGGCTTCGCCCGCCATGGGCCGTACGTTGCGCAGAAGAAGATCGTGCATGGAGCTCACCTCAGTTTCGGATTGAGCGCATCGCGCAGCCAGTCACCCAGAAGGTTGACGGTGACGACGAGCAGGCAGAGTTGGAAGACAGGGAACAGCACGATCCACCAGGAGCCGGAGAACAGAAACTGGTTGCCGATACGGATCAGCGTGCCGAGCGACGGCTGGCTTGGTGGCATGCCAATGCCAAGGAAGGACAGCGTCGCTTCCGTCAGGATCGCCATGCCGAAATTCAGCGTGGCGGCAACCATGATCGGCGTTAACGTATTGGGCAGGATATGCGCCGCCATGATGCGGCGGGCGGGCACGCCGATCAGCTTAGCGGCCTGAACATAGTCCTTGCCGGTTTCCACAATCGCCTGTGCACGGACCGTTCGCGCATATTGCACCCAGGCGGAAAGCGCGATGGCGAGAATGAGCACGGCGGATGCACCGACCTCACGCAGATTGTCCGGCAGCATTTGCCGCACGACTGTCGACACGAGGATGGCAACCAGAATGGTCGGGATCGAGAGCGTGATGTCACCGATGCGCATCAGGAGGCCATCGGCAAAACCGCCGAAGTACCCCGCCACCAGACCTGCCGTCATGCCGATGACGAGCGAAAGCAGCACGGAGGCGACACCGATGACGATGGAGATGCGTGTGCCGTAGAGAATGGCCGAGAGCATGTCGCGTCCCTGCGTATCTGTTCCAAGCAGAAACGGCCATTCGCCACCCTCCTGCCAGATCGGCGGAAGCTCGGCCTTCCACATGTCCAGCGATGCACCGTCATAGGGATTCTGGGGCGCAATCCACGGCGCGAAGACAGCTGCGAGGATCAGGATTGCGAGAATGAGCGCGCTGATCTTGGCCGACTTGCTGCGGCTGAACGACCAGTAGAGATCGCTATCGCGCATGCGGCTGAAAAGTGACCGACGGGCGGGTTTTTCCGTTTGCGAAAGGTCTGTCATGAAACTGGCTCCCTTCGGTTAGCGCGCGGTGCGCAGACGCGGATCGATGACCGCATAGGCGATATCGACGAACGTGTTGAGGACAACGAAGATGAAGGAGATGATGCAGAGATAGGCCGCCATGACGGGGATATCGAGGAAGGTAACCGCCTGAATGAACAGCATGCCCATGCCCGGCCACTGAAACACCGTTTCCGTGATGAGCGCGAAGGCGATGAGGGAACCCACATTCATCGTCGTCAATGTCACCACCGGCATCAGACAGTTGCGCAGCGCATGACGGAAGTAGATCCGCCAGCGCGGAATGCCACGTGCCCGTGCGAACTTCACGAAATCGGACCGCAGAACTTCAAGCATTTCAGCCCGCACCAGACGCATGACGAGGGTGATCTGATAAAGCGAAAGCGCGATAGCCGGAAGAATGAGCGCAGCACGCCCGGACGAGGTCAAAAGCCCGGTTGACCACCAGCCGAGCTGAACGACATCGCCACGGCCAAAGGCCGGTGCCCAGCCGAGGGAAACGGAAAAGACAAGAATGAGAAGAATGCCGACAACGAAGCTTGGCAGGGAAACCCCGACGATCGACAGGAACTGCAGACCTTCCGTGTACCACTTCCCGCGCCGGATCGCCGTCAGAACACCCAGAGGCAGGCCGACGACCAGAGAGATGACGGTGGCAACCAGCACCAGCTCAAGGGTCGCGGGGAACCTTTCCGCGATCAGCGGCAGCACCTGCTGGCCGTTGCGGTAGGAAACGCCGAAATTGCCCTCCGCCGCGTCTTTGACGAACCGCAGATATTGGGTCGGCAGGCTGTCATTGAGGCCGAGCCTCTCACGCAGGGCTGCACGATCCTCCTGCGACGTCTGTTCGCCGACCATCAGCTCGACGGGATCACCCGCCAGCCGAAAGATGAGAAAGGCGATAAGCGCAACGGAAAGCATGACCAGCACGGCATTTCCCAAACGCTTGATGATGAATACCAGCATTGTTACCTCTCGGACGCGAGCCTGAGCCGCGTAGGCTTTCAGGTTCGATCATTCTCTTCCAGAGATGGGCAAAGGTTACGCGGCGTGTAGGAACCACGAACACAGTGCAACTTTGTCGACAATTTTTGACACGGTTTCGTTCAGCTTCACATCCAGTCAAATGAACTGGCGCGTGCTCGAATATCTGCTGAAACAGGTGAGGCGCTCGGTCCAGTGACCGGCGCCTCGCTTGCTGTCCGCCTTATTTGTCGAGCTGGGTCAGCCAATGGCGTGGCTTGTTGTCGGCGCGGAAGTCGACGCTTTTGACCTTGGCCAGCATAGCCCACGCAATCGGCTGCTGATGCAGCGGAACGAGCATGGTCTCGTCCTTGGCGATTTTCAGGGCAGCTTCTTCGAGCGCCAGACGCTTCGTATTGTCCTGCTCCTGCGCCGCCTGCGCAACAAGCTTGTCGATCTCGGGATTGGACCAGCCGCCATAGTTGGAGACGCCCATCGCGCCCTTGCGGGTCGAGAGGATCTGCGACAGCATCGAGAAGGCGTCAAGAGTCGGCTCGTTTGCCCAGCTGAGGTTGAAGACGTCAGCCTTGCCGCCATTACGCTTGGGTGACTGCACGGAACGTGGCGCAATATCGATGGTAGGCTGGAAACCGCCGCGCTTCAACATGTTGGCAACGCCCGAGCAGATATCCTCTTCGTTGACGCTCTCGTCATTCATGCAGGTATAGGTGAAGGCAAGGTTCTTCATGCCCGCATCGGCGAGCAGCTTCTGCGCCTTGGCCGGATCGGCCGGCTCGAACGTGTCGAGCGATTTGGCATAACCAGCGATCTCAGGTGCGATCAGCGAGCCGGATGGTCTTGCAAGACCACGCATGACTTTTTTGTTGATCAGGTCACGATCGATGGAGGCTTCGAAGGCCTGACGGACGCGCAGATCATTAAAGGGGTTTGGCTGACCGTTTTCCAGTTTTTCGCGGCGGTTGAAGCCAATGAAAAGCGTGCGAAGCTCGGTGCGCTTCTTGACCGTGATATTGGGCGAGGATTCCAGGCGCGGCAAATCCTGGATCGGGGCGGAGTCGATCAGGTCGATTTCACCTGACAGCAGTGCCGCGACGCGTGTTGCCGCAGATGCGATCGGCACGAATTCGATGCGGTCGAGATTGTGCTTCTTCTGGTCCCACCAGCCTTCATTGGCAACGAGAACAGTCTTGCTGTCGGGAACGCGGCTTTCGAGCCTGAACGGGCCTGTGCCATTGGTGTGCATGGTGGTGTAGCCATCGACCTTCGACGCGAAGTCGGTAGGCTTCTCGCTATTGTTATCTTTCAACCACTTGGCGTTAAAAATGAAGATATTGGTTATGTCGTTCAGAAAGAGAGAAGTCGGTGCGTTGACATCGAGGTCCACCGTGTAGTCGTCAACTTTTTTGACGCCAGCGTAAATCGGGATATTGCCCCGCAGCGGCGACGTCGCGTCCGAAGCGCGCGTGAAGGATGCGACGACATCATCGGCGGTGAAGTCTGCGCCGTCATGAAATTTCACGCCCTTGCGAAGGGTAAAGCGCCAGGTCTCTCCATCAATCAGCTTCCACTCGGTGGCGAGTGCCGGCTCGATCTGGAAGTCCGGTCCGTAGCGGACGAGACCCTCGTAGATATGATTGAGAAAAGCGAGGTTGGATGTGGACGGGACCGAATAGGGATCGAGCGAATAGAGATCGGCGCGACCGCCCCAGCGAAGGGTCTCCGCGCTGGCGGGAACGGCAATGGCGGCAGCAGCCATGGCAGCCAGGACAAAACTTCTGATACGGGACATTTGATCCCCCCTTTTTATTGATCGTTGGAAACCGGCACGGGTCCGGTCAGGCAGAAGGAGTATTGTTTCGCCGAGGCTTATTGTCAATAATATTGTTGACAATTATCGTACTCAAAATCGCAAGTTTTTGAATACGAGTTTAAGCGAGGGAGGAGAGAATATGACAGGCTTTCTGCTGCGGCACGGAACGATCGTTACGGTCGACAAGGAGCGGCGTATTATTGAGAACGGCGCACTGGCGATAGAAGGCGACAGGATTGTCGACATCGGCACTGTGGATGAACTTGACCCCCGCCACAGTGATAAGGCGGTTATCGACTGCAGGGGAAAGCTTCTCATTCCTGGCCTGATCGATGCCCATGGCCACGCGGGCCACGCCCTTCTTCGCAGCATCGCAGCGGACACCAATGCGATGTGGATGAAAATCATCACGCCGACCTATTACCACTACGTCACCCGCGACTACTGGTATGCCGACGGGCTGATTTCCGGCATTGAACGGCTGCGCGCCGGGGTGACGACCGGGGCCAGCATCATCACTTCGATGCCACGCGCGGATGACCCCGTCTTCGCCATCAACCACGCCCGCGCCTATAGCGAACTCGGCCTTCGCGAAATCATCTGCGTCGGGCCGTCAGGCCTCCCATGGCCTCATCCGGTCACACGGTGGGAGAGCGGTCTACCGGAACGTCGCGACGTTAGCTTCGACGAGATGATGGATGGCAGCGAAGCGGTGATCGAAGCATTGCACGGCAGCGCCGATGGCCGCATCAGCGTTTTCCTGACGCCTTTCACCATCGCACCGTCGGTCGAACCCTCCAATGCATCTACGCCGGACCAGGCAGTGAAACTGACAGAGGGTGACAGAATGCAGGCCCGCCGGATACGCGAGATGGCGCGCAAGACCGGTGTCAGGCTTCATTCCGACGCCTTTGCCGGGCAAATCCGCATGGCGTTTCAGGACAAGGAAAATGCCCTGCTTGGCCCTGACATTCACCTTCAGCATTGCTGGGGTATCTCCCACGACGAAATAGACATACTGGCCGAGACCGGCACACGCGTGACCCATGCGCCGCCGGGCCGCGCAACTCCCATCATGGAAATGATGTCAAAAGGGATTCGTGTCGCCATCACCACCGATGGCGCAGCTCCAAGCCGCCATTTCGACATGTTGCAGACGGCGCGCCTGGCACAATTTACGCAACATCTCCTGCACAATCACGACCGCTACCTGCTTCCGCCGGGCAAGATCTTAGAGATGATCACGATCGATGCCGCCCACGCTATCGGCATGGAGGACGAGATCGGTTCGCTCGAGATCGGCAAGAAGGCTGACGTCGTCATCATCGACATGCGGAAGCCGCATCTCATGCCAATGTGGATGCCGGTCCACCGTCTGGTCCATCAGGTTCTTGGCAGCGATGTCGATACCGTCTTTGTAGACGGTAGATTGCTGATGGAAAATGGCCGGGTACTGACATCGGATGTAGACGCCGCCATTACCTTCGGCCAACAGGAAGCCATGGCACTGGCAGAACGAGCGGGTCTGAAAGCACACATGCACGATCCGGGCTGGGGCTGCCTGCTGCGCACGTTCGACGAACCCGTGCTCCCTCCCCGTCCGCCAGCGGATGCGAGATTCCGCGCCGCCGACAAAGAGCCTGTTCAGGATCACAAATCGACGCGGGATCAATAATCGACTGGGGTCGGCAACGTCCCCTGGCACTTCTTGCCAACATCACGACAAAGACTCCCCGGCCAGGAGAGGACCGGGGAGCAAACCCGACATCATGTCAGGAACTTTGACTGGAGCTAGCACTCACCCGTTCAAGAAACGGGGTGGATCTGAGTTGTCTAACCCAGTTATGCTTTTTGTCAGCCTCTGTTAGAACGAACGCTCGAGACGAACGAAACCGGTCCAGCTGTCGCCACCACCGTTTACGCCCTTCTTGCCATCGACGTCCTGATAGGTGACCGCAACCTTGGTGGAGAGACCAGAGGTGATCTTGTAACCAGCAGCGACGCCAGCGCGCCATGCATCGCGGCTGCCAACGAAGTCGTTGTTAGCGCCGATGTCGATCGTGCCGAAATACTGGAAGCCGGGGGTGATGGTCAGCTTGTCAGTTGCCTTGATGGCGTATTCAGCAGCAACAGTCCACTCGGACAATTCGTAGTAGTAGTTGGCGCCGGAAGCCCAAGCACCGGAGATGCCGAGCGTGCCGGGACCGATGTCAGCCGTGATGATTGCGCGGATTGCACCGTTTTCCTGGTTCGTGTCGTAACCGCCGAGCAGGTTGGCCTTAACGCCGCCGATCTTTGCGCCGATGATGGCGCTGATGCCAACATCGTTCGTGTTGGTCTGGAACTTCCCGCCCTTCGTAACGCCGAGTTCGGAAGTGCCCTTACGCGAACCTTCGAGCTCTTCAACAACGACACCGACGTAGAATGAGCCGGCGTCGTAGGTGTAACGGATAGCGTTCAGACGGGTGCGGTTGGAGCTGAGCTGGTCATACTCACCGGAGAGACCGTCGTCCCACCAGTTGTAGTAGAAACCGACTTTCAGGCCGCTGAGTTCGATGAAAGCCTGATCAAGAACGAAGTTGCGGTCAGTATCGTTATCGGCCTGACCGCGCAGACCGATGTAGCCACGCAGAGCGCCGAGTTCGGTGTCGGTGCGGGTGTCAATGTTGAACTGGGCGCGGGTAAAAGAGTCCCAGTCAGATGTACCGGACTGGTTACGACCGAAGTCCGTCTGGAAACGAACGTAACCGTCGAACTTCAGGCAGGTTTCGGTGCCGGGGATGTAAAAGAAGCCGGTGCCGAAAGCATCGCAGACACGAACATATTCCATGGGCTCCGGCTCGGCAGCGACGATGGCGTCAGCGGCCTGTGCGCCGGATACTGCTGCGAGAGCCGCAGCGGAGCCGATCAAAAGGCTCTTGATGTTCATTTGTAATCTCCAGTCAAAAATTTTTCAACGAATGCGCAAATTTGTGGGCTGGTCTTTTCCCTGCCGCCCGCTTCCCTGCGCTGATCAGCAAATGACAGAAATCGCGGGGGAGTCGCAATTCAAATCTCCGGATTTAAAATACAACACGATGACGCAATCATATTACGTAGTAAAATTACAACAAGTATAAAGTTTAAAATATAAAAATACACTTATATACACTGGGAGAATATGTTTTATTGGATATTTAATCTACGGTAACATTCTAATATAACGAAACTAGTAACAATATCGCTGCGGCAGGAGCCAACAGCTCACCTTGAATAACAACGGTGATGTGACAATGGCCGAGGCTGGTGCAGTGAGTGCGCGAGGCGGCGATACCTGACCCGAAACTCGCGCGTGGTGCCTCGATTCCGTTCAGATAACGCGGCGGGCGGTGGAACGGCGCTTACAGCGGTTGGCTGGAAGAACCGGTTGCAAATGTGGACATCGCCTTCAGCATGCCCTCGATCTCGCCAGCCGCCACGGGGCGGCCGAAATAATAACCTTGCCCGTAGGGACAACCGGCAGCGCGCAGAAAGTCAGCCTGCTCGGCCGTCTCCACGCCTTCGGCAATGACATCGATGCCCAGTGAACCGGCAAGCTGGATCATGATCGAAACAATGGCGCTGTCTTTGGTTTTTGCCGGCAGATGCGTGAGGAACGAGCGGTCGATCTTCATGCACGAAAGAGGGAATGTCTTGAGCATGCCAAGACAGGAATAGCCGATGCCGAAGTCATCCAGCGCCAGGCTGACGCCCATCTGTTTGATGGCGCGCATGATGCGCACTGACGTGTCGACATCCTGAATGATGAGCGTCTCGGTAATCTCGATTTCGAGCAGCGAAGGTGCAAGGCCGGTTTCCTTCAGCACCGAATTGATCTGGTCCGCCAGGCCGGCCTGAAACTGGCGGGGGGAGATATTGACCGCCATTTTGACAGGCGCCAATCCGGCAGCCATCCAGTCTCGCGCCTGGCGGCACGCTTTTTTCAGAATGCTCTCCCCAAGCTCCACGATGAGGCCGGTTTCTTCCGCAAGGCCGATGAATTCCGCAGGCCCAAGCAGTCCCTCCGCCGGGTGCTGCCAGCGCACCAGCGCCTCCACCCCACTGATGCCGCCGGTAAGTAGATCAACCTGCGGCTGGAAATGCAGGATGAATTCATCCCGTTCCACGGCCCTGCGCAATTCCTCGATACGCGTGACCTTCTTTCTCAAATCCTCTGCCATGCGCGGCGAGAAGGTGGCGATACGGTCCCGACCATTATGTTTCGCCTGATACATGGCAAGATCGGCAGCGGCGACGATCTCCGCCGTGGTTTCCCCATGTTCCGGAAAAAACGCCACGCCGATGCTGGATGTCGCCTTGATATCATAATTGCCGATGCGCAGCGGCTGTGAGACCGCAGCCTGGATGCCCCGAAGCCGGTTTTCGAAACCGTCACGCTGCTTCTGCAGAATGACGACGAACTCATCCCCACCCACCCGCAACACGAGATCGTTTCGACCCAGGCTCCCTGCAATGCGCGCCGCCGTCTTCGAAAGCAGCGCATCGCCGACGCTGTGGCCCAGCGTGTCGTTGATCTGCTTGAAATTGTCGAGGTCGAGAAAGCAGACGGCGATCGTCCGCCTGGCTTTTGCCGCGGCCGCAAGAACTTCCGGCAGTCGTGTATCGAGAAAACGGCGATTGGGGAGCCGGGTCAGCATGTCGTGATCGGCCAGAAAGGCGATATGTTCGGCCGCGCGTTTGCGGTCGATCGCGAGCCCCGCCATGCGTGCAGCCGCACCGATAAATTCCACCAGTGCCGGGTCTGGCTGGCGGGTCGCGAGCATGCACCAGACAAAACCGTGCGCCTTGCCGTCGCTGGCGGGAATATCGAAGCTGAAGGCCGTGTTATCGGCAGGGGAAGTGATGATGTCAGGATCGCTGACCGAGGAAATCAGCGCCGTCAGCCCCGCATGCGGAGCGAGTGCCGGCGATGCATAAACCGAAGGTTCACCCGTAGCGGCGTCGAACACCCGTACGGCACAGGCAAGCCCCGTGGCGAGATTTTCAATCGCCTTGACGAATTCCTCTAGGAAATCCTCGATACGCGCCGCCGCGACAATCATTTCGAGAATGCGCGCCTGCGTCTGCAGCAGCCTTTCGGAAGCCTTTTTCTGGGTTATGTCCCTAGAAGCGCCGACCACCCCGATGATGTTGCCGGACTTGTCCCGCAGCGGCACGCGCGACATCATCAGCCAGCGGTCGATATCGCCGCGCATGGCCCGCTCTTCATAACCGAGATCCGGTTCTCCCGTGCGCATCACCCGTGCCTCGGTGTCGGGAATGCCCGCCCGCCGTGCTGCTTCGCCGTGAATATCGTAATCGGTGAGGCCAATCAGCTCCTCCACCGTGTCAAAACCATTTTCCTTGACGATTGCGCGGTTCGCAAACAGGAAACGACCTTCCAGATCCTTGGCATAGATAAAATCCGGCACGTGGTCGATCATCGCTTCCAACAACACATGCCGGTCGGATGGAGTACTATTTTCATCTGTTGGGGTAGAGGCAGATGGCCCTGTTTCGCGCTTTTTTCGCGATATCCGGTTCTGCACGGGTGTCTTCGGGCCCTTGGAACGCACCTATCCGCCTCATCACTTTATAAGAGAGCAGAATAGTAGGATTATACATATTATTATAAATATGAACGAGGGGCGGAGATAGGGTGGCCGGTGGCCGTCTGTACGCTTGCAGCGATGAAATAGCGCCTGTCTCAGGGAAAACGGCGCGGATAGAAGCCGCGCCGCCAGAATGCTGGCATCCAGCAAGGCCCCGTCACACCACCGGCGTCGGCAGCTCCCTGCCGGCGAAATGCGCATCGAGATTGGCAAGAACGAGGTCTGCCATGGCCCGTCGCGTCTGATGCGTGCCGCTGCCGATATGTGGGGCGAGCGTGACGGTTTCGAAAGCAAACAGCGCTTCCGGCACACGCGGTTCATCCTCGAAGACATCAAGCGCAGCACCTGCGATCACGCCATTCGAAAGTGCCTCAATGAGCGCCTTCTCATCCACCAACGAGCCGCGAGCCACGTTGACAAGCACACCCTGCGGGCCAAGCGCGTTCAGAACCGCGGCACTGACGATATGACGCGTTTCGGCGGTGGCCGCTGCGGCGATGATCAGCACGTCACAATTAGCGGCCAGAGCTTCGATGCTGTCATAATAATCATAGGCGACATCGCGACGATTTCTCGCGGTGTAGGAGATATGCGCATCGAAACCTTCGAGCCTCCTGGCAATCGCCTGACCGATGCGGCCGAAACCGAATATGCCATAGCGACGACCGGCCACGCGGGTGGAAAGGCCCATGTCGCCCTTCAGCCATTGCCCGGTGCGGACATATTGGTCTGCCTGCGGCAGCCTGCGCGCCTGCGCCAGAATAAGGCCCAGAGCAAGATCCGCGACATCGGCCGTCAACACGTCAGGCGTATTGGAAACACGAAAGCCGCGCCGCTTCGCTTCAGCCAGATCAACCTTGTCGAAGCCGACGCCGTTGATGGCAACAATTTCAAGTTTTGGTAACGCTGCACCAATATCAGCCGGCAGGCCGATATGACCGCCGGTGACGACGCCGCGGATCGCGCCGCCTTTTTCAGCAAGGAAAGCGGCCCTGTCTGACACTTCGAACAGGCGATGCACGGTGAAGCGCTGCGCAAGTTCTTCCTCCAGTGCCGGGATGAGGGGGCACAGCTGCACGATTTCAGTGGTCATGGATTTTCCTTTGTGCCGGTGAACTACTTCACATCGGCCTTGACGAATTGCCGGAGTTCCGGCGTTTGCGGATTGGCGAAGAGTTCGGACGAGCGACCCTGCTCCCAGATCTTGCCCTTGTGCATGAAGATCGTTTCGGTCGCTACACGCCGCGCAAAGGCCATCTCATGCGTCACCAGGATCATGGTCATGCCGTCTCTGGCGAGGTTTTCCATGACAGTCAGCACTTCTTCGGTGAGTTCCGGATCGAGCGCAGACGTCACCTCGTCGAACAGCATTACCTTCGGCCGCATGGCAAGCGAGCGCGCAATCGCCACACGCTGCTGCTGGCCGCCGGACAGCTGGTCCGGATAGGAATCGAATTTCTCCGAAAGACCGACGAGCTGCAGAACCTCACGGGCGATATCCTTGGTTTCCGATTTTGCCACGTCCTTGACGATGCGCGGCGCAAGCATGATGTTTTCGCCGACCGTCAGATGCGGGAACAGATTATAGCTCTGAAACACGATGCCGACATCGGTGCGCAGCTTCCGCAGGGCCTTGGCGTCTTCACCAATCGCATGACCAGCGATTTCGATGCGCCCGGAATTGATCTTTTCCAGCCCGTTCATGCAGCGCAGCAGCGTGCTCTTGCCCGAGCCCGAGCGGCCGATGAGGGCGAACACTTCACCACGGCCGACCGTCAGCGACACGCCTTTGAGGACTTCCAGAGCGCCAAAGCTCTTGTGAACGTTTTCAACGATTACTTCCGGCATGAAGCCTCCTTTCCAGCCAACGCGACAGCTGGGATAACGGGTAGCAGACGATGAAATAAAGTACGGCCACCGCCACGAAGACGCGGAATGGCTGGAACGTGGCATTGTTGATGAGCTGCCCCGCTCTCGCCAGTTCGACGAAACCGATGATCGATGCGATGGACGTGTTCTTGACGACCTGGACGGCAAAACCGACGGTCGGCGGTAGCGAAATTCGGATCGCCTGCGGCAGGATGACGTAGCGATATTGCTGGGCGCGGGTGAGAGCGAGCGACTCCGACGCTTCCCATTGCTGTTTCGGCACCGCCTGGATGCAACCGCGCCAGATTTCCGCGAGATAACCTGATGTATAGATCGTCATCGAGGCGCCGGCGGCAAAAAGCGGCGGCAGTTCCAGCCCGGCAAGGCTGAGGCCGTAATAGGACAGGAACAGGATCATCAGCACCGGAATGCCCTGGATCACCTGAATGTAGGTGCCGGCGGCAATGCGCAGCGCCTTGAAATTCGAGGTGCGGGCGAGCGCCACGAAGAAGCCGACGATACCGCCGCCGATTAGCGCAATGATCGTCAGAAGCACGGTCCATTGCAGGGCGGTCAGCAGGAAGCCGAATTCGTTCCAGCCGAAAGTTCTAAGGGTCATGACTGCACCTCCGGCAAAGCGGTCATCGTCTTGCGGGCCACGCGGCGACCGAACAGCCACATGCCGACGAGGGCAAGGATGAGCCGCAGGCTGAGCGCCAGCACCAGATAGATGAGCGTGACGACGATATAGACCTCGAAGGAGCGATAGGTCTGCGATTCCACGAAGGCTGCAGCGGCGGCAAGCTCATGGGTGGAGATGGCCGAGCATATGCTCGATGCCAGCATCATCAGCACGAACTGGCTGCAGAGGGATGGATAGACCTTGGCAATGGCGGGCACGATAATGACGTGACGATAAACCTGGTACTTGGTGAAGCCCAGAGCCTCACCCGCCTCGATCTGCGACTTGTGCACCGCCTCGATGCCGGCGCGGATGATCTCCGTCGAATAGGCGGCAAGATTGATCGTCATGCCGATCAGCGCCGCCGTATCCGCCCCGACGCGAAAGCCGAGACCTGGCAGGCCGAAATAGACGATGAACAGCTGCACGAGGAACGGCGTGTTGCGGATGACTTCGACATAAGCATCCACGATGATGCGGACGATGCCACCATTGATGGAGCGCAATGAAGCGAGAAGAATGCCGAAAGCGCAGCCGAGCACGATGGAGAGGACCGACAGTTTGATCGTCAGCCATATGCCGTTCAGAATTTCATTCTGATATTGGGCGAGCGCGCCGAATTGGAATGTATAGGACATGCGTCACTCCGTTGACATTTCCCGGCCCGCCGAACGTATTCCCGGCGGGCGCGTTGAAAGGCTCAATCAGAAGCTTGGCAATTGCGGCAGCGGGCGACCGGTCCACTTGACCGAGATGCGGTCAAGATCGCCGGACATCTTCATCAGGTAAATGGAGGTGTTCAGCCACTGGCGCAGCTCGAAATCCTCAAGCTTGGTCGCCATGGAATTGCCCTGCTGGAAGAAGGTGAACCCGACCTGCAGACCGGCTTCCGGGCGCTGCTTGATGATTGCTTCACCAACCGTGGACGGCAGGGCGACGGCATCCACCTGACCCGCAAGCAAAGCTTGGGCGCTGGTGGAATCGTCTTCGTAAACGACGATTTCGAGACCTTCGACGTTGGCCTTGCGCAGTGCGGTTTCCTGTGAGGAACCGCGGTTGACCGACACGCGCTTGCCCTTGAGGCTGTCGAGATTTTCGAATTTCTGGTCCTTGCCGGAGATGATATCCATGTTGAAGGCGCTGTATGGCTGCGTGAACATCACAGTCTTGGCGCGTTCACCGGTCGGCGCGAGCGTCGCAACGAGGAAATCGACCTTGCCGGTCTGAAGGGCCGGAATACGCGCTGGAGGCGTCAGCGGCACCAGTTCCACCGGCAGCGACAGGTAGGAACCGATAAGATTGGCGACATCGACGTCATAACCGGAAGGGTTGCCCTTTTCATCCACCATGCCCATCGGCGGCGCGCCCGTGAGAACACCGATCTTGACCTTGCCGCGCGCCGTGATCTCGCTGAGCGAGACAGCATGGGCCGACGTTGTAGCCGCAAGCGAAGCTGCGGCAACGCCAACAGCAACGGTCATGTTTTTCAGAAATCTGGATATGCTCATGGTTTCTCCTCCAACCCAAATAATAGCTGCCCAACGCAGAACAGCGGCCTTCGCAAACCGAAAAATGTTCTCGATAACATTTCTAGGCGCTTGACTGAAAACTCCTCCCAAGAAACTGTGAAAACACAAAACCAGATGAATTTCTCACGAAATTCAATAGGTTATTATGATTTTCGATTTTCCTCTCTTCGACGCCGCTTCACGTTCTTGGCAGGATCAATAATGCATGTTATCGGTATCATTGCAAGTCCGATCTACAGAACTGTTTCGGTCGGCATTCATTTCGGGAGGAAACATGTACACACGCTCGGCAATTTTCGAAGGCAGGATTCACGCAGGCCGGGAGGAGGAGTTTTTTCGCATCGTCGAGGAAAAATTACTGCCTGTCTGGAAGCGCATGCCGAATGCGCAGGCGGTGCGAGTGATGCGTACGGAGCGCACGGACCCGGACGCGGCCCAGATCATCATGGTGCAGGAAATCGACTATCCGTCGATGGAGGCCGTGGAGGAAGCGCTGGTCTCGCCGGTCCGGCTGGAAGGCCGGGTACTGACGGATGAGATGATGAGCATGTGTGACGGGCGATTCTACCATCTGGTCTATAGCCGCGTCGCATAAATCCGGTGCACGTCGCATTGATCTGCAATCATACGGCGTGCTTTCCCTTGGTATCTTCGTGTATGTCTTGTCGTGAACCGGTCTTCATTCAGCCGGATTGTAACTGGGGAGACATGCTTTGGTGGAGCGCACGCCTTTGGCCGCAGCGTTAGTCACGTCAAAAAAAGCAACCATGAGCGACGTTTCAAAACTTGCGGGCGTCTCCAAGATGACCGTCTCGCGGGTGCTGGCCGATCCCGCTCTGGTGTCCGAGGAGACGCGCCAGAGGGTGATGAAGGCCATCGAGAAGCTTGGTTATGTGCCTGACCGAATCGCCGGTTCGCTTTCCTCTCGCCGCACCAATTTCATCACCGCCATCCTGCCGACTCTCACCAACTCAAACTTCGCCGACAGCGCTCAAGGCCTCGCCAATGCGCTACGCGCCGCCGATTACCAATTGCTGATCGGTTACACCATGTACGACCTGCAGGAAGAAGAGCGCGTCATCCGCACCATGATGGAGCGCCGTCCCGACGCGATTGTCGTCGCTGGCACGGTTCATACCAAGTTGGCTAGCGAAGTGTTGATGCGCGCCGGTATCCCGATCGTTGAAATATGGGACGTACCCGAACATCCGATCGACCATGCGGTCGGTTTCTCCAATTACGAAGTGGGAAGAACCGCCGCCAAACACCTGATATCGCTTGGATTCACGCGCATAGGCGCACTTGGCTCCCGAGCCGATGGCGACGTTAAGGACTGGCGCGGCGAAAGCCGCCTGCTCGGTTTCGGGGCGGCGCTGCGCGAAGCCGGCATCGCCGATGATCTCATCATCCGCGAGGGCAGCGCGCCGGTCTCATACGATCACGGCGCGAAAACGCTGGGCTCCCTGTTGGCCAAGGCGCCCGATGTCGAAGCCATCTTCGCCGTGTCGGATATTTCCGCTGTCGGTGCGCTGATGGAATGTCATCGCCGCGGCATTCATGTACCAGATCAGATTTCCATTCTCGGCTTCGGTGATTTTGACATTGGCAGACAATGCTATCCGGCGATTTCAACGATACGGGTCGACGCGCAGATGATCGGCCGCAAGGCGGGCGAGTTGCTGCTTTCGATATTGGAGGCAGAAAAGGATGCCGCTGTTCCCGAGGGTGCGCGGGTGGATGTCGGCTTCGAGCTTATCGTGCGGGAGACGACGAAGCGGTTGGGTCGGTGAAGCTTTAGCGCTGTTGGAACGAGCGGGTACCGCTTCTTTCTTCTCCCCGCCGGGGAGAAGTCCGCGGCAGCGGGATGAGGGGGCAAGCTCTCCGTCTCTCGCGGAGTTGCCCCCTCATCCGACCCTTCGGGCCACCTTCTCCGCCGCGGGGGAGAAGAAATATGCCGCACCGCTGTGGCGTACTCACCATTCCACCTGAGTGACCTGTAACGCCCTTACCTCGCACCCCAGGTATCCGTCAGACGATACCCTTCCGGCCATGGATCCGACGGATCGAGCATGTGCTGGTGTATTCCGGTGATCCAGCCGCAGCCGGATATTTCCGGCAGGATGGCCGGGCGGTCGCCGACTGTTGTGGTCCCGAGGATACGGCCGGTGAAGGTCGAGCCGATCAGCGACACCGCCGTCAACGTTTCCCCTTCCTTCATTTCGCCGCGTGCATGCAGCACGGCCATACGGGCCGAAAGCGCCGTGCCGGTGGGGGAGCGGTCCACCTTGCCCGGCTGGATGGCGACGGCCGCCCCTGCCCGCAGGCCTTCGGCCGTGCGTTCCACCTTGCCGGCGAACAGGCAGAAGGAAAAATGCCGCCAGTCCGGGTTTTCGGGATGATCGAAACCCAGAGTCTTGTTGGCGGCGTTGGTGATGCGCACGCCGAGGCGGGCAATCTCGTGCGCCTCTTCCGGTTTAAGGCTGAAACCCATTGCTTCGGCATCGACAATGACGAAACTGTCGCCGCCGTAGGCCGTGTCCACTTTGAGCTTTCCAAGGCCTTCGACCTCGAGTTCGGCATCAAGCTTCGCGGCGAAGCTTGGCAGGTTCTGCACGAAAATACGCTCGGCCTTGCCGTTGCGGCATTCGGCACGCACCTTCACCAGCCCGCCGGGAGCTTCCAGCAGCATATGGGTTTCCGGCTCCTGCATCGGCACGATACCGCCATCGAGAAGGACGGTGGACACACAGATGGAGTTAGAGCCGGACATGGGCGGCGTATCCTCCGGCTCCATGATGATGAAGGCGGCATCCGCATCAGGATGTTTCGGCGGAACCAGCAGATTGACGTGGCGGAATACGCCGCCGCGCGGCTCATTCAGCACGAAGTTGCGAAGCGTCTCGTCACGGGCGATGAAACGGCTCTGTTCCCAGATCGTTTCGCCTGGTGGCGGCTTGACACCACCGACAATCACATCCCCCACCTCGCCTTCCGCATGGGCGGAAATGACATGAACGGTCTTTATACTGCGCATTGAATTCTCCTCAGGAAAGCCAGGCGGGACGACGGGAAGCGGCACGGCCGGTCAACGCGCTCTCGACGCAATCGGCAAGGCTGCCGAAGCGCACCGCGCGGCCGCTTAGGCCGGGTCCGTAATGGGCGTATTTGCCGGAGTTGGTCATCAAGGCGCGCGTCTTCGTCGGGAAGACCGGCTCGGAAATAGAACACCAGCAGAGGTCAGGCAGTACCTGTACACCGCTATCCTTCAGGCTTTTCAACGTGCCGTCGTGGGCAGCTGCATCGATGACCTGCTGGCCGGCTGTGACGATGACGGCGACATCCGCACGGCGCCTGCGACCGTCGAAAACAGCCGCGAGGGCGCGGCACTCCTCCAGCGACGCGTGGGGACTACCGATGGCGACCAGTTGCACCTCCTCCGGTCCCTCGTTCAGCAGCGACCACCCGGCCGCCATATCGGCAAGCGAAATGCTGACCGTGTCGGCCGTTTCCAGAGGCGCGATGCCGGCTTCCGGCGTAATGCCCTCGATATGTAGCATGGGCGCTGCGGAGGTGGTGCCGAAGGCAGCGCAGAGCGCTTTCAAATCATCCCGCGAGGGTTTCGCAGCCCCAAGCCCGCGCAGCAGCGGTATGCAATCGGGGGCAGCCTTGCCGGCGAGATAACCGACGAGCGGCCAGAACGCGTCGTCTATCCCTTGCGGCAGCACCACGTCCACGATGCGCTGCGGCCGGCGATTTTCCTCCAGGTAAACACCCGAAAGCGGCGCCCTGCCCGTCATCGCGATACATAGATCGAGGAAATCAGGATGTTTGGCAGTGCGTGCACCAAGCACCGTATTGGCAAAAATCACCGCGTTCGATTCCGCCCAGGCAATCGATTCACCCGCGCCCGGCGCGCTGTCGAGCAGGTAAGGCGAACAGGTGAAGGTGGGCCGACAGCCCATGCGCACATAAGCATCCGCCAGTCTTGCCGCCGGATCGCCGAAATCATCCGGCACGCCCTGTGCCCGCCAGTTGGCCTTGTCCACCGAAATGGCGTTCATGGTCGTCGGCACCCGGACCTCGCCACCCATCTCAGCCATTTTTTCCGCGAAAGTGAGATTGGCGGGGCTGGCATAGATGCAGCCGTCAATATGGCCCTGTGTGACATTAACGAGCGCGGAAGCGCCCTGCTGGGCTGCCATGGCGACGATGATGCGCATGGCCTGGCGCACGGCGATGCCGTCGCGCCCTTCCAGCATCGCGCGGTCGTCACCCGTGAGATCGAGACGGGCAGTCGCGGGATGCGCTATGGCAAGCGAAAGGCCATCGGCCTCGATGCTGTTTTCATCGATGCGAACATGGGCCGCGCGGGAAAAGCGGGCAAAACTTTCGGGGTCGAGACGGACGACCGGCAGCGCCCGCTCGAACATTTCCGCCGCGACAAGTGCGCCCAAGGTCAGCACATCCTCCGCCTCGCAGAAAACGAGAGCGGATGGCGCCCGGCCCGTTAGAATAAGGTCGAGCAGAACGCCAGACCCGGTGCACGAGCCCCGGCTGGTCGGCATAAAGAGCACGCCGCCGGTGAGACTGACGCCGTGCAGCGGGTGATGCACGTCGATCACCCTGCCGGTGGCGGGATCGACACCGCCCCAGAAACTCAGCGCTTCCGTCGTGGCGATCACGGGGCCTTCGGCCGCACCGGTAAGAATGCTGCGGGCTTGCGGAACGGCAGAAGACATCGAAAATCTCCCTAAGGCATCTCCAGTATAAGCGCGTCGCGCTTTGAGCCCCGGTAAATGCGTGAAAAAGTGCTAGAGAATTTTTGCGTTTCGGGGAAAAGCCGAAATCCTCTAGAAACGTTGCGGCGAAAAAGCGCTTGTGTCGATGGCGGGTTTTTGCCCCGTCAGAATGTCGGCGACGATGCGCGCCGTACCCGCAGATTGCGTCAGTCCCAAATGTCCGTGGCCAAAGGCGTAGACCACCCGCGCCGTGTGTCGCGCATGCCCAATGGCCGGCAGGCTGTCCGGCAGCGAGGGGCGAAAGCCCATCCACTGCTTGCCGCCTTCGGATTTCAGGCCCGGCAGGAAGGCTTTCGCCTTGGCCAGCAGCGCTTCGGATCGGGCAAAATTGGCCGGAAGCTCCAGCCCGCCCAACTCGACCGCACCGCCGACGCGGATGCCGGAGGAAAGCCGGGTAACGACGAAACCATGGCCGCCGAAGGTCACCTGCGTCCGCAGATCGAATGCGCCTGAAGGCAGGGTTGTATTATAGCCCCGTTCCGTTTCCAGCGGAATTTTTTCCCCGAGCGAACGGGCAATGCGGTGCGAAAAGGCGCCTGCCGCCAGTACCACCCGGCCTGCCTTGCGCGTGCGGCCGTCATGGCTAACCACCTCGACCCCATCCTCCAACGGCCGGAGCGAGGCAATATCGAGGCATTCGATACGCCCGCCCATGGTGCGAAAATGGTCGGCCAGCGCCAGCGTGTAAAGCCTGGGATCGGCAATGGAATACCAGCCAGGCGTGAACGTGCCGCAGGTGAAGCGCGGTGCGATGCCGGGCTGTATCTCGGCCATCTGCTCGGCGTTCAGATGCCGGAACTCGATACCGTGGCGCTCACGCGCCTTCCAGCCGCCGAGTGATGCTTCGAATTCCGCATCGCTTTCATAGACCTGGAGGTTGCCTTCCTTGCGCAGCATGGCAATGGTGTCGGTCTTTTTGAGGAACGGCTCCAGTTCGGCCCTGGAAAGGTCCATCAGTGCCGTCTGCGCTGCAGTCGAGTGCTCCACCTTCGAGGCGGCGCAGGCCCGCCAGAACCGGAACATCCAAGGCGCGATCTTCAGCGCATAGGCCGGCGGCACGCTGAGCGGCCCAAGCGGATCGAGCAGCCACTTCGGCGCCTTCCAGAGAATGCCGGGCGACGCGAGCGGTAGGATATCGGTGAAGGCGAAGGCGCCGGCATTGCCGGCAGAAGCGCCCGCCGCCGGTCCCTCACGGTCGATCACCGTGACCGAAAGACCTCGGCCCTGCGCCGCGATTGCCGCCGATAGGCCGACAACGCCGGCCCCGATGACGATGACATCATTTGCAGGCATTACCGAACGCTCGCCAGGAACTTCTGCGTCTCGGGATGCTGTGGTGCGCCGAACAACTGATCTGGCGTGCCGATCTCGGCCATCACGCCCTGATGGAAGAAGGCGACGCGGTTCGAGACATCACGGGCGAAGGCCATTTCATGCGTGACGCAGATCATCGTCATGCCCTCATCCGCGAGCATCTTCAACGTGTCGAGCACTTCGCCGACCAGCATCGGATCAAGCGCCGAGGTAACTTCATCGAACAGCATATATTCCGGCGACATCGCAAGTGCGCGGGCAATCGCCATGCGCTGCTGCTGGCCGCCTGACATGCGGTTCGGATAGACCTTCAGCTTTTCGGCAAGGCCGACGTGGGTCAATTGCTTGACCGCAATTTCTTCGGCCTTCTCTTTCGAAATACCGAGCACCTTCCGCGGCGCCAGCATGACGTTTTCAAGCACCGTCAGATGCGGAAAGGCGTTCCATTGCTGGAAGACGATTCCGACCTTGCGGCGCAGCTTGTTGAGGTCGGTCGACTTTGCATGCACCTCGGTGCCATCGATGACGATCTTGCCGCTGTCGATCGGCTCGAGGCCGTTGATGCAGGTGAGCAGTGTCGACTTGCCGGAACCGGAGCCGCCGATGATGGTGACGACCTCGCCCTTGTTGACGGTGAGGTTGATCCCTTTCAGAACCTCCAGCGGGCCGAAGGATTTGCGGACGTTTTCGATCTCAATCATTGGGGGACCACCGTCTTTCGAGATACCCGCCAAAACGGGCGATGGGGAAGCTGATAAGGAAGTAGATGGCGCCGCAGATCATCAGGATGGTCAGCGGTTCCTGCAGGCGGGTCACGAGAATCTGCGAGGCACGCAGAAGCTCAATGAGCCCGAGCCAAAGGACGAGCGCTGAATCCTTCATGACACCCAGCGTCAGGCCGATCCAGGCAGGCAGCGACACGCGCGTGGCAAGCGGCAGAACGATGTACCGCATGTCCTGCGACCAGGTCATACCGAGCGACCGGCAAGCGCGGCGGGTGTTCGAGGGCACCGCTTCGATGCCGCCACGCACGATTTCCGTGCAATAGGCCGCGGTATAAAGCGACAGAACCACGCAGGAGGTAGTAAAGGGTGGCCAGCCGAGCTTTGCGATCGACTGGAAGGCATTGCCGAGAACCAGCTGGATAAGCAGCGGCACGGAACGGAAGACATCCAGAACGAAGGTGAGCGGCAGGGCCCAGTAAGGCCCGAGCTGGAAGCGGAGGACGCCGAAGATGATCCCCATGATGGTGCCTGCCGTGACGGCGACGGCGGTGACGGCAAGCGTCATGCCGGCACCCTTGGCCAGGAAAGCGAGATCACTCCAGGTGAGAGCGGTTTCAAACATGACTCACCTCTCTCAGTAACGGAACAGACGCGCGGCCAGCAATCTGGCGGCGAGCGTGACGATCTTGGCGATCACGTAATAGATGACCGCGGCGAGCGCGAAAAATTCGAAGGTGCGGAACGAACGGGCGTTCAAGGCCTGCGTGACACCGGCGAGGTCCGTGTTCATGCCGACCGTGACGCCGAGCGAGGTCATGAGGATTGCCCAGACCATCTGGTTCGTGGCCGGCAGGAAAGCAACCCGCAGCATCTGCGGCAGGATGATCAGCCTGAAGGTCTGCATCGAGGTCATGCCGAGCGAGCGGCCCGAACGCGTCTGCGTATCCGGAATGGCCTTCAGCGCGCCACGGAAATTTTCCGCGAGATAACCGGCATTATTGAAGGCGATGCCAACCAGAAGCGCGGTATAGGGGCTCAGATGAATGCCGAAATTGCCGAGCCCGAAATGGGCCATGTAGATCTGGAACAGCGCCGGCGTATTGCGGGCTATTTCCACCCAGACCGAGGCGAAGGCGCCGAGGATACGGTTGCCCGAAAGCCGGAACAACGTCAGCACGATGGCGCAGGACACGCCGATGACCATCGACAGGATGGCGATCTGCAGCGTCACCACCGCACCGTCCACAAGCTGCGGCAAAGCCTTCAGCGCCTGATTCCAGTGAAATGTGTAGTTGAACATAACCGTCTCACCTTTCAGAAACGATCGACGGCGCGGTCATTCGACCGCGCCGTTTCCGAAAAGTCCTGATCAGCGATAAACGCCGTTGACGGTGAGCGAAGGCACTTCCCCGCCAACCCATTTTTTGTAGAGCTCGGCGTAGCGGCCGGTGCGAACCTGCTGATTGATGAAGAGGTTCAGGTAGTTGATGAAGCCGTATTCATCCCGGTTGGTGAAGAGCGCGACGTAATCGATGTCGTAAGGCGCCTTGCCGACCACCGAGATACCGGCGAACTTGCCGCTCTTGACGTTGGACTGCGCAACGGTCGACGTGGAAACGGTGGCATCGATCTGCCCCTGGCTCAGGGCAAGGAACACATCAGCCTGGGTCTGGTAAGGACGGAATTCGCCGACGCCCCACTCCTTGACCGACTTTTCAAGCGCAATGGCTTCGAACGTGCCGGCGGTTGCGCCGACCGTCTTGCCCTTCATGTCCTCGAAGGACTTGACGCCGGACTTGTCGTTGGCGGTAACGGCCATTTCGAAGGCAAAGTAAGGCACGGTCATGCCAACCGTTTTGGCGCGCTCCAGCGTATCGGAGGTCGAAGCGACACCGACGTCGACGCGGCCGGACATCAGTGCCGGAATACGCTCGGGGAACGGCGTCTCGACGATTTCAGCCGTGACGCCGAGCGCCTTGGCGAGGTCGTTGCAATAATCGACGTCGAAACCGATAGGATTGTTGGCGTCATCGCGCGCGCCCATGGGCGGGAAGTCGAGCACAACCGCGCAACGCAGCGTGCCAGACGAGATGATGTCGTCAAGCTTGTCGGCCTTGGCCGGGGTGATAGCGGAAGTGGCGGCCAGCAGGCCGGCGAAAATGACCGATTTTTTCATTCTTGATTTGCTCCCAGAATTGGTCTGCCCTTGAAGGCGCGGTCACTATTTCCCTGTGGGCCCGAGAAATCAATAGAAAAATACAATGAGTATACAAAAAGAATTTTTTACATCTGCGAACTGATGAGGTGTCGCGGATGATTACGCGCGCCGGCGCGGGGAAGCGGACAAGGTGGGCGAAACATTCAGCCTCCTTCATGCTTGTGCTTGTCAAAGGAATCTAACCAGCCCAAGTCTTTGGGCTGAAAGAGGCTTTCCGATGCGCAGACGCGCGTCGACTGCAATCCTGTGACAAGCACAGGAATGAGGGCTTAAGGTATCTTCGTGTTTGAGACGGTGGCCTTCTGCTGTGACTGAGCTTCATCGAAAAGACACGTTGCAATACTCACACCTTTGTATACTTTATGTATTCAAAATGTGCGAGCCCGACATCGGAGGATAATGATGAGCGACACCACCACCTTGACCATTGAAGAGCTTTCGACGCGGGTCGAGGCGATTTTCAGCAAGGCGGGCCTCAATAAGGTGCAGTCGGGCGCACTTGCACGCGTCATCACCGCCGGTGAGCGCGATGCCTGCAAATCGCACGGCATTTACCGTATCGAAGGCGCGCTCCGCACCGTCAAGGCCGGCAAGGTTAAGCCGGATGCGATACCTGAAGTGGCCGAAGACGACGGCACGGCTATCGTCAAGGTCAATGCCCATGGCGGCTTCGCAAACCCCGCCTCCGAACTCGGTCTGCCGGTTCTGGTGGAGCGGGCGAGACTCTCGGGCATCGCAGCACTCGTCGTCAATGACTGCACGCATTTCTCGGCGCTCTGGCCGGAAGTCGAAGGGCTGACCGAAAACGGTCTCGCCGGGCTGGTCATGTGCCCGAGCTATTCCACCGTCGCGCCCACCGGCGGAACCAAGCCTCTGCTTGGCACCAACCCCTTCGCCTTCGGCTGGCCGCGCAAGGGCACCTCCCCTTATGTCTTCGATTTTGCGACGTCGGTTGCGGCCCGCGGTGAAATCGAACTACACCGGCGGGCCGGAAAGCCCCTGCCGGAAGGCTGGGCTCTGGACGCTGACGGCAAGCCGACGACCGACCCGGAGGCGGCCCTTGCCGGTTCCATGCTGCCCTTTGGCGGCCACAAGGGATCGGCCATCGGCACCATGATCGAGCTTCTCGCCGGCATCATGATCGGCGATCTCACCAGCCCCGAAGCGCTCGAATTTCTCGGCACCACCACGCTTGCCCCCACCCATGGCGAATTGATCGTCGCTTTTTCACCTGAAGCCTTTGCCAAGGGCCGCCCAGGCGATCCCTTCCAGCGCGCGGAAGTGCTGTTCGACGCCATTATCGGCCAGGGCGCCCGCCTGCCCTCGGGCCGCCGCTTCACTGCCCGCGCCAAATCCGAAAGCGAAGGCATCACGCTTACCGCCGCCGAAATGGCCGGGCTCGACCGGCTGCTGGAAAAGGGGCTGGACGCGGTTTCCTGACCATTTGGATGGGGAAATGGAAAAAAGGCCCGCAATTGCGGGCCTTCATAACGACAACGTCACTCAGCGTTTTTTGCGACTGCATAGCATCCCCGCCATGTCAGCCCGCACTAGATCCGGGGTCCAGCGCGATCAAGTCCTTGACCGCGGAAGAGACCTTTCATGACGCAGACGCGCCCTGGCTGGATGCCGGATCTAGTCCGGCATGACGGAGGAGAGACATCAAACCTCATCACATGCAAAAAAGGCCCGCAGTTGCGGGCCTTTTTTACACAGCAGCAATATCTCAGGCGGCCTTGCAGGCCTGCACTGCGCCCGGCAGCTTGCTCCAGTCGGCGTACCAGCTGTTGAACAGCTTGAACTGTGCTTCGACATAACCCCGCTGGCTGTCCGTCAGTGCATCTGTTTCGTTGAAGTGCAGCGTGTATTCCTTGTCGCCCTTCAGCACCATCATGTGCTTGAAATAGAGAACCAGATCCGGGCCCTCGTCGAAGGACGAAAGAACGGCCAGCGCCTGTTCCAGTTCCAAGGCGCGTGCGCGGGCATCGGCGTCACCCTTGGCGGCAGCCTGCGACAGCTTGCAGAGGTGGATGACTTCCTTCGGCAGCACGTTGCCGATGCCGGTGATGGCGCCGGTTGCGCCGCAATTGACGAAGCCGTGGAAGACAGCGGTGTCGACACCGATCATCAGCGTGACTTCATCGTCGCGGCTGGTGATGTTTTCAGCCGCATAACGCATATCGGCCGGGCCGCCGAATTCCTTGAAACCAACGAGGTTCTTGTGCTCGGCGCGCAGCGCGAAGAAGAGATCGGCGCGGGTCGCAAAACCATAATAGGGGCTGTTATAGATGACGGCAGGGATTTCCGGTGCAGCCGAGAGGATTGCCTTGAAGTGAGCCTTCTGGGCGGCGATGACCGAACCGCGCGACAGAACGCGGGGAATGACCATCAGGCCCTTGGCGCCAACCTTCTGGGCGTGGGCGGCATGGGCAACGGCAGACGCCGTGTTGACCGCTCCGGTGCCGACGATGACGGGAACACCGGCCTTCACCAGACGCTCCACGCCTTCCATGCGCTGCTCGTCCGTCAGGAGCGGCCAGTCGCCCATGGAGCCGCAATAGACCACGGCGGACATGCCATCGGCGATCAGTTCCTTGCCCTTGCGAACAAGCGCATCGAAATCGGGGGTGCGATCATCCTTGCAGGGGGTCATCAAGGCGGGAATCACGCCGGAAAAAATGCTGGCCGTCATTACTAGCTCCTAAGGGACATGTTTTTCGGGAATGGACGCACGTCCGCGCCACCCTTTCGAGAGGGACATTACTATCTTGTATTTTATTTGTCGACAAGAAATCGACAAGCTACAGATTTATTTCCAGCCGTTCGTTTCGCACCAGCAGTTTCTGCACCTGCCGGACGATCTGTTCAGCGTGCTCCCGCGCCAGTCTTTCGGAAAGAGCGATATCGCGTGCGGCAATCGCCTCGATCATCTCTTCATGATCATCGACAAAGCGCTTCGGCAGACGATCGTCATAGGACTGGTAATAAAGCCTGAGAATGCGCCGCCCCTCGTCCAGCAGCCGCTTGAACAGGCTGGTGAAATAGGGGTTGCGCCCGGCCTCCGCGATGGAAAGATGAAGGGCGGCGTTGGTGGAAATCATCGCCAGCGCATCCTGCTCCTCCACCGCAACGGCGAATTCCGCATTATGGGCGCGAATGCCAGCCAGATCTTCCGGGCGGTGATATTGCGCGGCAAGCTGGGTCGTTACCCGGTACATCAAGACCAGCGCATCGAAATAGGTGTGCATGTTGAGGAAATCGATGTTCGACACCATGGTGGAGCGGTTCGGCAGCGTATCGATCAGCCCCTCGCCCGAAAGCCGTACCAGCGCCTCACGGATCGGCGTTCGCGACATCTTGAACCGTTCGGCAAGCTGCACTTCATCGATGGGACTGCCGGGTGGCAGGACCAGATCAAGAATCTCGTCGCGCAGCAGATCGTAGACCATCTTCACACCGGAGCCGCGCTTGCGCTCGGCAGAAGCAATTATATCCGTCATAATCAAATCCTTCTTGTCGACATAAAGAGTACTATTATATTTTTTCGTTATCAACGACGTGTCACCGGGTCGCTGGCTTGCATGACGGAATAATTGTTCAAAAACAACAAAAAGCCGTCGCGAAAATTGCCCGCGACGGCTTTCGATCGTTCGGTTTGTGGGGCAGACGTCTTCATCGCGCTTTCACGGCCGGAGCGGCGAATAGCGGCTTCCAGCGGCGATGCGACGCCTTAGTCGGAGATTAGTTCCGCAGGCCGGTGGCCACGACGGAAATCTTGAAAGCGCCGTCCAGCGTTGGGTCGAACGAAGCGCCCATCACCACATCGGTTTCCTCGCTGACAGCCTCACGTACCAGCGTCATCGCTTCATCAATCTCGTAAAGCGTCAGGTCGTTGCCGCCGGAAATGGAGACCAGCGCGCCACGGGCTTCCTTCAGCGAGGGCTCGCCGAGCAGCGGATTGGCAATGGCCGCTGCCGCTGCTTCCGAAGCACGCTTTTCGCCCTTGGCCTGTGCGGTGCCCATGAGCGCCCGGCCGCCATTCTTCATGACGTATCGCACATCGGCGAAATCGAGATTGACCAGACCTTCACGCAAAATGAGATCGGTGATGCAGCGCACGCCGAGCGACAGTACCTTGTCGGCGGTTTTGAGCGCATTTTCGAAGGTGGTGCCGGCATCGGCAATGCGCAGCAGGTTCTGGTTGGGAATGACGATGACGGTATCGGCCGTGTTGAGCAGATTGGCAAAACCGTACTCAGCAGCCCGCATGCGGCGCACGCCCTCAAAGCTGAAAGGAAGCGTGACGACACCAACTGTGAGAATGTTCTTTGCACGGCAGGCTTCGGCAATAACGGGTGCCGCACCCGTCCCGGTGCCGCCGCCCATGCCGGCGGTGATGAAACACATATCATAGCCGCTCAGGTGATCCATGATCTCGTCGAGGGAATCGATCGCAGCCTGCCGGCCGACCTCGGGATCAGCACCCGCACCAAGCCCGCCCGTCAGTTCTGAGCTGAGCTGCACGAGCCGTGGCGCATTGGTCTTCTTCAGCGCCTGCGCATCCGTATTGGCCGCGATGAAATCGACGCCGCCGATACCCTCGGCAATCATGTTGTTGATCGCGTTTCCGCCACCGCCACCAACTCCGACGACGGCGATGTTGGGAGTGTTGCGGGCAATGGTAGCGCGCGGAGACTGTGTCATCGTCTAATTCTCTTTCCAAATTCATAGGGTCCCGCGCCGGTTTTGACCGCGGCACGCGATTGATCGGTGGCGTTCCCGCTCTTCCTTCCTGGCGCGCGAAGGAGGCCGTAACGTCTTGAATTTCCATGTAAGCCTTAAGGACCGATTGCGGCCAAAAGACTGGTGCTCCAGCGGCGAAAGATGCGCTACGGCGACGTTCCTCCACCCTTCCCCCGGATGAAAACCAAACCGAATCAACTGCTTCGCTATCAAGAGGTGATAGCCCAAAAGGCACGTTGTTTACACTCCATTCACTATGTTTATCTCACTTTGGAACGAGTTGGCCCGCCGGGTGTTTGCTTGCCGACCGTGCTGAGGCGGCGGGTGATGAGATCAAACAGTCCCGACGCTCCAGATATTGTCGAAGCACCAGACGACCCCAAACCGCGGCGTATTTTTTCAGTTCGGTGCTTGGTAGCGTACTCAATGGAGGCAGGCATATGTTGGCAGACGTTTTGCAGAGTGAACCCGGCTTCCGCATGGAGCAGCCGCGGGTACTGATCGTGGAAGACGAGTTCCTCATCGCCATGGACATAGAGGATTCCATTCTTCAGGCGGATGAAGAGGCAGACGTCATCGGTATCGCCAACAAGCTGGATGATGCCGTGGCACTTGGCCGCCGCGCCGATATTGCATTTGTCGACGTCAATCTTGCCGATGGACAAACCGGGCCGGAAATCGGGCGACGGCTTTCCGAAGAGCACGGTGTGGTGGTCATCTTCATGACCGCAAACCCCGAGGTCGTGGTCAATCTCGGCATCGGCGCTGGCGTCATCGCCAAGCCCGTTCCGCAAGATGCAGTCGAACAATGCCTCACTTATGCACTCGCCAGACGCGCAGGCACCCGTGCCGTGACGCCCATCGGCATGATGGCATTCGACTGAGATATACCAACAAGGAAAACGGCCAAAAACAAAAAAGCCTGCCGCGGGAGGAGGTGCGGCAGGCTTTCTGAAAAGATGAACAGCGATATGGGAGGAGGAAAACCGCTGTCCCCGGGGCAATCCTTTGGGAGGAGGAGTAGGATCACCCGCTTTACGAAAAGGATGTGGGAGGAGGTACATCCGTTTCGATGAGAGGAACATACCATTTCCCTGCGCATTTGACAGGCACAAGGTTGCAGCACAGATATGCGCTGAGCGCATGGCGTCCGTCACGAAGGACGATACCGGGCATTTACCCGCTTCTCGCGGATCCGGCCTTTACCGAGTTCCCAACCTGCACCGAACATCGACAGCAATCGAGAAGAATGCGGCGCATCCGGTGAGAGCACCGCCTCGCTGTCAGACACTCCCAATGAAGTGCCTTCATTTTCAAACCAAACAAAAACGCCCGCAAAGCGGGCGTTGAAGCATTCAGAATGAGGCGGTATCGCCCTATTTACTTGCCAACAGCGGCGCGAGCGACACTGGTGATCTGGCTGCGATCGATACCGAGATCGTGCAGTTCACGGGTGCTCATGCGGCCGAGTTCGGTGATGGTCTGACGATATTTGCGCCAATTGTTGAAGCTGCGTGCTACGTTCATGACATTACCCTTTCTGAGGTTTAGGTGACGTCAGTAACGTTTTCGTTCCGGCGTCCTTCGATGACCTCTATATGCGCTTTCCAATGGGGATTTAACAGGCAAAATAAGGCAATCCACCCATGCATCAGACGCAAGGGTTGCTGGCGCCAGTTTGCGTTGAAAAAGAAACGTGGCTGAAATCCAGACAGTTCGCAGGACCTTATAACGTAGCGGCGGCTTAGAACTTGTAGCGGACTCCGAACACGTTGGCGTTTGTGGCGCCCTTCATGTTGCCAAGTGTTTTGCCGCCACCGGAACGGTGGTGGAGGCGCCAGAAGAACTCCGTCGAGGAACCCTCGCTGAAAGACACGTTGATTTCCGGCCCCAGATAAAAAAGGACATTGGCGTTGCCGTCGTCCTTGATTTCCTGTTCGCGCTCGCGGCCCGGCTGCGCATCCGTAACAAGGCTGAGCCCTGCTGTAAAACTTGGGGTGATGAACAGTCGCTCTCCAAGCCTGATCTGTTCATACCGCGCGACCGGGCCCGCCCACACCTCGCCGGTGAAGCCCTTGCCGAACCTGACGGCCATGCCGACCTCACCGCCCAGTTTTATATTGCCGATACGGTAAGGATAGAACTGATAGCCGCCGCCGATGACAGCGTTTCTTTCATAGTCCACGGGAATAAGCGCCGCGCTTTTCAGCATGTCTTCTTTTGTCAGGGCGCCAGCGAAGCCGAATATCGCCTCACTCGTCTCAGAGGTCATATCCTCCGACGCGAAAGATGACGTGGCAGCCAGTGCGACCATGGCTGCCGTCGACAGACGTGCTGCAATATTCATCGTGCTACTCCTGAACAAAGCCCGCTTTACCCAGCCGTCCTCATAGGCATAATCGCGGAAGGCGAACATACCGTTACCGAACACAATTAATTCAACTTACGTGGAATCGGCTGAAACATGCGCGTGATCCCGATGCTGTCAGCGCAGGAAACGCCTGAACCGGCGAAGCGCAAAAACGAAAAGAGCCGAGCCGATGGCCAGCAGCGCCAGCAGTTGCGGCCAGACCACATCCAGCCCCGCCCCTCTGAAAAGCACCGATTGCGCCAGGATGATGAAATGGGTGTTTGGCGCAAGAAGCATGATGTACTGGATGATATCAGGCATGCTTTCGCGAGGCGTCATGGCGCCGGACAGCACCTGCAACGGCAACAAAAACAGGATCAGCAACATGCCGAATTGCGGCATGGACCCGGCGACTGTCGCGAGAAAAATTCCCATGGAAGTCATGGCGAAGAGTTGCAATGCCGTTCCGAGCAGGAAAAGAGAAAGCGAGCCTTCGATGGGAATGGCAAGCAGGCCCCTCACCACCACGAACAGGGAAAATGCAGAGGCCACCAGCACGACCAGCCCCATGGACCACACCTTGCTGAGCATGATTTCCAGCGGCGTCACCGGCATGACCAGCAGATGCTCGACCGTTCCGTGTTCTCGCTCGCGAATGAGCGCCGCGCCCGTCAACACGATGGATAGCATGGTAATGGCGGTGATGATGTTGTTGATCGAGCCGAACCAGGACTTGTCCAGTTCCGGATTGAAGCGGGAACGTAGCGTGAGGTCCACCGGCACCGAGGTCGCGCCGCGATAGCGGTCGACATACTCCTGTATTTCGCTCGTCACGATGCTCTGCACATAACCGCCACCGCTGAAAGCCTGGCTCATGCGGGTAGCGTCGATATTGAGCTGGATGGCCGGCTGCTGTCCGGCCATCAGCCGGCGCTGGAAATCCGGGGGAATGTTGAGCGCGAAGGTATCGAGGCCCGCATCCATGCGCTTGTCCATTTCAGCGATGGAAATCTGCTTCGGCGGGGAGAAATAGGGCGGATAAAACGCCGTGCTGATGCGGCTGGAAAGCGGCGACTGATCCTCATCGACAATGGCGATGGCCGCGTTGTTCAGCGTCTCCGGCAGCGCGCTGGAACCGGTATAGATCTGCAGCGTGAAGGCATAGACGATAAGCAGCATCAGCATTCCGTCTCGCGCGAGACCGCGCAGTTCCTTTATGCCGAGCTGGAAGATGTTGGACGAAAAAAGCCTCATGACGCCTGCTTTCTCAAAAGTGCAGCGCCGGCAATGAGGAGCAGTGGAATGGCGATGAGAAGCGGTAGAAACGAGCCGGAAAGTCCGGCGAAATCCAGGCCCTTGGAGAAAGTTCCGCGCGAAATGGTCATGAAATAGGTGGCAGGATAGACGTTGCCGATAAAGGCGCCCGCCCCTTGCAGCGACGAGACGGGATCGATCATGCCCGAATATTGCGTCGCCGGAATGAGCGTCAGAAGAGCCGTGCCGAAGATTGCCGCAATCTGGCTCTTCATGAAGGAAGACATGAGGAGGCCGATGGATGTGGCGATGATGACATAGAGCAGCGCGCCCGTCGCATAAGCGAGATAACTTCCGGTGAACGGCACCTGAAAGATGAAGACCGCAAATGCCGTCAGAAGCACGAAATTGAGCATGCCAAGGGCGACATAGGGAAGCTGCTTGCCGATCAGGAATTCCAGCCGCGTGGTCGGCGTCACGTATAGATTGACGATCGAACCGAGCTCTTTTTCCCTGACGACGCTGAGGGCCGCCAGCATTGCGGGGATGAGCATGAGAAGCAGCGGAATGACCGCCGGCACCATGGCGACAAGGCTCTTGACGTCGGGATTGTAACGATAGCGCGTTTCGATGCTGAAGCTGCTTTGCGTGGCCGCGCTGCCGTAAATCTCGGCGGCCTTCCGCGCCAGCCATGTCTGATGCATGCCCTGCACGTAACCGCGAACGGTCTCCGCCCGCTGCGGCATGGCGCCGTCTATCCAGGCCCCTACCTCCACAGTCTTGCCGCGCAACACATCGCGGCCAAAGCCAGGAGGAATTTCTATGGCAAGGCTCAGTTCGCCATCACGCATCCGCCGGTCCATATCGGCATAGTCCCGGATAGGTTCCTTCTCGATGAAATAACGGGAGCCGGCAATGTCGAGCACGTAATCGCGGCTGATGGTGGAATCGTCGCGATCCAGCACCGCGAAAGTCAGGTCCTCGACATCGAGATTGATGCCGTATCCGATGACGAACATCAGGATGACGCTGCCGAGCACGGCCAGCGTGCCGCGAATGGGATCGCGCTGCAGTTCCAGTGCCTCGCGGCGCGTATAGCTGAACATGCGCCTGAAATCGAAAAATCTCTTGCGGGTGGGCGCCGCATGTTGCGTCACCTGCACGTCCGCTGCTGCCACAGATGCTGTCGCAGGCGCGTCCCTCGTAACCCCGGAAGCATCTTCCAGATAGGCGACGAAAGCCTCTTCAAGTGTTGCGGCATTACGGCTTCTGGTGATCGCATCGGGCGTATCGCTGATCAACACCTTGCCAGCATGCATCAGCGAAATCCGGTCGCAGCGCTCCGCCTCATTCATGAAATGGGTGGAGATGAAGATGGTGACATTATCGTTGCGCGAGAGATCGGCGAGGATTTGCCAGAAGCCGTCACGCGCCACCGGGTCGACACCAGAGGTCGGCTCATCTAGGATGAGAATATCGGGCGAATGGATCATCGCCACCGCCAGCGACAGCCTCTGCCGGATGCCAAGCGGCAGGTCGTCCGGCAGCGTGTCCATGACCGCGCCAAGATCGAAACGTTCCGCCATTTCGGCGATACGCGGTTGAATTGCCTCTTCCGGCAGCTTGAACAGGCGGGCGTGCAGATCAAGGTTCTGCCGCACCGTCAGTTCGGAATAGAGCGAGAAGGCCTGGCTCATGTAACCGACGCGGTGGCGGATCGCCATGTCGCTCGCATCCACCTTGTGTCCGAAGAGCTTCGCTTCTCCTTCGCTGGCGGCCAGAAGGCCCGTCAGCATCTTCATGGTGGTGGATTTTCCGCAGCCATTGGAGCCGAGAAAGCCAAAAATCTCGCCGCGCGGAATCTTGAAGCTGACATTGTCGACGGCGGTGAAATCGCCGAAACGCATGCTAAGGTGCGATGCCTCGATGGCATAATCACCCTCAGCGGTCGGCTTTCGTGGCGCGATATGGACTTCGTGGTAATCCTTGCGCTTTTCTTCGGGAAGAAGCGCGATGAAGGCGGCGTCGAGATTGGGTGCCGCGGTGCGGTCGAGAAGTTCGGCGGGCGAGCCGGTGGCAAGAATCTTGCCGCCATCCATGGCAACCAGCCAGTCGAAACCGGCGGCCTCCTCCATATAGGCCGTTGCGACGATGACGCTCATGCCCGGACGCCCGGCACGGATAGAGTCGATCAGTTCCCAGAACTGCCGCCGCGACAAAGGATCAACGCCTGTCGTCGGCTCGTCCAGGATCAGCAGGTCCGGGTCGTGGATGAGCGCGCAGCAGAGCCCCAGCTTCTGTTTCATACCGCCGGAGAGCTTCATCGCGGGACGATCGGCAAAAGGTTCGAGGCCGGTACTCTTCAGCAATTCGGCGATACGCGCCTGCCGTTCCCTTCCGTCCTGTCCGAACAGCCGCCCGAAAAAGTCGATGTTTTCAAAGACCGACAGGGTGGGATAGAGGTTCTTGCCAAGGCCTTGCGGCATATAGGCAATACGCGGGCAGGTATCCTCGCGGTGGCGCGGATTGGACATGTCGCCACCCAGAACCTCCACCTTGCCCTTCTGGATGGCGCGCGCGCCCGAAACCAGCGACAACAGGCTCGATTTGCCGACGCCGTCAGGCCCGATGAGCCCTATCATCAGCCCGGCGGGTATCTCGACCGATATGTCGTCCAGCGCAACCGTGCTTCCGAAGGTCAACCGCACATCGGTCAATCGCGCAACGGGTGAGTTCCTGTCATTCGTTTCGGGAGGCGCGACCATAGCGGCCACCCTCACTTGACGAGATTGCGTTCGAGATTCTCCGGCCAGGCGGCCTCCGGATCAAGCCGGACATAGGCCATGCCGGGCAGCCCGGTTTTCACATATTGAATATATTTCTGCAGAAGTTCCTGGGGGATTTGCGCCCTTACCCGGAATGTCAGCTTCTGGCGTTCCTCTTCGGTCTCCACCGTTTTCGGCGTGAACTGCGCGACATCCGCGACGAAGGACACTTTTGCCGGAATGGTGTATTGGGGGGCGGCATCCAGTATCAGTCGAACATCAGACCCCATGGACGTGCGGCCAGCCTCGGCCGTCGGCAGGAAAAACGTCATATAGACGTCGCCGAGATCGACGAGGTTCAGAACCCTTCCACCGGCGGAAAGCACTTCTCCGGGCTGGGCGATGCGATATTGCACGCGACCGTCGCGAGGCGATTTCAGCGTCGCATCGGCTATGTCAGTCTCGATGCTCTCGATGTCAGCCTGTGCGGCGTCTACCGCCGCTTCGGCGTCGACGATCTGCGCCTTGGCGGCGTTGATCGCGGCGTCGGAAGCCGCAAGCGAGGCCTGCGCAGAGGCGAGCGTTGCGCGGGCGGACTGCTCGGCGGCCTCGCTGTCATCGACGATCTGCTGCGAGACCGCATTGCCCGTCAGCAATTGTTTCGAGCGTGCATTGGTCTTGGAGGCGGAATCGAGCTGGGCCTTTCGCTGTTCCACCACCGCAAGCGCCGACGTCTTTTCCGCTTCACGCTGGGCGACAAGACTGTGGGCCGTGTCGATTGCTATTTTCGCACGGCGAAGCTGTGCTTCCGCCTGGCGTTTCCTCGCCTCCAGCTGGGCCGTATCCATCTGCGCCAGAACCTGTCCGGCCTTCACGAAATCACCCTCACGGACCATAATATCCTGAAGGCGGCCGGCGGTCTTGGTGGAGATATCGATCTCGACGGCCTCGATGCGACCGTTACTGGCCACGAAACCCGAAGGCAGGCCCTCGGCTGTCAGCTTCGACCAGGCGAAATAGGCGGCCACGGCCAGAACCACAACCGCCAGACCAATGAGCAAGCCCTTTTTAGACATCCGTCTTCCCCATGAACCCTTCAGGTTTCAACCGTAGTACGATAAAACCGAAGAAGCCAGCCACCATCACGTTCATAATTCGTACCTGGTATTTCCCGCACTGAAAGCGGAATAACCGGTTTCGGGGACTGTCTACGCCAGAGAGCGGCCTGCAACCTTGACACAAGTCAAGCGGCGAAAGGATTTAATGGAGAGCGTCATCAAGGCGCCCCCCGTTCGCCGGCAGTTAACCGGCTCACCTTTGAGAACACCGACGGTACCAAACGATCATACCGATGCCGCGCCATCCCGTCGACAATCGGACGTCATCCTCGAGCTTGTCCCGAGGATGACAGAGTAGGGTCTTCTATAGCGCTTGCGAAAGGATGATGTGGGCTCGCTGCACACCTCCGATCCGTTATTGAGGGCGATGATGTTTACACAGCCCGCGCCCGTTTCACCTCCGCCTGCGTCCATTCCGGCAGCCAGTCACTATGGGCCAGCAGCAGATCGTCCACCAGCGACCAAATCTGATCGAGATCGAGTTCCGCCGCAGTATGCGGGTCCATCATGGCAGCGTGAAAGATGTGATCGCGGTTTTCGCTCATCAACGCCCGCACGGTCAGCTCCTGAACATTGATGTTGGTGCGCATCAGCGCGGTGAGCTGCGGTGGCAACTCGCCGATGAAGGTGGGCTGCACGCCGTTATGATCGACCAGGCAGGGCACTTCCGCCGCGCAATCCGATGGCAGCGAGGTGATGCATCCATTATTGCGCTGGTTGCCGTAGATGACGGAGGGCTCGCCGGTCCAGACCGAATTGATGATCGAGGAGGCATATTCCTTCGACTGCTTGACCTCGATTTTTTCGGCCGAGCGATAGGCGGCCGCCTGGCCCTTCCAGCGCTCGATCTGTTCGATGCAGCGCTTTGGATATTCGTCGAGCGGAATGCCGAATTTCTCGATCAGGTCTTCGCGCCCCTCCTTGATGAAATAGGGCGTGTATTCCGCGAAATGCTCGGAGCTTTCGGTGACGAAATAACCGAGCCTCGTCAGCATCTCGTACCGCACCTTGTTGGGGCAGCGTGGGTTCCAGCCGGGTTTTGGCGCGCGGCCTTCGCGATAGGCGCGCACGAGATCGGGGTAGAGGCTCCTGTAGCTGCCATCGGGCTGGCGATGCTCGAATTCCAGGAAAAACGCCATATGGTTGATACCGGCCGAACGGTAGCGGATTTCCTCATAGGGAATATCGAGATCATGGGCGAGTTCCATCGCCGTGCCCTGCACGGAATGGCAAAGACCCACCTGCCGGATCGTCGGGTATTTTTCGGCAATCGCCCAGGTGTTTATCGCCATGGGGTTCACATATTGCAACATAATGGCATTCGGGCAGACGGCCAGCATGTCCTCGCAAATCTTCCAGAGGTGAGGCACTGTGCGCAAGCCGCGCATGATGCCGCCGACGCCAAGTGTGTCAGCAATGGTCTGGCGCAGCCCGTACTTACGCGGCACTTCGAAATCAGTGACCGTGCACGGCTCGTATCCGCCGATCTGGAACGCCACGACAACAAAATCCGCGCCGGAAAGCGCCTTTTTCTGGTCGGTATAAGTCTCGGCCTTCGCCTTTGCACCGAGCGTCGAAATCAGCTTGTTGACGACGATGGCGCTTTCTTCCAGCCTTTCACGGTTGATATCCATCAGCGCGATTGTGGCGCCGGAAAGGGCCGGACGCTGCAGCACGTCCCCGATGATGTTCTTCATGAACACCGTGGAACCTGCGCCGATGAATGCAATCTTGGGATCTCTTGCCATGTCTACCTCCGGCAATTGGGAATTCAAGCGATTTCGAAGGCGGCTCGTACAAGCCGCTGTGTATATTCAGTTTTTGGCTGACTGAGCACGTCCTCGACAGGCCCCTCTTCGACAATCCGCCCGCGCTGCATGACGATGACGCGGTGGCAAAGGGCGCGGACCACTTTCAGGTCGTGGGAGATGAACAGGTAGCTCAAGCCACGCTCATCCTGCAGCTTGCGCAGGAGATCGATGATCTGCGCCTGCACGGAAAGATCGAGTGCGGAGGTCGGCTCATCGAGCAGGATGAATTCCGGCTCCAGCGCGACGGCACGCGCAATCGCGATGCGCTGTCTTTGGCCGCCGGAGAACTCATGCGGGAAACGCGAGAGGATGTTGCCGGGCATACCCGCCGCCTCCAGCGCGTCGCGTACCCGGTCCAGCCTCTCGGCCTTCGTTTTGCCGAGACCGTTGATGATGAGGCCTTCCTCGATAATCTGGCCAATGGTCATGCGGGGGTTGAGCGAGGCAAAGGGATCCTGAAAGACGATCTGCATACGCGACCGCAGGGGCCGCATTTCGGCGCGGGAACGGCCATCGACCCTCTGACCGTCAAAAACAACCTCGCCTCCGACAGGCTCGTTCAACCGGAGCAGGGACTGGCCGAAGGTCGTCTTGCCGGAGCCGGATTCACCCACGAGCCCCAGTGTCTCGTGCCGCCTGAGCGTCAAGCCGAGGCTGTCGACCGCTATCAGCTCCTTGAGTTCTGGTTTGAACAGGCCGCCATATCGCATCATGAAGGAAACGCGCACGCCGCTTGCCGTCAGGAGGACGCCGGAGTTCTCCGGCAGCGGCTTTGCCGTGCCCCGAGGTTCGGAAGCAAGCAGCCTTTTCGTGTAGGGATGCTGCGGCGCTGCAAACAGCCGCTCCGTGGTATTGTGCTCACGCATCTCGCCGTGCTGCATGACATAGACGTAATCGGAAAACTGCTTCACGATCGTCAGGTCATGGGTGATGAGGACCACGGCCATGCCGCGCTTCTTCTGCAGGTCGCGGATGAGGTTGAGGATCTGCGCCTGCACCGTCACATCGAGCGCAGTGGTGGGTTCATCGGCAATCAGCACGTCGGGATCGTTGGAGAGCGCCATGGCGATCATCACACGCTGGCGCTGGCCGCCGGACAGCTGGTGCGGATATTGTTTGAGCCGCGCTTCCGGCTCCGGTATCTGCACCTGCCGCAGCAGATCGAGCGCCCTCGCCTCCGCTTGCTTCTTGCTCAATTTCGAGTGGACGCGGATTGCCTCTACAATCTGGCTGCCGATCGTATAGATCGGGTTCAGCGAACTCATCGGCTCTTGAAAGATCATCGAGATGCGATTGCCGCGCAGCGCCCGGCGCTTGCGCGACGAGAATTTCAGGATGTCGTCGCCGTTGAACCGGACGACTGCCGATTTCGCGACTGTGGCGCGCTTGGTCAACAAGCCCATGACGGTGCGGGCGGTGACCGATTTTCCCGAACCGGATTCGCCGACGATGGCAATGGTCTCACCCCGGTAAAGCTGGAAGGAAATGTCCTTCACTGCCTCCACCATTCCGTGTTCCACCTTGAAAGTGACGGCAATATTGCGGGCATCGATGATGGCGTTATCCTGACGATCATCGGCGTCGAAGCGGATGGCGGGGGCGTAGGTGTTTTGTGCAGCTACCATTGGCGCGCTCCTCTCAATAGGGATCGACGGCATCGCGCAGGCCGTCGCCCAGCGCGTTGAAGGCAAAGACGGTGACCAGCACGAAACCAACCGGTGCAAGAATCCAGGGATAGGAACCGATGACCGAATAGGTAGCGGTATCCTGCAGCATCAGCCCCCAGGAGATCAGCGGCGGCTTTACCGCAAAGCCGAGGAAACCGAGGAAGGATTCGAGCAGCACGACGCTTGGAATATGCAAGGTCACCGCGACGATCACATGGCTCATCACATTCGGCAGGATGTGCTGGAAGATGATACGCCTGTCGGTGGCGCCAACTGCAATCGCCGCCCGGACATAATCGATCCGCGCCAGTGCCAGCGTCTTGCCGCGCACCTCCCTCGACATCTGCGCCCAGCCAAGCGCCGACATGACGCCGACCACAAAGACGAGGAACACGGTTGTTGGTGCGGTGACGGGAATAAGGGAAGTCAGCGCGAGATAGAGCGGCAATTGCGGGAAGGCGAGCACCACCTCCACGAAACGCTGCACCCAGGCATCCAGCGGCCCGCCGAAATAGCCTGAGATCAGCCCAACGCTGGTGCCGATGACGGTAACGATGGCGACAACACTAAGTGCAATGGCAAGCGAGATGCGCGAGCCATAAATGGCGCGCGACAGCACGTCGCGCCCGAATTTATCGGTTCCTAGGAAATGCACCGGCTGGCCATCGGTAGAGCCGAAGAAATGCCGGCTCATCGGAATGAGACCCAGAAGTTTGTATTCCGCACCCTTCACAAAGAAGCCGAGATAGACGGGATTATCGTAATCCGGGCCGACGATAGGCTGGAAGGTGACCGGATCGAGCTCTTCCGTCTCCGCAATGGCATAGACGCGCGGCGCCAGGCTGAAATTGCCGTCCTTGTCGGTGAACCGAACCACCTGCGGCGGTGAAAAACTGCCATGGGTTTCAAGCGGGTTCATCGGCGCGAAGAAGTCCGCAAAAATGGAGATGAGGATCAGCAGCACCACCAGTACCAACCCGACCATACCCGTGAAGGATCGTCTGAGACGCCGCCAGACAAGCGCCAGATAGGTCTCGTTGCCATTGGCGGAGCGGTCGGGTTTTGCCGCGGCGGCCGTTTCGGTTTTCATCTCGTCAAACGCCATCATCTCAGGCCCTCCCGAATTCGCGGACGCGCGGGTCGAGCATGGCGAGCAGCATATCGGCGATGATGTTGCCGACGATCAGCGTGGCAGCCAGCACCATCATGAAGGTCGCGGTGACATAGACGTCCCCCACCGCCATGGAGCCGACGATGGCCGGGCCGACGGTCGGCAACGCGAAGATGATCGCGGTCTCGATCTCGCCGCTCAGCATGTAGGGCAGCACCACGCCCTGATACATGACGAGCGGGTGCACGGCATTCGGCACCGCATGGCGCATGATGACGGCGCCTTCCGAAAGGCCCTTGGCACGCGCCGTCTCGACATATTGCGCATTCAGCGTATCGAGCAGATTGCCGCGCATCACCCGCATATTATAGGCCAGCCCCCCGAAGACGGCGATAGCGACCACCGGCCAGACGTGGCTGACCAGATCGACGAATTTCGCCCATGACCACGGCGCACCGCCATATTGCGGTGAAAAGAAACTGCCGATCTCCGACACATCGAAATGAAATACCATGAGGTAGACGAGGATCAACGCCATCAGGAAGCGCGGGATCGTCATGCCCAGGAAGGCAATGGTGGAGAGCAGGTTGTCGACCCAGGAATATTGCCGAGTGGCGGCCCATATGCCGAAGGCGATGCCAAGTACCGATGCGAAGATGTGGCAGACCAGCGCCAGAGCGATAGTGCGCGGCAGGCGTTCGCCAACCACATCGGCGACCGGCTTGTTGTAATAAAAACTGTAGCCGAAATCGCCGCGGGCGAGGATGCCGCCCATCCAGTTGAAATATTGAATGACAAGCGGCTTATCGAGCCCGTGTTCGATACGGTATGCCTGCGCCTGCGCTTCCGCCTGTTCGAAGGACGCCCCGCCCTGGTTCATCAGCTGCGAGCGGATGTAGTCGGCGTAATCGCCGGGCGGCGCCTGGATGATGGCGAAAGTCACCACGCTCAGGATCAACAGCACCGGAATGGCGGATGCCACGCGTATCGTCAGAAATCTCAGCATCGAACGGTCTTCCTCGGTTTGGATTGGCCGTGTGTTGCCGGCCGCGCTTCACGCGCGACCGGGACCGGGTGTGCTCCGGGAGGAGTTCTTCAGGTTTTCGTACTTCCGGACATAATGGCGTTACGCACCTTTACCGGAAGCTTCAGTTGATCGGCCCGCCCTCGCCCGGCTTGCCGGGAAGCTGCTCAGGGAAAAGTTCATATTTGCCCTGCTTGTCGGCCGCGACCCACAGGCGTTCGCGGATGATGGCGTCTTCGGCCCAGTTGAACATGAAGATCGGCGTACCCTGCGGCACATTGGAGAACCGTTTGTTGACGATGAGCGCACCGGGATATTCGGTGAGGCCAATCGTGTAGAGGTTCTGCGTATAGACCTTCTGGTACTGCTTCATCAGATCGGCCCGCTCGGCATTGTCCTGCGAAGATATGAACTTGCGCACAATGTCGGCCATGTCCTTCTCGAACGGCATCAGGTCCAGTTCCTTGCCTTCGGGTGCGCGGTGGTTCCAGCTGGTGCGCGGCCCGACAGGGGCCAGTTGCTCGGTATTCTGCACCACGGATGAAAGCTCGGTGGAATTGCGCCGCACCAGCCAGTCAAACTGCCCGCCATAATGGGCGGCGTCACGCTGGTTTGAATCGAGGCTATTGATGACGACGCGCAGGCCGAGTTTCGCCATCTGGCCGACGAGACCTTCCGCTAGGCTCTTGTCTGTCGCGTAACCGTTGTTGACGAGAAGGGTAATCTCGACATTACGGCCGCCAAGCTTTTCCTTGGGGAAATTCAGGAAACCATCGCCGTCAGTGTCTTTCAGGCCAATCGAAGCCAGTGCAGCCTTGGCAGCCTCGAGGTTGAAGGGGTAATAGACCGTGGAAGCGCGATCATAGAAGCTCGTTCCCGACGAAATACCACCCGGATAGATCGCCGTGAAAGGCCCCTTGACGAGCGAGTCACCGATCGCTTTGCGATCAAGAGCAGAGGTGACGGCCTGGCGGAACACCTCGTTACGGTTCAGCTCACGGATGGCCTGTCCGCGCTCATCCGGATTGCCCCAGCCATTGGCGGAAAAATTCATCTGCAGATTATAGCCGATAAGGCGCGGTCCAAAGGCAAGGCGGGCTGGCGCATTGGGGTCAGCGGCGCGTTTCAGCGAGGCGACGAAATTCTCCGGCTGCTCGAGATTGGAGAAATCGCCCGATCCCGCCACGGCCTGCACGTCACGGTCCGCCCAGGTGGAGAGCTTGTAATGGACTTCATTGAGATAGGGCAACTGCTGGCCTTTCTCGTCCACTTTCCAGTAATAGGGGTTGCGCCGCAGCACGATGAGATCATCCGGCCGGTATGACACCGGCACCCATGCGCCCATGACCGGCATGTTCATATATTCCGGCGGGAACGCGTTCTTGAACTGGTTATAGGTGTTCTTGGAATACTTCGGATGCTGCGGTTTCAGAATATGCGACGGCCCGGGGCAGAAGCTCGGATAGGCCATGGTGTAGAGATATTGCTTGGGGAATGCCGCCTTGAAGGTCCATTCGACGGTGTAGTCATCGACCTTCTTGAGCGTCGTTCCCTCACCGAAAGCCTCAGGCGATGCACCACCGCCAAGCGGTGAGACATTGGGATCGATGACGGCGTCTTCCCAGTAGAACATCACGTCATCGGCGTTGAAGGGCTCGCCATCCGACCATTTCGCACCCTTGACGAGATGCATCGTCAGCTTGTGGCCATCTTCCGACCACTCCCAGCTTTTCGCCAGATTGGGCAGCGGCTCGGTATCCTTGGCATCTACCTGGAACAGCGGCGCGGTGCGCGTCAGGCACTCGGAAAGGGCGATATCGATGCCGCCCCAGCCCTGGCTCTGGCCGGCAATATAGTTCCAGCCCTCCGGCCTGCCGCCGACCACATGGCGCATCGTATCGCCGTAGACGCCCATGCCGTCGGGCATATTGCCTGTTTTGTAGACTAGCGGCTCCTCGGGCAGGCGCTCTTTCAGCGGCGGCAGCTTGCCGGTCTTTTCGAATTTCTCGGTAATCCAGTCGGGTTCGCTGTAGCTTGGCAGCGCCTTGAATTCGAGGATCGAGTCGCGCGCCACATAGTTGATCTTGCCTTCGGCCGGAAATTGCGGCGGCTCGGGCGGCGTCGTGGTCTCGAAGGCATTCGCATTGAGTGCGATCATCGAAACACCGAACCCCAGTGCCGAGATGATACCAATCCTGCGTTGAAGTAACATCGTCATTCCTCCCAAATGGCAGCTCTTCGACCGCCGACCCTCTCTCATCGTTGAGACCGGACGGCGAACTCCCTTCCGCCGCCGGCCTTTTCCCATGTCTTTTCCTTCAAACGGCCTTTTTCAGTGCCGATTTCTCGGCCCGCAATTCCTCGATGGAACGCACGTTGCGGCGCGCGGCACCCGCCCAGTCACGGGTCTTGACGCTGGACTTCGCAAGTCGCTCCTTCGCCGCCGGAACGGCATCGGCATATTGCGGCAGCCAGCGCGCCTGAGCGACAACCATCTCGTCAACCATCTGCCAGACCTCCTCCGGCGTGGCGACGGCGCCGACCAGCGGATCATGCAGCACGGCGAGTTTCAAAAGATCGATATCGCCAGTGACTGCCGCATGGACCGACATGCGCTGCACGTTGATGGACGCCATGCAGGTGGCCGCGCAGGCTTCCGGCAACGTGATGCCGGAAACCATGTTGATGCCGAAACGGTCGACAAAACCGGGCGATTCGATGATGGCGTCCGCCGGCAGATTGCTGATGACGCCATTGTTCTTGACGTTGAAGTGGCCGCGATAGACACGCCCGGTCTCCAGCGCCTCAAGAATATGGCTTGCATGTTCGTTGGAACGCTTGGCCGGATCGATCGGCTTGTCGGCCGAGGCGAGAAACTGCGGGAATTCCGTTTCGAACCAGTTGCGCGTTTCGGTGGAGTGGCGGAGATAACCGCCGGTTTCCCCGTGAATCCAGTCGGACATGTCGATCCAGCGGGCGATTTCCTCTGGCCGCTTACGATACCACGGCAGATATTCGGAGAGATGGCCGTTGCTTTCGGTCGAATAGACGCCGAAGCGCTTCAGCACGTCGATGCGAAGCTTCTCCTGCTGCGAGAAGACCGGATGCGCCTCAAACGCGGCAACCAGCTCCTCCTTACCGATCTTGCGGCCATTGAGTCGCAGATCGATGAACCATGTCTGGTGGTTGATGCCGGAGCAGATGTAATCGAGTTCTGCCGGGGATTTCGCACCGAGGATTTCGGCAATCTGTTCCGCCCCGTGCTGAACGCCATGGCAGAGACCGACCGTGTCCACCTTGCCATATTCGATGGCTGCCCAGGTATTCATGGCCATGGGGTTGGCATAGTTCAGGAACTTTGCGCCGGGTGCCGCAACCTCGCGGATATCCTTGCAGAAATCGAGAATGACGGGAATGTTGCGCTGACCGTAGAGAATGCCGCCGGCGCAGATTGTATCGCCTACGCACTGGTCGATGCCGTATTTCAGCGGAATGCGGATATCGTCCGCATAGGCTTCGAGCCCGCCGACCCGCACGCAGCTGATGATGTATTTCGCGCCCTCCAGCGCCCGGCGGCGGTCGGTATGGGCGGTCACCTTCACGGGGAAACCATTTGCCTCAACGATCTTGTCAAGGATTGCCCTGATCATATCGAGATTGTGCTGGCTGATATCCGTGAGCGCGACTTCAATATCGCGAAACTCCGGCACACACAGGAGATCGGTGAACAGTTTTTTCGTGAAACCGACGCTGCCAGCGCCAATAATAGCGATTTTGAAACTCATAACGCCACCTCTGTTGCAAATCGAACGGGTGAAACGGGCCGACGGATCGTGAAATGGCATTGCAGAAAAATACCCGTGAGAATCCCGGAAAACCGGCCTTCCTCTCCAATTTTTCAGCAACAATATCCTGCTGGCTGTCTCCTCGGATCGGGATTATGCGTATAATACCGGCGAGGACCAGAGAAGGATTATGCTTTCATGGGTAATTTTGTGCTGCAGGATTTGATCGATCAGGGACCCGGCATGCGAACCGTCTCGCTGCCGCGCGGCCGCCAGACGCTGCACACCATGCCGACCAGCAGCGGTTATGAAATCCGCCGTGGCGGCAATTATGATTGGGATGGGCGCAAGCGCGGCCAGACGCCCTTTACCGTCCTGCAATATTGCATCGGCGGTCAGGGTAACCTGCGCTATGAGAACCGCCATTACGTGGTGAGGCCCGGCGAAACCCTGCTGCTGCTCATTCCACACAATCACCGCTACTGGCTGGAAGATGGCAAGGAGTGGGAGTTCTTCTGGATTTCAATGAATGGCGAGGAAGCGCTCCGCATCCACCGCAACATTCTCTCCGTCACCGGCCCGATCCTCAAGCTGCAGCCGGAAACGGTGGATCATCTCGCCGGATGCTGCTCACGTCTCGTCAATGGTGCCGAGACACCGGGGGCGGCGTCGGCTGTCGCCTATGAGGCGGCGATGACGCTTTATGACGATGTCTTCGGCTCGCATCCTTCCTTTGGCGGCGAATATCGCACGATGCAGCAGGTGCTGAGCTATATAGACAGCCACCTCGGCGATCGACTTTCCGTCAGCGACCTGGCCGCCGTGGCGGGTCTCAGCCGCGCGCATTTTTCCCGAATCTTCACCGCAAGCGAAGGCCTGCCGCCGGCGGAATTCGTCTTGCAAAGACGCCTGAGACGGGCAGCCAAGCTATTGACCACCGCAGCCAACATTCCAATCAAGGAAGTCTCGGTGCTATGCGGTTTCGAGGATCCGAACTATTTCTCGAAGGTGTTCCGCAGGCTTTACGGCACCAATCCGAGCGAATTCCGCACCACCGGCATGTATGCCAGTGTCAGGCAGGGCTGACGCGAAACAGGACTTGGTTTTGACATGTTTCAGGCGATTAAGAATAGGCGTTACACCTTCTTTGGAGGCTGGCAGAGGTGAACAGCAAAATCCGGACGATTCTCGTCTTTCCGCTCAGGGCGATCATCGTTTTCGCCATGGTCCTCGACGGCATTTTCCGCCCGCTCTACCGGCCGGTCATCAGGGCCCTGTCGAACCTGAAAATCATCCAGCGGCTGGAAAGCCGGATAGCGCAGCTGCCGCGCCTTGTCATTCTACTCTGTCTCGCCGTTCCCTTCGCGATTGCGGAACCGATGAAGATCATCGGCCTCGTCCTCTTCGCCCATGGGGCTTTCAAGTCGGGGGTAGTTCTGACGATCATTGCCCATCTTTCCACCTTCCTGATTGTCGAACGCATCTACCATGCCGGCCGGGAAAAGCTTCTCACCTATGGCTGGCTCGCCTGGATCATGCGCTATGTTCGTTTTGCCCGTTCGTTTTACGACCGTTTGAAACTTGCGGCGCTGAGCTGGATTAAGCTTCGGGTCCTTGCACAATCGCGATAGAACCTGCCCGTCATCTTTTGCGGCGCAGCCTTTTCAAGAGATATTCCGCAAGCGCAGTCGATTGCAGCGACACGAGAATGATGATGATGCCGAACACAACGCGGGCTTCAGGCACTTCGTCGAACAGAAAATATCCGACCGCAGTCACAAACAGGATCGACAGATAGCTGACCGGCGCAAGGACGCTTGCATCCGCGATACGATAGGCCCGCAGGAAGCAATATTGTCCCATCTGCGCCAGCAATCCGATGCCGAGCAACGGAACCCAGTCAAATGACGCAACCGGCTTCCATGTCCAGATTGCCGGAATGGCGGTGATGACGGCGAGGCCCACCGTGTAGAACACCATCATGACAGTGGTGTTCTCCCGCCGCAGCGCTCGTGTCTGGATAACCGCAAGCGCACCGAACACCACCGATATCAGCACAACGATCACGCCCACGCCAAATTCCGCGCCGCCCGGCCCAATGACGACCAGAACGCCGACAAACGCAAGACAGGCTCCCGCCCAGCGAAAGCGGCTCACGCTTTCGCCAAGAAAGGCGACAGCCAGCGCCATCGTCACCAATGGCCGGGAAAAACCAACGGCATTGACGGTCGCAAGCGGCAACAGGGTGATGGCGATGAAATTGCTGGTGAGTGCGATGGCATTGCAGCAGATGCGGAAAATGTTACGCCAGGGATATTGGATGCGCGCCATTTCTCCCCGGTGCCGCCAGATGAGTGGCAGGATGAACATCAGGCCAATCATCGCCCTGATGAAGACGAGCTGGAAGGCGGGATAGGTGACGCCTTGCGCCTTGACGAGCGCGGTCATACCGCCCGCAACAAGGGTCATGTCCAGCAACAGCCAGCCTATGCCCGCGCGGGTGTCCGTTTCGCGAGGGCCTTGCTGTTCTTCGCTTTGATCGTCGCCATTCACGCCGGTTGCACAAGATTGGCCATGAGGCGGAAAGCGCCAGGCACAAGCTTGTCCATCTGGTGATGCAGCACGAGGCTGGTATGGGTATGCCTACCCTTGCCGATGACGCCCGAAACCAGCGCACCCTTCAGCGGCTGCTCATCGACATCATGCATGGCGAGCAATGGCTCGTAGACATCATCCCAGCGCGAGGCGAAATAAAGCCCGCGCTCCTTGTCCCAGCCCCCCCAGTCGGCGGCATCAATCCTGTTCGGCCCGGCAAGCAGCGGATGGTCGGGCAAGAGCACCGTTACCTCCGCCTGCGGATCGGTCACACGCCAGCGCAGGGAAGGCTTGCCGATCTCAAGACGCCGAACTGGTGTCGTTTCCGGATTCCATCCGTCAGTCGGCCGGTGATAGAGCGTGACCAGATGACCGCCGTTTTCGACGAAGCGGTGAAGTTTCTCCGTCTCGGCAGCGAGATCCCCGCGGATGCCGAAGGCGAAGATGCCGATAACGATCGTCGTAAAGGATGACAGGTCCCCGCCAAGCGCCTGAGCGTCGAGGTCGGTGACATCGAGTCCCATTCGCGACAGCCAAAGACCCACCCTGTCAGCACCACCACCGACATAGCCGATCCGCGCCTTTTCGGGCAGCTTCAGGTCCAGCGAGAGGATTTTCAGAACGGACGGCGCCAAAAACCTTGCCCGACCGATGTGCGGATAAGCGATCGGCGTTATCTGAAAAGCGGGTTGCGCACCGACAAGCGCCTCGATCTGGGCAAGGCCCACCCGGGCCTCGCCGTTACGTTCGGCAATCCAGTCGCCGCCGTTCTTGCGCAGGTTCCAGCCGCCCGTATTCCTGAACGACAGCGACGCATCGGCGCCCTTTATATGCGCCTGAAAGACATGCGCCTCCTGCCCCTGTCCGAGCGGAACCAGAAGAGCGTCCGGCGCAATGGTCAGCGACTGCGCCGGCGTCACGAAAAACGGTTCCTCAAGGTCGAAGGCGGCCGAAACCGTTCTGCCTTCAATCGTTGCGGAAAGCCGCACTGAGGCATGGCCATTGCCGCCCATGGCTTTCCAGTCAGGCTGATACAGTCCGGAAACAGGTGCATCCTGATCCGCGACAAGCGTAAAGACCCGCGTCTCGCCAAGTGACTGGACGGATGACGATACACCTGATGGCAGGACCGGGGTGACCTCGACATCAATGTGAGCCGCCTTGTCTGAAAGCTCCACGGAAAGAACCGACGTTCCACCTGGTACGATCTCCGCCGGCGCGGCGTAGGCCCGCTCGAAAACATCAAGCGCCGTCAGGATGGCGGCATCGACCTGCGCCCGTTTGCGCCTGATCCGATGTCCGTGCAGTTCCGTGAAATCCGTCGTGGCAGATTCGTCCACCGTCTGCAAAAGCGCTGCAGCCGCAAGAAGTGACGCCGTGATCCGCTGCCTGTCGGGAAAGGCCGATATCGCTTCGCTTATCGCCTGTTCCGCCTTGACCAGCGCCTTTGCCAATTCGGTATCCAGGCCCGGGAACACCGCAAGGTCGGACAACGAAGACGGCAGCCCGTCGAGGATCGAGTGCTCTTGGCCCCCTGCATCACTGGCGAGTTCAAGATGCAGCGGCCAGACCTCCTGCGCCAGCTTAGGCCAATGTCCCATTCCCTGAGAAGCGTGATAATAACGCGACCATTCGCCGATCCGGTCATATTGCGCGCCCAGTCGCCTGCTCCCTGCCGCGAGCGTTTACCGTTACGGTCGTCTCCGGCGGCGGCACTTCGTCATCATAGGTGTCACCACCGCCCGACCACGCGGGAAGGTAATATTTCGCAACCTGCCACGGCTTCAGCCCCTCTGCAAGATGTTCAGGATAGGCCGCAGGGTCCGCTGCCAGCGCGATGGCGCTCTTTGCCGCACGCGTCATGGCGCGGTGGTGCCCATGTTGTCCCGGCACATCGAGAAAGGTCGGGATGACGATATCCGGCCGCTCCTTGCGATAGGCGCGCACCAGCCGCTCAATGATGCGCTGCTGCCCCCAGCGGCCAAAGGTCTGGTCGCCATCCTTGGAGAACCCGAAGTCATGAATGAGATCCGCCGGCCCATGGCCGAGCCAGCTGATATCCGCATCGATGACGCGGGCCGCCTCCTCCAGCTCCCGCGAGCGGATGACGCCGAGCGCGCCAAGCCTTTCCGGCCCCAGCGCATTCTGACCGCCCTCGCCACGTGTCGAGCAGGCGATGATGGTACGCATGCCAAGCTCCATGCGGAAATAGGCAAGCAACCCGTTCTGCTCGTCGTCCGGATGTGCGCCGGTATGCATGACGGTCACCGTGGACTTCAGCGCGCTCAGCCTGCGATGCAGGCGTATGAGCCACGGATCGGCCATTTGCCGTTCGATGCGCTCCCGGGGGGTAAGCATGGGCAGTCTCCTCCAATATTCAGCCGGGTGCCTGCGCTGCGGCTCCCATGGATGTCTCAAGTTTTGGCGTGACGATATCGAAAAGCGGCAAGGCGGCAGCGCCGAGGGCAGCAGTCAACTGCCCGGACTTGCCATGGATGACACGCGGAAGTTCCCGCTGCCTGCGACTTGCGACCGAGGTCGGCAAAGGCCCCATCCGTGCAATGATTTCACTGATGATGACCTCAGGCAGAGCGCCGCCGAGAATGACTGTCTGCGGATCGAGAATATTCTCGAGCATCGCCACCATGGGCGCCAGATGCGCCGCAGCTTCGTCGATCCATTCCCTCACCACGGGATGGCCTGCCTTGAACAGGGCCTCCAGATCATCAAGTTCCGTATCCGCAACACCGGCGCATACAAGCTTTTCCTTCAGTACATAGACTGAGGCATAAGCCTCCAGGCACCCTCTCTGCCCGCAGGAAGGACAAGGCCTTCCCCTCGGCGAAACAGTCACATGGCCGATTTCGCCGGCATTCCCGAATGCACCGCGATAGGGCGCGCCATCCTGGATGATGCCGAGGCCGATACCGACGCCGAAATAGATCATGCAGAAATTCGGGATCGCCAGACCAGCACCAAACAGCCGTTCCCCGACTGCTGCGGCCGTGGCATCGTTTTCAACCACGACCGGCTGGCCGCAGGCTTCGCCCAGCATCTGCCGGGCATCAATGCCGCCCCAGCCGGAAAGCGTCGTCGGTCCCACCGAAGTCATGCCATCGATCTCGAAGGGACCGGGCATGACGACCCCGGTGCCAAGCAGCCTGCAGCCTAGATTTTTGGCAACGGCGTCATGCTCGGCGGCAAAGGTCTTGAATATGGCTTCCGGTGTCGTGTCCGAGAGCGGCGTGATGCGCTGCGTGCGAAGAACGCCGGCGAGATCAAGACCGACGGTGACCATATGGTCGGCGGCGATTTCCACGCCGATCGTCGCCCCGCCATCCGGGTTGACCGAAAACTGGATCGGCGGCTGGCCGCGACCGGAGCGACGACGGCCGAGCTCCTTCAGCAACTCCTCGCCCATGAGTTCATCGACGATATTGGCGACCGCCTGCGGCGTCAGATGCGTGATCTTGGCGATCTGGGCGCGGCCTAGGGATCCGTGCCGCCGGACAATATCGAGGACGACTCGCCTGTTATGTTCGCGGCTTCGCTCAGGGTTTTTTCCGATTGCTACGGGATAAGCGTCCACCGTGTGCACCGTCATCTCTTCAACTTCCCGTCTGTTAGAAAATTAATAGCGTCGAACCGACGATAAGCGCAATATAATAATTCAAGTAAATTATCTTATTGACAAATGCCTGCCTTCAGAGAACCGTAAGAGCGACCAGGGGTCAGGCTTGCCCGGGCGGAAGAGGAAACTCCGCCACCGGCAAATCGATGAGCGCGCGCGAAAGCGCGGAAAAGGGAACGATGGCTCCGCATCCGGAAGACCGGGCGGAGGAAAAGGAGGCTTACATGCGCAGGGCAACTCTGTTCGCCGGCTTGGTTGCCGGTTTCAGCACATTTGCATTCAACGCCGCGCAGGCGGTTGAAATCGAATATTGGCAATATGTCTTCGACACCCGCGTGAAGGCCATGGACGAACTGATCGCACAGTTCCAGAAGGCCAATCCCGACATCACCGTTAAGCAGGTAACCTTCCCTTATGCCGATTACCAGACCCGCGTGATTGCCGCCAATATGTCCGGCAAGGGCCCGGACGTGATGCAGCTGTTTTACGGCTGGCTCGACAAGTTCGCAGCGGGCGGGATTTTGCAGCCACTGCCAACAGACGCTTTCCCGCATGACAAGATCGAAAGCGAATTTTTCCCGATCGTCAGCGCCATGAAACGCGGCGAGGACTATTACGGCCTGCCGACCGCGGTTCGTTCGCTTGCACTGTTCTACAACAAGAAGCTCTTTACCGAGGCGGGCCTCGATCCCGCAAATCCGCCGAAAACGCTCGATGAATTCGTCGCCGCCGCGCAAAAGATCGCCAAGCACGATGCCGCCGGCAATCTCACCGTCGCCGGTTCCACGCTCGATATGGGCGGACAGGATCACCAGTGGTGGCGTGAGGTGCTCATCCGCCAATATGGTGGCGAGCCCTATACCGACAACGACCAGAAGGTCGCATATAATAGCGAGCCCGGCATCCAGGCTCTGAAATTCTACACCAGTCTGCAGCTTGAAAAAAAGATCGGTCAGGCGGGTTTCATGGATGAAGGCCAGGCCGCCTTCCGCGCGGGCAAGGCGGGCATGACCATCGACGGCACTTTCCGGCTGGGCTCGTTCCGCACCATCAAGGATTTCGAGTGGGGCGTGACCGAACTTCCGACCAATGACAAGAATATCCGCTCCAACTATGCAAGCTATTTCGCCAACGGCATCAGCGCCAAGACAACGGGTGAAGAGCTTGAGGCGTCCAAGAAGTTCCTCGCCTATATCTCTTCACCGGAAGCCATGGCGATCTGGCTGAAGACAGTGGGCGAACTGCCGGCGCGACGCTCCGCAGCGCTGACCGAAGAAAACCTGAAGGACCCGATCTACGCGCCGTTCCTGAAGGGTCTGGAATATGCCCACACGACACTATTCATGGATGAGGCCGCCCAGCGCCAGAACGCCATTGACATGACCAACCGGGTCCTGCTCGAGGGCCAGTCGGTTGAAGATTCCATCAAGCAGGCCGCCGAGGCCGAGCAGGAAATCATCGACGCGGCGAAACCCTGAAAACCGCAGGTCCAACCATGACAGCGACAGATCAACAGGGGGCGGTATCCGGCCGCCCCGGCGGCTCCTTTGGGGACCGTCTTTCCATGCGCACGAAACGGCTCTTATGGATATGGAGCTTTCTGGCGATCCCTATCCTGTTTTACAGCATCATCCGTTTTTACCCGACGCTGCAGGCTTTCTACCTGTCCTTCACCAACTGGGACCTGCTGAGGCCGGCAAAGTTCATTGGCGTCGCCAATTACGTCAAGCTCTTCAAGGACCCGCAATTCTGGAAGGTGTTCAAGAACACCTTCGCGTATCTCATCGTCGGCACGCCGATCAGCCTCGTGGTCGCCTTCGTCATCGCCTTTTATCTCGACCGCGTACGCATCCTGCACGGCTTCATCCGCGCGCTTTATTTCCTGCCCTATCTGACGACGGCGGCCGCGATGGCCTGGGTCTGGCGCTGGTTCTATCAACCGCCGCCCATCGGCATCATCAACGACGTCTTCGCACTTCTCGGCATTCCGCAGCAACCCTTCATCCGCTCTACGGACCAGGCGCTTTATTCGATCATGGTGACAGCCATCTGGGCAGGCCTTGGCTTCCAGATCATCATCTTCATGGCCGGGCTGCGCGCCATTCCAACGACATTTTACGAAGCCGCCCGCATCGACGGGCTGGGCGAATGGGCGATCCTGCGCAAGATCACGCTTCCGCTTCTGAAACCCACCACGGTCTTCCTCGTGGTCTTCTCGTCCATCGGTTTCCTGCGCATCTTCGACCAGGTCTACAACATGACGACCAATGATCCGGGCGGACCGCTCGGCTCAACCAAACCGCTTGTGCTGATGATCTATCAGACGGCGTTCAATTCCTATGCCATGGGCTATGCCGCAGCGCAGACGGTCGTCCTGTTTACCATTCTTCTCGTCGTATCGCTGATCCAGCTCTGGGTCCTGAGGGAAAAGAAATGAGCGAAGCAAAGCCACTTTCCCACGCACGTATCCGCCCCGGTCGCATTCTCGCCTGGACCTTGCTGTTCATCGGCGGCGTGATCATGGTTTCGCCGCTACTATTCATGTTCTCGACCTCGTTCAAGACGGCGGACCAGGTCTATGATCTGAGGCTCATTCCCGCAGCACCGACACTTGCCAACTATATCACGGTCATGGCCGACGGCCGTTTCCTGCGCTGGTTCTTCAACTCCATGCTGGTTGCGGTCATCGTTACCGTCTCCAACTGCTTCTTTGACAGTCTGGTCGGGTACACGCTGGCGAAGTTCGAGTTTCGCGGCCGCTATTTCATCTTCCTCGCCATCCTGTCGACGCTGATGATCCCGACCGAAATGCTCGTCATTCCCTGGTATCTGATGTCCAGCCAGCTGGGCTGGCTCGACAGCTACTGGGGCATCATGTTCCCGGGCATGATGACGGCCTTCGGCACCTTCCTGATGAAGCAGTTCTTCGAGACGGTTCCGAACGACTTCATCGAGGCCGCGCGCGTCGACGGGCTGAACGAATTCCAGATCTGGTGGAAAGTCGCCCTGCCGCTGGTGACGCCCGCGCTCTCCGCGCTCGCGATCTTCACCTTCCTAGGGAACTGGACAGCATTCTTCTGGCCGTTGATCGTCACGACAAGCAAGGAGCTCTACACCCTGCCGGTCGGCCTTTCGAGCTTTGCCGTGGAACAGCAGATCCAGTGGGAAATGATCATGACGGGCGCAGCCATTGCGACCATTCCCACCCTCATCGTCTTCATCGTCCTGCAACGCTACATCGTTCGCGGTGTGATGCTGGCGGGTCTGAAAGGATAACATCATGACCGATATCAACCCGCGCCAGTCGGATACCAGCAAGTTTCCCGACCCCGTCTACAAGGAAACCGTGCTGCGCCCGCTTTTCGATGGCGCCAAGAACCACCACGTAGAGGGCTTCCGCCGCATAGACCGCGCCCACCTTGTCATGCTGCGCGAGACCGGCATTCTCGATGCCGAGACGGCGGCCAAGATCGCCGGCGCACTCGAAGACATCGACAAAACCATAGAACCCGCGGAGCTTGTTTATACCGGCGAAGTCGAGGATTTCTTCTTCCTGATCGAGAAAGAGCTGAAAGCCCGCATCGGCGTCGATGTCGCCGGCCGCCTGCACACGGCCCGTTCGCGCAACGATATCGATCACACGCTGTTCAAGATCGGCCTCAAGGAAAAGATCGACACGCTCACCGTCAAGGCGCGTGTCCTGCTGAAAGCGCTGATCGATGCCGCCGAACGCAATCAAGCCACGCTGATCGTGGCTTACACCCATGGGCAGCCGGCCCAGCCCACCACCTTCGGCCACTACCTTTCGGCAGCGATCGAGGTGCTGATCCGGGATATCGAACGTTTTGCGGAGGCGCGCCGCATCGTCGATCTCTCGCCGATGGGCGCTGCCGCCATCACCACCTCGGGCTTTCCCATCGATCGGGCGCGGGTCGCCGAATTGCTGGGCTTTGCTGCACCCTTACGCAATTCCTATTCCTGCATCGCCGCCGTGGATTACACGACCGCGACCTATGGCGCGATCGAGCTGATGTTCCTGCATCTCGGACGGCTCATCCAGGATTTCCAGTTCTGGACGAGTTTCGAGGTTGGCCAGATCTACGTGCCGAATGCGCTGGTGCAGATTTCCTCGATCATGCCGCAGAAGCGAAACCCGGTGCCGATTGAACATCTGCGCCACCTCGCCAGCCAGACATTCGGGCGGGCGCGCACGGTGCTGGATGTGATGCATAATACGCCCTTCACCGACATGAATGACAGTGAGGGCGAAACGCAGGGCATGGGTTACGAAGCCTTCGCCTCTGCCGGCCGGGTTCTCGATCTTCTTGCCAGCCTCGTTGGCCAGATCAGCATCGATCCCGAAAGGGTCGACCAGAACATCCGCCGGTCGTGTATCACCATCACGGAACTGGCGGATTCGCTTGTCCGCATCGAGGACCTGTCTTTCCGCCAGGCCCATGAGATTGCCGCGACTGTTGCCAAGAGCGTCGTCGCGCTGAAAGGCGATCTGCCGAACGACGGTTACCAGCCGTTCCTCAAGGCGTTCCATGAGCTGACAGGGCGGCAAACCGGGATCGATGAGGAAAAATTCAGGCAGATCGTCTCGCCCGAGCACTTCGTTGCCGTACGCAGCCGTTTCGGCGGCCCTGCCCCCGAACCGATGCGGGAGGCGATTGCCACCTATCGCAACAGGCTTGCTGCATTCGAGGCGGAAGCACGGCGATCCGCCGATCACGAAGCGGCAAAGGCCGCGGAACTCACAGAGAAATTCACCGCCCTGACGGGAGCCCGATGATGGCGACAATCGAACTCAATAAACTCGTGAAGCGCTATGGCAAGGTCGAGGCGGTCAAGGGCATCGATCTTGCCATTGAAGACGGCGAGTTCGTCGTTTTTGTCGGCCCGTCCGGCTGCGGCAAATCCACCACCCTCAGAATGATCGCCGGGCTGGAAGAAATCTCCGACGGAGCGCTGAAGATCGGCGGCGACATCGTCAATGAGAAGGAACCGAAACAGCGCAACATCGCGATGGTCTTCCAGAACTATGCGATCTATCCGCATATGACGGTTCGCCAGAACATCGGCTTTGGCCTCTACACCTCGAAGCTTGACCGCGAGGAAAAGAACCGCCGCATCGAAGAGGCCGGCCGGGTGCTCGGTCTGGAGGCCCTGCTCGACCGACGGCCGGCGGCCCTGTCAGGCGGCCAGCGGCAGCGTGTCGCCATCGGCCGCGCCATGGTGCGCGATCCCGCCGCCTTCCTGTTCGATGAGCCACTGTCTAACCTAGACGCCCAGCTGCGCGCACAGATGCGTATTGAAATCAAGCGCTTGCATCAGCGTCTTAAGACGACAACCGTTTATGTCACCCACGATCAGGTGGAAGCCATGACCATGGCCGACAGGATCGTCGTCATGAAGGACGGCCACATCCTGCAGGTCGGCACGCCAACGGAACTTTATGAAACACCCGTCGACATCTTTACCGCACGCTTCATCGGCAGCCCTTCGATGAACCTGCTGCGCGGAACCAGAGCCGGCGACAGCGTCGCGCCGTCCGCCACGGGTGAGCTTCTGATCGGCGTCCGGCCGCATGATCTGCTTGTTGGGGAGTCTGGGTCCGCTCAGGGGACGTTTACCCTGGAAGGAACGGTAACGGCAGTCGAGCCGCTCGGCCCGGAGACGCTTGTTCATCTGGACACCGACACCAGTTCTGTGATTGCCACGGCGAGAAGCAAAACCATTCCGGCCGTCGGCAGCAGGCTCCAATGCCAGGCGGAGCGAGGTTCGCTTTATCTTTTCGACGCCAAGACGGAAAAGCTTCTGGGCCGCGCATGATGACAACGGAAAAAACTGCCGTAATCAGCGTCGGCCGGATCTATTGTGACCTCATTTTCACCGGTCTTAATGAACTGCCAGTGCTCGGCCGGGAACTGTTTGCCCGAGACATGGAAATCGCCCCCGGCGGCGGAGCCTTCATTGCCGCAGCCCATTTCGCCCACGTCGGACGCCCGGTTGCTCTGCTCGCAAGGCTCGGCACCGATACATTTTCACGCGACATCGGTGAGAAAATGGCGCAAAGCGGCGTCGACCTGCGGTTTCTGGAACATGCAGCCGATGCCGGACCGCAGGTGACGGTGGCGACGGTGGTTGGCCAAGACCGGGCATTTTTGACGCGCCGCGCCGGTGCCGCCCGTCCCTCGACGCTCGATGCCGCCTTCGCGTGGGATAACGCCCGGCATCTGCACATCGCCGAATTCGCCACGCTGCATGAGATGCCTGATCTGGTTTCACGCGCCAAGGCAAGCGGATTGTCAGTATCGCTCGACCCAAGCTGGGATGCTTCGCTGATCTACGACAAGGGGCTGCTCAAGGCCTGTGCCGGTGTCGACGTGTTTTTGCCCAATCTCGAAGAGGCGGAAGCAATCACCGGGCATTCTGACCCGGAAAGAGCCATCCACGCCCTGTCAGAGGCCTTTCCCGTCGTGGCGCTGAAAGGCGGCGCGCAGGGCGCGTGGATATCTTGTCGAAGGGGCTTGCAGTATCTGGCAGCCCAGGAAGTACCCGTCGTCGATACGACCGGCGCCGGCGACGCCTTTAATGCCGGTTTTCTTGATGCCTGGCTTCAAGGCAGGGACGAACAGCAATGCCTCACAGCCGGGGTTGCCGCGGGCAGTCTTGCCGTGCAGGCGGCGGGCGGCGCGCCGAGGGTGTCGACCACCGCTTGAGGCACCTTGCCCGCCTCACTCGCCGCGCGGAAAACGCTGGTTTTCTTCCAGCACGTTGAGGTCCATGTGGTTACGCATGTAGCGTTCCGAAGCCTTCTGCAGGGGTTGGTAGTCCCACGGGTAATAGGCGCCGTTGCGCAGCGCCTTGTAGACCACCCAGCGCCGCGCCTGACTTTCGCGAACGGCGGCGTCGAACACCGCCAACTGCCACCGCCGGCCAATTTCGGCGGAAAGCGACGAGAGCACGTCGCTGAAAGCGGGGTCGCCGGCGAGATTGGTGCGCTCTTCGGGATCGGCGTCCAGATCGTAAAGCAGCGGCGGATCGGCCTCACAGACGGACAATTTGTATCGACCGTCCCTGATGGCGACGAGCGGCGAGATCGAGCCTTCGGCCGCATATTCCATCGGCACCGGGCCGCGCCCGCCGGTGCCAGCAGCCAACGGCGCCAGATCCTCGCCATCCGTCCAGCGTTTAAGCGAGGTGATATCAAGCCCTGCCAGACCGCACAGCGTCGGCGTCACATCCAGTGTCGAGGCCGGCGTATCGATCAATGCCGGCTGCCAGCCTGGGGCGGCGATCATCAGCGGTACGCGGGCCGAGCCCTCGAAGAAGCACATCTTGAACCACAGGCCGCGCTCACCCAACATATCGCCATGGTCTGAAAGGAAGAGGACGATGGTGTCCTCCTCCATCCGCGTCGCCTTCAGGACGCCAAGGATTTCGCCGATCTTCTCGTCGATATAGGAGACGTTGGCGAAGTAACCGCGGCGTGCCCGGCGTATCTGCTCCGGCGAAATATCGAAGGCATTGTGGTCACAGGCTTCCAGCAACCGTTTCGAATGCGGGTCCTGCTGATCGAAAGCAATGGCCTCCGACTGCGGATCGAGCGCCGGGCAATCCTCATAGAGATCCCAGAATTTCCGCCGCGCCACGTAGGGATCGTGCGGATGGGTGAAGCTGACGGTCAGACACCACGGCCGGTCATCGAGCCGACGAGACAGGTCATAGAGCTTGCGAGTGGCGTGATAGGCTACCTCGTCGTCATACTCCATCTGGTTGGTGATTTCGGCAACCCCTGCACCCGTCACCGAACCGAGATTGTGATACCACCAGTCGATCCGCTCGCCCGGCTTGGTATAATCGGGCGTCCAGCCAAAATCCGCGGGATAGATGTCGGTCGTCAGACGCTCTTCGAAGCCGTGCAGCTGGTCAGGCCCGACGAAATGCATCTTGCCTGAGAGACCGGTGTAATAACCGGCTGCCCGCAGATGGTGCGCATAGGTCGGAATGTCGGAGGCGAACTCGGCGGCATTGTCGTAAACCCGCGTCCGGCTTGGCAATTGCCCGGACATCAGGGAAGCACGGGCCGGCGCACAAAGCGGGCTGGCCGTATAGGTATTGGCGAAGCGGACAGACCGCTCCGCCAAGGCTTTCAGATGCGGCGCATGGAGAAAATCGGCCGGTCCATCGGGAAACAACGTCCCGTTGAACTGGTCGACCATCAGAATGAGGATATTGGGACGCGGCATTTCCACTTTCCGGCTCAGAGACCAAGCTTGCCCTTAACGGCATCCGCACCCGGTTTTCCATCCAGCGTGGTAACGCCCTGCAGCCAGCCATCCAGCGCTTTGGGGTTGGCCTTCACCCAGGCCGCTGCCGCGGCTTTGGAATCCTCTCCGCCGAGAATCGAACCCATGAGGGTATTTTCCATGCCGATATCGAACTTCAGGTTTTTGAAGAGCGCCGCCGCGTTGGGGCATTTTTCCGGCCAGCCGGTGCGGGCAAGCGTATAAACCTCTGCGCCGCCGAAATTCGGGCCGAAATAGGCGTCACCGCCGGAGAGATAGGCGATATCGATCTTCTCGTTCATCGGATGCGGCGCCCAGGCAAGGAAGACCACGGCCTTCTTATCCCGGCCCGCCCGTTCCACCTGCGCCAGCATGGCCTGCTCACCCGATTCGACGAGCTGCCAGCCTTTAAGGCCGAAATCATTGGCGTCTATGATCTTCTGGATATTCTGGTTGGCGGGTGCGCCGGGCTCGATACCGTAAATCTTGCTCTCGAATTCATCGGCATGTTTGGCGAGATCGGCGAAATCCTTCACGCCCTTCTCCGCCATGTAGGAAGGCACCGCCAGCGTGAACTTGGCGCCCTCGAGATTCTTCGTCAAGACCTCGGCAGCTTTCGCCGAATTGAGGTCATCTACGAAGGATTTCTGCGCCGGCATCCAGTTCCCGAGGAAAACGTCGATTTCGCCGTTCTTCATCGCCTGATAGCCAATGGGCACGGAAAGCGTCTTGACGTCGGCTTCATAGCCCAATGCATCGAGCAGTACCGAGGCGACGCCATTGGTTGCGGTAATATCCGTCCAGCCGGGATCGCTTAGACGTACGAGCTTGCAGGACGCGTCATCGGCCGCCTGAAGCGGGGTGGAGAAGGCCGCCACGGACAGGAACAGGCCGGCGGCGATGCGGTGCAGATGAGAAACGGTTTTCATTGCGGCTCCCCTTGTATTAGTCCAGTTTATTGAACACCACATTGTTTTTGCCTGTGAAGCGGGTATTTTTCGATAAGTGATATAAGGAAATTTAATGTCAGACCGGCCGCTCGATCTCGGATGGATGCGCATCTTTACCGAGGTTGCCCGCCAGGGCAGCCTGACGGCGGCGGCGGGCTCCCTGCGGCTCACCCAGCCTGCCGTCAGCTATCAGATGCGCAGGCTCGAAGAGGAGCTTGGGGTGGCGCTCATCCGCCGCAAACATCGCGGCATCGATCTGACGGCAGAGGGACAAAGGCTGTTCGAGATCGTCTCCCGCAATGTCGATGCCATTGATCTGCTCGCGCAGCAGCTTCGGCGGACGGAGGAACGCCAGACCATCCGCCTGCATACGGACTATGCCTTTTCGTCATTGTGGCTCATTCCGCGGATGCACGGATTTCGAGCGCTCAACCCTGACATCAACATCCAGATCGTCGCCACGCAGGACCCGTTGGGTCAGGGAAAGCATGACAGCGACGTGATGATCATCTTCGGCACCCGGCAAGAGGCGGGTGACGGGGCCGTACTGCTGCTTTCGGAAAAAGTCACGCCGGTCTGTTCACCTGCGTTTTTGGCAGCAACGCCGGCGCCCGCAGGCGTTGCTGATTTTTCGCGGCGGAAACTCATCCACCTCGAAAATACCTCATCAGCGCACTGGTTCGACTGGCCTTCCTATTTCAAGCATTTCGGCGTTCAGAGAGGCCCCGAAAACGACGGCGGCGACATCAGCTTCAACAATTACACCATGGTGGTTCAGGCGACCATTGGAGAACAGGGCTTTGCGCTCGGCTGGGCCGGGCTCGTCGATCCACTGCTCGAGGCTGGCGTACTGGTCACGGCAGGCCCTAGCCTCGATGCACCGGGGCGCGGCTACTGGTTGATGCGGCCGAAAAGCAGCGACAGCGCGGTGAGAAAACTCACCGGCTGGCTGATCGACGAGCGGCGGTGAGGCCGCCGCAGCCGCCCCCGGCGTCCGGTTCAGATCGGATAATGCAGCGGCCCGTCCTGCAGCGTGACCCAGCGTAATTCGGTGAATTCCGCAATGCCCGCCGTGCCGCCGAAGCGGCCGTAACCGGAGGCCTTGACCCCGCCGAAAGGCATCTGCGCCTCATCGTGAACAGTCGGCCCGTTGATGTGGCATATGCCGCTTTCGATCCGCGCGGCAATGGCAAGCGCCCGCGCCTGGTCCCTGCCGAAAATCGCGGCGGAAAGACCAAACTCTGTTTCATTGGCGATGCTTACCGCCTCATCGACGCTGCCCGCCCTGATGATGGAAACGACCGGACCGAAACTTTCCTCGGAATAGAGCCGCATGGCGGGAGTGACGCCATCGATGGCGATCGCATCGAGCATGGTGCCGGTGCCGCCACCACCCGCGACCAGCTTTGCGCCTTTGGACACGGCGTCGTCCACCAGCGCCCTTATGCGTGACGTCGCTTCGGCGCTGACCAGCGAGCCTAGCGGTGTTTTTCCCTCGCGTGGGTCTCCGGCCGTGAGGTTGGACGCTTTTTTGGCGAAGGCCTGCACGAATGTATCGGCAACGCTGTCGAGCACGATGATGCGCTCCGTCGACATGCAGATCTGGCCCTGGTTCATGTAGGCGCCGAAGGCGGCCGCCGCGACAGCGGCGTCGATATCGGCATCATCAAGCACGATGAACGGCGCCTTGCCGCCGAGTTCCAGCAGCGCCGGTTTCAGGTAGCGGCCGGCCGTTTCGGCAATCACACGGCCAACGCGGGTCGAGCCGGTGAAATTCACCCGTCTGACGGCGGGGTGCGCGATCAGCGTATCGACGATCTTTGCCGCATCTTCCGGCGCATTGGAGACGGCGTTGAGCACGCCCTTCGGCAGACCTGCCGATGCCACCGCCTCGATGATCAGCGCATGGGTGCGCGGGCAAAGCTCCGAGGTTTTCATCACAACCGTGTTGCCGCAGGCGAGCGGCGTGGCGATGGAGCGTACGCCGAGAATGACGGGAGCATTCCAGGGGGCGATGGACAATACCACGCCCGCCGGCTGGCGCAGTGCCATCGCCGTCGTTCCCGGCCGGTTGGAGGGAATGATCTCGCCCTTGATCTGGGTGGTCAGGCTTGCGGCCTCCACCAGCATATCGCTTGCGAGCTTCACATTGAAACCAGCCCAGGCATCGGTCGCGCCGATTTCTTCCTTCATCGCCTGGGTAATGTCAGGCCCGGCGGCGAGTAGCGCCTGAGCCGCCGCCAGCAGCAGGCGGCGGCGCTCGCCGGGCGATGTGGCCGACCAGACGGGAAAGGCGGCAGCGGCAGCATCGGCCGCACGGGTAGCGTCCTCCACCGTTGCCGCCGCCGCGCTGGTCGCAACGTCGCCGGTGATCGGATTGTGACGCTCGAAGCGCTTTCCGCTCGCGGCCGGGCAATGGTCGCCACCGATGAAAAGATTGACAGTCTGCATGGTCTTCCTCCTGAATTCAGACAATGGCGGCGGTGGTGCCGCCGAGAAACGCCCGTTGCACGGCGGCATCGGCGGAGAGGGCCTCAGCTGAACCTGCTCCGACGATACGCCCCGCTTCCAGCAAATAACCCCGGTCGGCCAGCGCCAGGCTTTCGCGCACATTCTGCTCCACGAGCAGAATGGAAAGGCCGCTTTTCTTGATCTCGGCCAGGGCGGCAAAAAGTTCCTGCGTGACGATGGGCGCAAGACCCAGACTCGGCTCGTCCAGCAAGAGATAATCCGGTGCCGACATCAGCGCCCGCCCGATGGCGACCATCTGCTGTTCGCCGCCGGACATGGTGCCGGCAAGCTGCTGCCGGCGTTCGGCGAGACGTGGAAACAGCGAGAAAATATGCTCCCGTGTCACTTTCTCTGCTGAACGGGCATGGCGGGGATTGGCGCCGAGGCGAAGATTATCCTCCACCGTCAGCGCCGGGAAAATTCCGCGTCCTTCTGGCACCAGCGCCACGCCGCAGTCCACGATCCGATGAGGAGGAACAGCGACAAGCGACGCACCGTCGACGCGCACTTCGCCGGACGCCGGCACAACCATGCCGCCGACGGCTTTCAGCAGCGACGACTTGCCGGCGCCATTGGCGCCAAGCAGAACCACGGTTTCGCCCTTCGCAACATTGAGCGATATGCCATCAACTGCGAGATGTTTGCCGTAGCGGATTGTTAACGCATCTATTTCAAGCATGTGGCGCTCCCAGATATGCGGAGATGACCTGCGGATCATCAAGTACCGCTGCCGTCGGCCCGTCGGCGATCTTGCGGCCGGCCGCCATGACCACGGAGCGAGGGCAAAGGGCGCGCACGGCCGCCATGATATGTTCCACCAACAGAATGGTCGTTCCTTCCGATGCCAGCCGCCGGATCAGCGCGATCCCCTCCTGCAGCTCCGTGGGGTTGAGGCCTGCAAGCCATTCGTCAAGAAGCAGAAGCTTCGGTTCGCCCGCAAGCGCACGCGCCAGTTCGAGGCGCTTCTGATCGATATAGGTGAGATCGCCGGCCGGCATGACTTCCCGCCCCGCGAGCCCTATTCTTTGCAGACAGGTGCGCGCGACCTTCTCCGCCGCTGGGCGGGACAACCGCTGCGGCCCGAACATGGCCGAAACCGCGACATTGTCCAGCAGGGAGAGCGAAGGCAAAAGCCGCACGAGCTGGAAGGTGCGCGCCACGCCGGCGCGCGCAATCGCATCCGGCCGCCGGCCGGCAATCTCCTGCCCTTCCAGCCGGATTGATCCCTCCGTCGGCTTCAGCGCGCCCGAGATCAGGTTCATCAGCGTCGTCTTTCCGGAACCGTTCGGCCCGAGCAGCCCCACGACCTCGCCAGCCTTGATAGTCAGGCCCAGACCGTCCACTGCCTTCAGCCCGCCGAAGGTCTTGCGGATATCAGCAATTTCGAGAACCGTGCTCATGCCATCTTCTCCTTTTTGCGCAACTTCTCCAGCGCCGCCAGCACGCCATCCGGCAACACAAAGACGATGAGGATGAAGAGAGCGCCGAGAATGATGGAAAAATGGTTGGGGAAATTGGCGCCCAGCCATTCAAACAGCAGGAACAGCGGCACAGCACCGAGGATGGGTCCCCAGCGGCGCGTGGCTCCGCCAAGCAGGGCCATGATCACGGTGAGGAAGGAAACCTGAGGATTGAAGACGATGGCCGGCTCGATATAGACCCAGCGCGGGGCCTGGATGGCGCCAACAAGCGTGATGATGGTGGCGGACAGCACGAAGAGCGCCAGCTTGGTGCGGGCAAGATTAATTCCTGCGTGGGCGGCCACCACCTCATCATCGCCGATTGCCTTCAGCGCCAGGCCGAGCTTGCTGCGGTCGATGAGCGTCGACAGGACAAGAGTAACGGCGGCCAGCGCCAGCAATTGCCAGAGGACATGCTGCGGCTCCAGCGGCAGGAAGATATAGCGCCCGAGCGTTCCGGTCACATTCACTTCATACCAGGTGATGAGCTGTCGGATGAGTTCGGCAAGGCCGAAAGAAAAGATCACGAAATAAATGCCGGCAACGCGCAGCGTGGAAAGCCCGACGACGAAGGCAAGCGCCGCGCCGACAAGGGCGGAGCACAGGAGGACGAGCAGCCAGGGCAAGACCTCGCTCAGCACCGCGACCGTATAGGCCCCGACACCGAAAAAGGCGACGGTGGCGAGCGATATATAGCGGGTCGGACCGGAGAACATGGCCCAGGCGGAAGCAAGCGTGGCATAACCGAGAAGGCCGATGATGACGCCGACACCATAGGCATCGAAGAAGAAAGGGGAAAGCGCCAGCAGCGCGGCTGCGGCGAGGCCGATCAGAAGCGGAATCATTTGCCCCTCCTTGCGAAGATGCCTTCCGGACGCCAAAGCAGGACCATGAGAAAGAGCAGGTAGGTGGCGGCAAGTGTGAGGCCGGGATCGACATAAACCAGCACAAAGGTTTCCACGAGACCGAGCAGCAGCCCGGCGACCAGCGCGCCGAGCAGATTGCCGACACCGCCCATGATGACGACGACAAGCGCCTTCATGGTGAAGACCACGCCATAGGAAGCGGAGAAGGTCTGGTACATCGAGATCATCACCCCGCCCGCCACGGCGAGTGCGCCACCGAGAGCAAAGCCGAGGGAAGCCACACGGTTCACATCGATGCCGACCAGCGGCGCGGAACGGGGCGACAGCGCCACTGCCCGCAGGTTAAGACCCCAGCGGCTGTGGGTGAGCGCCAGATAAAGCCCACCGCCAATCAGGACGGACAAACCGAAAGACAGAAGCCGGTTCAATGCCACCGTCGTGCCGAAGACATCGACGCCGTCGGCCAGATAGGAATAAGAATGGTAGTTGCCACCGAACGCCACGAGCATGATGCCCTGGATAACGAAGAGCAGTCCGAAGGTTGCCAGAATGGAATCGACTTCCAGACGGCCAGAGCCGCCCGAACGGCGCACCAGCGGCCGCATCATGACCCGGTAGATCGCGAAAGAAAGGCCGTAACCGAGCGGTACGATGATGAAAAGCGACCAGAGCGGCGAAAGCCCGTAACCGGAAAACAGAACGAAGGTGATGAAGGCAGCCGCGATCAGCACTTCGCCATAAGCGAGGTTCATGATGCGGGCGATGCCATATTGCAGCGAAAGTCCAAGCGCGATCAGCGCATAGGTCCCTCCCAGCATCAAGCCGAAGATGAGGGTGGATAAGAACAAGGAAATGTCTCCAGTCTGGAACGTGGCCGAAGCCTTCCGGCCGGGTTCACAGGTCCCGGCCGGAAAGGGCTTACCATTGCGGCTTCGGGACAAGGGGCTTGGCCGCACCTGAACGTTCCGCGGGCGCAATCGCGACGAAACGCTCGCCCTGCCATTGCCCCGCCCACCACAGCTGACGAAGCTGGTTGTCTTCAAGTTTGACCGGGCCGATAACGGTGTCGAAGCTTCCAGTCGAAAGCTCGCCTGCCACCGCCGCCTTGTCGAGCCCGACGCGCTGGATTGACTGGGCCAGCATTTCGAGGCTCGCATAGGTGATGGCGCTTGCCCAGCTGTCCGGCTTGGTGCCGATGAAGGCTTCGTGACGCTTGAAATAATCCTCGATCCTGTCGCTGCTTCCATCGACGCCGCCGATGCTGATGACACCTTCCTGCTTGCCATCCGAAACCTTCGGGAAAATCGGGAAAGCACCGCCGACACCGACGTAGAACACCTTCGGATTATATCGTGCGGTCTGCGCCTGCTTCGTTACCGCGAAACTGTCCGGCGGGTAGGAGAAGGCGATGAAACTGTCCGCACCGCTTGCCGCGGCCTCGTTCACAAGCGCGGCAAAATCCGAGGTGCCGACCGGATAGGTCTTGTCATAAGCAAGCGTAAAACCTGCTTCCTTCAGCGCGGGTCGCGCAGCCTTGATGAGATCGATGCCGAAACCGTCCGCGACAGATATCACGGCCACCTTGTCATTGATCTGGCCTGCTTCGCGGGCGGCTTTCAAAACATCGGCCAGTGCATTGGCATAGTCGTGCCCCCCGCCCAGCATCCAGAAGCTCTTCTTCCAGCGCGCGGCGAAATCGGGCGCCTTGTCGGTGACGCCGGTGACCGCGAGCTGCGGATAACCGAAACGGTCATAGAGCGGCGCAACCGCCAGATTAAATCCCGTGCCCCAGGGCGGCAGGATGAAATCCACCTTGTCCTGGCTGGCCAGCCGCTCGGTGAACCGCACCGCGTCCTCGGCCGAGGAACGGTCGTCATATTCGACCACGTCAACTGGAAAGCGCTTGCCGTCGGGCAGCGTAAGGCCGCCGGCATGGTTGACCTCCTTCACCCATAATTTGTAGTTCGGAATGGTCGTGATACCCGCGCCGGTGGCATTGGCGCCGCTTTTTGACACAGCATAGCCAATCTTTACGGAAGTGCGGTCCTGCGCAGTGGCATGACTGAAAGACACTGCAGACAGGGCAGCACCGGAGAGCAGGCAGAACAGCGTTCTGCGCTTCAAATTGTTCATGATGTTCCTCCCAAAGCGCTCGATCGGGCAGCCCTTCTCCTCAAGACTCCCCACGCGCAGATCGAAGTTTAGCAATGACCGTTGCATATAAAATGCACTAGTGTAGTGCATTATTGCACTTTTGGAGGTTGAATGCCGCTGCACAGCCAGTTTGCCGCCAATCGCGTGGAGATCACGGCACGCACCTTCGCCTCCTCGCTGCGCGTATCGGAATTCCGGCTGGAAGCAGACAGCGCCCACATGCTTTTGCTTTCTGTCGGGGAAGCGGAGATCACGCAGGGCGATAAGAGGCTGGATGTCCCTTCGCCGGGGCTCATCTGGCTGCCCATAGGCCCGGCCGGCCGCGTGAGACTGAGCGCCGGAAGCCGCGGATCGCTGTTGACGACCACCGAAATCGGGCTGGCTCACGCGATGCCGACGGGCACGAGCGCAAACGCCGTACGCGCGATACTGCAGCGTATTCTGGTACAGACACCCGAAGAACAGGACCAAAAGGAACTGGAGGCTTATCTCCAGACAATCGCGAGCGAAAATGTCCGCGCAGCGACCGGTTCCGACACGATCATCGCCAGCCTGCTCTGCGTCACCCTTGTCCGGGTCTGTCAGCACGCCATCGCCGATGTTGCTGCCGCCGTCTCCACCCCGGGCGGCCTCACCGAACGTTTCGTCCTTCTGGTGAGCCAGCACAAGCACGATCAATGGGCCGTCGAAGATTATGCACACCATCTCGGCGTTACCCGCGAGCGACTGGGATTCGCGGTCCGCAAGGCCACGGGGCTTTCGCCACAGGCCTATATCCACCGGGAACTCCTGTCAGAGGCGCGCGACCTTCTTCTGAACTCTTCGCTGCAAGTCGCTGAAATCGCGTTTCGATTGGGTTTTCAGGACCCCGGCTACTTCAATCGCTTCTTCACCCGCAACGAGGGGACCTCTCCCGGCCGTTTCAGAAGAACGGCAAGGCAGAAGCAGAACATGCCGCCGCCATCCTATGCGGCCTGGCCGTGACGGGACAGGAGGCTGACAACTACGCGGCTTCCAATTCCTTGATATTCGCAAGGTCCGTTTCCAGCCTCGTTGCAGCCGCCTTAATGTCAAAAGCGTTCTGCAAGTTCAGCCAATATTCCGGGGTGGTCTTGAAAAACTTTGCCAGACGCAAGGCGGTGTCCGCGGTGATACCAAGTTTCTCTCCCGCAATCCGTTCTATGCGGGTGCGCGGAACATTGAGGTGCCTTGCGAGCGCGTATGCCGACATCCCCAGCGGCTCAAGATAGAGTTCCCGCAGGATTTCGCCCGGATGGATCGGAGGCGATTTACTGATTGTCATGCTCGCTGGCCCTCCTTGGCCGATTTGTCATGAGCCTTTCCACGAGAATAACCGACTAGTGATAGTCGGTTATTTCCACGTTTTCCGGCCCTGCTTGCGTCCAGACGAAGCAGATGCGCCACTGCTTGTTGATCCGGATCGAATATTGTCCCTCACGGTCGCCGGAAAGCTTTTCCAAACGATTACCGGGCGGTGACCGAAGGTCTTCAACCGTAGTCGCCGCATCCAGGACCGTGAGCAGTTGCTGGGCGCGGCGTAGCATATCGGAGGGAAATCCCTTCTTCACAGATCCGTCGTCAATCGAAGCAGTCAGCTTGTTTTTGAAAGAACGGATCATTGCCTGCCTCTTGATGTTCGTATCATAAACAGATACGCGCAGAAGTCAACAGAACCGTATCTTAAAGAGATACGTTATTATTTCCCCTCGACGGTCCGATGCCGCCCGATAGGCAGCATCATCGGCTTGCCCGACGTCGGGTCCGTGATGACACGGCTTTCAATACCAAAAACGTGGCGGACATTTTCTTCCGTCAACACGTCTTCCGGCGTGCCGAAGACATGCAGCTTTCCGTCGCTCATGGCGACGAGATGATCGGCATAACGGGCTGCGAGATTGAGATCGTGCAAGACCATGACGATGGTGGTCTCACGCGACTGGTTGAGGTCTGTGAGAAGGTCCAGCACCTCGACCTGATGGCTGATATCGAGGAAGGTGGTCGGCTCATCCAAGAGCAATATGTCGGTCTGCTGGGCAAGCGCCATGGCGATCCACACGCGTTGCCGCTGACCGCCCGATAATTCATCCACCGGCCGTTCGGCAAGCTCGACCGTGTCGGTGGCGACGAGTGCTGCGGCAACCGCTTCGTCATCCTCACGTGTCCAGCGTGCGAACAGGCCGTGATGCGGATGTCGTCCACGGCTGACGAGATCCGCAACCACGATACCTTCAGGCGCTATCGGCGATTGCGGCAGGAGACCCATCCGCTGAGCCAGTTCCCGGGAAGGCAGACGATGGATCGACTTGCCGTCAAGCAGGACCTGACCGGCGCGCGGTGTGATGAGCCGCGACATGCTGCGTAGCAGAGTGGACTTGCCGCAGGCATTCGCGCCGACGATAACCGTGATCTTCCCGCGCGGGACGGTGAGGTCCAGCCCTTCTATGACGAGGCTGTCGCCATAGCCGGCCGAGAGGCCGCTTAGGGAAAGAGAGTGGCCGGTCATAACGAGCCTCCGCTGCGGTTGACCCGCACGATCAGATAAATCAGATAGGGTGCACCGAGCGCACCGGTGACGACGCCGACCGGGTAACGGCCGGGCAGCAGGAACTGGCCGCAATAGTCACCCGCCAGCACCAGCACCGCCCCGACCAGTGCGGCGGGAAGGAGCAGCGATCCATTGCTGCCGACGATACGCGCTGCAATTGGTCCGGACAGGAACGCAACGAAGGCGATCGGCCCCGAGACGGCCGTAGCAAAGGCGATCATGCCAACGGCTGCGACGATGACGATGATGCGTGTTGCCCCGACCCGAACGCCGAGTGCCGCGGCGGCATCATCACCGAGCCTGAGCGTCTCGAGATCCCGTGCACGGCTGAGAAGCAGGCCGCCGAAAAAAACCAGCGCGATGGCAAGCGGCAGTGTCTGGGCAAGTTTGGCGCCATTGACACTGCCGGTCAGCCAGCGCATCGCCTCCTGCAGTGTCCAGGCCGGCGCGACGGAGAGAATATAGGCGATGATGCTTTCCAGCATGGCGGAAACACCGATGCCGACAAGGATCAGACGCGTTCCGGCCACGCCGTTGCGGAAGGAGAGGAGATAGACCAGCAGGGCGATGCCAAGGCCGGCGACGACGGCGACAACCGAAACCAGCGGTCCGTTCATCTGCAATACGACGATGGCAAAGACGGCGGCGGCGCTGGCGCCGGAGCTGATGCCGATAATGTCGGGGCTGGCAAGCGGGTTGCGTAACATGATCTGAAAGGCGACGCCGCCAAGGCCGAAGCTCAGCCCCGCCAGCACCGACAGCAGCGCGCGTGGCAGGCGCAATTGTCCGACGGTAAAGCTGACGCCGGCGATGTCCTCGCCAAGGAGCACGCGGATCACCCGACCGGGCGGGGTGAATGATTGGCCGAGCGTCAGCGTGAGCGCAAAAGCCGCGACGAGAAGCGTCAGCAGGCAAAAGATGACGAGACGGCGCCGGCCCTGCCGACGATGGCGGTTGAAACCCAGCGTTTCGACGACTGACGGAAACATGCTCACAGCTCACGCACCCTCTGCCGTCTGACGATCCAGATGAAAAAGGGCGCGCCGACCAACGCCGTGACGATACCGACATCGAGTTCGGAGGGCCGCGCGACGATGCGGCCGACAATATCGGCGGCTAGCAGCAGACAGGCGCCTCCAAGTGCAGAAAACGGAAGGAGCCAGCGATTGTCCACCCCGACCAGCAAGCGGCAGAGGTGAGGCACCACCAGACCGACAAAACCGATCGGGCCGCAAATGGCGGTGGCAGCGCCGCACAGAAGAATGGCGCCGAAGGATGCCATGGCTCTGGCGACGGCAACGTTTTCTCCAAGGCCGGCGGCCAGCTCGTCGCCAAGCGCCAGTGAATTCAACTTCCGCGCCGAAAGCAGGCTTATGACGAAACCGGCAGCCAGAAAGGGCAATACGGTCTCGATACGTTCGAAGGTCGCCCCGCCGACACCACCGATCTGCCAGGCGCGGACGCCGCCGGCGATATCGCTGCGCGGCAACACCACGGCGATGACGAGCGAGGAAAAGGCGACGGAGGTGGCGGCACCCGCAAGTGCGAGTTTCAGCGGGGTCGCCCCGCCTCGGCCGAGCGAACCGACAACATAAACGAAAACCGCCGATACCCCCGCCCCTGCAATTGCGACCATGATGAAGGCATGAGCCGAGGCGATGCCGAACCAGACGATGCCGATGACGACGGCGAGCGACGCCCCCATGTTCACACCGAGAATACCGGGATCGGCAAGCGGATTGCGCGTGACACCCTGCATGATGGCACCGGCCAGCCCGAGTGCCGCCCCGGAAAGCAGGGCAAGCAGCGTGCGCGGCAAACGCACGGCAACCGCTGCCTCGGCAACCGTCTCGACGCGGCCGCTGAGCCCACCAACAATATCCGTGAATGAGACGTCACGCGTGCCGATGGCGACGGACAGCGCACAAAGCAGCGAGAGAAGCGCCAGCACCGCGCCAAGCCATGCCGATCGCACGCGGTTGGAGCGGCCGGCTAGCAGCACGGCCGTCGCTTTGCCGGATCCAGACATCGTCACTGCGATTTCCCGGAGGATTTATCAGCAGCCTTTGCCAGAAGATCGGCATAGTCCTTCAACACCCACGAAATCGACAGAGGTGTGGGATTGGAGGCGGTGCCGAGCGGATCGCGCCCCAGCATGACGACAGCATCGTTTGAGACGGCGGGCATCCGAGCGAGAAGCGGATCGGCGCGCATGGCATTCAGTAGCGGCTCGCTACCATAGGTCACGATGATATCGACATCGTCGAAGGCATCGACGCGCTCGGCGCTGATACCGGCAGCGAATTGCCCAGGCCTCGTTGCCTCCACAACGCTTTTGGGGGACGCAAGGCCAAGATCCTCGAAGAATTTCACCCTGGTATCATTGGCGGTATAGAAATTGACGACGCTGAGATTGGTAGCGTCGAGATGGGTGACAAACATGGCCGACTTGCCCTTCAGTTGCGGGTGGCCGGCAACGACCTCGGCTATTTCACCCTCGATGCGCCTGATGAGCGCCTCCCCTTCTGCGGCCATTCCAAGACCGGCGCTATTCAGCCGGATCATGTCGCGCCAGTCCGTTGCCCATGGCGAGACAGGATAAGCGACCACCGGCGCGATCTGGCTGAGCGTGTCGTAGTCGGACTGGCTGAGGCCGGAATAGGCCGCGAGGATGACATCCGGCTGCGTTGCCGCCACAGCCTCGAAATCGATGCCGTCACCCTCATCGAACAGCACAGGCTTTGACGCGTCGAGCTCGGCTAGCCGCTTTGCCACCCAGGGCAGCAGCCCGTCGCCGTCATCATCGCCGAAGTTGGCGGCGGCAAAGCCGACGGGCACGATGCCGAGCGCCAGCGGCACCTCATGGTTGGACCAGGCAACGGTGGCGACCCGCTCGGGCTTCTTCGCAATCGTCGTCGTGCCGAAAGCATGTTTGATGGTGACGGGATAGGGTGCCGTCTCCTCCGCCACAGCTGTATTCTGTGCGATCACGGACAGAAAAAACACGAAGACCGGTAGAAGACCACAAAACAGGCGGGGCATGAGCGAGGCTTTCAAAGTTCAAAAGTGGACTTGAATTCTCAGCTTCAATTGCCCCCGTCAAGTCCGGTGAGGAAATGCTTCCGCAACAGCGGTGAAATTTCCGGGGTTTTGTACAAAACCGCAAAAATCTACAATACCGGACAAACTTTCTCAAGTTATTGGGCGCATCGAGAGTGGTCCGTGAAAACGGCGATCGGGGCATTAATTTCTGGAACCTACCAATGAATATCGAAATCCAAGGCAGAAACCGCAAAACCGCGCGACGTCTCCACGGGAAAGCGGCCCTGCTGGCCTGCACGGCGCTTGCCGCTTCCATGCCCGGCCTTCTCGTGGCGCAGGAGGCTGCCAACACGGGCGGCAGCACGGTTCTGGAGACCATCACCATCGACAGCGGTGACAATGATCAGAAATCGATCGTCGCCACCCGCACGACGAGCGGCAGCAAGATGGCGACCGATATTCTCGACACACCTGCCTCTGTCTCTGTCATCACCGCCAAGGAAATGCAGCAGCGCGGCGTGCAGACGGTGGAAGAAGCACTGCAATATACCGCCGGCGTCACCACGGATTTTTACGGCTCCGACGACCGTTTCGACTATTTCAAGATTCGCGGTTTCGACGCTTACATGTACCGCGACGGCTTGACGCTCGGCCGCCCCTTCGGCGCGCTGCGCGAAGAAACCTATGCCTATGAGCGCGTCGAAGTCATAAAGGGCGGCAATTCTACCACCTTCGGCGTTTCGGACCCCGGCGGTTCGGTAAATTACGCCACAAAAGTGCCGAAACATGCGCGCTTCGGCGAAGCCTATGTGACCGGCGGTTCTTATGGCCGCGCGGAAACCGGCTTCGATTTCGGCGACAACATCACCGGCGACGACACTCTGTCCTATCGTCTGACCGGCAAGCTTCGCAACGCAGATGCGGAATATGACTATTCCCGCGACGATGAGAAATTCTTCATGGGCGGTCTTACCTGGCGTCCGACCGACGCCACCAGCCTCACTGTCGTTTACGACCATCTTAACAAGGATGGCGTTCCCGGTGGCGGCGGCCATCCCGTCGGCTCGCATTTCGACCGGAGCCGCTTCTTCGGAGAACCCGACTACAACTATCGCGGCACGAACCGCAACTCGCTGAGCGTGATGTTCGATCACGATTTCGGATCCGGTCTGACGCTGAGTTCCAACGCGCGCTACAGCAAGGCGAATACGGACTTCGGTTATGCCTATATATCGTCGACGCCGACCAACGGTTCGACCATCGCCAATCGTTCTTACTTCGGCAACGACACCGAGACCGAAAACTTCCTGGTCGACACGCGCCTGCAATATGACGCGCGGTTCGACAACGTCGAAAGCCGCAGCCTGGTCGGTGTTTTCTATAATGACTACACCTCGGGCAGCAAAAGCTACTTTGGCGCTGCACCGAGCATCAACTGGATGAACCCGATCTATACCGGCGCGCCCTCTTCCGTGCCGCTCTATGCGGACTCCCTGACGGACCAGAAGACAAGAGCGCTCTATCTGCAGCAGGACCTGACCTTCTTCGACAGGCTCACCATCAGCGCCGGCCTTAGAAACGACTGGATCGACACCGACCAGACAAACCGGCTGAACCGCACGACGGCGAGCGGCGACATCAGCGAACTTACGAAGCGCATTGGTGTGTCCTACAAGATAACCAACGAGATCGCGCCCTATATCAGCTATGCTGAATCGGTTGTGCCCGCGTCCGGTCTCACCGTCGAGCCGGAGCGCGGCGAACAGATCGAACTCGGCGTAAAGTACCGTCCGGACGCTTTCCCGGCTCTCTTCACCGCCTCGATCTACGATCTGAAAAAGAACAACATCACCGTCACAAGCCCGATCACCAGCCTGCCCACAACGATCGGCGAGGTGCGTGTGCGTGGTCTTGACCTCGAGGCCAAGGCTGAGGTCACAGACAGTCTCAGCCTGACGGCAGCCTATTCCTATCTCGATGCGGAAATCACCGAAAACGGCACTGGCGGCAATGTCGGCAACAGGCCGCAGTTTGTGCCCGAACATCAGGCCTCACTATGGGTCAACTATACGCTTGCGGGCAACGACCATTTCGGTGACATGACGTTCGGTCTCGGCGGCCGCTATACCGGCGCCTATTATTTCGACAACGCCAACAAGGTCGAAACCGGAAGCAGTGTGACCGTGGATGCGGCATTCAGCTACAAGATCCAGGAAACCGCCTCGCTGGATGTCAATGTCTCCAACCTTTTCAACGAAAAACACGTTTCTTATGGCGGGTTCGGAGCAGACTTCTACAATCCGGGCAGGGCGTTTTCGGTTACTCTGCGCAAAACATGGTGATGTAAGATATCCACAATACTTCAATATATTGTGGATATTTCCTGATGTCATGCTCTGGCTTGCCCGAGATTCAAACAGGCGGTCGCCCACCACGGCCTACGCATCAGGACGCAAATCCCGCCTTTTCAAAGCAGCCTGTGCAGACGTCGCCAGGCAGCAGGCGTGTTACCCACGGACTGACGGAAAGCCTTGGTGAGATGAGCCTGATCGGAAAAACCGAGCTGGGCAGCAATATCGGCCACCGTCAGATCGCCTTCCAGCAGAAGTTTTTGTGCGGCATCGATACGCCGCTCAAGTTGCCATTGCAGAGGTGTTTTGCCGGTTGTCTGGCGAAACACCGTGGCGAACCAGCTTTCCGACAGCCCGACAATATCGGCCATCTCGGCGACCGTCATGCGGTCATCACCGCGCTTTTCCACGCGGGCGAGTAACCGGTTCATCTGCGCCTGCGTCAGCCTGCCACTGGCCTGCTCGGGCGTTGATCCGGGAATATCCAGCAAGCCGGCAACAATACTGCCGACGAGGCTTTCGGCATAAAGCGGATGTTTCTGCGGCTCGGCCAGTTCATCCACCAGCAGGCCCGCCAGGGTTTCCACTCCGCCGATATCCTGTATCTCGACCGGACGGCGTAACGCGGTCATGGCCGCCGAACCGCCGACCGCCGGGGACAGGAAGCGCAGAAGGCGGTCCTTGTGGATATGCAGGTTGAGATGGGAAAAACGATGCGTGGCGTTGCTGCCCGTCCACATGGGCACGCCTGCCGGCACGTAAACCGCCCGCGTCATCGGCCGCGAATGTTGCGAAAGCTCGCCGTCGCGATTTGATATGCGGATCCGTGACGAGACGTCGTTGAAGAAAATCATGATTCGCGGATCGGCGGCGAGATAATACCCTTTCGCCCCCACTTGGCTCTCCGCCTCCCAGAAAGCGCTGACCAGCCCGTCGAACTGGCGCCACTTGACCGGCGCGGTGACGCTGATCCCTTCCGTGTGCCAGGTCATGGAATGCCAGAAACCCAATGCAATTACCGTCCGGTTGTCGAGCCGAGGCCGAGGCGTGGAAACAAACGTGGCACAGGGCAATCGTGGCAATCACCCTGCACGCCGCCATAACATGACTTATCTATTCATGTTAATAGCAAAGATCATTATGAATAGAAACATTCTCCCCCCGCGAAAAGGCTGGAACCTCTGCCCGGGACGACCGTTGAATTCCTGACAGAAACCAAACGAGGGAGATTATTCATGGACCGCAACAAGGAACCCGGCGACTTCGCAGAGAAGAAGCGCGAGGAACAGGGCCGCGGCGTCATCGTGGCCGGACCGGATGCCCACGAGAATGAAAAGAGCGGCAGAACCCCGTCGCAAGGGGCGGAGAAATCATCCCCGGAGCGTCCGGTACCGTCTTCCGACCGTCGGTGAGCCGCCGCCGCGTCCAGCACATTTGCGCAACGCGTGTGAGAGCGCCAAGCCGATCTACGAGAAGCCGAAAACAAAAGCGCCCCCCCGATCGCTCAGGGAGGCGCTTTTTAATGGCAAACAGGCTCGTTACAGAAGATCGAAACGGTCGGCGTTCATCACCTTCGTCCAGGCGGCGATGAAGTCGCGGACGAATTTTTCACTGTTGTCGTCCTGTGCGTAGACTTCCGCATAGGCACGCAGGATCGAGTTCGAGCCGATCACGAGATCGACACGAGTGGCGGTATATCGTGCCACGCCAGTCCTGCGGTCACGAATCTCATAGAGATTGTTGCCGGTCGGGACCCAGGAATAGGCCATATCCGTCAGCGTCGTGAAGAAGTCGGTTGTCAGTGCGCCGGGCTTGTCAGTGAACACGCCATGTGCCGCACCGCCGTAGTTCGCGCCGATGACGCGCAGACCGCCGACAAGTACTGTCAGTTCCGGCGCAGTCAGGCCGAGAAGCTGGGCGCGGTCCAGCAGCAGTTCTTCGGGGCTGACAACATAGTCCTTCTTGATCCAGTTGCGGAAACCATCCGCCAGCGGCTCGAGCGGAGCGAAGCTGTCAGCATCCGTCTGCTCGGCGGAAGCGTCGCCGCGGCCCGGTGCAAACGGCACGGCGATATCGAAGCCGGCCGCTTTTGCCGCCTGTTCCACGCCGTAATTGCCGGCCAGAACGATGACATCCGCGATGCTCGCACCGGTTTCACGGGCAATCGGCTCGAGAACCGAAAGCACATGGGAAAGACGGGCGGGCTCGTTGCCTTCCCAGTCCTTCTGCGGAGCAAGGCGGATACGTGCGCCATTGGCGCCGCCGCGCTTGTCCGAACCGCGGAAGGTGCGGGCGCTGTCCCAGGCGGTGGCAACCAGATCTGCGACCGGAAGGCCGGAAGCGGCGATCTTGGCCTGCACGGCAGCCACATTGTAGCTCGTGGAGCCTTCGGGGACAGGGTCCTGCCAGATCAGGTCTTCTGCGGGAACATCCGGTCCGAAATACCGGGATTTCGGCCCCATGTCACGGTGCGTCAGCTTGAACCAGGCGCGGGCGAAGACTTCGGAGAAATGATCCTGATCATCCTTGAACTTCAGCGAAATCTCACGATAGATCGGATCGACCTTCAGTGCCATGTCCGCATCGGTCATCATCGGGATGGTGCGGATCGAGGCATCCTCGACGTCAACAGGCTTGTCTTCTTCGGCAATGGTGATCGGCGCCCATTGCGATGCACCGGCGGGGCTGTGCGTCAACGTCCACTCATGCTTGAACAGCATGTCGAAGAAGCCGTTGTCCCACTTGGTCGGATGGCTCGTCCACGCGCCTTCGATACCCGAGACGACGGTATCACGACCGATGCCGCGGCCCTTGGTGTTGATCCAGCCAAGGCCCTGATATTCCGGGCCTGCGGCTTCCGGATCGGGGCTGAGATTGGCCGCGCTGCCATTGCCGTGCGACTTGCCGATCGTGTGGCCGCCGGCGGTGAGCGCCACGGTTTCCTCGTCGTTCATGCCCATGCGCGCGAAGGTCTCGCGCATCTGCGCCGCCGTCGCCAGCGGATCGGATTTGCCGTTCACGCCTTCCGGATTGACGTAAATGAGACCCATCTGCACGGCGGCAAGCGGGTTTTCCAGCGTTTCCGGCTTCGTCACGTCGCCGTAACGACCGTCGCTCGGAGCCAGCCATTCCTTTTCATTACCCCAATAGGTGTCCTTTTCCGGAGCCCAGATGTCTTCACGGCCGAAGGCGAAGCCGAAGGTCTTCAGGCCCGCAACGTCATAGGCAATGGTGCCGGCGAGAGCGATCAGGTCTGCCCAGGAAATCTTGTTGCCGTATTTCTTCTTGATTGGCCACAGCAGGCGGCGGCCCTTGTCGGTGTTGACGTTATCAGGCCAGGAATTGAGCGGCGCAAAACGCTGGTTGCCGGTGTTGGCGCCGCCGCGGCCGTCCGTTACGCGATAAGAGCCGGCGGCATGCCAGGTAACGCGGGCCATCATACCCACATAGCTGCCCCAGTCAGCCGGCCACCAGTCCTGGCTGTCGGTCATCAGGGCCCGAAGATCGGCCTTGAGGGCCTCGACATCAAGCGTCTTCAGCGCTTCGCGATAGTTGAAGGAGGTGCCTAGCGGATTGGTCTTGGTGTCGTGCTGATGAAGAATATCGAGGTTCAGCGCGTTCGGCCACCAGTCGGTCACCGATTTGCCGGAAGCCGTATTGCCTCCGTGCATGACGGGACATTTGCCAGCCGGTTTTGAAGTTGCGTCCATTTCGCCCTCCGATGGGTTTAGCAATTAAACAAAATAAGTTCGACACGGGCAGCGGTAGGAATCAGCGTTCGCAACGGGTTACTGCCAACCGCAGCGACACTGACGGCCTTTCACAGCTACAGCCTCTTTCTGTCAGGACGATGACTAACAGGCGGGTTCCATAATTTCCAATTGTATATTCTAAAGGCTGCGATATGCTGAGCTTATGATTTCGCTCTCCATGAAACATCTCCGCTATTTTGACGCTTTGGCGAAGATCGGCCATTTCGGGCGTGCTGCCGAGGCCTGCGCCATTTCGCAGCCCGCCCTTTCGCTGCAGATCCGTGAACTGGAAGAACTGATCGGCGCACCGCTGGTCGAAAGAGGCAGCCGGCAGATCAGGTTGACCGCTCTTGGCGAGGAGTTTGCCGAGCGCACCCGCGCGATCCTTCAATCGGTCGATGAGCTGCAGGATCTGGCGCGGGCTCGGCACGGGCCGCTCAGCGGCCGCCTGCGCATCGGCGTCATTCCGACTGTTGCTCCCTATCTTCTGCCGCAGGTCATCAAGACGCTTACGAGACATTACCCCGGGCTGGAAGCACGTCCGCGAGAGGCGGTGACGCAAAAACTGATCGAGGACCTTCTGGAGGCCCGGCTGGACATGGCCATCGTCGCCCTCCCCGTCTCGGAACCGTCGCTGGAGGAAATCCCGCTGTTTTCCGAGGAATTCATCTTGGTGCGGCCGATGGAGGATGCAGGCATGCCGGTGCCGAGCGCCGACAAGCTCGGCGAAATGCGCCTGCTGCTTCTGGAGGAAGGCCACTGTTTCCGCAATCAGGCGCTATCCTTCTGCAGCACCACGAATGCGCCGCCCCGCGTGCTGATGGAGGGCAGCTCACTATCCACCCTGGTGCAAATGGTCGGCGCCGGCATCGGCGTCACACTCATTCCACAAATGGCCGTCGACATGGAGACAAGGCAGTCCACGGTCTCGGTCTTCCGTCTGGCGGAACCGCGACCGTCCCGCACCATCGGTATCGTGTGGCGGAAGAGTAACCCGCTTTCGACGCAGTTCGCTCATATTTCGGAGATCGTCCGAGACTGTGGTCTTCAGAAGCTCGGCCTCACATCCTGATGGCTACGATCTCAGGTCTTCATGCACTTCGGCCTTGCGGGCCCTTCCGTTTGCCCTTTGGCTTGAAATCGACCAGCAGCGATTTCAGCTCGATATCCCTGACCCTTCTTGCGGCCTCGTCCGGGCGAACCCATTCCACCAGGCGCTCGCCACGCTCCTTGAATTTGGTTTCCGCGCCCGTCACCTCGATCTGAAACACGTCCACGACGCAGGGCACGACTTCGCCATCATCGAGCATCTTGAGATAGGTATAGCGGCCGACCGCTTCCTTTCTGACCCGGCCACGAACACCGGCCTCCTCCCAAGCCTCAATTGCCGCGGCCTCATGGGGCTTCTTGCGCTTCATCGGCCAGCCGCGCGGAATGATCCAGCGACCGCTGGTGCGTGAGGTAACGAGCAGGATTTCGACATTGTCATCGCCCCCGCCATATCTAAAGCACAGCGCAGCATATTGCTGCCGGAAAGCGCCTGTGAAGAGCTTTTCCGGAACCGCAGCAAGCTGCTGAAGCAATGTCAGGGGGCGGGCCGGGCGGGATTTCCGGCTTTTTTTCGTCGATTTCATATCCGTTGATAGTGCTGATTTTCCGGGTTGCATCAATGCCCCGCGTGCATTTATGACAGTTTTATGACAATTACCCCCCACAACATTAAAAGCGCCACTGAGGGCCAATTCGCATGATGAGCTTTTTCCGCAAACTGATGCCGCGCGAGGATCGTTTCTTCGACCTGTTCAGCAAACATTCCGAAACCGTCATCAAAGCGGCCGAAGCCCTGGACAGCCTGTTGAGCGGCGTCGATGTCGAAAAGAACTGCGATCTCATCGTTGCCCTCGAACATCAGGCGGACGACATCACCCGCGACGTGTTGCTTGCGGTGCGACGCAGTTTCATTACGCCTTTCGACCGCGGCGATATAAAGGACCTTATCCAGTCCATGGATGACGCCATCGACATGATGCACAAAACGGTCAAAACCATCCGTCTCTTCGAGCAGAGCGAATTCGACCCGCTGATGAAGGAGATGGGCCATGAGATCGTGCGCGCGGCTAGCCTGATCGCAGAGGCCATTCCGCTTCTCGAAAAGGTCGGCACCAATGCCCAGCGCCTGTCATCGATCGCCGAAGAGATCACCCGCGTCGAGGGGCGCTCCGACGACCTGCACGACCAGGGACTGAAAGACCTGTTCCACCGCCATGGCGCCGCCGGCAATGCCATGGCCTACATGATCGGCAGCGAGATCTACGGCGAACTCGAAAAGGTGGTTGACCGCTTCGAGGATGTGGCCAACGAGATCAGCGGCATCGTTATCGAGAACGTCTGATGGATGTCGCACTTGCACTGCCGCTGCTTGTCGGCCTCATCGCCATTGCACTGTTCTTCGATTTTCTGAACGGTCTTCACGACGCCGCAAATTCCATTGCCACGATCGTTTCCACCCGGGTGCTGCGGCCGCAATATGCCGTTGCGTGGGCGGCCTTCTTCAATTTCATAGCCTTCCTCTTCTTCGGCCTGCATGTGGCGGAAACGCTCGGGACCGGTATCATCGATCCGGCCATCGTATCTCCGCAGGTGATTTTCGCGGCGCTGATCGGCGCGATCGTCTGGAACATCGTCACCTGGATTTTCGGCATCCCCTCCAGTTCGTCGCACGCCTTGATCGGCGGCCTCGTTGGCGCAGGTCTGGCAAAGGTCGGCTTCAATTCCATCGTCTGGTCGGGGCTGCTGAAGACAGTCGGCGCCATCTTCATGTCACCGGCTATCGGCTTTTTCCTCGCGCTGCTTCTGGTGCTTGCGGTATCGTGGCTTTTCGTGCGGCAGACGCCCTTTGCAGTCGATCGCACCTTCCGCGTCATGCAGTTCATCTCCGCCTCGCTATATTCGCTAGGCCATGGCGGCAATGACGCGCAGAAGACCATGGGCATCATCGCCGTGCTGCTGTTCAGCCAGGGACATCTCGGGGAGAGTTTCTACGTGCCTTTCTGGGTGGTGATTTCCTGCCAGTCTGCCATGGCGCTCGGCACCTTGTTCGGCGGCTGGCGCATTGTTCATACGATGGGTTCGAAGATCACGCGGCTCAACCCGATGCAGGGTTTCTGCGCTGAAACGGGCGGCGCATTGACACTGTTCGGCGCCACGTGGCTCGGCATCCCGGTCTCCACCACACACACCATCACCGGCGCCATCGTCGGCGTCGGGGCCGCACGCCGCGTCTCCGCGGTGCGTTGGGGACTGGCCGGCAACATCGTCATCGCCTGGATCGTGACCATGCCGGCCGCGGCACTGATTTCCGCTTCCGTTTACTGGCTGACGTCGCTGTTCGGCTGACTCCCTGCCCCATCGGCCCCTCCCGGAACAAAAACCACACCGTGGCGGTTTGATCCGGGAGATCAACGGGCAAGCGGATCGCGGGAAATGGCACGTCAGGTTTTCTGGAAGGGTTATCTGAAGCTCTCGCTGGTGACGGCTTCCGTATCGCTGACACCTGCAACGACAGAAGGCAACAAATACCGCTTCCACGTTCTCAATCGCAAGACCGGCAATCGCGTCGAAAGCCGTTATGTCGACAGCGTCACCCATCGCCCCGTTGCGGCGAAAGACCAGGTGAAGGGTTTTCCCCGTGGCGAGGACGATTATGTGCTGCTCGAGGATGACGAGATCGATGCGGTGGCGCTCGAAAGTACCCGCACCATCGATATCAAGACCTTCGTGCCAAAAGGCTCCATAGACTGGATCTGGTACGACCGACCGCACTTTCTTCGCCCGGAAGACAAGATCGGCGCCGAAGCCTTCAGCGTCATTCGCGAGGCCATGACGGCAAACGGCGTTTTCGGCATTGCCCGGCTTGTGCTCTACCGGCGGGAACGGGCCGTGCTGCTGGAACCTTCCGGCAAGGGCATCATCCTGTGGACATTGCACTACGGCGAGGAGGTGCGCGAAAGCATCGACGCTCTCGATCCGAAGATGAAACTTGAAAAGCCGCTACTGCAGGCCATGGAAAAACGCATTTCCAGCCAGATGACGGAGTGGAAACCGACGTTGGTTCAGGACCCGATCCAGAAAAAGATCAAGTCGCTGCTCAAGAGCAAAGGCAATGAAGCGCCCGCCTCGAACAAGAAGGCCGGCACCAAGGCCCGAACCGGCGGCAACGTCATCAACATCATGGACGCTTTGAAGAAAAGCATCGCGGCCGAAAAGAAGCGCTGAGACGCGGTCTTAGCGCGCCTTTTTCGGCAAAACCTCCGCGGCGGCAAAAAAGCCCTCCCAGGGATCATTCTTCAGTGCGGAAAGACGTGCCCCGATATTGTTGACCGTGAAGTGGGCAGGACCGATATCGGCCGTGAGTTCGGACCATTCGAGGGGGGCGGAGACCGCCGCACCCGGCCGCGCCCGGGTCGAATAAGGCGCCACCGCGGTATTGCCGCGACCGTTGCGCAGATAGTCGATGAAAATCCGGCCTTTGCGTTTTGCCTTGGTTGCGACCGAGAGATACCTGTCCGGCTCGGCCTTCGACATCTCTGCGGCCATGGCTTTGGCAAATGCCTTGACTGCCGTCCAGCCCGCCTGCGGCTTCAGCGGGGCGACTACATGAAGCCCCTTGCCGCCTGATGTCTTGACGAAAGCTGCCAGACCCGCCGCTTCAAAACGCCGCTTCAGTTCGAGCGCCGCCTCTATCACATTCTCCCAGGAGACATCCTCGGCGGGATCTATATCCATGGTGATCATATCCGGCTTTTCCCAGCTCGCGGTGGTCGCTCCCCACGGGTGGATTTCAAGCGCCGCAGACTGCACGAGCGCCATCATGCCGTCAAAATCGGTGATGCGGATCAGGGGCTCACCGGCCTTGTCCTTTGGATCCCTGATCTGTTCTATGGCCTTGTTGATGCCGCGCCAGGCGTGTTTCTGGAAAAACCGCTGCCCTTCTATACCCTCCGGGCAGCGCAGCAGCGCCAGCGGCCTGTTGACCACGAAGGGCGCCATCTGCTTCCAGACCTGGGCATAATAATCGGCAAGACCTTCCTTCGTCACGCCGTCATCCGGCCAGTAGAGGCGCTCCGGGTGAGTGAACTGGATGGCAGACTGCGGCGGCCTGGTGTCGTTCACGGCCTTCTCCTCGCGTTCAATTTCTTGAGCAGGCTTATCCTTCGTCCTTTTGGGCTCAGGGTCTTATCGAAGCTGCCTTTGGCGTTATGGGTCTGCAATCCATGGATCAGCTCGCTTTCCGCGACGTCTTGCGGCCTGACGGCTTCGCTTTTTTTCCGGTGTCTTCCCTTGCGCTGCGACGAAGCGCCTCCTTGAGATCAATCACATTGTCCTGTTTCTGCGGTGCCCGCTTGCGGATTTCCCGGCCTTCAATCTTGGCTTTCACCAGCTCCGCAAGGGCATCGTTGTAACGGTCGCTATAATCGGAGGGATCGAAGGTGCCGGCCCGCGTTTCGATGATATGACCGGCAAGTTCCAGCATTTCGTCATCGAACTCGATGTCCGGGATGGATTTGAAGACGGTGTTCTCTGCCCGAACCTCGTAACCAAAGTTCAGCGTGGTTGCGACGAGCGCCCTGCCGCTCGGCCGGATGAGGACCACGCGGTTACGCCGGAACAGCACGGCCTCTCCGAGGGCAGCAACATTTTCGTCTTCCATCGCTCTGGCGAGAAGCGTCAGCGCCTCCTCGCCACCTTCCTGTGTCGGCGCTAGATAATAGGACCTATCGAAGAAGAGCTTGTCTATGTCGTCGCACTGGAGGAAATGCCGGATGCGGATGACCTTGTCATTTTCCGGCATCAGCTTTGAGATTTCGTCACCCTCGATGACGATGTAATCGCCATTATCGCGTTCGTAGCCCTTGACCTGCTCGTCCCGTTCGACCGCCTCGCCGGTATCACTATCCACATATTGCCGCTCCACGCGGTGCCCCGTCTTGCGGTTGACGATGTTGAACGAGATTTTCTCCGACGAGGTGAGCGCTGAATAAAGACCGATCTCACAATTCAAATCACCAAAGACCAGATGGCCTTTCCAGCTTGCCCTCCTGGTCATGACGCCCGCCCGTGATTGTCGTTACGCGACGAGCGGCCGCCATTCCGGTCTGCGGCAAGAATGCGCTCGATGGCAGGAACGTCCGCTTCCGCAAGAACCGGCACAGGGTCGGAGGCCATGGCTTCCAGCACTTCAGGGGAAAGGCCGCCATTGCGAATGACCCATTCCATGGCCTCTCTCGTCTGCCTTTCCGCCCTCAGCTGCGCGTAAAGGGCCAGTATAAGCCGGTCGCGCACATCGAAGGGTTTTGCATCCGTTTGCGAACGTCGTTCTTGCCTTTTCATGTCTGCTCCTCGACCAGCCAGCTGGCGCCTGAGTCATTGTCTCAGGCAATACCCTTGCCGCCGGTCACGCCGTAAACCTCACCATTGATAAAACTGCCGTCCTGCGATGCGAGCAGAACATAGACCGGCGCAAGCTCCACCGGCTGGCCGGGGCGGCCAAAATCGCTATCCTTGCCAAAATTGCGCACCTTTTCGGTGGGCTGGCCGCCGCTCGGTTGCAGCGCCGTCCAGAACGGGCCCGGTGCGACAGCGTTGGCGCGCACACCCTTGTCTATCAGCTGCTTCGCGAGCGCTTTGGTGTAGGCCACGATGCCCGCTTTTGTGGTCGCATAATCCAAGAGGATTGCAGAAGGCTCGTAGGCCTGTATCGAGGCCGTGGTGATAACGGAAGCGCCTGGCTTGAGATGCGGAACGGCGGCCTGCGCAATCCAGTGAAGAGCATAGAGATTGGTCTTCATCGTGCGGTCGAAATCTTCGGTCGACAGTTCCTCGATGCCCTCGCGATATTGCTGTCTTGCGGCATTGATTACCAGAATATCCAGGCCGTTGAGATCGCCAGCCGCTTTTTCGACCAGCTCGCGACACCAGCCTTCATCGGTAATGTCGCCGGGTAACGCCACCGCCAGACGGCCCTCTGCCTCGATGAGCGCGACCACCTCCTCGGCGTCGGATTCCTCTTCAGGAAGGTAGGAGATCGCGACATCCGCTCCTTCTCGTGCGAAAGCTATTGCCACCGCACGGCCGATGCCGGAATCGCCGCCCGTTATCAGCGCCTTGCGACCGGCAAGCTTGCCCGAGCCCCTGTAGCTCTTCTCCCCATGATCCGGAAGGGGCGTCATGTTTGTCACGAGACCAGGCATCTCCTGCTCCGGCGTCGAAAAAGGCGGGCGCGGATACTGACTGCGCGGATCCTGGGGCTCGAGGCGGTCTGTCATTGCGGGCTCTCCCAATAAAAGGTGTCCATTCGTCGCGCGCGGCCCGGGAAAAGCTGATCCGACAGCTTTGTCCGGCGCCGGAAGGGGCACGGACAACATGGCGCGCCACACGCAATCCTAACGATCTGCGCAGGCTCTCGTTCCATGAAATCAGGCTGGGAGGATGAATGACCGAGCGTGGATGGCCGACATGGAGATGGCCGGCAGCGCGCCGCACGCGCTGCCGCGCCTTCCTCAAACAGTATATTTCTTCCGCGTGGTTGTACCCGCGGCCTGTGCCGGCGCCACATCCGGCTTGCCAAAGAGATAGCCCTGAGCCTGCGCGCATCCTTCATCGACGACCATGCGATATTGCGCATCGGTTTCGATACCTTCCGCCGTTACCGGCAGATCGAGGCTGCGGCCAAGGCCGATAACCGCGCGCACGATGGCACGGGCATTGTCGTCATCGCTCATGGCGGCGATGAAGCTGCGGTCGATCTTGATCTTGTCGAAAGGGAAGCTCTGCAGGTTGCTGAGTGAAGAGTAACCCGTACCGAAATCATCCATGACAATGGCAACGCCAAGCGCTTTGAGCTGGGTCAGAATTGTCAGCGTCGCCTTGCGGTCTTTCAGCAGGGCAGCTTCGGTGATCTCCAGTTCCAGCCGGTTGGGCGAAAGGCCGGTCTGCATCAGGATGGTGCAGACGACATGGCCCAGATTGGCCAGGGAAAATTGCAGCGGCGACACATTGACCGCGATTTTCAGATGCGGCGCCCAGGTGTTCGCCTGACGGCAGGCCTCGCGCAGCACCCATTCGCCGAGCGAGATGATGATACCACTTTCCTCGGCGATCGGGATGAACACGTCCGGCGGCACCACGCCTCTTGTGGGATGCTGCCAGCGTACCAGCGCCTCATAACCGACGACCTCACCGCATTCGACGGAAAGGACCGGCTGGTAATTCAGCACGAGCTCATCACGATTGATTGCCAACCTCAGATCCGTCTCGAGCTGGCGACGCTCGCGTGCCTCCTGATCCATCAGTGGGTCGTAAAAGGCCAATATGCCGCGGCCGCCCATCTTGGCCCGATAAAGCGCGAGATCGGCGGCATGCAGGATACTCTCGTCATCCAGTCCGTCGCGCGGAAAGACGGCAATACCGATGCTGACACCGACGGCGGTCGGATCATTGGCGGCATTCATTTTCAGGGCGAACATGGCGAGGATCGTCTCGGCAAGCAGGCGCGCTTCTTCCGCCTTGGTATGCCGCGCGGTCAGAATGACGAACTCATCACCACCGAGCCGGGCGACCACATCTCCAGATCTCGCGCATTCATCGAGAATCGCCGCGACTTTCTTGAGTACCCTGTCGCCTTCGGCATGGCCGAATATATCGTTGACCGCCTTGAAGCGGTCAAGATCGAGCGCCAGCAGCGCAAATTCGTCGCCCTCGCCGCAATGTTCGATCTGCTGGCGCAGCCGCGTCTGGAACATGGTGCGATTGGAAAGGCCGGTCAGCACATCGTGGCGGGCAAGATATTCGATCTCCCGCTGCGCCTCACGCTTCTCCGTCAGGTCGCGGATTGCCATGACCTCGCAGGGACGACCTCGGTATTCGATGGTGCGCACGGCGAGTTCGAACACCTGCGCGCGGTCGGCGCGCTCACGTATGGCCTCTACGGGCGCATTACGGGGTACATAGACGGGTTGCCCATCCGTCGCCCGAAAAAGTTCATCGGGATTCTTTCCGACCAGCGACGTTTCATCGCGCCCCAGCAGGCCCGCGAAACGCGTATTCAGCTCGACGATGCGGCCATCGCGCACGACCGCAAGACCGTCCAGTGTCGCGTCGACCAGACCCTTGAGGTCGACGAGATACCGGTCCACGAGCGCCGCGGTCGCGGTTGCGGAAAGGATCAGGAATGTCACGCCGGAAACCGCGCCGATCATGATCAGCCGGCCGAGATTGTCGGGGTCGGGTCCGGAAATGGACGGATCGGGCGAGAGAACGGTGGCCGACACGGCAGTGAAATGCAGCGCGCAGATTGCAAGGATCGACGCGGCGGCGGGAAAAACGATACGCTTCCAGGAGCCGAGGCGGTGAAACAGCCAGGAGGACAGAAGAAAAAACGCCCAGGCGACGGCAAAACCGCCAAGAACAGCCCCCCAATCGTAGCTGACCGTGGCGGCGACATCTATTCCCGCCATTCCGACGAAATGCATGACGGCAACGGAGAGCGTCACCAGGGTGGCGGCGATGACCGGGCCGAAAATTGCCTGCGTGCGGGCGGTAAGCGCCAGCCAGAAGCCGAGTACGGCAAGAACCGCCGAAAGCGCGGTGAAGTAAAAATCGAAGCCGATGGGAACAGTGCCCTTATAGGCAAGCATGGCGACAAAATGGGTGGCCCAGACGCTGAGCCCCGCCGCGAAGGCGGCAACCAGGACCCAATAGGGCTTTCGGCTGGAGGGGCTTTCCTCAGCGCGCAACAAGAGGTGAAAAAAGGCGAGCATTCCCAGCAGACAGATCAATGCCGCAAGAAGCACGATCTCCCGATCGTGTTGGACGGCAACGCATTCCAGCACCGTGAACATGATGCACTCTCCCAGCCTCTGAAGAACCGCTCACGATGGCACTATGAAAGTGGTTTATTTATAAATCTCTAATGCAACTATTGATAATGGCCTCTTCTCGACCAGAATCCTGAGTAGAGTCCGGGCCGGTGTGCCAGGCTGTAACGCTTTTCGGCAGACCGACCCGACGGTAAAAAGGAAAACCCTTTATTTCCAGCTTTGATAATCCGCAGCGGCGCAGCCAAACGGAGCCCGGCCGTCAGAGAAGCGTTCTTGCAGGCGGGCGCAGCCCCACTCGTTGAGTGCCGCCGGCAGCATGTTGTTGATGTCCATGCCGGGGGAGTTGAATTGCGACGGAGCGCTTGTGACATACCACAGCCAGTAGCCCATGACCGCCACGATGATGAAGGCGAGAATGGCGACGAAAGTCCCGAGCCTGCGCAAGAAGCCGGGTCCCTTGTTCATCGACGCGGCCTGGGCGGCGGCAGCCTCCTGTGTCTCGTGCGCGACCATCGGGGCAAGCGATGCGAGAGCTTCCGCCCGCTCCTGTTCCGTCAGGTCGATCCGCTGCAGCTGATCGTCAAGCAGGACAGGCAAGGCGCCGTTACCATGCAGGACTGCAAGCGCCACATCCTGTTTGCCGGTATTGCCGATGACAACTGGAATGCGACCCCGTTCCAGATGCGTGAAGGATTGCCGCTTGGTTTTATCGTCCCTGACCGTATCGGCATAGGTCACGAAAAGACGGCTGCGTTTTTCTGCAACGGCCGTCAGCGCCACCGGAATAACGGTCAAAGGGGCCGGGTTGCGTAGCTGCAGGCGGACCCGCAGCATGCGGACAAGTGTGAACAGCATGGCGAGACTGCCGAAACCAAGCAGAAAGACGAACACGCCGAGTGTAATGATGCGGTTCCAGAGCATGTCCAGACCCAGCGAAATCGTTGCGAGTTCCGGGTTCTTCGCGGAGATGACCAGCCCGGTTTCGTAATCGCCGGAATGGAGATCGACGAACATGACCTCGACATCCTTCTTGTAGCTCACGCCCGCATGGTCGTAGGAAAGATCGGCCTTGCAGGTCGTGAAGATCGCCTTGCGTGTCTTGCAGCTGCCGCTGATATCGCCGTTTTCAATCTCCAGCGGATCCTGGCTGATCTTGTAGTCACGCACAACGCCCGGGCCTTCGGCTACCAGCATGACAATCGTGATTACGAGAAGCACGGGAACGGAGAAATAATAGGCTGCCGGCACCGAAATGACGCCGCGTTTGAGGCTGAGTGGCCGAGACGGAAGTTTTATCTGTGCAAGGTTCATAGTCGTCAACGCATTCTTCGGGAGGTAGGTGAGCGGAGTTCGCGACTCTCGCCCGACGGAAGGAAAAGTTGCCGCACGGTCTAAACCGATGAAGTCCTTGAGAAAACCCCCTGAAATTACGGGATGGCGCACGACCATCTCCCGTCCCGGCGCCGTATGCCTGGTCAACGTGCGGGAGAAGACTCTGACGCATTGGCCCAGTCACGCATAAAAACGGGCGGTAAAACCGCCCGTCACCTGGTTCGCAAACTATTCTTTGCCGTCAGTCCTTCGTGACCTTTTCAAGCCGGGTCGTCTGGCTGGGGTGGCCCACATAATCCTTGACGCGTGCGTTCAGCACGATCGGCTCGAATCTCTCGAACATCGGCAGCACCGCCGGCTTCTGCGCGACGAACATTTCCTGCATCTGGGTGTAGATTTCCCCGCGCTTCTTGGCATCAGGCTCGAGCGACGCCTTTGCCGTGAGCGCGGTCAGTTCCGGAATATCCCAGGCCGAGCGCCAGACGAAATTGCCGGCGTTGTTGGCGGCAAGCGAGTTGTCCGGGTTGCTGGAGAACTGCTCCATCGAGCCCAGAACATTCGGCATGTAGGCTCCGGTCTGCGGAATGAGCAGATCAAAATCCCGCGCGCGGTGCGCGGCAATCACGTCCGAGCCGTTACCCTGCTGGATATTGACCTTGATACCAATCTGGCTGAGCGTGGCCTGAATGGCAGTGGCGAGGTCGATGCGCGGCGTCTGCGCGATCGTCTTCAGATTGAGCGTGAAACCGTTCTCGTAGCCGGCCTCCTTGAGGAGCGCTTTTCCCTTCTCCACGTCGAGCTTCCAATCCGGGCTCGGAATGGCATATTCGAAGTTTTCCGGCACGGGCACCGTGCGCGCCCGGCCGTAGGGACCCATGATGGTTTTTTCCATACCCTTGTAGTCGATGCCGTAGGCGATCGCTTCGCGGACCTTGGGGTTGGACAGGGGCTCCTTGCCGGCATTCATGGACAGGACGTAAAAACCGCCCGTCGGCACACGCTGGATCTGGAAACCGTCCTTGTTGTTGAAGGTCGCGAGATCCGCAGCCGTCAGCGCGCTGGCGATGTCGATATCGCCGCGCTCCAGCATCAGGCGCTCAACCTGGCTTTCCGGCACATGCCGCACGATGACGCGGCGCATTTTGGGGCTGCCGGCCACATAGTCCTTATTCGCCTCCAGAATGATGATCTCATTCGGCGACCAGCGGTTGAGGGTGAAAGGGCCGGAGCCGGCCGAATTCGTTCTCAGCCATGCATTCCCCCAGTCATCATTGACCTCGTGGGACTTCAGTTCCTTGCTGTCGACCACGCTGGCAATGACCATGGCGAGGCGATAGAGCAGCAATTCCGAAGTCGTTTCACCTGAAAGATCGACGCGAACCGTTTTTTCATCCGGAGCACTTACCAGCTTGTCGATATTGTCGGCATTGTAGCCCACACGCTTGAGGTTCGCTGCGGCCGCCTGGTTCATCTTCAGAAGGCGGCTGAGCGAATAAACCACATCGGCCGAGGTCACCGGGTTACCGGAGGCGAAATTCGCCTCGCGAAGATGAAAGGTGATGCCTTTCTCATCCGTTTCCCAGCGCTCGGCGAGCTGCGGCGAAACCTTGCCGGAACCGTCCACCGAGATCAGGCGATCATAAAGATTGGCCATGATTTCATTGGCTTTTGCCTCGGTGGCCTGATGGGGGTCGAGTGACAGCACCTGGGCCAGCGACGTGCCGATAACCAGCTGGTCGTTGGGGGTTTTGGCCGCGACGGGCGATCCCTGCACGAGCATAGCGCCAAGAACGGTGGTGAATGCGAGACGGATCAATGTTTTTTTCATACCTGCTCCTCCTACAGATCGGTAATTGATGTTCGGGAAAAGCCGCGACGCAGCGGGGCGTCGCGGGCCAAAACGGTCAAAGATGTTTGTTATCAAGTGCTTCGATCAAGGCTGTGATGTAGCCGTAGCAGAAGGCGAAAGCGACGCCGACGGGATCGCGTCCGGCAATCGTCGGCACATGGTCCGGCATGATCATGTAGCGATAACCGAGTTCGTGATAGAGTTTCAGCGAGCGCACCATGTCCATGTCCCCCTCATCGGGGAAAGTCTCCATGAAGGACAATTTCCCGCCGCTGATGTTGCGGAAGTGGACGTTGAAAATCTTGTCGCGGCTGCCGAACCAGCGGATGATGTCGTCGATCTCCTCGCGCGGATCATCAAGCATCTCGCCGATTGACCCCTGACAGAAATTCAGGCCGTGATAGGGGCTCTCGCGCATCTGCACGAACTTCTTCAGCCCATCGACCGTTCCGAGCACACGGGTGACGCCCCTGTAGCCTGGCGGTGTATAGGGATCATGGGGGTGGCAGGCGAGACGCACCCTGTTGCTTTCGGCAACCGGCACGACGCGTTCGAGGAAGTAGTCGATGCGTTCCCAGTTCTCGTCTTCGGACAGAACGCCGGCGAGGCCCGGTGCGGCATCATGGTCCGCCTTGTCCCAGCGCCATGCCTCGTTGAGGGAACCGCCACGGCCGCGCTCCATCTCCGTGCGCGGAATGCCAATGAGGTTGAGATTGTATTTCGCGGCAGGAATTCCAGCCCTCGCGATGTTTTCGATCATCGTGCAGACGGCATCGATCTGCCGGTCGCGATCCGGGCCGGCAAGCAGGATATCGGGATATGACGCCTGCTCGATGGGCCGGGACGGCAACGGCAGTTGCACCATATCGAGGACAAGGCCAAAGCTTTCGACCTTGTCACGGTGGCGCTCGAAATCCTCGAAAGTCCAGCTCGCGGGTGCTCCGGGCGGATCCGCACTGATGTTTTTGACGCCGAGCTGCGCCCAGACCTTGTAATCCTCGTCATCGCGCGCAGCAACCTGGGTGCCGACATACATCGATTCTCTCCTCTCTCCATGCAAGTCATCATATGACATCGCATGAAATAAGATGAGTGTCGAGATGCTATTGCGCCTCCGAGAGCAGCCTGTATCGCCGCTGGCTTGCCAGCATGTGTTCACGCATGGCTTTTCGGGCCGCATCGGGATCCTGCTCGACGATGGCGCGCAGGATTGCCTCGTGCTCGGCCTGGACTTTGCGAAGATAATTCGCGTCGCCGGTTTCAGGCAGCGTTGGGAACTGCCCACGCGGTATCGAGCGTGAACCGAACTGGCGCAATGCCTCCAGATAGAAGCGGTTATTGGTTGCGGTCGCGATGGCCGAATGGAATTCGTAATCCGCATCGACGGTTGATTCGCCAGCGTCGATGGCACGGGCCATTTTCCGGTGCGCCGCCGAGATTGCCGCTTCCTGCTGGGCCGTCCGGCGATAGGCTGCGATCGCCGCCGCCTCCCCTTCCGTTGCCAGGCGGAACTCCAGCATTTCCAGCGTCTCGGCAATGGTGCCAACTTCAGACTGCGTCAGCTTCACGCCGGCCCATTCACTGTCGCTACTGACAAAAACCCCCTTGCCCTGGATAGGGACGACGTAACCGGCAGAACGCAAATCGGCAATCGCTTCGCGGACCACCGTCCGGCTCACGCCATAAGCGCGTTCCAATTGCGGCTCCGTGGGAAGCTGGTCGCCATTTTTCAGTTTTCCACTGCGAATTTCTGCGCTGAGATTATCGATGATCTGTTGCGCCCGCCTCTCCCGCGGCCTCGCTTTGTCGCCAATCATGCCAGTCTTCCCTCTTGCAGAATACGAATCCCTTCGTTACTCATATGATGACGTGGCGGCACGTCATATGTTTTCATGTTAACTCAGGGAGGGGTTGGGATGAAGTACCATCAAGAGTTTTTACAAAAGAGAATTGCGCGTCTGCGGCGAGCAGCGGCCAAAGGGCCGGCCGCCCACGGATTTCTCTCAAGGAAGTGCGGCCAGCAATGACGGAGATTTCACTGCGCGGGCTTGGGCATCGTTTTCTGCAACTGATCGTCAGCCTCTTCATCCTGCTCTGCATCACCTTCATCATAGGCCGTGTGATGCCGACCGATCCGGTCGGAGCAATCGTCGGCGAGCTTGCCGATCCAAAGGCCTATGAGGCCATGAGGGCGCGCCTTGGCCTTGATCTGCCACTTTATCAGCAGTTCTTCATTTACTTGCGTGGTCTGCTGCATGGGGATTTCGGTATCGCGATCCTGACAGGCAATCCCGTGACGCGCGATCTGGCGCAGGCCTTCCCCGCAACCTTCGAACTCGCGACCCTGGCGATCATCATCTCGACGGTCATCGGCGTTCCCCTCGGTCTTGCAGCAGCCCTGTTTCGCGATACGTTCATCGACAAGTTCGCGCGTGTCTTTGCGCTGGTTGGACATTCGATACCTGTCTTCTGGTTCGGCATTGTCGGGCTCGTCATTTTTTATGCCAGTCTCAATCTTGTCGGAGGGCCCGGCCGGGTGGACGTGTTCTACGAGGGCCTTGTGGAACCCAGAACCGGCCTGATGCTGGTCGACAGCCTGCTTGCGGGCGAGACGGAAATCTTCTGGAACGCGCTCGGACACATCATCCTGCCGGCCGTAATCCTTGCCTATATGGCCATGGCCTATATCACCCGCATGACGAGGGCCTTCACCCTCGAACAGCTGAGCCAGGACTATGTGATCGCGGCGCGGGCAAAAGGTGTCAGTCCCGCACGCACCATAACACGCCATGTACTGCCCAATATCGCCGTGCAGCTCATAACTGTACTGGCAATTTCCTACGGCAATCTGCTGGAAGGCGCCGTGGTGACCGAGATCGTCTTTTCCTGGCCGGGCATCGGCCAATATATGACCAATGCGCTGCTCATCGGCGACATGAATGCGATCCTCGCCGCCACGATCGTCATCGGCTTCATATTCATGTTGCTCAACTTCCTCGCCGATCTGGCCTACACCACGCTTGATCCCCGCACACGGGAGGCCGCACGATGACCGATATCGCGCAAAACAATACCGTTGATCGCCCCGGCGTCCTGTCGCGCCTGTCGACCACAACCGTGCGGACACTTAGGAAACTCGCAGACGAGCCACTTGGGATGTTCGGCTTCGCCATTCTGGCGGTCCTGGTTCTGGTCGCCATTTTCGCTCCGCTCATTGCGCCTTACGATCCTGCCCGCCAGGCGCTCGAAAACGCGCTTCAGCCGCCAAGCTGGGCGCATCTGGCCGGAACCGACGAGTTTGGCCGCGATATTTTCAGCCGGCTCGTCTACGGCACCCGCATCACCATCCAGACCGTCCTGTCGGTCTCGGTCATCGTCGGTCCGATCGGCCTTGCGATTGGCGTCATGGCCGGTTTCTTCGGCGGGCGCACCGATGCCATCTTAATGCGCGCGACCGATATCGTCCTCTCCTTCCCCTCGCTCGTGCTCGCACTTGCCTTTGCGGCAGCGATGGGAGCCGGTCTCGGAACAGCGATCATCGCGATCTCGCTGACGGCGTGGCCACCGATTGCGCGTCTCGCCCGCGCGGAAGCACTGGTGGTGCGAAACACCGATTATGTGGCCGCCGCCCGCCTCTACGGTGCCTCGCCGCTGCGCATCCTGTTTCTCTATATCGCGCCGATGTGCATCCCTTCGGTCATCGTTCGCCTCACGCTGAACATGGCGGGCATCATCCTGACGGCTGCTTCGCTCGGTTTTCTCGGCCTCGGGGCGCAACCGCCGTTGCCTGAATGGGGTGCGATGATCTCCAGCGGCCGCAAATTCATGCTCGATTACTGGTGGGTCGCCGTCATGCCCGGCATCGCCATCCTGCTGACGAGCCTTGCCTTCAACATCGCCGGCGATACGCTGCGCGACCTTCTGGATCCGCGTCATGCCCGTTCCTGACAGCACTCCCATACTCTCGGTACGCGACCTCAATGTCCGTTTTGGGCGCAATGCCATTTCCGCCGTTTCCAACGTCAATTTCGACGTCGGCCGCGAAAGGGTTGGTATCGTCGGTGAGTCCGGTTCCGGCAAATCCACCACCGGCCGGGCCGCCATGCGCCTTTTGCCAAAGAGCGCGACGGTGACGGCGGAGAAAATGGATTTTCTCGGCGAACCGCTGCTCACAAAAACCGAACGGCAGATGGGCGCGATCCGTGGCAGCGAGATGGCGCTGATCATGCAGGACCCGCGTTATTCGCTGAACCCGGTGCTGCCCATCGGCAAACAGGTGGCGGAAGCCGCCGAACTGCATCTGGCGCTTACCGGCCAGGCGGCAAGGGCTGCTGCGCGCGACATGCTGCTGCGCGTGCGTATCAACGATCCCGACCGCGTCATGGCGCTTTATCCACACCAGATATCGGGTGGCATGGGGCAGCGGGTGATGATCGCCATGATGCTGCTCGCCAAGCCGAAGCTTGTCATCGCCGACGAACCGACCTCGGCCCTCGATGTCAGCGTGCGCAAGGATGTACTTCTGCTTCTGGACGAGATGGTGCGCGAGAATAATTCGGGCCTGATCCTCATCAGCCACGACATCCGCATGGTGGCTGCCTTCTGCGAACGCGTGCTGGTCATGTATGGCGGGCGCGTGGTGGAAACGCTGACGAAGCTTGAAGATGCGCAGCATCCCTATACGCGCGGCCTGATCGCGGCCATGCCCGATCCCCGCAATCCGGTCAGGCGCCTCAAGGTGTTGGATCGTCAGGCAATCGATGCGGAGGTGATGCGATGATCACGGTAGACAAGCTCGACGTCGTCTACGGCGCCAAGGAAAAACGTAACCACGTCGTACGCGGCGTCAGCCTTACGGTCAACAAAGGCGAAACCCTCGGAATCGTCGGCGAGAGCGGCTGCGGAAAATCGACCTTGCTGCGCTCGCTGGCAGGTCTGGAGGGTGGCTGGACCGGCTCGATAAGCTTTAATGGAAAACCGGTCGGCAAGACCCGCAGCCGCGACGAACTGAAACTGGCCCAGATGGTGTTTCAGGATCCCTACGGTTCGCTGCATCCTCGCCACCGCATCGGTCGGGCTCTGGCCGAGCCCATCCGCGCCATGGGGCTTGGCGACGGCTGGTCGAAGGTTCCCGCCGCCCTGCAACAGGTTGGCCTGCCTGCGCATTTTGCCGAGCGGTTCCCGCATGAACTTTCCGGCGGTCAGCGCCAGCGCGTGGCAATCGCCCGCGCGCTAATCCTCGAACCACCGATCCTGCTGCTCGATGAACCGACATCCGCGCTCGACGTTTCCATCCAGGCCGAAATCCTCAACCTTCTTGCCGACCAGCGCGAAGAACGCGATCTGACCTTTGTTCTCGTCAGCCATGATCTGGCTGTCATCGCCCATATGTGCGACCGCGTGCTGGTGATGCAGAACGGCGTTTTTGTGGATGAGCTGACCAAGGCCGACCTTGAAGCAGGAATTACCCATGCCGCCTATTCAGGCGAGCTGTTCGAGAGCAGCTTTCTTTGAGATGATCGGTCGCGGAGATGGCTGAAGCGCGGCCGGACCTTTCTGGACGCGCGCCGGGTCTCAGTTCAGCCGATTGCCGTTTTCGTCCGAAAACAGATGAATGCCGTCCAAAGACGGGGATATCCTTATCTCCTCGCCGACCGCCTGGCCTATGCGTTCGCGAAAAACGCCGAGCACCCGCGAACCACCCAGTGTCATGGTGACCTGCGTTTCCGATCCCAGCGGTTCGACGAGCAGGATCTCGGCCGGTACGCCCGAGGGATCAAGGGCGAGGTGCTCGGGCCGGATGCCATAAGTCGCCCCTTTTCCCGCAAAAGCGGCGGCCGCGGCCGGCAATGGCAAGACCACACCGCCGGTTTCAAAACCGGCTTTCGATATCACGCCGGGCAGAAAATTCATGGAAGGTGAGCCTATGAAGCCGGCAACGAACTGGTTTGCCGGACGGTCGTAAAGTTCGAGCGGCGTGCCGACCTGTTCGACACGGCCGCCGTTCAGCACGACGACCCTGTCAGCCATCGTCATCGCTTCCACCTGGTCATGCGTCACATAGATCGTGGTGGTCCTGAGTTTCTGATGCAAAGCCTTGATCTCGCCACGCATCACGACGCGCAGTTTGGCATCAAGGTTTGAGAGGGGTTCGTCGAACAGGAACACCTGCGGATTGCGAACGATTGCGCGACCCATTGCAACGCGCTGGCGCTGACCGCCGGAGAGCTGACGGGGATAACGGTCGAGCAATGCGGTGAGACCAAGGATCTCTGCCGCCCAGTTTACCTTCTCAGCAATTTCCTGTTTGCTTGAGCCGCGATGCTCCAGCGAAAAGCCCATATTGGTTGCGACCGTCATATGCGGATAAAGCGCGTATGACTGGAACACCATGGCGATGTCGCGGTCCTTGGGATCGAGATCGTTGACGATCCGCTCGCCGATCTTGAGTTCGCCACCCGTGATCGTTTCGAGACCGGCGACCATCCGCAGCAGGGTCGACTTGCCGCAGCCGGAGGGTCCGACGAGGACGACAAATTCGCCATCCCTGATATCGAGATCGACGCCGTGAATGGTTTTTACCGCACCATAGCTTTTGCGGATGTCGGACAGAATTACGTTAGCCATCGATTAAATCCGGTTCTTCAGCCCTTGAGGCCGGTATGGGCGAGGCCTTCGACGAACTGCTTCTGGGCAATCACGAAGACGATGAGCACGGGCAGCGCCGTCAGCGTCGCTGCGGCAAGCTGGATATTCCACATCGGTCCGCCATAGGCGTCGGTATATTGGGTCAGCGCCTGTGGCAGCGTGAACATCTCTGCGCTGGAGAGAAAGACGATGGGCTCAAGGAACAGGTTCCAGGAGTGCAGGAAGGTAAAGATCGCAACCGAGGCCAGCGCCGGTTTTGCCAGCGGCAGCGCGATCTTGCGGAATATCTTGAAGCGCCCGAGACCATCGACGCGCGCCGCCTCTTCAAGCTCGGCGGGCAGCGTCACGAAGAACTGCCGCATGACGAAAGTGGCAAAAACACTGGGCGCACCGAAGATCGGCACAAGAATGAGTGGCCAGTGTGTGTTGACCATGCCCGCCTTCAGAAACATCTGAAACAGCGGTACGATCGTGACTTCCGACGGAATGAGCAGGCCAAGCAGCACGACCATGAAAATGAGATTTGCGCCCGGAAACCGGATCCGCGCAAAAGCATAGCCTGCCATGGACGATATGATCATCGTTCCTGCCGTCACGACAGCTGCGATATAGGCGGAGTTCCAGTATTGCCGCACGAAAGGCTGCAACTCGAAGACCTTGGAATAGCTCGTCCAGTCCTGGTTTTGCGGGAAGAATTGCGGCGGGAAGGCGAAGATATCACTGATCGGCTTGATCGATGACGTCACCATCCACCAGGTCGGAAAGACGAACGGGATCAGGAGCACGCACAACACCCCGTAAAGAGCGACCTGCATGCGTGGGGAAAGGTCAGCTTTCATAAAAGACGATCCTCTTGCGCATCTGCCACTGGGCGAAGGTCAGTACGGCGACGATCACAAACAGCAGGATGGACAGCGTCGAGCCGTAGCCAAAGAAATGAAACTGGAAGGCCTGCTGATAGAGGTAATAGACCAGCACCGTGGTCGAGAGACCCGGCCCCCCCTGGGTCAGAACTGCGATCTGCGCAAAAACCTGCAGCGAGCCAACAATCGTAATGATCGAGGTTAACAGGATCGTCGGGCTGATCAGCGGCAGGGTAATGCGACGAAACTGCTTGAAGGCGGGCGCGCCATCGATGCGGGCGGCTTCGTAAAGTTCTTTCGGCACACCCTGAAGTGCCGCCAGAAACAGGATCATGTTAAGCCCGACATTCTTGAAGACCTGCACGACGATGACTGAAATCATCGCGGTCGTTTCCTCGCGCAGCCAGTTGGGGCCTTCGATGCCGGCCATCAGCAACATGCCGTTGATGCCGCCATTTTTCTGCAACAGGAACCCCCAGACGATCGTCCAGGCAACCAGCGAAACGACAACCGGCGAGAAGAACAGCGTCCTGAATATCGCGATGCCAGCCAGTTTCTGGTTCAGCAATACGGCCAGAAGCAACGCCAGTGACAGGTTGAACACGACGAGCCCGGCCGAAAAAATCGCCGTCGCGCCAAGGACGTCGCGAAGATTGTCGTCCTCGACCAACATCCGGTAGTTCTGCGCACCCGTATAGGTGAAGGTGTTGGCAAGCACATTCCATTCATGCAGCGAATACCAGAACACCAGCCCGAGCGGGATCAGAACAAAGATGACGATGCCGATCAGCTGCGGGGCGATGAACAGGAATCCCGCAAGGCTGTCGCGCCGCGCGATGGTCCAGAACGCCGGGGCCGGACGATCCTGAGTACGGGCAATATCCTGCGCGACAGCCATGGTTTTCTCCTCAGCGCTTCAAGAGCGGCCCGATCTGGCCGCAGATTTTCTGAAGCGCACCGGCCACATCGGCCTGCGGCCGCCAGACGGCGTCGAGGTTCGAACGCACGATCTGCTGGATCTGGGCAAAGCCGGTATGGCCGGGCATGACCTTGCCAGTCGAGATGCCTGAGATGACAACCTTTTCTATCTGCTCCTCGCTGAGCAGCGGGTTCGTCTTTTTCAGCACCTGCGCATTCAGCAAAGACTTGCGCGCTGAAGGGAAGAACTGGCTGAGTTTGGCGGAATTTTCCGGATTGGTCATGTAAGCCACGAATTGCGCCGCGGTCTCGGCATTCTTGCCTGATTGCATGACGCCGATACCCGCCTGGCCGATCAGCGCATAATCGCCCGCAGGGCCCTTCGGAAGAGGCACGAGGTCCCAGCCAAATGGCTTGTCCTTCGGCAGAAGCGAGGCACGGCTGATCTGCGTAATCGTCATCGCCGCATTGCCAGCAAAGAAATCGACCGTCTCGCCGGGGCCCGGAATGGCCTTCTTGTCGAAGATGGCATCGTGGATGAACGAAATGGCATCCGCCATCGGCTTTTCCGCCATGGTGCAGGTGGCGCCGTCAGCACTCCAGGGTGAAGCCCCCCAGCCATTCCAGACGGAAGTGAGATATTGCCAGCTCTGGTAATTGAAATCGCGGACGACAAGCCCGCCCTTTCCGGTCTTGGCGACAGCCGACGCCGTGGCGATGGCGTTGTCCCACGTCCATTCGCCGGCAGCGATCATGTCCGCAGGGGTTTTGGCACCGGCAGCCTTGATAAGATCGTTATTGACGAAGACGGCGAAGGGCGAGGTCGAAAACGGATAGGCGTAAAGCGTACCGTCCTGCGACCAGCGTTCCGTGGCGCCGGCACCCACCTCTTCAAGATTATATCCCGGCGCAGCCTTCAGTGTGTCCGTCAGCGGGTAGAGCGCCCCGGACTTGACGAAATCATAAGCCGACGTCTCGAAAATCCAGGCCATGTCAGGTGCGTTGCCGCCCGCGATCTGTGTGGTGAGTGCAGTCGTGTAGGTATCAAAAGGCAGCGACTCATAAGTCACGCTGACATTTGGATGATCCTTCTTGAAACCGGCTGCGATCTCGTTGAAGAGCTTGAGATGCGCCTCGTTGGCGCTCCAGATAGTCATGCGCAGATTAACCGCATCCTGCGCAATCGCTCCCCCCGCAAGCGCAAGCGAGCCGACCAGGGCAAGCGCACAGGCCGTGGATTTCAGTTTAAAATGATTGTTCATTCCCGGTCCTCCTCCAAAGATGGGTTCGATGAGACGGCAAACCGCCGTCCTAATAGGCCGCGATATCAGGCCAGCGTATTTCGATGCCCTCACGGGTCAGCTGCGTCTGGAAGGCTTCCAGGCGGTCATCGTCTTCCTGCACCTGATGCGGCGTGACGCCATTTTCCAGGCAGTGCGCCGCAAGCATCCCGGCCACTTCGCCGATGTTCCATTCGACCGGATGCAGGCGGTAGCAACCATTGGTAATATGCGTCGTGCCGATGTTCTTTCCGGCGGGGATGAGATTTTTCACCCGCTGCGGGATCAGCGCACCGAGCGGAATTTCAAACGGACAGGATGGCACGTCGATGTAGTTGTCGCCGCCGGTGGATGGATGCAGGTCGATGCGGTACATGCCGATACCGATGCTGTCGCGATAGCGGACCGCGCCCCTTTCACCGCGAACCGTGTAGGAAAGATCCTGCTCAACGATGCGCGTCACCGGCTTGATACGGCGGCTCTCGCGAATGTAGGGCGCCATGGCGAGCCCATGGTCGGTACCGGTGATATCGCCACGCAGCCGAAGCCCGCGGAACCCCTGCCCGCCATCAAGACGCGGCGCTTCCGTCTGCAGCCAGTAGAAGACCGAATAAGAAAGATCTGCCGCCGCCTTCAGGTGGCGCGCCTTTTCTCCCTCGGTCACATCGATGATCGTGCCATCCATGTAATCGATCATCGGCCAATTCACGAGGCAGATATCCGACTTATAGAAGCCGGGCGCAAAGTTTTTCCGCGCCGCGATGCGCCGAAAGATCCAAAGATTCTCATCACCGCCGCCCTTGCGCTGGTCGGCATCGACCAGGAGCGGGTTATCATCGGGATTTGGCGTGAAGGAGCGGGTAGTATGCTCCAGCGTGCGCGGATGCGGCGCGGTGAAGCCGAGGAGCGGACCACCCCAGAAATGCGGCTGATAAGAGCGCCAATAGTCGTAGTTCTCAGGCTTGTCGATCGTCTGATCGCCATCGACGTGGTCAATGGCAAAGCAGATTGAGACAGCCTGCACATTGTCTGGTTGAGCGTGCTCTGGCGCGCTCGGTTCTTCCGTGTCCGACTGCGCCTCAAAACCCTTGGCATATTCCGTGCTGGTCATCGGCAGCAGATCGCCAAGTTCGGTGGCGTCGAGTACGTAATCGGCGGATATAACGATTTCAGCGCCGCTGTCGCGATGGCGAACGGTCACGGAGCGAACCAAGTCCCCGTCCACATCGGCCCCGACGGGACGCCAGGGCTTGAGTATCGTCAGGCGACCTGCGCCAATATAGGGCATCAGCATGCTTTCCATGACCGCGAGGCTGACACGCGGCTCGGCGCAGATGCGGCTCACCCATCCGCCGCCCGGATTAAGGTCGCCCCACGCGCGCGCGCCTTCCATCAGCGGATAATGGTCTCGATAATATTGCCGCACACCGTTGCGCAGCGCCCGGTAGGACCGGGTGATGCCGAACTGTTCAACCCATGTATGCTCGTCCGAGGGAACGGCCTGACTGGTCAATTGGCCGCCGATCCAGTCGTATTCTTCGGTCATGATCACGCGTTTGCCCGCTCGTGCGGCAGCCAGTGCCGCCGCTACGCCGCCAAGGCCGCCACCGACCACGAGAATATCTGCTTTCATGTCTTTCACGACGTCACATCCGTTTTGTTGACTGAGGACTTGTTTGCCGAGCCGGTCGGGGCCCGCCCCAACGTCTCTCCCTTGACGGGTTCACATTTGAGAAGGATCTGCCCACCGGCGCTGCCGGTCTCGATGCGGTTGACCAGCATGGCGGTTGCCTGCCGCCCCATCTCCTCGCGCGGAATTTCATAGGAGGTGAAGCGCACGGGACTGCGAGCGGCCCTGATATGACTGCCAAGCACGATCATCGAAAATGCGTCCGGCACGACAAGCCCCCTCGCCCGCGCCAGCGCCTCGACGCGCACGGCATCGGCCAATTCTATGAAGAAGGCGACTGTGGCCCCGCTCTCAATGATGGCATCAAGTATTTTCTCGGCCGGGCGGTTGACCGCCTTGATATGCAGGGCAATCGTGGCCGCATCTGCGAGCGCCGCGCTGAAACCTTGCCAGCGATCGGCAATCGATTCTGCCGGACCATGCGGGCCGATATAGGCAAGCCTGGTGTGTCCCAGCGCGATGGCGTCTTCGACAAGCTGACGCGTTCCCGCAGCGTAGTCGCCGCCGACATAGGGAACCGGCCCGCCGGCATCTTCACGACGGCCGATCGCGACGAAGGGATAGTCTTCCGAAACCAGCCGGGCGAGTTCCTTGCGATCGAACTCGCGGCCGAGAACCAGACAGCCGTCCGCAATCCGAAGCCTGTTGCCTTCCGAGAAAATCTTGCGGTTATCGCCGACGCCGGCGCTCGTCAGCAGCAGAAGATCATAAGCCTGCTGCTGTGCCTCTTCTTCGATACCCAGCAGGAAGGGCGTGAAGAAGTCAGCCTGGGCGCTCGGGAATGCTGGCTCATAGGTGAAAACGCCGAGGATCCGGTTCAGCCCCTTGGCCATGCGCCGCGCAATCGGATCGGCAACATAACCAGTCTGGCGAATGACGGCCTGCACCCTTTCCCGGGTTTCGTCCGGGATGCGCGCGACCGCTGCCGGCGCGCCGTTCAGAACAAGTGACACCGTTGCCTGGCTGACGCCGGCAAGCTTGGCAATATCGTTCTGCGTGAGACGTCTGTGACTGGACACGCCATGCCCTCCTCCGGCATTCGTTCCCTGCTAATACGTATTAGCAGCTAATGCGTATTAGCACCATCTCCGCGTAGGGAGTCAAGCGATAAAGTGCATTCGCTGAAAGGGTCGCAGATTATCGCAAGCCTGCGCTGCAATGGCAAAACGCGGCAGAAACGGCAATGTCAGCTGTAAGAAACAGCGGTCGGCCCGGATTTACGGATTCGAGGACGCTTTTTCGCCCGCAAGCTTCTGCTCAAGCAACCAAGTCCACATCGCCTCGTCGTTCAGCACCTTTCCCTCGACCGCCTGATGGTCCGTGTCCTCAAACACCGTAAGCCGAACATTGCGTTTCAGCTCCTTAAGACGTTGCACGAGCACCACCGTATCGGATAGCGGGATAACCTCGTCATTTGCACCATGAAAGGCCCAGAAAGCCGCGTTCTCGTTCGTTCGATTGAGGTAGTGCCGAATGCCGCCGCCGGCTATCGGAACCACCGCGGCGAAAGTTTGAGGAAACTGCTCTGCCATGGACCATGCGCCGAACCCTCCCCGGCTATAGCCGATCAGATAGATCCGTTCCCGGTCCACCCGATGGTTGGCCACCACCGCCTCAAGAACACTGGCGACACGCTCGATCGGGTAAAGTAGTTCCTCGCTCGGATTTTGCGGTGAAAACACCAGGAAGGGAAACTCACGTCCGTCCTCTATCATTTTCGGCAAGCCGCTCGTCCGTAGCTTTTCGACGTCGCTACCGCCCTGATCGCCGCCATGCAGCCAGACGACAAGAGGATAGGTCTTGTTTGAGCCGGCGTAATCCTTGGGCGTATAAAGCAGGTAGTTGAGGTCAGAAGCGATGGTGACATCGGATTTCATCGCTTTCTGTTCGGCCTGTGCAAATGTCGAGGCAGTGATTGCAGCCAGAGCGATCAGGCAGAATTTAAGTCGTCTCATGATTTTTTCCTCCCAGTGAATAAGCCTCTTCGGGGGTAATGACCGTTAATCCGATCGGGTTCAACGCTCCCGGAAAAAGCAGGAAAAGCGCCTCGGAAAACATGAAATACCTCTTTATTTCAAACCAATGAGACAACTGCCTCATCTGATTTCCGGCGATGCGACGACAGCATATCCGCTTCCGCTGCTGAGGCAACATTCGAGGAAGAGACTTCAGAAATCGAGCTGTCAGGTGATGGCTCCAACCGGACTTGTGCAGCAAGGCCTTTACGTTCAGCATTTGTTCTGGCTTGCTGTTTGAGTCTTTGCTAATCATTGCGGCACGAAGGCGAAATGGCGGCGCGGGCTCAGTCGCCCGCCGTTTTCGGGCAGGCAGCTTCGCCTAGGGCAGATATCGAGGATTGGTGCAGGATGGCGGTTGCCTATCTGGAAAAACTGAACGAGCAGCAACGCAAGGCCGTGGAACATGGTGTTGGACTGGTGGATGGACATGTCGCCGGTCCGCTTCTGATCATCGCCGGCGCCGGCTCGGGAAAGACCAATACGCTGGCTCACCGTGTTGCGCATCTGATCGTGAATGGCGCCGATCCCCGCCGCATCCTGCTGATGACGTTCTCAAGGCGCGCAGCTTCCGAGATGGCGCGCCGTGTCGAACGGATATGCAAGCAGGTCCTCGGGGCAAATTCGGCAATCATGACAGATGCATTGGCGTGGTCCGGCACGTTTCACGGCATTGGTGCACGGCTGTTGCGCATCTATGCCGAGCAGATCGGCCTCAACATCGATTTCACCATCCACGACCGCGAAGACAGCGCCGACCTCATGAACCTTGCCCGGCACGAGCTGGGGTTTTCCAAAACCGAAAGCCGCTTTCCGACAAAGGGCACCTGTCTTGCGATCTATTCGCGCGTCGTGAATTCCCAGACGCCACTCAAGGACATCTTGCGCCAGCATTATCCCTGGGTTGCCAACTGGGAAAGCGAACTCAGGGAACTGTTCGCGGCCTATGTCGAGGCCAAACAGGTCCAGAACGTGCTCGATTACGACGATCTTCTGCTCTACTGGGCCCAGATGGTCAGCGACCCCGTTCTGGCCAACGATATAGGCAACCGCTTCGACCATGTGATGGTCGATGAATATCAGGATACCAACCGGTTGCAGGCATCAGTGCTGATGGCGCTGAAGCCCAGAGGCCGCGGCTTGACCGTGGTGGGCGACGACGCGCAGTCGATTTATTCTTTCCGCGCAGCGACCGTTCGCAACATCCTCGATTTCCCGGCTTCCTTCAGCCCGGCGGCCGATATCATCACGCTGGATCGCAACTATCGCTCGACGCAGCCGATCCTTGCAGCCGCCAACGGGGTCATCGATCTCGCGCGCGAGCGCTTCACCAAGAACCTGTGGACCGAACGGGTGTCGCTCGAGCGCCCAAGGCTCGTAACGGTAAAGGATGAAACCGAGCAGGCGAATTTCATCATCGACCAGATCCTCGCCAATCGCGAGAGCGGCATGACGCTGAAACAGCAGGCCGTGCTGTTCCGCACCTCCAGCCATAGCGGCCCGCTCGAGGTGGAACTGACCCGCCGCAACATCCCCTTCGTCAAATTCGGCGGCCTGAAATTCCTGGACAGCGCCCATGTGAAGGACATGCTGGCCGTGCTGCGTTTCGCACAGAACCCGCGCGACCGCGTCGCCGGTTTCCGGCTGCTGCAGATGCTGCCAGGCATCGGACCGAAGAAGGCTGGCAATATTCTCGATACGATTGTGACAGACCCAGAGCCGCTGCTTGCCCTCGCCGAAATTCCGCCGCCGCCGAAGACCGGCGATGACTGGAGAGCCTTCACACAAATGCTTGTGGGCCTGCGGCAGGCGCCGAATGACTGGCCGGGCCAGATCGGGCGGGCTCGGCTGTGGTACGAACCGCATCTCGAACGCCTGCATGAGGATGCGGACACTCGCAAGGCTGATCTGCTGCAGCTCGAGCAGATCGCTGGAGGGTACCCTTCACGCGAACGCTTCCTGACCGAACTGACGCTCGATCCGCCGGACGCCACCAGCGATCAGGCCGGCGTCCCGCTGCTCGACGAGGATTATCTCAGCCTCTCCACCATTCATTCGGCAAAAGGCCAGGAGTGGCGCTCCGTCTTCATCCTCAATGTGGTCGACGGCTGCATCCCCTCGGACCTCGGCGTCGGCACCACCCAGGAACTGGAGGAGGAACGCCGGCTGCTCTACGTCGCCATGACCCGCGCCAAGGACAGCCTGTCGCTGATCACGCCGCAACGCTTCTTCACAGGCGGGCAGAGTCAGCAGGGTGACCGGCATGTTTACGCCGCCAGAACCCGCTTCATACCGGCGACATTGCTGCAGTTTTTTGAGACGATGACTTGGCCATTGGTCTCAGCCGCGGCTTCGGAACGCAGCGCGCAGCAGATCCGAATTGATGTGGGTGCGCGGATGAGGGCGATGTGGAAGTAGTTTTTCGTTCCAGTCGCTCGGCGTCCGGGGCAAACTCGTGTTCATCCTTGAGGCGTGTGCTTATTGAGGGCTATTCACGGCTTATGGTTTTGACTGTCAAAATGCTGTCCTAATGACCCGCATTTAAAGGTTGATCACCCGAGACGGTCGATATTCTCGCCGATTCTGAGGCTAGCTTCCTCCTCTGCTTACATATAGACAACCTAATATTGACTTGGAAAAACGGTTTCGATATCGATCGGTACTGCCCGTTGCGCACGCAATCACTGGTTGTTTACATATAATAAGGGGGAGCTAAACTGCATGATCGGAAATTACATTAACTCGTTAAAAGGATATTTTAACGACGTGAAAGAACGCCTTGTTCACATTGAAGCGAAGGTGGACGCAATCATACGCGAACAAAACTCCTTCAAGCACTCGGAAGCAGCAAAAGAGGCGCACACGGTATTCTGGAAAGGTCATCCAGATCAGCAATTCGGCGGAACAACCTATAGTCAGCATGGAGAAGATTTAGTAATAGCAAGTATATTTCACCATCTCGGCATAAAAAAACCAGACTACATCGACATAGGTGCGCACCACCCTATAAATATAAGTAACACCGCGTTATTATATAGCCTAGGATCCAGAGGAATAAATATTGAAGCCAATCCTGTTTTGGCAGCAGAATTTAAGGACACACGCCCGGAAGACATAAATTTAAACATTGGCGTGAGCGATGCAATCGGGGAACTTGATTTTTACATGATCGACGAGCGATCCGGTAGAAATTCTTTTTCGCGAGAAGTGGCAGAGAGCTTCGTAAGGGACTATCCCCAGTTTTCGATAACTGCTGTGGAAAAAATCCCAGTTACGACCATAAGTGAGATTCTTGATAAACATTATAACGGCAAGTGCCCAGCGTTCATGTCAATTGATGTTGAAGGCTTGGATCACAAAATACTCAGAAGCATTGATTTCAACAGGCACAGACCTATGGTTGTATGCGTGGAAGTAGTATTTTCCGGGGCTGGTGGTGAAAAAGACGAAATTTTTCATCTTATGACAAAAGCAGGATATTACGTCCATTTCGCTACTTCCGGTAACCTTATTTTTGTCGACGAAATATGGAAATCAAAATTGTGCCCGTGGCTTAGCTGAGCGGCCTGGGATTTAGCCTGGCGGTAGGGTCGAGCTCGCGTCTACTACCAGAATTGTTATCTACATGGCCGCCCACCAACGATAAATCTCCTCGGCTAGGACCCGAGGATCATATGCCGACATGCAAGCCGGCAAAGTGTCACCTCTCGGACATGCCATCATCCATGTCTTTTCGCTCCACCAACAATCACCGCATTGGAGAGGAGAGAAATTCAAATTTGATCGATAACCAAAAAAATCTACCGATGTCGGCCCGAACACGACGCAGCTCTTCTTCCCAAACGCAGCTGCAGCATGTACAAATCCTCCTTCATTATCCAAATGAAACGCGGTATTCTCGAGAAGTCCCAGTGCCTGCTTTAATGAAGTCTTTCCAATCAGGTTGACATCTACACCGGCAATAGGCGCACTGGTCTTCTCTGTACCTATTTGAACAACCTTCAAGTCCCCGCCAAATTTTTCCAGCAAATAGGAAACCACATCGCCCCATCCCGGATAGGCCTTGGTGGCCCGCTGGCCGGGCGGGCCTTGCATCGCCTCATCATATCCATTGTGAATCGTGATGTATCTGCCGGAGACGAGACCATGTCGGGCTAGAATTGTGCCATCGCCACTGAGAGATAATGTATCACCACCATATGGAATACCGGCTGCATAATGGAGAAAGTCGTTCCGCGAGCGGCCTTTGATCGCCGCATATCTGCCTAAAGTGCCATCAAGAAAAGGATGATGCATACGCACAACATGAAGCGGCTCCATCTTCTTCTCATAAGCCTCAAGTATTCTTACAAGCTCATATATTTTTGGATCAGCAAGTGTCATCGCACGATGACCCGGCCATTTCTCGACATATATAAACTGATTTATCTTGAGCCCGTAAAGATAGACATCTTTAGCATATTTGAAAAAGTGGGACGGATACGCACCGGAAAATCCCGGTACACTTCTGAAAACCATATCCGCCACCGTTGGCGAACTGTAAAAAATCGAAAACGACCCGCCGCCCAAATGCTCCAGGAGATCGCGCATGAACCGCGCGATCACAATGAGATCGCCTAAGCCTCCTGTTACCAGTATGGCTCCGCCGTCATTTTCAACGATACCGGACGATGCGAGTTTGCGTCGTTTATACGCATGTCTCAGCTTTTTTTCGATTGCTTTGAAAACTGCCACCACACACTCTCTATACTTTTTCAAGATATTTACGGCTGAATCAACCTGAGGCAGCTTCACTCAGTTGTAGAGATCAAGCTCTCTACCGACTTGTAGACGTGATCCACCTGAATGTCGTTCATACACGCATGACCTTGCACGCAATTCTCTAATTTCGCGATATAACACGGGGAACAAGGAATTGGTCGCCTCACGACTTCCACTCTCATGCCGACTGGCTGCCACAGGTTCACATCTGCGACGCCGCTAAACACTGCAACGGTAGGGGTACCTAAAAGAGCCGCTAGCTGCGTCGCACCCGTATCGCTCCCAACAAATATCGTTGCACCCGCTGAGACTTTCGCCATGTCGACAAGAGGAAGACTTCCTGTTAGGTCAAATACCTGTCCTGCGGGGAGCGCTCTCGATACCGCTTCACCATATTCTTTTTCCTGCGCGCCGCCCAAGACGACAATTTTTAGATCATGATGCTGGGCTATTCGAACAGCCAGTTCGGCGAATCTTTCAGCTGGCCACTTCTTGGCCAGTGTGCCACCACCAGGTGCTAAAATTGCATATTTTTCTCCGTTCGGCAGAGGCGCCTCACGCCCGGCCAACACCAAAGCACTTCCCGCATCGAACATCAACGGCTTCACTGAGTTTACAACGTGGCTGCAAAGCAACATTAGCCTGCGGATATTATGAGGGCTTTTGTGAAGGCCGGAACGTTCGGGAATAGGAGGAAGCGAGACATCGAGTGGAACAAACTGCTTCCCGTGCGTCTGATACCCCGCCTTAATCTTTGCATCAACAAAAGCCAATGTTGGTCGCGTATCTTGGTCATGCCTAAGATCGATTGCGATGTCGTAAACCTCACCAACGACATCCCTGATCCTGGAGAATTTAGACATGTCAGCTTTTTTCACGTCCTGCGAAAGCTGCGCAAAAAAATTATACTCTCTCACTTCATCAAAGTAACCACACGCTTTGGCCAAACCAGAGTTGGTCGGTGAACAGACAATCGTGAAATGCCCGTGCGGCCACGCGTCCTTTAGGACCCTAATGGCGGGCAAAGACAAAATGAAATCGCCTATATGATCCAGTTTTACGATAAGTATTTTAGGTTCCGAACTGCCGGCAAAATACCCAGCATGCGGCGACGATGTTACTATCTTCCGGTCATAGATTTCTCGTTGGTCAGATGGGAGTTTTTTTTTTGGTTCAAAGCGACCTTTGCGTCTTTTATCCTTGATCCGCGCCACCAATCCGGCGGCTCCCGATATCACCAAAGATAGCGGGTAAGTCAGAGGCAGGAATATCGCAGTCTGCCAAGTCAATCGTCGTATACGGCGCTCTGCTTTTGACAGGCGATGGGAAACACTCCCTGCTTCTAATGCAGCGCTCGATAGTTCCGCAATTACATCCGCGCTCATCTTCGACTGACTGCGCCAGTCTCGTATTGCAGACAGTAATTCTTCGCGGTGAAGCACTTCGGTCTCTTGAGAGTGGGTTGCAGCTCTTAAACCAGTATATCCGTTCATTGAATTGATTGCCCGCCCGACAACCGAGATGGGATTGTTTCCGTGAGCATATGACTTCTGCAAAATAACCGCAGCTACAAAGCTCGTGTCAGCCTCTCCAACTAGGCCGGTTGGAAAGTAACGTGTCTCGATTGAAGAAAAACCTAAATACCGTCCGGCTTCAGCCACGATGAATTCGGGGACAATTTCGGAAGAGGGAAAATTTCGCGCGTGCGACGCAGCAACATCACCGTTCGACCTCATTATTTCCAAAATAAGGACGCCCCCGTCAGAAAGGCGACCATGTGCTTTAGAAACAATCTGATACGCGATCTTCGAATCAAGTGGCGCATCCATCAGTCGGCAAATCACCAGATTGGCGGCCGAACTCTTGCGGTCATCTGGGCGTTCTGCCAAAATATCAGGATTCTCGCCTGCGTCCGCTGTCCAGCCTTGAGCCGTTATCCAATCAATTTCGCTTTCTGACCACGAACCAAACAGCGCGGCGACACGCGACTCTTTCAACTCATCGGTGAGCGCACAGAAAAGCACCTTATATGTCGCTGGGCCGCTATAATCGGGACAACGCTGTTGCGACAGATAGGCCTCGAAAGCTTCATAGGAAACGCCTTCTTTCATGCCTTGGTTATCCCGCGCGAACCCTTCAAAACATTTCCCATCATAGAATGTTTTCTTTTTCGGCGAAATGCATCAAATTTTGGCCGCAAAAATGACGACCGTCTATTTTAGCTGCCTTTGCCGCCTCAATATCAGATAATTTGTCGCCAATAAGCACGCTTCGCTTTCGGTCTATGTTCCACCGGACGACAATATCCTCAATCATCCCTGGAGACGGCTTTCTCCAATAGTGATTGCCCCGATACTTTTCAACGGTGGCGCTTTCGTGAAAAGGACAAAGGCGCTCATCATCGATATAAGCTCCCTCTTTCCGGAGCAACTTCCCGATATGCGCCTTCAAAATGATGTAGTCGAGATCATCGTAATAACCACGTCCTATGCCAGACTGATTTGTTACGACAAATACGCGGTATCCTCGCTCTCTAAAAGAGCTTATAACCTCCGCGGCTCCGGGGATCAGCCGAACGTCCTCCACTTTACTCGGATATCCGGTATCTTCGATGATAACGCCATCACGGTCCAGAAAAAGCCCGGGCACGCTTTGCGTATGAGGCTCCAGCAGTCTATGCATTTCCTCGATGGCGCAGACGATATGGTAAAGAGAGGACGCTGGTGCGGGTTCTTCTACCACATTTCCGTTTTCGTCAAAACGGTCAACCCAGAGGCCAGGCAGAACGTCGCTGAAAAAACGTTTCAGACCAGAGGCTGCGTCGGCGACCTTCGCATAAGCATTCTCTCTATCTTCCGGCGTGATCGCCGTTTCGGCCATCATAAGCCAAGCCTTGATCCGCTCCGTTTGCGGCCATAAACGAAAAGCTCTATCTAACGGATTTAAGCTGAAATCAAGGCCATTTCGAGCCAATGAAAGCGATTCGTCGACACCTTTTTCGCCAATCTCCACCAGTCTGCGAGCCGCAATCAGGGCATCCTTCCGCCCAGCCATTTTACCCCACCTTGTGAGCAGCCAAGCCCACTCGAATTGGTGCCCGGGCTCGACAGGCGCCAGAGAGTTGTCACGCATCACTGACCAGTCGTGATTAAAATACTCACGAAGCGATCCATTTTCATTGGATATAAATGCAGACAGACACAAGTCTCCGATCTCATTTAGACAAGAGAGCCAGCGATCGGAATTCTTAACGAGCGGATTTTCCAGCCAGGTAATAAAAGCCTCAAAAAGATGCATATGCGGATTTGACCGAAGTGGCACGATGGGGGGAATCGCCTCTTCGAAACCCGCGATCGGATGTTTCCACCCGGAGATCATCGCCTCGAGACAACCCAGAGCGTCATCTGCGGCATTCTCTGCGCTTTTGAGAGTCTCAGCGACATAACTCAAGCCAAATAATGCAAAAGCATGATCATAAAGATCAAACGAGGTCTTCTTTGACCCGGTAGCCGCGTCCACAGTCGCAATCAGCGTTCCGTTTGCGTTAAAACAGTGGCGTCGAAGAAAACTCCACCCGTGCTGAACCAAGCCTTCTGCGTCGCCTGACCAGCCCATCTTCTTCGCAGCAGAAAAGCTGTAGATTTGGCGGCAGACGACTCTCGTCCTGCGAGCAGCTTCCACAGCAACTCCGTTTTTGTCGATTTTCTCAAAAAAGCCGCCATTAACATCGTCTCGCCCGAACGAAGACCACAAAGGAAGTGCCGCTTCGAAAAGCCATTTCTTAAGGTCCAGATACTCACTCTGGGCGGAATCAAAACCCGGCTGCACCATTGACGGTTTTCCCTACTTACTGTCCGGCTAAATTAATTGGAAGATGGATAATCTTGCCACCGAAATTTTTTTGGTCGAACGGGCTTCCACCAAAGATAGATGTCCACTTCGAATTAAAGGTTTCTCGCACACTACGTATTGAGTTTACCGATACCTGTCGTCATGCCGTAGATAACTATTAATGTAGTCATGTAGCCCTTCTTCCAGGGACGACTGCGGGCCGTTATAGCCTATCGATGCCACTTTCGACATATTTGCCTCCGTGAAATACTGATATTTTCCACGAATGGCCTCCGGCATTTCAATGAAGTTTATATTGAGTTTCTTGCCTAAAATGTCCCCCATGACGTGGACGATATCTGCGAACGACCTCGCCTTGCCGGATCCGCAGTTGAATATCCCACTCCGGTTTCTATTGTGCAAAAGCCAAAGAATGAAAGACGTGCAGTCTTTAACATAGACAAAGTCGCGACGTTGTTCGCCATGCGCGATGTCAGGCCGATAGGATTTGAATAGGGAGACCTCATTCGTCGTCTGCACAACGTCAAAGAGCTTGCAAGCTACGCTGCGCATGTCATCCTTGTGGTACTCGTTGGGGCCATACACATTAAAGAATTTCAGACCAACCCACTGGGGGGGAGCGTTCTCACCTCGGGCGACACGTTCGACAAAAATATCATCTGTCGTTTTTTTGCTCCAGCCATACGCATTTAACGGTGCCAGGCCCGCTCGAGCGGCGGATGACTCATTATCATCAAATCCATCCTCGATTCCGCCGTAGGTCGCAGCGGAAGATGCGTAAATGAATGGGACACCATGCTCAGCGCACCAATCCCACAACATAACTGAATAGTTAATGTTTAGGTCGATCAGTCTGTCTACGTCAGCTTCAGTCGTGGCCGAGATCGCGCCCATGTGGATCACAGCCTTAACTTCCATCTTTAGGCCGCGAAGATACTCCTGCAACCCCTCAGGAGAAACATAAGCCGCGATGTTCCTCTTCGCTAGGTTGCGCCACTTGTCACCGCGCCCGAACCAGTCAACCACAGCGATTGGTCCCAGACCCGCCGCTTCCAAATCAGCCACAATGTTTGACCCAATAAATCCAGCCGCCCCAGTTACAATATACATCAAACTGCCCTTTCCTGGCTCCGCGCTATTGTCGCCGTCGTGCTTTTCCCCGGTACTATCTCGAACGTCACAACCTTGCCGCCAGCCGCCATGACGACGTCGGCACCGACAATTTTATCAATCGTGTAGTCCGCACCTTTTACCAACACATCAGGACGTATCATTTGGATGAGTTCAAGCGGCGTGTCGTCTTCAAACACCACCACTGCGTCGACAAAAGCAAGGGCGCCCAACAATTCCGCCCTATCAAATTCGGTATTTATCGGCCGCGCCGTTCCCTTGAGGCGCTTTACCGAGCTATCTGAATTCACACCTACGACCAGCCGGTCGCAATTATCTCGTGCATATTGCAAAAGCCTGATATGTCCAACGTGCAGGATATCGAAGCAGCCATTGGTGAAGCCCACTTTCAGATTATCGCTTCGCCAATCTTCTGTTAGCGCTTGAATATCGTTCCAGGCAACAAGTTTATCCGACGGACTTACCTCACCGGATGAAGTATCATGAGACAATGCATCTCGAAGCTCCGCAACAGAGACGGTCGCCGTGCCTTTTTTCCCCACTACAATACCAGCGGCAGCATTTGCGACGCGCGCCGCTTCAGCGCGCGAAATATGTGAACCAAGGCCGACTGCGAGTGCTGCAATCACCGTATCCCCCGCGCCGACAACATCGAAAACCTCTTTCGCGTCTGCGCGGATGTGGAAAGGCTGATGATCCCGCTCAATAAGCGTCATTCCTTTCTCAGCACGCGTAATGAGGACCGCCTCGATGTCAAAGCGAGACAGAATCAGTTCGCCGGCCAATTCCGCTTCCTGGTCGGTATCTGGCCACAGACCCGTCACAGCCTGCGTTTCCTTTTGATTGGGCGTTACAATCGCGGCCCCGGCATACCGAGAGAAATCGGAAGTCTTGGGGTCGATAATAATTGGCTTTCCCTCAGACCGGCAGGCCGCAATAACAGCTTTGACAACCCTCTCGCTTAAGAGCCCTTTGGCATAGTCTGAGAGAATGACAACACTGTGCGAGCTGATCAGTGATGTTGCGGTTGAGATAACTCGATCTTCTTCTTCTGACGAAATTGGAGAGGCGTCTTCAAAATCGACGCGCAACATTTGCTGGCCATGGCCTAAAAAGCGTGTCTTGATGGTTGTCGGACGTTTATCCAGCGTGACAAACTCCGCTGACACATCATGAACGGCATTCAAGAGCTCAAGCAGCTTGCTTCCGTTGCTGTCTCTGCCAATCGCCCCCAGCAGGGTACAACTTGCGCCGAGAGATGATATATTGCGAGCAACATTCGCGGCGCCGCCTGCAAAATACTCTTCTGACCGCGCGCACATGACGGGGACTGGACCTTCTGGCGAAATGCGACCCACATCACCAGAAATAAAGCAATCCAGCATGACGTCACCGATGCAGAGAACTTTAACCTCAGAAAACCTCAAATAGTCCAACATCACCAGCTACTCTTCCTGTCCATTCATTCATATGATCCAGAGAACACATAAACGACAATGCCAAAAAATCGCTCTAAATCGACAGAGCCCCCCCACACCCACACAACGATTCAGGCGAATCGATCTACCTTCTATTCACCAACATTGCGCCCAACATCCGACCCCACACTCAGGTTTCGAGAATATTTCGCAAACTTTTCTCCAGCGAATACATGTGTGCGCGCTCAATTCCCGAGAATAAATCTCAAATATACTCTCCAGAAATGAGCGATAGCGGACCCGAAAATCAGATGCAACATCCCGAAACGACTCCAACCAAAAATAATACGGAAGAACACGTTTAAATTAGTGCAATTTCTACTTAATTAGCATGCTCTTTTTTGTTGCTTCAAGCAGGTCAACTGCAACGTCCTTCCAAGTGCGCATTTGTGGCTTGGATAGTTCGATATTTTTTTTCAATGCTGCATATTCCGCCGGATTTTCAATCAGAGTCTCTAGTTGGGTCGCTAGCTCCTCCGGGCTCTCGGGGTCGAAGTAGCGAGCCCAATCGCCCCCCGCTTCCCTTAAAGCAGGGACATCTGCGGCTAAGGCAGGAGTTCCGCACCATAATGCCTCACTGACGGGAAGCCCCCAACCTTCCATTCGGCTGGGCAGAAGAAGAGCATAGGCTTTTTCGTAAAGCGACCGCAACTCCGCCTGATTCGGGTTGAAGACAAAGTGAAATTTCGTGAACAAAGGGGCAAATTTCTCTTTCTTCAGAAATTTCTCCACCCTCTTCCGGCGCGCCCCTGCCAACACGAGCTCAGGAACAGAAACGCCTCGCCGATGCAGCAAGAGCATAGCCTCGACGACGCACTCCAGATTCTTCCGTCCGTTGTATATGCCGACGCATAGGAGATACGGCTTTTCCGGACCACGTTTCTCGACGGGCTCATTAGTAGGCCGCAATTCATGGCAGAGAGGAACAGCGATAACATTCGGTACGGGGGGCAGCGTCCCAACCTTGGAGAAATGCTTCACTTCAGCGGCCGTGAACTCGGAGTTAGTCAAGATCATTGATGCCGCATTGATCGCGACCTGATTGTCGTAGATAAAGTTTCTAGGGAATGAAAACTGGTTTCGGTGACTGAAATCATGCAAAGGTATCATGTCGTGAAGCAGAGGAATAAAAATAGGCTTCGTGCCGCTTTCTGCGAGAGCCATCAGATAGTCAGACATAATCTTCGGACGCCCTAGCGCAACCAGAATTTGCTCATGTAGATCGACATCTTTGGCGGCCCCCTCAGGAACCGTGGCCCAGCGCTTACGATTACGATATTGAACGATCTTATGCAGCAGCTTGTAAAACGTCTTTTTTACGGCGTTTGTATCATAGATATTCTGGCGAAGACGCAGCGGCGTAGCCGAAGTTGGAAGATTAGGATCAAGTACGCCAGTCGGCGACGCATCACCCACGCGAGGAAAAACTTCGAAAAACCGTCGGTGCAATGGCGAATAAATGACGTATCGAACTGATGCGTCAAGCTTCGTCAGCTCATAAGCCACTTCCATCACCGTGCGAGCGATACCATAATATTTGAACTTCACGCCAGAATTCAAATATAGTTCGGATAGATCAAAAAAAACATCGGGCATTCACTGACCTGCCTGCTTTGAAGTGGCCCGACGACCATCATCGGGGCTGCGAACAAAATTGTTCCTGAACCAGCGAATGGAATAGTGCAACCTCGCCAACGCCAAAACGTGCCAGGCGATAGCCCTCGCAACATTGGGCCGATATAGATTTCCGCCGGTAGGCTTGTCAATCGCGCAGCTACCAAACTGTCGAAGCGGCACGTTCCAATTGATTATTACCCTCAACAGGCTAAGTCCCAGAAAATCGTCAATCAGTTGAGGAGCCAGCGACGCAACTGCTCCGCGATAAAACTTATGGGTTAATTCTCGTGGTTGCCCTCCCCGGTTTGAAAATCCAAGAACGCTGAATGTGAGAGATAATTGGGAAATCCGTATTGAAGCAGCGCTTTGCGGTAGGACCGACGCAGCCCGTTGAATCGATCCAACGCCGGCGTGCAAGGTTTGCTGGACGCTTAAAACGGCGACCTTGCCGTTCTGCTCGATAGGATTTGATGAGGGAGTTTATTCCAATGAAAAAGCTAAACATCATTTTTTCGACAACCCGGCAGTGGAACCCTGGCGATGAATTCATCTTGCAAGGTGTCAGAAATGTGCTGAAAGAACTGGAGGTTGACCACTGTCCTGTCATTTACAACAGAAATCCAGACATCCGTCCCTCGCATCAGGACCGCCAGCTCTTTAGAACATCGAAGCTGCCCAGCGATTTCAACTCTCAGGTCGACTTTGTCGACTTAGAAGCAAACCTCAAACTCGGATTTTTTGACAACTCTCTGAAACCCGACACGAACTGTGAGTTTGTCGACTGGGTCATTATGTCGGGCACTCCGGAGTGGTGTAGCGCGAAAATGACCGATCTCTATTCCTCGATATTACGCTACAATTTGCCGGTTATGATTATCGGCGTTGGCGGCAACTGCGACATTTACCACGAAAGCTATCGCGAGGTAATTTCAAAATCAAAGCTACTGACGGTGAGAGACCATAATACTTTCAAGGCTGTGTCGAACCAAGGTTTTTCTGCCGAGGAAATTCCTTGTCCCGCCTTGCTCAGCGCCGAATTCAACCAAGAGCGCAATATCCAGACGGTAAAGAAAATTGCGTTGATTTACCACGCCACCGCGGCCGATTCAGTTATCTGGAACGGATTCTCGTCTGACGCCTATGAATACACGAACTCACTGTATCGGCGCATGTTATCGCACTATGCAGGTCAATATCAGTTTTCGATCGTATGTCACTATATCGACGAAATTCCGCTGGCTAGGCGCGATTTCCCTGACATGGAAATCGAATATTCATTCGACTCCAACGATTATTACAACATATATTCTCAGTTCGATCTCGTGGTTGGCCCGCGCGTCCACGGCGTGGGTGTCGCTGCATCTCTGGGTGTACCAGGAATAGCGATCTCTCATGATTCGCGCGGATCCACGACGAAGGGCTTCCTCGCAGAGGTATTGTCAGTAGGAACGCCAGAGCCTGAAGCTTTTGCCAAAATCGCCGATATGATCGCCAATATCGCATCTCGCAGCGCAAATCTAAGAAAACATAAAAGGCTGACGATGGATCGATACAAGACTTTGGTTCGCGACGCCTTGAATGATAGGGTGGTTAACTACCAGTCGTCCTGGGATATCAGTAGCCGCCACGCATTCACTATGGAGGAGCTGCGGCCTCTCGCTTCGGCATTGGAGGCAATTAAGCTGGGCGTCGCAACAGAGAAAGAAAGCGATCGAACGGCGGCTCTGGCGCCGGAAATACGTACGCGCCTCATTAATATTGAAAATAAAATAAATTACCTAATGAACCGTCAGCAATAGGCTTGCTACAGAAAAGTACCCCTGATCACGACAACTGGGAGACAAGCCAACACCCACTTAGTTCAGCCGCAGCCCAAGAGTTTGAAGTCACGACACTGCTCTTGGCGGCCCCGCAATGAGCGTTTCAAGGGCATCAAAGCGCAATGTTGACACTTTGGGCCCCTAGGCTTATTGGCGTGATCTGGATGAAGCCATATAGGTTTCTAATTCCGGTGAGCTTTTCTGCGCATTCCGCTCAAGCGCGTGACAAAAAACTATCGGGCGTGGCATGGCAGTGATTGGAAACTGGAAAGCCATTCCGCACAAACAACAAGCGGCTGAATGTGCGATGGAAAATCTGCGTGAGCGTCGACGTCAAATAAGGATGTTTCTGTGATCGGATCGTTTTTGTCGCCAAACGACAAGAAGTTGCTGACGCGACTTTTTAAAGAAAATTTCAAAAAGCACGTTGGTTGGTACTCCGCGGCAATCGTGGCTATGCTGGTAGTTGCCGGCATGACATCTCTTAGTGCATGGATTATGCGCGATATCGTCAACAGTGTTTATTTGAAGCAGGGTTTCGACGTTGTTCTCGAAATTGCATTTGCCGTCGCGGTTATATTTATAGTCAAGGGACTCGCGACCTTTGTGCAGAGCTACTACCTGAGCAAAGCTGGCAACAGCATTGTGGCCGAGCAGCAGCGCAGAATTTACGACCGACTTTTGAAACAAGGGGTCTCCTTTTTTCAGAATTTGCCGTCTTCTGAATTGCTGGTCCGTGTTACCTATAATGCTCAATCAGCTCGTAGCGTCATAGACACAATTGTAACGTCGTTCGTACGCGACCTCTTTTCGCTTCTCGGGTTAATCATTGTAATGTTCGCTCAAAATTTTCTGTTGAGCGCTATTTCGATGATTATTGGACCACTCGCCATTTTTAGCGTGCGCCTCGTTCTGCGCCGCGTGCGCAAGATCATGGAAGCAGAACTCGCTTCACTCGGTGAAATCGTCAACGTGGTCCAGGAAACGAGCATCGGCGTGCGCGTCATCAAGGCGTTCTCCCTGGAGAAGCTTATGCGCCAGCGTATGAATAAGGCGGTCTCAGATGTCGAGCAGCGCGCCAACGGCATTGCGAAGCTCGAAGCAGCGACAAGTCCCATCATGGAAACTTTGTCAGGCCTTGCGATCGCGGTGGTTATCGCCGTCTCTGGATACACAGTCCTTGAGAAAGGCGGCTCGCCAGGTGATCTAATGGCGTTCATCACTGCACTACTTCTCGCTTACGAACCGGCAAAACGTCTGGCTCGCATGCGCGTGCAGATCGAGGGCGGGATGATCGGAGTGCGCATGATGTTCGAAGTGCTGGACGCGCCGCTGACACTCGCAGAAAAAAAGGATGCCATGCCGCTCCCCAAGGCAAGTGGCGATGTCGAGTTCAAGAATGTAAGCTTCGAGTACGTTTCAGGCCAGCCGGTTCTCAGGGATGTCAGCGTCCTCTTCGAAGGAGGTAAAATGACTGCGCTGGTAGGCCCTTCTGGCAGCGGCAAATCTACCATCATCAACCTCATGATGCGCCTTTACGACCCGCAGAACGGCTCCGTTGAAATCAATGGTATGGATCTGCGCGACGTTTCCTTTGCTAGCCTGCGCGAACATGTTTCTTACGTGGGCCAGGAAACCTTCCTGTTCTCTGGCACCATCAGGCACAACATCTCGGTCGGTCGTGACAATGCGACGGAGGAAGAGATCATCGCTGCCGCCAAGGCCGCAAATGCGCATGATTTCATCATGAAGATGCAGGATGGGTACGACACCAAGCTCGGAGAGAACGGCTCCGGGCTGTCCGGTGGCCAGAGACAGCGTGTGGCTATTGCTCGTGCAATGCTGCGAGACGCGGATATTCTGATTCTCGATGAAGCGACGAGCGCGCTGGATTCAGAGTCGGAAGCTCTTGTCCGAGACGCCTTGGAGCGTTTGACGTTTAACAAAACCTCTATCGTCATCGCTCACCGTCTTTCCACCATCAATCGCGCCGACAAGATCGTCGTCATGGACAACGGTGAAGTGGTCGAACAGGGCAGCCGGCGTGAATTGCTGGCCAATGACGGTCTCTACAAGCGCCTCCACAGCATCCAGTTCGAAGCGGACGTCGCGTAATCAAAAAAGGAAATCGAGCGGCAATGCCGCTCGGCTTTACTTCTCTTAATGAAAAGATGATTGGAACGCATTTGCCACGACACGATTTGTGGTTCTCGTGCTTCCCTCATCAAAACGTCACGATCCACCGTTGTTCTGCCCGCCCTTAGCCGTACGAGAATGATGATTGGCCGGCTGCCTCATGTCGTTGAAAAAAGTCGTCACTATTGTAAGCGGCAAGCTGAGGCCGTTCAGGCCTTGTAGCTCCACGGCATAAGGACATCGATTTCGCTACTAGGCCAGCCATTTGCGAGGCGCTCGAGTGTTTGCGTCAGCCAGGCCTGGGGATCGACAGAATTCATCTTTGCAGTCTGCAGCAGCGTCGCGATTGTCGCCCATGTCCTGCCGCCGCCATCGCTGCCGGCGAAGAGGCTGTTCTTTCTCGTAATTGTCTGGGGCCTGATTGCGCGCTCAACTATGTTGTTGTCGAGCTCGATGCGGCCGTCGGTGAGAAAGCGCTCGAAGATGGAGCGACGCGAGGTGGTATAGCGGATCGCCTCGGCCAGCTTCGACTTGCCGGAGATCCGCGGTAGCGTCTTCTGCCAGAGGGCGAAGAGCTCCGTGACAACCGCAGCAGATGTCGCCTGGCGCGCGGCGACACGGGCGTCAGGGCTTTGGCCGCGGGCCGTTTCTTCCACCTGCCAGAGCTTCGCCATCAGTTCCACCGTCTCGGTGGCGATCCTGGAGCTGTCTGAGGCGTGGAGCTCGTAGAACTTGCGCCTGCTATGGGACCAGCAGTAGGCCAGCATCACGCCGTCATTGCCTCCGTCAGATCTGGCAAGCTTGTTATAGGCACCATGTCCGTCAACCTGCAGAATACCGCGATAGCCACTCAGATGCCGGGCGACCCGATCGCCAGCACGGCTATCTTCGAAGCGATAGGCAACCATCGGCGGGCTACTGCCACCAAAGGGTCTGTCATCCCGGGCATAAGCCCATAGCCAGGCCGTCCTGGCCGATCCGGATCCGGGCGCGAGTGTCGGCAACGTTGTCTCGTCAGCGAAGATACGCTCAGCCTTCTTGATCTCGGCGAGGATGTAGTCGGCCAGGATATCAAGTTCAAAGCCGAGCTTGCCCATCCATTGAGCCATCAGCTTCCGGTCAAGCTCGACCTTGTCGCGGGCATAGATTGCCTCCTGCCGATAGAGCGGAAGGCCATCGGCATACTTCGAGACCGCGATCTGGGCGAGAAGCGCTTCCGTCGGAATGCCGCCCTCGATGATGTGCGCGGGTGCGGCTGCCTGAATGACACCGTCTTCATCTTTGAAGGCATACTTCGGTCGGCGGGTGACGATGACGCGGAACTTCGCCGGCACGACGTCCAGTCGCTCCGAGACGTCTTCTCCGATCAGCACCTTCTGTTTGCCGATGTGTTCGGGCAGTTCATCCGGCTCGATCACCACTTCGACCCGCTCCAGATGAGGAGCAAAGCCCTTGCGCGGTCGCGGCGGACGCTTTTCGGTATGGGCGGCACCCTTGTTCACCTTGGCTCGGATCGCCGCGATGCCGGTCTCGATTTCCTCGAAGACAAAGGCCTGCTGCTCATCATCGATGCCTGGAGAGCCGAGCTTTTCCGATCGCCGGCCAAAGCGGGCACGATCGAAGGCTTTCAGGATCTGGGTCAGTCGTTCGATGCGTTCATCAGCATCGGCGTTTCTGGCTTTCAGGTCTGCGACCTCGCTCTCAAGAGCATCGGTGCGCGCGGCCTTCTCGGCCATGGCAAGAACCATGGCTTTCAGGGTATCTACATCATCCGGGAGCTGCAGATCGGGCGGCGTCATGACGTCTACCAGAGCATATTTTGCTCCGGTTTGCCTGCCCTTTCAGGCGGGTGATTCACTTTGCCGCAGGCATTTACCCAACAATCTCCGGCGGCTTCACCGCCACCGAGCGCACCCGTTTCCAGTCCATGCCGTCAACGAGCGCCATGAGCTGGGCATGGTTGAGCTGGACTCGGTTGTGGCCTATCCGCGGCCAGCAGAACTGCGCCTTCTCCAACCGCTTCGAGTAGAGGCAGACCCCGGATCCATCCCACCAGACGATCTTGATCCGGTCGGCCCGTTTGGCCCGGAAGACATAAAGCGAGCCGTTGAACGGATCACTGCCAGCATCGCGCACCAGCGACAGCAGGCTGTCCGGCCCTTTGCGGAAGTCGATGGGATGGCTGGCGAGGAAGACCTTTACACCTGCGGGGATCATGCTGAGCGAACCGCTCGGATGACACGCTGCAGATGCACTTCTTCGACATGCCGGCCGGCCCGCACGACGATACCGTCAATGACGATTTCGACGACGGGGTCGGGGTCAGGTGCGACGCTCTGCGGATCAACTGCCGCTGGTGCTTGTCCAGGCTCATCACTGCCCAACAATTCTCTACGCCAGCGGTAGAGTTGAGACGGCAAGATCCCGATCTGCCGCGCCACTGCCGACATGTTCACACCGGGCTGACAAGCCTGCTCAACCGCTGTGGCCTTGAATTCGTCGGACCAGAACCGCCGCAACTGTCGCGGCGACCCGTCAAGGCGATCGGGCACCGCCTCGATCATTCGCATCAACCCAAGGCTAGCCGCAGGTCTAGACATAGATCCTCACATTCAGAGAACTCCTACGCCCGAAATACCCTACTCAGCATCAGCCGCGCCAGATGGGGTTTCCTTGCCGCTTACTCACTATTCCGCAGCGATGCTCAAGAATCGCCCTCCGCGAAATCGGACACCAACTGGGCATTGATGGCCTTGGCAGACTGCGTCAACTCGTGACAGCATCTCGCGCATGAGATCATCAGGAGACATGAGCGGAATGACGGCGATCGGAAAACTGGCGGAGAACTTTGCAGAGGCAAGCCGAGAGGGCGCGAGAATTCCTCTGGCGGAGCTTGAAGCGGAGGGACTCGTTCCCGGCAGCCTTTCAGAGGCCATGGCGGTTCAGCGGGCTTTTGCTGGAAACTGGGCGACGCCGGTCGCCGGCTGGAAATTGGGGATCCGGCGGGATGGTGATGCTGTTGGGGCGCCGATTTTCGATTGTGTCAGGGTCGACGACGCCAATCTCGCTTGTTTTCCTCAAGATGGCACCGAAGGTGTCGAAGTCGAGATTTGCTTCACGCTTTCCGCCGACATCCCTGCTTCAACCGCTGGGCGGATGACAAGGGCCGATCTGACGGCATTTATCGACAAGGTTCACCTTGGCGCCGAACTTCTTCGCTACAGGCTGGTGGAGAAAAACCAGGTTCCGTTTCCGCTCTTTCTGGCGGATCGCCTTGCCAACCACGGCTTCGTCATCGGCCCGGAACTGGACGAAGGCATCGTGGAGGTCTTTACCGGGAACGGCGAGAACCTGCCGCACCTAACCGTTAGCGAGGGACCGGTGTCGATGTTCGACGCCAAGGGAAAGCATCCGAATGGCGATCCGCTTGCGCCGCTTGTCGCCTTCGCCAATTCGGCATTCAACACCGGCGACATGCTGAAGGCTGGCAATGTCGTGACGACGGGTAGCCTTTGCGGTGCGATACCAAGCACACTTGCTGGCGAGACGCGTATAAGGCTGGAATCGGCTGGTGCTTTCACACTCTCAGGGCCGAAACGATAGCCTTCGCTCCTCAGGCTGCTACCGTTTTCCGGCAGTCCGAGGCCTTAATTCCACTCACGCCTTTTGTGGCACGCGGAACGTCACTTCACCCGCCCATACTCGCCGAGAAAATCGAGCAGCGCCCGAATACGTGCCGGAAGCGGTCCCCGTTGGCCGACATAGACGGCATGAAACATCTCCGTTTCACCCGTATCGAGATGATCGAGGACCGGTATCAGACGGCCGGCGGCGATATCCTCCCGCACGGTAAAAGCCGCAAGGCGAACCAGACCGACGCCGGCAAGGGCAAGACGGCGAAGCCCCTCGCCATCGCTCACCTGCACGCGTCCCGTGGCCGGAATGACGACGGTCTTTCCGTCGTTCCGTAACGGCCAGCCGTCGACGGACCGGGTGTAGCCAAAACCGAGGCGGTTGTGATCTTCGAGATCGGTTATTGTCTGCGGCGTGCCATAACGCTCCAGATAATCAGGAGAGGCCGCGATGATCATTCTCGTCTCACCGAGCTTGCGGGCGACAAGCGTTGAGCTTTTCAGTGGTCCCGCGCGCACGGCCACATCCGTGCGTTCCGCAAGCAGGTCGATCACCAGATCCGTCTGGACGATATCAAGCGTAATGCCTGGATGGAGCGCCAGAAACCGTGGCAGGATGGGTGCAAGAATATGCGCTGCATAGGATGCGCTGGTGTTGATCCGCACGCGGCCGAGAGGCCGTTCACCTTCCCCGGCGGCGCGTTCGGCCTCTTCAAGATCGGCGAGGATACGGGTGGCCCGCTCATAAAAGGCGCAGCCCTCGGGGGTGATCTGAAGCTGACGGGTGGAACGGTTGAGCAGGCGCGCACCAAGGCGGCTTTCCAGCCGTGCGATCAGCTTGCTCACGGCGGAAGGCGTCATGCTAGCCGCAGCCGCCGCGCGGGAAAAACCACCAAGCTCAACGACCCGTACGAAGATCTCCATCTCCCCTGCCCGGTTGATCTCCAATCGCGCCATGATGACTTCATCTCACAAGTGATAATAGTTTCGGCATTCTATTTCATTGAACTGCAGGCGTCTATCTTACGACAGCGATTGCAACACACCACAGTCTTCATCTGTCAGATCACGAATGGACGGGCAGAAGGCCACGCCGCTACGCGCCGCCCACGACCATTTCGAAACAACAAAGGAAAAGTCTCATGGAATATCGCCAGCTTGGCAAATCCGGTCTGAAAGTGCCGGTCTTGAGTCTCGGCACCGGAACCTTCGGAGGCTCCGGCCCGCTGTTCAGCAACTGGGGCAACTCAGATGCCGCAGAAGCCCGACGCCTGATCGATGTTTGCATGGAGGCAGGCGTCAACCTGTTCGATACCGCCGATGTCTATTCCAATGGAGCATCGGAGGAAGTGCTCGGCGAAGCCGTCAAGGGAAGGCGCGACAGAGTCCTGATCTCTACGAAGACCAGCCTGCCGATGGGTGACGGGCCGAACGAGGCCGGGTCGTCCCGCTTCCGGCTGCTGCGCGCGGTGGATGACGCCCTGCGCCGCCTAAAGACCGACTATATCGACATCCTCCAGCTCCATGCCTACGATGCCTTAACGCCGGTTGAGGAAGTGCTGTCGACGCTCGATACGCTCGTCCGGTCGGGCAAGGTGCGATATACCGGTGTCTCGAATTTTTCCGGCTGGCAGATCATGAAGTCGCTCGCGGTCGCCGATCGATATGGCTGGCCGCGTTATGTGGTCAACCAGGTCTATTATTCCCTCATTGGCCGGGATTACGAGTGGGATCTGATGCCGCTCGGGGCGGATCAGGGTCTTGGCGCAATGGTCTGGAGCCCGCTTGGCTGGGGACGGCTGACCGGAAAAATCCGCCGCGGCACGCCGCTGCCTGACGGTAGCCGCCTGCATGAGACCGCCAGCTTCGGCCCGCCGGTGGATGATGAACATCTCTACCGCGTGATCGATGCGCTCGACGCTGTCGCACAAGAAACCGGCAGGACGGTGCCGCAGGTCGCCCTCAACTGGCTGCTCAGACGCCCGACTGTTTCCACGGTCATCATCGGCGCGCGCAATGAGGAACAGCTTCGCCAGAACCTCGATGCCGTGGGATGGGAACTGACGTCCGCGCAGGTAGCGACGTTGGACGAGGCCAGCGAGACGACTGCTCCCTATCCACATTTCCCGTATCAGCGCCAGGAGGGCTTTGCCCGGCTAAATCCGCCTGCCGTAGCACGTCAGACTATGCCGTTCTAAGGCAGGGCCAGGCCGCCCGAACGACGGGCGGCCTGACAAATGCGGAGCTTCAGGCGGCTTTCTTGGCGGAGCCTGCGTCCACCCGACCCGAAAACCAGTTCGCCAGGATTGCGCCGGATATATTGTGCCAGACGCTGAAAATAGCACTCGGAACGGCGGCGAGAGGCGAAAAATAGGCCGTGGCAAGTGCTGCGCCAAGGCCCGAATTCTGCATGCCGACCTCTATCGCAATGGCCTTGCGCTTCGCAAGCGACAGGCCCGTTGCCTTTGCCGCGAGGTAGCCGAGGAGATAGCCAAGGCCGTTGTGCAGCACGACGACGGCAAAAATCATCAGGCCGGACTGCGCGATGGACGCCTTCGATCCTCCCACCACCGCCGCGACGATGAGGACGATGCCAATGACGCTGACGAGTGGCAACGCCGGTACGGCGGTTTTGACAAGGCCGGGCAGCAGCTTTTGCAGGGCGGCACCCAGCGCCAGCGGAACCAGAACGACCTTGACGATGCTGAGGAACATGGCCCAGCCGTCAACCGGCAGGAACTGGCTCGCGAACAGCCAAACGAGGAACGGCGTCACCAGCGGCGCGGCAAGCGTGGTGACCGAGGTGCAGGCAACGGACAAGGCGACATCGCCCTTGGAGAGATAAGTCATGACGTTGGAGGACGTGCCGCCCGGGCAGCAGCCGACCAGAATGACGCCCGCCGCGACTTCCGGCGGCATGGGAATGATCCGGGTGAGCAGAACTGCGAGCAGCGGCATGATGAGAAACTGGCCGAGCACACCGATCGTCACATCGAACGGCCTTTTGGCAACCTCTCTGAAATCATCAACCGAAAGGGTGAGGCCCATGCCGAACATGATGATTGACAGAAGCGTGACGATCCAGGGCGCGATTTGCTTGAAAGTGTCAGGAAAGAAAAAGCCGAGTACGGCAAATAGGATTACCCAGATGGCAAAGGTCTTGCCCACGAAAGCCGAAACGGCTGCCAGCATCTTCATGTCTATACTCCCAATATGATCATGGACTCCGTCTAGTCTCCTATGGTGCCCTGTCAAGGTCATTACTCCGTTGCCCGACCTCGCGGTCGAAAACGATCCCTCAGCCGTGGTCCCACCGTCGCCGCAAGGCTGAAATTCGACGATGGCTCATCTATCCGCTTCCCGTTGCGCCGAAGAGAACCCGAAGGCCGCGCATACAGGGACTTGATGGGTCGGCGAATTGCCTTTTTACCGCAATTACAGTCAGACTCGATCGAACATCTCCCTGAACTCCGGATCGGCGAAGTAGGCAAGTTTTTGCGCAAAAACCGGTCGTTGCCCGGCCAGGAACAGCACTTGTCCATTTGCGGGCAGGTTGCGCACCTCGTCCGGGGTGAGTAACGGCCGGCCGGTATGCTGCTGGCTGTAGGATATGCCGGTCTTATCGGAATCGAGCGCTCTCGCCATCGTCTGGAACACGACCGTCTCCTGCCCGAGCAAATCAGAGATGAGGCGGGCGCTGTCATGATCGTTGACGCCAAAAACCTGCAGCACGCCGGCGTTTGACAGAAAAAGTTCCGGCGCGGTGACCGTATGTAGCACGCAGTTGATGGATGTCCTGCAGAATGGGCCAAAGCTGGACACCATAACCCGCCATTAGACCCATTGCGCGTTCGACTGGTGCCAAATGCCCAAGCGATGCGAACTCATCGAGCAGATAAAGAACGGGTGTCACCGGCTTTGCCGGATCGCGGGCCATTTCGAGCAGGCTTTGCGAGACAAGCAGGCGCAGCCAGCGCGAATAGGTCGAGAGGCGGTCAGGCGGAAGAACGAGGAACACCGTCACATTGCTGTGCTTGAGATCGGCAAACCGGAAATCAGAGCGGCTGAGCACGGCCGTCATGCGCGGTGAATCAAGAAAATGCGTATGGCGTTGGGCGGCCGACAGAACGCCTGCGGCTTAGCGGTCGGATTTTCCGAGGTGGCGGTTTGCGGCGCGGGCGACAAGACCACTCGCCGCATCGCTGTCCTGCATCCGCTTGAGCAGCGCTGCAAACTGTTCCGGAGCAAGGGTGAGGTACTCGCGAAGTGTTGCGAGGTGCCTGCATCGCAAAGGCTCCGTCGAAACGATGTGGAGCAGCAATCCGGCAATCAGCGCTTTTGCCTCCTCGTTCCAATGCGCCTCCCCCGCCATTCCAGGTTCATCGAACACGAGAGCGTCGGCAAGCGCACTGGCGTCTTCCGCGACATCAAGGCTGTGGGGATCAAGCATGGCCAGGGGATTGAAGGCTGCCGAGGGTTTGTCGGTGACCCCGAAAGGATCGAGCACATGAACGGGGCCGAATTTTTGACGAGCACTGCCGGTGATTCTTGCATTCTCACCTTTTGGATCGACGCAGATCAACGAACGGTCGGCGGTCAGCAGGTTCGGGATGATCGTGCCGACACCCTTGCCGGTACGCGTCGGCGCCATGGTGAGGAGATGGGCCGGGCCGTCATAGCGCAGGGGCTTGGCCGTTTTCGTATCACGACCGATCAGGAGGCCGGAGCCTGATGAGGTGAGAGCGGCTATCTCCTTGTCTGTCGCAAAGCGGGCAGAGCCATGGGTCTCATCATCATCATCCCCGAAATGCAAAATCAGTGGAGTGGTGACGAACCAGAAGGTGATAACGGCAAGCGCCAGCAGGGTTAAGAAACCTGGGATGATGTAGACAGGGCGAGCCCCGCTCGAAACCCACTTGCTCGAGGAAATGACCGCCACCCATGCCGATCACAAAGGTGACGATGAACAGGATGAACATAAATCCAAGCAGCGGTTTCCAGATCCGGAAGGGCATGGCAATCAAAGCCAGAAATGCCCAGAGCGGATCACGCGCGGCGGCGCGCATCATGTTTTTGAATGCGTCCCTGGCAAGTCGTATTCGGTTCATGGAGCGCCCTGCCCGCTACCATCATTCTCTTCCGTGCCCGGCAGTCCTTGTTCGACCAGATCGGCAAACAGCGCCTTGTCACTGTCGCGTGTCAAAAAACCCGGCAGTTCGCGACGCAGCCATTCACCGAGTTGATTGCTGAACTCTTGATCATCAGAGGTCTCCAGGTGATGCAGAACGAGCGAGCCGATCAGGACCTTTCGGCGCATATCGTTGTTGCGCTCGGTTTTCGAGAGCCGGGCCTTGAGGGCAGACCGTTGCGCCTCCAGTTCAGCCAGGCGCTGTTTTATGGTTTTCCTTGCCACGATTATTCCTTTCGATTGCGGTCGCACCGGAACCGCCGCTGTTGACCACGGCTTTGCTCCTGGAAGACAGACCAGTTTCTACGGGGAGATCGACATAGCGATTGAGAGGAGGTTAGCCCCTGTGGTTGATCACGCTGCGATGGCTGCTACCTGAGATCAGGATTATTCTGCCACCGGTGAAGCTCAGTCGCTGGAACTTGCCGCTTGTCCCGCGGCCTGTTTGAGCTTTTCGATGTGCTCGCGGCAGAGCGTCTCAACCAGCCTATGGAGTTCCGCGGTCCGCTCCTGAAGCCATGTGAGCGCCTCTTCGGAAACCTCGAAACGCTTCGAATAGCGTGCCTTGACGTAGGCCTCATTCAGGATGTTGTACCACGTGGTAAATCGCTGACGGTCGCGCGGCCAGATGTCGATCAAACGGTGATCACGCCCCTCGGAAAGTCCACGCAGGAATTTGAGGTTGTGCGAAGCAGGCGAGTAATTTGTCAGTGTCAGCAGGTAGCAGTTATAGGCGCTTTCCACTGCCTGATGGAGTTGGAAGGCAGCTATGTTGGCATTGTTATCCTGCAGGGCATGGCCAGCCAACTTAATGAAAGTTTTTGCATCAGGAAAATGCCTGCTGAAATGCTCCTCGGCCACCCTGAGTGCATCGGAAGGGCTGAGCGGTTTCGCCTCAGCCAGCGGTCTGTCGTCGAATTCGTAAAGAACAACACCTTCGCGGGCGAGGTCGACGAAGAAGTACTGGCCATCATGCAAAAAATTGCTGATCTCGCGCGCGCCATGCACGATGAGGCCAACAGGTGTCTCGATCTCCTTATCCCACATCAGCCGGTCTGTCGCCTTGTCCCAGTATTTGGGATCGGCCAGTTCCTTGTTACTGACGATGACGAGAATGTCGAAATCCGAGCGATAGCCTTTCGACGTATGCGGTTCGTCAACCCAGTTTCCACGCGCGTAAGAACCGAACAGGATGATTTTGAAGATCCGTCCATCCTTCTTCGCGTCAGACTTCGAGCGCTCGACCAGATCAGCAAACTCTTCCTGGATAATCCCGACAACGCGCGCGAGCTCGCGTTGCTTTCGTTCCGGCAAATGTTCAAGGCTGGTCTTCATGTCTGCTCCGCTTCTGGACGGTATCCTGTATGGTCCATTGTAAACTTCTTTGAAACTCCGATTTTTGGCAGCCGCTAATCGAGTGCCTGTCTTACCGGACTATCCACATGCGCATTGCCCCTTGTCCTTCGTGCGATCAACCGGCGCCTATCGCCATACCCTGATGCGTTTTGTCTCCCTATTCAAACACGAGCAATTGTCACTTGGCGACTACTACTTTTAGTAGTCGAAATCGCCGTTCGTTGTTGCTAGCCTCGCCACCGGTAAACAGACAAGGGCGCACTTACGACTTGCACCGCATTGGAGCGCTGAATTTCCCCGTTTGCGGATCGGAGATTTCGTTTGGCGATTTATCATCTCAGCACCAAACCTGTCTCGCGCTCATCCGGCCGAAGCGCCGTGGCATCCGCCGCCTATCGTTGCGCGGTTCTTCTCACCAATCACCGCGATGGCCTTGTCCATGACTTCACCCGCAAAGAGGGCGTGGAGCATAAGGAGATTGTGCTGCCGGACGGTCTTTCTGCCGATTGGGCTCTGGATCGCTCTGCCTTGTGGAATGCTGCCGAGTTTGCAGAAAAGCGAAAAGACGCCCGCGTCGCCCGCGAATTCGAAATCGCGCTTCCGCATGAGCTTTCGCCCGAAGGGCGACTAAAAGCTGCACGCGCCTTTGCCCGGGATCTGGCAAACCGCTATGGCGCAGCCGTGGATTTTGCCATCCATTCGCCAAGCGAGCATGGTGACATCAGGAACCATCACGCGCATGTGCTGATGACGACGCGACAGGTTCGCAGAACCCGCCTTGGCGAGAAGACTTATCTGGGGCACAAGAACGCACGGCTGCTGGCAAATGGCATGGCGACAACCGACATGCAGCTTCGCGATATCAGGCAGGCGTGGGAAGGCATCGCCAACCGTCAGCTTCAACGCGAAGGCCTGGATGTTCGCATCGATCATCGCTCGCATGTGGAGCGCGGTCTTGAGTTGTCGCCGACCGAACATATGGGCGTGCATGCCTCGCAGATGCGCCAGCAGGGAATGGCCGTCGAGCGTGGCCGGCTCGATGGTCGAAGCGGCGACAGTGTCAGCATTCTGACGGACCGCTACCAGGCGATCGACCACGGCTATGCAACGACGATCCATAAAAACCAGGGCGCGACGGTCGATCGCTCTTTTGTGCTGGCGTCCGGCACCATGGACCGGCATCTGACCTATGTCGCCATGACAAGGCATCGCGACAGCGTGCAGCTCTATGCAGACATCACGGAGTTCAGTAATGCGGGCCGGCTGGTTGATCACGGCGTAGCGCCCTACGAGCATAATCCGCAATCACGCGACTGCTATTTTGTGACGCTGGAGAATGACAAGGGCGAGCGCCGCACGGTGTGGGGCGTCGATCTCAAGCGGGCCATGCGAGATGCATCGCCAGAGATCGGAGACAGGATTGGACTGCAGCATGAAGGCGCCACGCCTGTCACGCTTCCGGACGGCACAAAGGCCGAGCGAAATGCATGGCGTGTCATCAAGGGTGACGAACTGGCCTACCAGAAACTGGCAGGCCGCCTGTCGCGTTCCGGCGCGAAGGAAACGACGCTGGATTACATCAGCGACTTTGCCGAGCGGCGCGGGATCGCAAGCGACCAATGCATCGCAGGCGACCAAGGGATCGCGGAGCAGCTCGGGCTCAAAAGCGAGATCGAACTTGCTTCCGACCGGAATGAGCGTCAAGAGGTCATGTCCCGCGCGGCCCATCTGCAACGGGAACAGCAGGGCCGGCCATCGGAACGTCAGCGGGTTTACGAGGAACCTGCCGGCGATCTGGCCGGCCCTGTTCGTCGCGAAGATCCTCGCAATCAGTTCGCCGGAAATATCGATGACGGACGGCGCGACGACCGGACAGAGGACAACAAAGGATATCGCCGCATCCGGTGGTCCGATCTCATGTCGCAAGACGGCGCCGCCCCTGCCCCCACAGAAGCTGCCGGCCAGCAATCGTTGCTGGAAACCGGTAAGCAAGCTCCGCTGGTACCAGCAATCACCCGTTACGAAAGCAGCATCGAAGAGGTGGCGCAGATGAGGGCAATGTCCGTCATCGATCAGCAATTCGATACAGTCGAATCTCTGGTGCGGCGCGTGTTCCGTGATCCGGCCGAGGTCTCAGCGAGACTGCGCACCGCGATGACCGAGAAGGAAGGCAACGGCAATATCATGGCGAAGGCCATGGCAGAGCAGCCAGAACGCTTCGGGGAGCTACGCGGCAAATCGGGTCTGTTCGGGAACAACAAGGGGCGGAAAGAGGCGCTGCAATATGCCAGGTCTCTCTCTGCCCATATCGGGTATGTCTCCGAGGCATGGGAGCGCCGGCTTGGCGAAGAGCGTCAGAGCGAACAATGGCAACGCGAGCAACGTGATGTCATCGAAGTGCCTGGCCTCACGCCGCGCAGCGCCGAAATCCTTGCGAAGATGGAGAAGATGCCGGTCGAGAGGCGAAGCAAGTTCATCAAAGAGCTGCGATCGTTACCTGGGGGCCGAGCCGCGCTCGACGAGGCCAAGCTGGTCGCTGATGCGCTCGCGCGGCGGTTTGGTAGTTGCGATCCTCGCAGGTTCGCCGAGGAGTTTGAGGCACGCCCGGAGCTCGCAAAGCAGGCCGAGCAGATCAAGGCAATCGCCGGCCTGGTGCATCGTGCACGCCATGCAGAACTCAGCCATGACCACGCGCTGAAACAGCAACTGGCCCGGTCTCCGGGGCTTGGACTGAGCCGATAGTGTGCGCTGGCAACAACACTGGCGTCAGCTTTGATAATCCTCAAATTACCAGAACATGAAGCGAGCCAGCTTTTCGCCGATTCCGCGCCATGTTTCACCGGTTGTGGCTGTGGTCTTCCTCGGCAATCGGTCCTGAGCCGGTGCGGGTGTAGTGGACGAGTTGGAGTTGATAAACTATTTATTCAGATAGATGAGCAAGCATTTCCCATCCTTTTTTCCTACAAGACTGATCGGTCGGACATCATCACCTCCATCGATGGATATCTCTACCGGCAACCCTTGGTTTTCAAAGGACTGAAGTTCCTTTATCAACTCTTCAATGGTTTTCCCTCTATTAGCCCAATCCTTATGATCTGTGTCTTTAACGTTCATTATCAATCCCCTATACGATTCAGATTTGAGTCATAAGTTCCGAGGCGCGTCCCCTTACCTCCGAGGTCCTTAACGGAAGTGGCCATCTTCCAAGCGCCTCCATTATGACCATCCAAATCCCTTGTTATGAGGTTTTGTTGACAAAGTAGCTTGAGGTGCTCGTTAAGAACTACTTTTCTGCGTCGCCCAAAAAAGCTTCGATGCTGACTTCGTGGAGCCTTTGACGCGCTGCTACAGAAATCAGCCTGACGTCGGGATTTTCCTCCACCGCTCTTCCATACCAATATTTTGCGGCATGCAGGTCACCAATCTTCTCATAACACTCTCCCAACCGCTCCCCGAGATATCCGGCATCCAACGACTGGTCGCCATCTGCCATGAAAAGATAAATCTTGATCGCGTCCGCTGCCTTCCCAGTTGCGATCAGGTCTTTCGCTATTCGGTCTAAATGATTGAAGTCATACAAGAATTTTCTCCTTTTTTTGCAACGTGTTACCGTCTTAACTAAGGTGCACAACTCATGAACCAGAGCAAGTGTGGCAACAATATTTATGCGGCGGCCAACACGAGAAAGGCGGCGAAGGATTTTTGGGTTTTATCGTATCGGGTGGCGACACGACGAAATTGCTTCAGCCGGTTGAACAGCCGCTCGATACGATTTCGGTCCATGTAGACTGTGAAGTCACAGGCGGTTGGTCTTTGCCGTTGGCCCTCGGAGGAATAACGGGCCTGACCCCGTGGATCAGCAACTCTTCGCGCAGAGCGTCGCTGCCATAGCCCTTGTTAGCGAGAAACAGCCTCGGCTTGGCAACCGGCATGGCTAATAGATCGGGAACGGTATTGTAATCGAAGCTTCACCGCCTTGTCAGGATGAAGCCGAGAGGGCGTCCCTGACCGTCCGCACGGCGTGGATTTTTGTCGAAAAGCCGCCGCGTGATCGACCGAAAGCCTCCTTATAAGTCCCTCTTTTGCGCCCGCAGCCTGAGAATGGCCGCGAACCGTGGTGCTGTCAATCATATGCTGCCAGTCATCGGTCAAGCCAAATTCGACAAGCGTCTCCAGCAGGACATCCCATACGCCTTGTTCTGCCCAACGGCGGAAGCGCACGTAGACGGAATTCCACTTGCCATACCGCTCATGCATGTCGCGCCAAGGGCACCCGACCCGCGAACATGCAACATTCCGTTGAGATACTGCCGATTATCGTGAGAAGGGCGAGATTTCCTCCCGCGCTCAGTGGGCAGTAGTCCTCCAACAATCCGCCATTCCAAATCCGTCAGATCGCCGCGAGCCAAAATCGCTTCCTAAAAGGCAGTCTTGAATCATGCTCTATGGATAGACCCGCCTCCCTGCGACTTCAAGGTATATGAAGACCACAACCGCATCGAACGAATGTTCAACAGGCTCAGACAGTTCCGACGGATTGCCCCCCGTTACGACAAGACCCGAACTTCCTCGAAGCGTTCCTTTCGCTGGCCGCCGCAAAAATCTGGCTGCCGCACTTCACACAACGCCTTTAGCCCAGCAATGGCTCAAATCGCCTGTAAGCCCACCATCGCCTATCAACCGGAACCTGCGGTCCATCCGATGGTGGAGACGTGAAGACAGTCATTATTGTTTCATAACCAAAATCCGAGATGACCTCCGATGCGACCACCTCCATGCGTTGTCGGTCATCATCGCTGAAATCGTGATCGATCAAGAATTCCAGCACAATCTTGTTGCCGCTCCAGCCGCACGTAACGGCGGCGAGCGTCGATGATACGGCCCCGAGTAAGGCGCGTTGCACACTAAGTCGAAGTCGTATTTCTCGATCAGGTCCGGACATCGAATCCTCCGTTAGGAGCGATCTTATCGCATTATCACTGATAAGTTTGTCAACAGGACCTAGTTCGTCTTCTCATCATACGGCGCGGCCTCGAGTTCATTTGCAGCATTGAGGATCCATACGTCATCTTGATTGTGGTAAAGTAACCACTGTTCAGCGGGGTCATCAGTATTGAGCCACGTCTCTAAGACCCCACCTAAATCAAACTCGAACCGGCATCGCATAGTATCTGGTATGTAAGAGACCGAACGTAAAATTTGGCCGTCGAGAAAATGCGCGGCCCTCGACATCTGAGACTGGTCTGAATTGCTACTCGCCAATAGAGCAGCATTATCTAAAACGTGCCAGCGACAACAATAAATCCACAGATGCCATTCCCCTTGAACTGATATACTTCGCCGCTTTTTCCTCGTGGTGGGCTCTATACGCCGTATACCTGCCCTTCCAAACTCGAAAGTTAGGAAGCTTCCATGCCCCAATCGCACCAGCCAAGCTGGCTCACCTATTATGGGTTGGAAGATATTTTTGAGAAGTTCGCCATTCAAAGTCGCAATACCTCTAATTCAAGTCAAACATGTCGACTGCAATTTGCTTTATCTCGTGAAACGAATAGCCTTGTCCCGTAATCTCGTCGTGCAGCCTTCTGCGCTGGTTTGGGCTTAGTCCTAGCATTCGCACTATATCGTCTACCTGCTTGTTTTGGGCCTGATTGTTTCCAGGTGTCCCCCCTTTGCCAATCGGCGGGCGACTGTGCACTTGCCTGCCCTGACGCGATCAGGCTCGCAAAAAGCGAAATGGCAAAGGTCCGCTTGAAAGCGTCCGTCGACTTAACGGAGGCATTCCGCTCTGCCCGCACGGCGACCGGGGATGTTGCGAAGATTCGAGTGGCCGGCGCAACTGCGAGATAAAAATCAGGAGGGAGTAGCCATCGGAAACCCGGAATGAAAGCAGCAAGTAGCATATTTGGGAGGCCTGCATTTGAAATGAAGTTTGTCGCGGCAATTCCGCCCATGCTTCACTCTGCAGCTATCCTTGCTGTCGATCCCCTACCGGGTGCATAGATCAGTTCATCTGATCCAAGAAGCGTTAAAGTAGTAACTTTCTTTGCGAAACGATAGTCGCAAGTCATTTGCCCAAGGAACCGCGCACGCTGAAAATTCACGTAATAATCAATCTTGCCAACACCATGGCATGGATATTATTTTTCATCCGTAAATTTTAAGCGCGATCCGCCAATCTCCATTCGTGCGTTTTCGCGAGTCAAACAACAACCAGAAGTTATTGCAAGCGTTGGTGTGCAAGACCGGATGGAAACCAAAGTTAAGGGGAAACTAAAATTGTTTCTCAGATGGGATATGAACGGTGGCGAGACAACGCAATTCAATGGCTAGAACCGATAGGTCAGACCGACCACCGGCCCGCTCAGCCTCGAATCAAAAACGTAACCGTCGTCTGAGTAATCCACGTCGAGCACCTTGTAACCTGCCGATACGGACAATGTGTCCGTGAAGATGTAGTTCACCGTCGCGAGCGCAGACCAGGTGAGATCGGATCCCGCGCCAAAGCCGCCGATATCCACCTGCGCCTGAACGGAAAGCTTATCCGTCAAGCCGAAAAAAGCGCGCGCGCCGATGACGGGATCTATCCAGCCAAAACTCTCCGTGTGGGTGGCGGACACGCTGCCGATTAGGGGATGGCTGGCGGTCACCGCCACCTCATTGGAAATATGCCAGAAGCGAGCTCCGGCCAGCGCGTCCAGCGAAAATCCATCTGCGTCAACGATGCGGTACCCGGCCTGTAGCGTCGCCATGAATTCCTGCGTGTCGACATCTGCATCGATTGCAGCGCCGGCCGGCAAGGTTGGTAAACCGGGAATCTGCAGCGCTGGCAGCGGTCCGGCCGCCTTGCTGTCCGTAGTATCGACATACATGATGTCGCCGGAAAGGACGAAGCGGTCATAACGGCCCCAGACGTTAAGAAACCCGCCGAAGTTGAGATCCTCCATCACGTCGGAGAAGGATTTTTCGACATGAAGCGTCGGCGCCCGCTGGAACGGCGAGATGTTGCCGTTCAAACCAGTGGCCCATAGATAACCCGTGGCCTGAAACGCCCAATCGGCTCCATCAACCGTTGCGGGCGCGGCACGAACCCCATCCGCGCCTGAGGCCGCAGTTGCGGAAAAGGCCGTAAATACCGCAAAGACCGATAATTTTAGCAATGCCTTCTCCCCAACTAACGCCCGTAGCTAAACCTATTTGACTCCCGCCAACAAGTCCGATCTTCTATCATACGCTGTATCTTGTACCGAAAGCACCGGAGACGTTTAAATGCGCCCGAAGACCCTGCCGCTTTTCTCTGCCTTCACCGCCGCCATGGTTTCCATCGCCACGCTCACCACGTCAGTTGCGCAAGCCTGCACGCGTTTCGTTTATTTGGGCGAGAATAATCAGGTAATGACGGCCCGTTCGATGGACTGGAAAACCGATGTGGGGACAAATATCTGGGTTTTCCCCCGCGGCATGGACCGTTCCGGTGAGGCCGGTCCGAACTCCATAAAATGGACCTCGAAATATGGCAGCGTCATCGCATCGGGTTATGACATTTCCACAACGGACGGCGTGAACGAGGCGGGCCTGGCGGCCAACGTTCTCTGGCTCGTTGAGTCGAGTTATCCCGTCTATGACGGGAAATCTCCGGGCTTGTCCATCGCAGCATGGGCGCAATATGTGCTCGACAATTTCGCGACCGTGGAGGAAGCGGTGCGTGCGCTCGAGAAAAACCCGTTCACGATCGTGACTGATAATGTCCCCGGCGAAGAGCGTCTGGCGACACTGCATCTATCGCTCTCCGATGGGAGCGGCGACAGTGCGATCGTTGAATATATCGATGGCAAGCAGGTCATCCATCACGGCCGACAGTATCAGGTGATGACCAATTCGCCGACTTTCGACCATCAGCTGGCATTGAACGAATACTGGAAGCAGATTGGCGGCACCGTCATGCTGCCGGGCACGAACCGCGCGTCCGACCGTTTCGCCCGCGCATCCTTTTACGCAAACGCAATACCCAAAAGCGAAAACCCGGTCGAAGCCATCGCAAGCGTATTCAGTGTCATCCGTAACGTCTCCGTTCCTTACGGCATCACGACCCCGGACCAGCCGAACATATCCTCCACCCGCTGGCGCACGGTGATCGATCACAAACGCAAGCTCTATTTCTTCGAGTCCGCGCTGACGCCGAATATTTTCTGGATCGACCTGACGAAGCTCGATCTTTCCAAGGAGACGGGTGCAGTGAAGAAACTCGACCTCGGCGCCAATCAGATCCATATCTATTCCGGCATGGCGAATGACAGCCTGAAGGAGACTCAACCTTTCAAATTTCTGGGGCTTTGAGTCTCATCCTGGCCGCTGCGGTTCCATGGTCGCCGGAGCGTCACGAAAAGCGGTAATGCAATCTCACACAGCCCTTGTCGATTGCTGTTGCACTTATCAGCGTCGGGCTTGCCCGATAACCGGTCAGAGGAAAGAGAGGCTGGCCGGAGCCGAGCATTTCCGGGATCACATATATTTCGATCTCATCCAGCGCGCCGCGCTCCATGAAGGCCATCTGCAGCCGGCCCCCGCCCAGCATCCAGACATCGCCGTCGTCGAGAGCACGCAGCTCCTCGATCAGCGAATCCAGGTCGGCGCGCACTTCAAGCGCGCCTTTCGGCTCCTTGATCGACCGCGACGTGACGACGATGACACGGTGGCCGTCATAGGGCCACGGACCTTGCTCCCCGGCAATGAAATCATAGGTCGCCCGCCCCATGACCACGGTCCTTATCCCCTTCAGGAACAGGCGATAGTCATGCTCGCCGAGGTTCATGTCGTCATACTTGTAGAGCCAGTCAAGAGACCCGTCTCCCGATACGATCAAGCCGTCCAGACTGGCAGCAATATATCCGCGAATGACCGCCATTTCACCCTCCTTGATTTATAAATGAATATACGTTTATAAATATCCTCATGCCAAGACACAAGCTTGTTTCCGATGAAGAGGTGCTTGACGCCCTGCTGCCGCTGATGTTGCAGACAGGGCCTGACGGCCTGACCTTTGCTGCCGCCGCCAAAGCCAGTGGCCTCTCTGCCGCTACGCTGGTACAGCGCTACGGCAACCGCGGAGACCTAGTGGAGTCTGTGCTGATGCGCGCATGGGACAACCTGCTGGCGCAGACGCGGGCAGCGGACGACGAGGAGCCGTTGACGCCGCAGGGCGCGATATCCCTGCTGATGCGGCTTATGCCGGGTGACGCTGCAGAAAAGAACGCCTGCGACGGGCTACTGCTGCTTAGAGAAGATATCCGCAATCCGAAACTCAGGGCGAAAGGTGCCCTCTGGGGCAAGATTCTTGCACAATCGCTGGGGCGCCGGGTCTCGAAAGATGAAGAAACCGAAGCAAGTCTCGGCTGGCAGATGGCTGCCGTCTGGCAGGGCGCGCACACGTGGTGGGCGTTCACCCGCGGTGAAGATGCGGATTCGGCAATTCGAAGAGCGCTTCAGGATTGGGTGGATATGGTGGAACGGGCCGGGCGGTGAACAGAAATCCTCATCGTTGCACCGACTTTTCGCCTTCAGATGGGGCAAAAACGACACGCTGTCCGCAAATAACAAGAAGCACCTGTGATTTATTCAAGCAGAGGTTGACTCCCACCTCCAATCATCTCTAGCAAAGTCTCGCATATTCGCACATTCTAATGCTGGGGGGCATATGGGCAGCGGGCGTAGTTGGTGGAGTGACGTTGCCCGTGGTGCGGCGTCGAGTTTTTACGGGATACTGACGGCGGCTTCGCTTGCCCTGGCGCTCGTTACCGTTTCGGTAACGACCAGCCTCGCTCAATCTGTTTCGATGACGGCCACTCCCGACACGTTCACTCGGGTCGGCGACACCGTCCGCTTTGACTTCGTCATTGACACCGGCTCATACAGTTTAACAACGCTAGATCCCGCTAAGACGTCCATCAAGGAAAGGGACATCTCCTGTAACCCATTCAACAGCCCAACAGGAACCGGAGCGCAGCTTTTCTGCACGGCTACTTATCAAGTGGATGCTATGGATGTCATGTCCGGCCAATTCACGGAACTAGCCTCATTCACCGGCCTCAGACTTGGCGGCATCCCTGTGTCGTTCCAAAGTAATCCGACTGTCGTTCGAGCAGTTGATGGCGGACCCGTTGTCATTTCGGTGACATCGTCGCCAAATCCTTCAATACCCGGACAAGAAGTCGCCGTGACCGCGACGGTCTCCTCGATGGGTTGCAACGCCGGCCAATCACCTTCAGGCAGCGTCAACATTTCCATCGGTTCGCAATCTGCAAATCTCGGCCTGTCGCCGACAGGGCCAGTCAGCCCGGCGTCGTCCGCCACATTTCGTACCACGACCCTTGCGTCCGGCACCTATCAGGTAAACGCATCCTATTCAGGCGGCGGCGGTTGCAGCACGGGTACAGGCTCCGGCTCAAGCCATACGGTGGACACGAATCCAACGGTGACGATCAATCAGGCCGCCACTCAGGCAGATCCGACCTCTCGCTCTCCAATCCTGTTTGATGTTGTTTTTGACAAGCCGATCGTCGGTTTTTCCGCAGCCGACATTCAGCTTTCCGGCACCGCAGGAGCGACCAATGTCGCGATCACGGGCTTGGGCCCAAGTTACCGGGTTGCGGTAACCGGAATGAGCCGCGCCGGAACCGTCACTGCAGCCATTCCGGCCGGAAGCGTGATGACGCCGGCGGGGCTTCCAAACGAAGCGTCCACAAGTTCAGACAACAGTGTGACCTATGACCCGGTAAGAATTACGCCGGTCACGATTTCAAACCCTGTTTATCAGCAGTCCTATGGGCCGATTACCCTCTCCGCGGGTGGTGGCACCGCGCCACACACTTTTGCGGTATCGGCTGGTTCGCTTCCGCCCGGTCTCTCGCTGACAACCAACGGGGAACTCAGCGGCACCCCTACCCGAAGCGGCAATTTCCCATTTACGGTGACCGCAACGGATTCCACGGGCGGTACAGGCTCGCAATCCTATACGCTGGCGATCGCCGCTCCCGTCATCGAAATCAATCCGACCAGTCTTCCCGCGGCAACCTACGATACCGCCTACAGCCAGACACTGACGGCCTCGGGTGGCGCTCTCCCCCTAGTCCTTTCAGTAACCACGGGGACTCTCCCGTATGGCTTGACACTGTCGTCCGCTGGCGTGCTCTCCGGTACGCCGTTAGCAGCAGAGAATACGGCCTTCACCATTACCGCAACGGATGCAAATGGCGAAACAGGTAGCCGGGCCTATTCCATCAACGTCGCCCCCACCGTTCCCGATGCCCCGACAGGCATCTCTGCGACCGCTGGCGATACGCAGGCATCGGTATCGTTTCAGCCTCCGCAGAAAACCGGCGGCACCTCTATTTCGTCCTACATAGTCACCGCAAGCCCGGCGGACGTCATGCCCGTAACGGGACAGAGCAGTCCAATCATTGTTAACGGCCTGACAAACGGCCAAAGCTACACGTTTACGGTGACAGCCGAAAACAGTGTGGGGGCCGGCTCTCCCTCGGCGTCATCAAACAGCGTTACGCCGCGTGCAGCCCAGACAATAACGTTCACCAATCCCGGCACGCAGACATTCGGTACAACGCCCACTCTGACAGCGACAAGCGATTCCGGCCTGACGCCTGTCTTCACATCCAGCACCACAGCCGTCTGCACGGTTACAACGACCGGCATCTTGGCATTTGTATCGACCGGCACGTGCACGATCAACGCGGATCAGCCAGGTAACGACGATTACCTCGCCGCAACGCAGGTCACGCGTAGTTTCACGGTCAACCCAGCGGCGCCCATTGCAAACGATGTTTCGGTCACGATCCTGCCGGATTCGTCCAACAACGTTCTTCCCCTTGACATAACGGGCGGCGCAGCGACCACGGTTAATGTTGCGACTGCACCGGCGCATGGAACGGCGACCGCAACTGGAACCACGATCAGCTACACGCCGGCGCCGGGCTATACCGGCCACGACAGCTTTACCTACACTGCGACCAATGTCAGCGGTCCGTCGGCACCGGCGACGGTCAACATCAATGTGACTGCAACGACGCTGGTTTTCTCGCCCGCTCCCGGACGACTGGCCGATGCTTTTACTGCAGTACCTTACGCGGCCATCATCTCGGTTTCAGGTGGACGTGCACCCTATCAGTACGCAGTCGGCGGCACGCTTCCGAGCGGCTTGAGCTTGAATGCAGCAACGGGCGAAATCGCTGGCGTGCCGACGGCGGAGGGCGTCGCAAGCTTCAGTGTCACGGTGCGAGACGCAGATGATGTAGTAGCGTCGGCGATTTACAACATCGCCGTGCTGGCGCAGGCCCCGGTCGCAACCGACAGCGCAGTGACCGTGGCTGCTGACAGTACCGGTAACTCTGTCCCGCTAAACCTTTCCGGAGGCCGGGTCGACACGCTGGTCCTCGTCGCTGGCCCGTCACACGGCACGGCAACGGTGGCCGGAACCAGTCTCACCTACAGTCCCGCAAGCGGCTACTCCGGTACCGACAGCATCACCTATACCGTCAGCAATTCGTCGGGCAGTTCCACCGCCACCATTACCTTGACGGTAACGCCACCTCCCGGCGCGCTTTCACTCTCGCCCGCCGGCGGTGCACTGAAAGATGCGATGGCGGGTGAAGCCTACAGCCAGACCATAACTGCCTCTGGCGGCACCGCGCCGCTCATCTACGGTCTCACCGGCGGAACGTTGCCACGTGGAATGGTGCTCAACGTGTCGACAGGCGAACTGACCGGGCCGCTCGAAACCGAGACAGAAGGGGATTACACCTTTACCATCCAGGTGCGGGATGCGCGCGGAAGCACGCTTTCTGTTGGCTATACGCTGAAGGTGACCCCACGTGAAGTGAGTGTCGAAGATCAGCTGATCGAGGTGAAAGACGGGGCACCGAAAAATGTCAATCTCACCGCAAAAGCCACGGGAGGCCCATTCACGGGCGCCGATCTGACGTACGTGACTCCACAAGGTGCCGGGCAGGCGTCTATCGTATATGGCGAGTTCGCGCAGGCTGGCCCGGTCCAGTCGACGGGGTTGTACCTGAAATTCGTACCGAACCCTGCGTTTAAGGGCGCCGCGAGGGTCGGCTTCCGTTTGAAAACCGCAACAGGAGTGTCAAACGAGGCGACAATCACGTACGATATCAAGACATATAACGAGGATGCGGTCGAACGAGAGATAGACCGCCTCGTGCACGGTTTCGTCAGCACAAGACAGAATCTTCTTGCTTCAACCATCAAGGTTCCGGGCCTTCTGGAACGCCGGCAGATGGCCAGTGCAACGGAGGCCGTGACCTCCCGCGCAACACCGTCCGGTGAAGGGATGGTCCTCGGCTTTTCCACCAGCCTCGCCCAGATTGAAGCTGCCCGCGAAAGGTCCGATGGAGTGACGGAGAGCGAACTGCCAGCCTTCAACATCTGGCTGGACGGTACGTTTCTCGTTCACAATCGTGATGAATCGGGTAGCAAATGGGGCAGTTTCGCCATGGTCTCGGCCGGCGTGGACTATCTGCTTTCCGACAAAGCTCTGCTGGGCTTCTCGTTTCACTTCGACCGGATGACCGACCCCACCGACGGTGACAATGAACTGACCGGCAACGGCTGGCTCCTAGGCCCGAACGCATCGCTCGAAATCGCTAAGGGAATTTTCTGGAACAGTAGCCTTCTTTATGGAGGGTCCGCAAATGACATCGATACGCCCTTCTGGGACGGGTCGTTCGATACCACACGCTGGCTGTTCGACACGTCGATTTCCGGTCGATGGGATATTGATGACGTTACGACTTTCACGCCGAAACTTCGTGGCGTCTATTTTTCCGAGACAGTTGATGATTACGCCGTGGGGAATGATGCTGGCGACAGGATAGACTTGGAAGGTTTCCGCGAAGAACAGCTCCGCGTTAGCCTCGGCGCGGAGGTGGCCCGTCAGATTGCGCTTGAGAACGGCTCGATCGTCACACCGAGATTCGGGGGTACTGTCGGCGTCTCAAGTCTTGACGGATCTGGCGCATTTGGCTCCCTCGCGACGGGTGTTTCCATGGAGACGGCGGAAAACTGGTCGCTTGATGCAGCACTCCTTTTCAACATCGGGGGCGATGGGGAAACCTCGGCAGGCGCGAAACTCGGCGTCAGCAAGAAATTCTAGGCGCAAAGGCAAGTAAACCGAAGCGCCGTCCCGTTGGCTGGCCTGCCTCACCACCGCGGCGGCACGCCGTTGGCATGACATCAAAAAACCACTTGACCTCAACCGCGATAGAGGTCCTAGAAGTACTGTCACCTTGATTTCGCAAGGCTCTTTCATGCTCTTGAGCGAACAGTTGACAAAGGAATACCCCATGGCTTTCCAGCTTCCCGACCTGCCCTATGCCCATGATGCGCTCGCCCCCTCGGGGATGTCCGAGGAGACGCTGAAGTTCCATCATGATCTTCATCACAAAGCCTATGTCGACAATCTCAACAAGGCGATATCAGGGACCGAGTGGGAAAACAGGAACCTCGAAGAGATCGTCCGAGGCACCTATGAGAAGGGTGCGGTGGCACAATCCGGCATATTCAACAACGCCTCCCAGCACTGGAACCACACTCTCTTCTGGGAAATCATGGGGCCTGAGCATCATGCGATGCCCAAGGTGCTGGAAGAGGCGCTGACACAGTCCTTCGGCTCGGTAGCATTGTTCAAGCAGAATTTCGCCCTTGCCGGCGCTTCCCAGTTCGGCTCCGGCTGGGCGTGGCTGGTGGTTGATACCGATGGTTCTCTGCAAATTACCCGCACTGAAAACGGGGTCAATCCACTGTGCTCCGGACAGAAGGCGCTTCTTGGCTGCGATGTGTGGGAACACAGCTATTACATCGATTTCCGCAACAAGCGCCCGGCCTATATCGAGAACTTCCTCGATAATCTGGTGAACTGGCAGGCGGTCGCCGGTCGTCTCTGATCTGATTGAACCAATCTGGCCGGCGCCGCTACCTCGTGCGGCCCGTCGGCTCAGGCGCAGCCGGACAGCCGCCGTCCGGCTGCCATTCCGTTCGAGCACCCAGATGCCCTATGTCGTCACCGAAAACTGCATCGCCTGCAAATACATGGACTGTGTGGACGTCTGCCCGGTCGAATGTTTTTATGAAGGCGAGAACATGCTCGTCATCCATCCCGATCAATGTATCGACTGTGGCATTTGCGAGAGAGAGTGCCCCGCCGCAGCGATCAGGCCAGATACGGAGCCGGGACTGCACGTCTGGCTCGACCTTAACCGCCACTATTCCGGCATCTGGCCGCGCGTGCATCAAAAGAGAGCGCCCCCAGACAATGCCGATATCATGAATGGCGCGGCGGCCAAGTTTTCCATTTTTTCGAAAAATCCGGGAGCGGGCGGTTAGCCCGGCGTCGCATGTCTCATAATCTCAAGCTCATCGATGGCGGTGCGGTCAATCACGCGCATCTTCCGCTTAGAGCCTCCGCTAGGCCGGCCGTCTCACCACGTGAGTTCAAGGACGCGATGAGCGCCCTCGCCTTCATCGTCGCGGTGGCCTCATCCGCCCATGGGGATGAGCGGATCGGACGCACGATCACCTCCTTCATGCCGCTCAGCGCGGAGCCACCGCTTCTGATGATCTCCATCGACGCCAGCAGCCGTATGGTCGACCTCATAGCCGCAAGCCGGCGGTTTTCTGTCGCCGCGCTGTCCAGGGGCCAGGAAGAGATCGCCGACGTTTTCGCGGGGAAGGGAAACCTGCCGGATCGGTTTTCGATCGGCCAGTGGGATTCCTGGCCTTCAGGAAGCCCTCGGCTTGCCGGGGCGCTACTCTCCCTTGATTGCGAGCTCGTCGGCTCCGTTGATGCCGCCGACCACATCCTGTTCGTTGGCGCCATCACCGAATCGATCCCGGATCCCTCACGCAAAGCCCTGCTCTGGAGCGATCGCTCCTATACCGGCAGAGAGACGAGGGGCTAGCGATCCAGGGTTCCTCCCGACGACCTCAGATACACAGCGTCTTTCAGAAGGCTTCAACACCCCACGAAGTGGCGAGAGCCCGGCAGTCAATCATGGGATTTGCAACCTGGTGGAACACAGCCAGCGACGAAATACCTGCCGCGGCAGATTTATGACCGAGTCTTCAGGCATATTACCGTCCGGTCGTCGCTGAACTCGTTGGATGTCGATCCCTTCACGGATGGGAATTCGTCGAGCTTGTGAAAATCCACTGCCTCGACGCGGGCAAATTCCGCCTCCCAATCGGCAATGTCTACACCGGTCGGCAATGACAGATAACCATCGGAGAAGATTTCGAGGCTTGTGACCGTGTCCTTGGCGAGGGTGAGATCGACCAAGCCCTCCCCTATCACCTGCCCACCGTTGATCGACGCGTAACCGAGAACATGGCCTTGCCTGTTTGCATAATGTGGCTGGACACGAATGCCGCCCATCAGGAACTCTTCGACCGCGTCGATGTCGTTTTGCAGGCCGCTTGCGACAGCGGCGGCGGCGACGACGTTTTCGGCCTCCGGCATCGTCATGATACTAGCTTTAACGGCAGCGCGAAGGCCGGAAAATATGGTAGCGCGGGTTTTTGCCTCGGCTGCATCGCCCTCGCCAAGCAACGCGAAAAGCTGTTTGAAAACATGAATTCGCGCCGACGTGCTGACCTTGTCTATCAGCTTGGCGTGCTGCAGCAGGCGGGTACCGTTGATACGCACACCAGAATCCCCGGCCAGAAGCAGGCGAAAACTGTCACCCAGATCTGCGACAATCGCGAGCGTTGTGGATGGTGGATGGCTTGCATTGATGCGCTTCGCCTCGCATTTCAGGAGGTCGCTGATACTTTGAAACAGAGCTGCCGCCTCACAGCTTTGCAAGGTGCCCTTTATGCTCATCTCGGCGACCGCGTTTGCTGCGGCAAGTGCGGCGATACGGCCGGAACTCAGCCCGTCGTAACTCGCTCCGGTCGGATCGGTCGCACCGTCGAAAACAGCCAGAACCCGGCCGGGAAGAAGAACTGCCACGTCGTCCCCCGGCGTTGCGGCGTTCTTGTATTTCGATTGCGAAAAGCTCGCGATATTCATTTTGTTGATTTCCTTGCAGAGGGGAGCGGACGGCGACACGTCGGTCACCGCAGCTATTGTCTTTACTGGGGTGTAAGAGGTCAGACGAAGGAAGCTTCCTTGTCTTCCGAAAGGCGAAAGACGACGAAGACACAGATCCCGGTGCTAACCAATAGTACGGTCGAAAGCGCGGCCGCAGTCCCGAATTCACCGTCGATTACCTGGATGTAGATCAGGACCGGCATGGTAATCGTGCGCGCCGTATAAAGGATCAGCGTCGAGGAAAGTTCGTTGATGGCGGTGATGAAGCTCATCAGCGAACCGATGATGAGGCCTGGCAACATCAATGGCACCGTCACCGACAGGAATGTCTTTGCGGGTGAAGCTCCAAGATTAACCGCCGCCTCCTCGATCGATGGCTTGATCTGCCTGAGGATCGATGTCGTGGATCGGACGCCATAGGGCAGCCGGCGTATGAACACCAGAAGAATGATGATGAGCGCCGTCCCGGTGATATCGAAAGGAGGATATCGGAACGTCGTGACGTAACCGATCGCCATAACGACGCCCGGAATGAGATACGGCACCATCAACAACAGATCGAGCGAGCCGGAAACGGCATTATCGCGCCTAACGACGATAAAGGACAGGAGTCCGGAGACGACCGCGATAAGCACCACTGCGGCCAGTGCGAAGGTAAAGCTGTTGGCGATGGCCTGAGGGGAATCCCTCAAGATGCGAGCATAGCTGTCCAACCCGAAGCCACCGGAAAAGACGGGGCCGTTCGTCGCCAGGAAAGATGTATAGATAACCGTTAGAGAAGGTAGCATGGCAATGAACACTACCAGATAGCAGAAACCGTGAACGATGAATGACTTCAGCGGGCGCATCGACTGCTTAACGGGTCGGTTGGTCAGGGAGCTGGCGTAACGGCGCTTGGCGAGAATGCGCCGTTGGAGAAGAAGCGCTGCCATGGAAATCCCGATCATTACCATTGAAATCGTGACGGCCATGGTCGGCGTGCCCGCCATTTCGGAGGTATATTGCGCATAAGCAATCGTCGACAGCGTCCTGATGCCCTTGCCGAGAATGGCGGGTGTTCCGAAGTCGGCGATGGAAAGCACGAAGCAGATGATCGCACCTGTGCTGACTGCTGGAAAAACAAGGGGCAAGGTGATTTTGCGGAAACGCTCAAACGCCGTGCAGCCGAGGTTTTCCGCCGCATCCTCATAAGACTTGTTGATGGTGTTCAGGGCATTTTCCGTCATCAGGAAGATATAGGGGAAGAACTTCAGGCTGAAGACCATGACGATGCCGGGTATTCCATAAATCGTTGGCAATGAGATGCCGGCAAAAGACAAAAGGTTGGTGACCGCACCGTTGGCACCGAACAGCATGATCCAGGCATAAGCACCGATGAAAGGCGGTGCGCAGAGAACAAGAACTGCAAAGGTCGCGATGAATGTGCGTCCCTTGATGCGATAACGCGACGTGCAAAATGCAAGCGGGATCCCAAGAAGACAGGCACCGAGCATGCCCAGGACGCCGATCAGCAATGTGTTCCAGAGGGCCACGGTGTAAAACCGGCGCGTGAACACCTCCGCGTAGTTGCTGAGCCCGAACGCACCGGTCTTCGCATCAAAAAAGCTGGTGAAAAACACACTGAATATCGGAAGGATCAGGAAAATTGCCAGCAAGATCACGGCAAGCGCCGTGACACTTGTCCAGAAACCCGGCAGCCGCAGGCGGAAACCTCCAGGCGTTGAAGTGGCGGTCATATCCGTCATGACAAGCGCTCCCCCGTCACACCTTCACCGAAAAGCTGAGTATCGGCCGCCCGCCAGGAAAAGGTTGTCTTCTGGTTCGGCTCAAGGGCGATGATCTCTGGTGACGGCTTGGTGATTGCCTCGATCTCTTCACCCGAGGAGAGTACGGCCGCCACGTTCATTTCACGTCCGGTGAAACTGACCTGACGGATGGTCACGGGCAGGTCGATGCGGTCTTGAGCAGAGATCGCGGAAGGACCCACTGAAATCGCCTCGGGGCGGATCGCTGCGACGACCTTCCGTTCCGGTGAAATCGCATCCGCTTGCGGCAGTGCAACCTTGTGGCCTGACAGGAATATCTGCCCGCCCGTGCGATCAAGCGTCAGGAAGTTATTGGCCCCAACGAAAGACGCGACGAAACGGTTAGAGGGATTATTGTAGACTTCCCAGGGTGGCGCAGCCTGCTGAATTACTCCCCCATACATGACGCAAACCAGATCGGACATGGCGAGCGCCTCTTCCTGATCATGGGTAACATAGACCGTCGTGATGTTCATGGCCTGCTGGATTTCACGCAGTTCCCGCCGCAGGTCCACGCGCAGTTTGGCGTCGAGGTTGGATAGCGGCTCGTCCATCAAAAGCACTTTGGGATTAATGACCAGTGCGCGCGCGAGGCCCACACGCTGCTGCTGGCCGCCGGAAAGCTCGTGCGGCATGCGCTTGGCATACGGAGCAAGCTGCACGATATCGAGGATCTTGGCGACTCGTTCGCGGATCTCGGCGGACGATGCCTTACGTTGCTTCAGACCGAAGGCAATATTATCGAACACGGAAATATGCGGAAAAACTGCATAATCCTGAAACACCATCCCGACATCACGCTTATGGGCGGGCACATGCTCAATCGCCTGTCTTTCGATGCTGATGCTGCCACTGTCCTGTTGGTGAAACCCGGCGATCGTGCGCAAAAGGGTGGTCTTTCCACAACCGCTCGGGCCAAGCAGCGTGAAAAATGATCCCGAAGGAATTGAGATGCTGATGTCGGAAAGTGCAACGACATTACGATAGCTTTTCTTGATGCTGTTAATCTCAACGGCGGCCATGTGCTGCTCCAAGATATATCCTGCGCGGCGCGCGACCACGGTGGACGGAATGAAAGAGGGGGAACGGCGCGTGATGCGCCGCCCTATGCTCTTACTGGACGTCGAGAAGTATCTCGTTCCATTTTTCCATCAGGCGCGATCGGTTGTCGGCAGCCCACTTGAAATCGTATTTCGCATCAGGAACATCCGAGAGCGGAATAAGTGCCGCGTTTGCCGGAACATCGGTTCGTACCGACCGACGGCCGGCTTTCACCACGACCTCCTGCGCTTCCTTGGACACGATGAAATCGATGAAAGCCTTGCCGTTCTCGGCGTTCGGCGCACCCTTGACGAGCGCCATACCATCGGGCGCTATTGCCGTGCCTTCTTGTGGGTAGACAATCTCGACCGGAGCGCTGCCTAGCTTGTAACGCAGAGCGGCATCTTCGAGCGTAATGCCTACGGCCTGCTCGCCATCATTGACAAAACGTGGAACGGCGCCGGAAGAGGTGGATAGGACAGAGTTACCAAGGATGCCGGTATAGATCTCCCAGCCCTTCTCCTCACTGTCGAAGTCCTGCAAGACAGTTGCCATCTGGATGTATGCTGAACCAGATTGATCAGCGCGGGCCGAGGAGATCAGGCCCTTATATTCAGGCTTGGCGAGATCGGCCCAGGACGTCGGAACCGGCGCGCCTTTCAAAGCCTCTTTGTTGACAATGAAGGCTGTCACGACAGCTGTGAAAGGCACCCAGTTCGCACTCGGCGAAAAAGCTGTGTTGATCGCGGCCGCTTCGACAGGCTTGTAAGGCTCGAAAAGATCAGCGGAGAAGTCGATGACGGTGCCGTCAACGCTCCAGATCACGTCGCCCGCCGCCTTGCCGCTTTCTGCCTTAATGCGGTTCATCAGCTCGCCGGATCCAGCTTTAACAAGCTCCACCTTGGTGCCGGTCTTCTTTTCAAACATTGGCAACAACTCGTCCATGAGCTGCTGCGGCGCTGCCGAATACACCACGACAGTGCCTTGTGCGTGGGCGAGTGCGGCGCTTGCTAAGAATGCTGCGCCAGTAAAAAGGCGCGCGAAAATAGTGCATGATTGACGCATGAGGATCTCCGTTTTTTGTTCCCTGACAGACGAGGACTTGCGACAGGTTCTTGCTATTTTTGGTGTCGTTGCTCGTTGTCTGATATTTATTTTCTTTACGTAAATTAATAAGTCAAGCGGCGATTGGTTCTAAAATTCCTAAAGGCCCTAGTTCATTGATAAAACGGGGAATTAAGGAAACCCAATTCGCCCCATACTGGCTCGATATGCCTCTGACTCATCGAAATTTGCTGTACAACCGCTTGGTTTGCGCTATTCATCCGGCGTAACGTCTCGCAGGAGAATGGTTTGATCGACCTCGGCTACAATGAGCGGCGACTGCTTGAAATCTTGCGCGGAAAGGGAGGCATGTCGCGTATCGAGCTGGCACGCGAGATGGATGTTTCTGCACCGACCCTAACACGCCTGACCGCAAATCTTCTCGAATCCGGCCTGATCCTCGAGGCGGAGGAAGCTCGCAGTGGCGGCAAGCGCGGCAAACCCTCCACGGCAATTGAAATAAACCCGAATGGACTATTCACTCTGGGGGTCTATTTCAATCCAGACGATCTGCGTGTTTGTATCGCCGATCTGAACGGCACGATCAGGCAGGAAATTCGGTCCGAACTCGAAGGGCACAGTTTCGAACACATCATGGAAATGGCTGAAAGGGCTTCCCGCCAAGTGCTGGAGAAGGCTAAAATAAGAAAGAAGGATGTCTTGGGTTGCGGCATCAGCTTTCCGGGCCACTTCAAGCGCGATCGAGGCCATGTGTTTCGCATCAGGCAGTTCGAGAACTGGCGCGATATAGACGTCGAGAAGGACTTCCAACCCTATTTCGATTTCCCGGTCTTTCATGAAAACGACGGCAACACCGTCATTCTCTCAGAGCTTTATTACGGTGCGGGCCGCAGTATCCGTAACTTTGCGATGATCTGGTTGACATATGGTATCGGCGGCGCCGTCGTGGTGCAGCGTCATCTTTATCGCGGCACGAACGGAAATGCTGGCGAGTTTGGTGGCCTGTTTCCCAAATCACATCCTCGTCCCTCCGGACAGGATCTTTGCGACACGCTCGCCGCCCACGGGGTGGGTGTCCGGCGCTTAAGGGATATTGATGAAAGCTATCGCGACCATCCGGCGGTGGTTACCTGGCTTGAAAGGGCAACGGACCAGCTGCGGGTGTTGGCTCTGACCGTCGCCCGCACGATGGATCCCGGCGCCATCATTTTTGGCGGATCACTGCCCAATTGGATTCTCGACCATATCGTGGAGCGCATCGGGTCGCTGGAAATGCTTGGCGAGGATTTCTTCGTGGAGCCCCCCGAAATACGCAAATCGATGATGAGTGACTTGCCGCATCTCGGTGCAGCCAGCATACCGATCTACCGTGCCACTACGCCCAGCTATTATTCAGGTAGGGCGCTGAAGGGATGGGCTTAGCCGCTGTTAGCCGGTAGCCGTCTGCCCAATAAGAGCCGCCGAAGATCCGCGGCGCCTACTGTGGAGCGAACCTGCCTAATCCGCCCCTCCCTCGCGGTGAACCGGACGGCCCTTATCGCATGACCGGCGACGGCTGGAAAAATCCTGCCTGCTGTCGGCGTCTGTCGCCATTTGCGCGGGCAAAGACGCCCGGAGCGACACCGCTTCTTCTGCGGAAAGCGGTGCTGAATGCACTGACGGATTCATAGCCGATCTCCTCCGCAATATCATCGAGGGACTTCACCCCGCGTATCAGCGCGTCCCTGGCCAGCGCCATCCGCCAGCGAGCCAGATACTCAATCGGCGCGCAGCCTAGCATTTCATTAAATCGTGCTGCGAAGGCCGAACGCGACATGCCCGCGATGCGAGCCAGTTCGGCCACGGTCCAATTCACACGTATATCGGCGTGCATGGCGGACAATGCGCGGGCAAGCCCCGGCAAGCGCATTCCCTTCACCAGTCCTGCAGGAATGGCCTCGTTACCAACATTCGGCCGACGTAGCACTTCAACCAGCAAAACCTCCAGCATGCGCCGTATGATCAAATGCTTGCCCACATCCTCGCGCGCGCACTCCTCCGCCAGCAACTCGATCAGACGCGCCAGCCGGGGTGCTCCACCCTCTCCCGCAGGTACATGGATCAACTCGGGCATCAACGAAAGCAGCAGCGCCGCATTGATCCGCTCGAACGTGAAACTTCCTCCCAGCGCAACAAAATCGGGTTCCCCATGCTGTTCCCCATGCCGCACCGCCTGATCTTGCGGCTCGACCGGAATGCAGTCGACGTCGGTATCGCTGCAAAGCGAGAAGGCGGGCGTGGACGGCAAAAGCAGGAAATCGCCACGCGCCAGCCGCAGAGGTGCCCGGCCATCGATCATAAGCCATGCCGCACCGGCCAGCACGACGGCAAAGCCCGGGGCGTCATAGGCGCGATAACGCACGCCCCATCTGCCCCGTCCGGAAATTGGCTTCGAAACGGCGGCGCCCGGCCGCAAAAGATCGATAATATCGCTGAGAGGATCCATTATCTGGACGATCAATAATAAATTATGGTGTTACGAGCATATATCATCCAGAGCACATCGTCTATCTCCGGTCATATCGAACAATGGAGATTATGATGACCAGAACGATCCTCATCACCGGCACCTCATCGGGCTACGGCAAGGCAACCGCCGAGTTCTTCCTATCACGTGGCTGGAATGTCATTGCGACCATGCGGCGTCCGGATCCCGATCGCCTCGTTGGCAACACCGACCGGTTGCGCGTCCTCCCGCTGGATGTGACGGACGAACAAAGCATCGCAGCCCTGACCGATGCGGCAGGTCCGGTCGATGTGCTGGTGAACAATGCCGGCATCGGTATGGTCGGCGCTTTCGAAGCGACACCCATATCGGCAATCCGCACGATCTTCGAGACCAACAGTTTCGGTGTGATGGCGATGACGCAGGCCATAATCCCGCAGATGCGAAAGCGCAGATCCGGCACCATCATCAACGTAACATCCAGCGCCACGCTCGCCTCTTTCCCGCTCGCCGCCGCCTACACTGCCAGCAAGCAGGCAATCCAGGGCTTCTCCGGCTCGCTCGCGCATGAACTGGATCATTTCAACATCCGGGTGAAGCTGGTGGAACCGGGCTATGCCCCGACCACCCGCTTCACGACAAACGCCATCCTTCCGCTGGAGCAACTGCTGCCGAAAGACTACATGGATTTTGCAGGACCAATCCTTGAAGGCTTCGCCAAACCGGCCATGACGACCAGCGAAGGCGATGTTGCCGACGCGATCTGGAGCGCCGTCCATGACCTATCCGGCCAGCTTCGTTTTCCCGCAGGTGCGCTGTCCCGGGCGAACTGACGACCGATAGCGGCCCGACCGGACATTGCTCGGTTGCGGCGTTTCAGCCGGCTGATATGCAGATGGCAGATGTTTCAACACATCTGCCATCGACTTTACCAGGACGATGGCGACGGCGCTTCGAGACGCTTGCTCATCTTGCCCATGCTCTACCGGTCGCGGCGGGGGCCGTCTTTAGCCAGCCGGTGAAAGCTTCGACCTCATCCGTCTGGATCGCTCCGACGCCGGCCTCGGCGAGAGCGCCCCACACCGCTTCAGGGTCCGCCAGCGCGCGCGTGTCATTGAAATCGAGGCAATGGGCGAGGTCGAGCGTGTTGACCCAGAGACGGATGTTCTGGCGCTCCATCTCGGCACGACCTTCAGCCAGATCGGCTATATCGGTGAATTTCACCTCGATCATCGGCGCACGCAACGCCTCGATACGGCGCAAATCCTCCGCAAACTTGCCCTTCCGCACCGGGAACATCGGCATATGCGGGATCTTGCCGAACCAGTGCGCATCCAGCACCTCGAAACGGGCGGCTTCCGGGTCGACATCGGTCTTCACTAGCACCTGATCCTGAATGCCGAGCCGCAGCACGGTTTCCATGACCTGTGGCAGATCGCGGGCGAATTTGGTGTCGATATTGACGGCGATCCGGCCGCGCGCCTCTTCCAGCAATTCTTCCAGCGTCGGCACGCATTCATCGGTCACCTCGGCCGCATCGCCACCCGCACCGGCCTTCAGTCTTGCAGCGCGGACCACCTCGAAGGGCAGCGCATTCACGACGCCCTTCCCCGTCGTCGTGCGGTCGAGTGTCCCGTCGTGAATGACGACCAGCTGGCCATCGGCCGTCGCCTGCGTGTCGATCTCGATCATCTCTACCCCCGCTGCAACCGCGGCACGGACGGAAGCCAGCGAATTTTCGGCGGTGGCGGTCCAGAAACCGCGATGGGCAATGGTCAGAATGGCCGGATCGTCGCGCGAGCAGAGCGCAAGGACATTGCAGGGGCTGGAGGTATTTCGAGAGGCGGCAAGGGTTTGATGCATGATTTTCACTTTCAGACGTTGTGTTTACCGGCACTGGTTGCCGGTGTCAGACTTTCCCCGTGCCGCGGCCGAGGCGGCTCCTGCGAACCGGTTGTTGACCGTCTGGATTTAATACACTCATAGTGTATTATTTATAACAGGATCCATGAAAAGTTATGTCAGCCACGGTGGTCCGCATTGCAGCCGCCCCGCACAGCCATTATCCAGAGCGATGACCATGGATCAGACCCAGCCCCAGAGTTTCGACCGCCAGCCGCTTGCCAGCGAAAACGAGCGTCTCATTCTGGATATCGTGCGCCGCCAGGGGCCCATTGCCCGCGCGTCGATCACCTGCCAGACGAACCTGACCCAGCAATCCGTGCACCGCCTGATCGAGGGCCTGTTGGAGCGTGGGCTTCTGCGTACCGGCGCACCGATCAAGGGCACACGCGGCCAGCCGAGCCCGACCATCGAACTCGTGCCGGAAGCGGCTTACTCTCTTGGCATTTCCATCAACACCGACTCCCTGGTGATCTGCATCGCCGATTTCCGTTGCGATGTCATTGTCGAGGAAAAGCTGAAGATGCTTCCGGAGGACCGGGAAGAGACGCTCGCGGCCTTGTCGTTGGCGCTCGAACGGCTGCTGGCGGAACATGGCATTCCGCGCGAGCGACTACTTGGTCTCGGTTTTTCCATGTCCGGCTTTTTCGTGTCGGAGGACCGCGCCTTCAACGCGCCTGAACCTCTTCGCGACTGGTCGCTGATGGACCTGAAGCCTATCCTTGAGAAACAGTTCCAACTGCCTGTCTGGCTGGAGAACAACGCCACCACGGGCGCGATCGGCGAAAGCCTTCGGGGTGTCGGCTCCTGGTGTCAGACCTTCGCCTATCTGTCCTTCAATTACGGCTTCGGCGGCGGCTTGATCCTCGGCGGGCAACCGTTCCAGGGCTTCCATGGCAATGCCGGCGAATTCAGCGGCATATACAGCCCGGATGAAGCGCCCAAACGGCCGGCCCTGCAATATCTGATCGCCACCCTGCAGAAAAATGGTGTCGACATTCATTCGATCGAACCGCTGTATCAGCAGTTCGACCCCACATGGCCGGGCGTTGAGGAATGGCTGAACGAGACCATGCCGCAGGTGGACAGGCTAGTAGCGAGCCTGATCGCGGTTCTCGATCCGCAGGCCATCGTCTTCGGCGGACAATTGCCGCGCGCACTTGGCCAGATGATGATCGAGCGCACGCACATGCCTTCCCAGCGCGAACACCGTTATGGCGTCGGACCGAAGGAGGCCAAGCTGGTTCTCAGCGAAACAAAGGGCGATCCATCCGCCATAGGTGCGGCGCTGCTGCCGCTCAGGGTGCGCTATTTCCTGTAACTCAGCCCAAGCGGCCTGATGTAATCCCGCAACAATCATAACGGAAACGTGAGCCTGATTTCGCCCCCGGTTTTTTACTGGTTGGCAGCTTGCATCCGAGGGCGATAAATATGATTGCAACTATCATGTTTATGACATGACGCAGCATATCCTGTTGCTTCATGCGTCAAGCCAGTACGCCACCGGGTCGATTGATGAGCAAAGCTCTGTTACAGGTTCTCGATGCCGACGAGGAAAGCCGCCTGATGCGGTTTTTCCGCCGGCGCCTGCAGAACCGGGAAGACGCTGCCGACGCCATGCAGGAAACCGTGCTGCGGGCGCTGGAGGTTTCTCATGCCACGCTGATCGACAATCCACAGGCCTATCTCTTCCAGATCGCCCGGTCCGTCGCCCGCCTGACAGCCATTCGCCAGTCGCGAGAGCGGCCATTATTCGCACCCTACGAAGCGGGTTTTGCCGTTGCCTGCGAAGAGCCGGGGCAGGAGCGGATCGTCGCCGGGCGGCAGCACCTTATTTTAATGGCACGGGCCATCGAGGCCCTGCCCAAGCGTTGCCAGCAGGTCTTCGTGCTCAGCCGCCTGCATGGCCACTCCAACGGCGAAATCGCCGCCCGTCTCGGCATTTCCCGCAATATGGTGGAAAAACACATCATCAAGGCGCTGCTGCACTGCCGTCAGGTCCGCGCGCAAATAAAAATGTAGACCGTCATCAGGTGTTCGCATCCTTTTTCACTCTATAAGGGAAAGGGGACACATCTCAGCACGCAACGAACGGCAGATCAGGACATGAACAAGCGCCCGGACGGTCTGAAGGATAAAGGCTTGATCGATGACGGTCTGGCCGAAGAGGCCGCGCTTTGGGTGGCGCGCATGCAATCGGCAGATGCGACGGAGGCGGAGCGCGAGGCGTTTCATGTCTGGCTGCGGGCCGATGCCGCCCATGCCAGCGCCTATGAGGACATGCAGAGCCTCTGGGGCGAGCTTGGCGATATAGAGCTTGCGCCGGTTGAACAGCGAAAACGGCGCGGACCTCGCCGGGCAATGCTGGCGGGTGTTGCCGGTCTCTGCCTCATCGGGCTTGCAGCGCTGGTTGCGGAGAAAAGCGGATTGAAGGACCGCTGGCAGGCGGATTTTTACACCGAAATCGGCGAAACACGCCTGCTTTCACTCGAAGACGGCAGCCGCATCAGCCTGAACACCGATACCGCGATTTCGGTTCATTATTCGCAAAAGGAACGGCGCATCACCCTTCTTCGCGGCGAAGCCTATTTCGATGTCGCCAAAAACCCGGAGCGGCCCTTCATCGTCGAGGATGGAGCGCTGACGGCAAAAGCGCTCGGTACCCATTATTCGGTGCGCACCGGCAATGGCGCGCTGCCGCAGGAGGTGCAGGTGGAGGAAGGCCGGGTGGAGGTGACCACAGGCGCCGAGATCGCCGTACTCACGCCCGGAGAGGCCGTGACCCTTGGCGGCGACGGCCGGCTGATGCGCGCCCGCAAGGATGTCGCCAAAAGCATGGCCTGGCGCGAAGGCAAGCTCGTCTTCTCTGGCCAGCCGCTGCGCGAGGTTCTCGATATTCTCTCGCAATATCGCCGGGGCCGCATCGTCATCCTCGATGAGGCGGCGGCGAGGCAGCACGTCTCCGGCATCTTCGATCTCAAGGACACAGATCAGGCCCTCACCATTCTCGAAGAGAGCCTTCCCGTTTCGGTATCGCGGCTTTCCGGAATGCTGGTTTTCGTCCGCTCGCGATAAAGTAACTTTTTTCGCAGATCCGACGTCAGGAGTCGGTCCGCCTTTTCACTCTAGGCAATCAGGACCCGTTTCAGCGGGGGGGCATGAGATCACGAGTGAGAGGGAATGACATGAAATTGGGTAAGCAGGCACGCGGCTGGTTCTGGCTGACGACGACGGCGATTATCGGGGGCATCGTCTCGGCAGGTCCGGGCGCCACGACCGCCAGCGCGCAGACACCGCCCGCCGCAAGCGGCGCACCCGCCACCGTCACCGTCTCCATTCCCGCAGGGCCGCTGGAAAACGCCATTCTCAGCTTCGGCCGCCAGGCCAATCTGCGCATGGTCTACCCCTCCGCGATCACAGGGGTCGCAGCACGGTCGGCGTCAAGGGCACGCTCAGCGTATCGGCGGCAGTCAGCGGGCTTCTGGCCGGATCGGGACTGAACTATGCATTGGCCGGCGGCAATACCGTCCGCATTTTCGATCCCGCCAGCCAGACCGCCGAAAGCGGCGGTTCGGCTGCCGCCGGCAGCACCCTGCTTGCGCCGATCACCGTGCAGGGCACCGGCCTTGAAGGCGCCAGGGGCATCATCGAGAGCGATGGCTATGTCGGCAAATCCGGCCGCACCGCCACCAAGACCGATACGCCGGTTGCCGAAACCGCCCAGTCGATCACCACCGTCAGCCGCAAGCAGCTTGACGACCTGAAGCCGCAGAACCTCTCGGAAGCGCTGAACTACACGCCCGGCGCGCGCATCGGCCAATATGGCGCGGAGCCGCGTTTCGACGCCTTCAAGGTGCGCGGCACCGATCTCAGCACCACCGGCATCTTCCGCGACGGCCTGCGGCAGGTCAGCAGCCAGAACGGCAGTGCCCGGCTCGAGCCCTATGGCGTGGAAGCTGTTTCCATCCTGCGCGGTCCCGCCGCCTCCATCTATGGTGCAAGCAGCTCCGGCGGCATTGTCGATATCATCTCGAAACGCCCGACCGAAGAGACGCTGCGCGAGGTGGAGCTGCAATATGGCTCCTTCGGCCGCGTGCAGGGCGCTTTCGATCTTTCCGGCGCCGTCGATGACGAGAAGACCATGCTTTACCGCCTGACCGGGGTGGCCCGCGACGGCCGTAACGAGATCAGCGCCATCAAGGACGACCGGCTGTTCATCGCGCCGGCCTTCACCTTCCAGCCGGATGCCGGCACCAAGCTGACGTTGCTCGGCGAATATATGGACAGCACCACCGGCGGCACCTGGGGATACATCAACAATTACGGCAGCGACGGCAAGTCGATCGGCGCGACGCCGGTTTATGGCGGCGATTCCCGTTTTAATGATTTCGAGCAGAAACAATGGCGTATCGGCTATGAGTTCGAGCATGAAATCAACGACAACGTCACCTTCTACAGCAAGGCGCGTTATTCGGCCCTTTCGGCCGACCAGCAATGGGTCTTCGCCAACTATCCCGGCATCACCATCGAGGACAATAAAGGCGTCTCCGCCGACAATTACTTGAAGACAGAATTCGACACAGGCCCGGCGAAACATACGCTGCTGACCGGTATCGACTTCAGCCACATGTCCTACACCTCAAAACAGGGCAGCGGCGCCAGCCCCTTCACCGACACCTTCACCTATGTGCCTGATGTGTCGCTGATACTGAAGCAGAGGATGAACACGCTCGGCATCTATGCGCAGGATCAGGTCGAAATCGACCGCTGGCGCCTGACGGCCGGCATTCGTCACGACTGGCTGGACACCGAATATCAGGCCCAGACCGTCGGAGACGCAGCGGCTCCCATCTATGATGGCGATGAAACCAAGACGACCGGCCGCGCCAGCCTCGGTTATGTCTTTGACAGCGGCGTGATGCCCTATATCAGCTACGGCACCTCCTTCGTCGCCAATCCGGGCGTCATCATCACCACGGGAACGGTAACGGGACAGGCGCAGCCAACGCTCGGCAAGCAATATGAGCTCGGCATGAAATATGCCCTGCCGCAATATAACGCCCTGCTGAGCGCCGCCTTCTTCAATCTCGATCAGGACAATGCGACGGTCTATGAGACCTCGTCCGGCATCAACCTGCTGCGCCAGCTCGACCTGCGCTCGCGCGGCGTGGAACTCGAAGCCACGGCCTCGCTCGACAATGGCTGGAGCCTCATCGGCTCCTATTCCTATAACGACGTTGAAATTACCAAACTGACGTCGGAAACGGTGGGCAAGCAGCTCAATTCCTCGCCCTATCACACCTTCTCGCTGTGGGCCGATTACGAGTTCCAGAGCGGTGCGCTCGAAGGCCTCGGCATCGGCGCGGGCGTTCGTTACGTCGGATCGAGCTTCGGCGACAACCAGCACACCCCCATTCTTGACAATGAGGCCCGCACCTTCGTCGACGCCTCGCTGCGCTACGATCTCGGCAAGGCCCTGCCCTCGCTGGAAGGCGTGAAATTGCAGATCAACGCCACCAACCTTCTCGACGAGGTGAAACAGGTCTGCACCACAGGCTTCTGCTATTATGACGAAGGCCGCAAGGTCGTCGGCAGCATCCGGTATCGCTTCTGATGCTGCAGCAGAACCCTGCCACAACCAAGCCGTCGCCGGCCGCCGTCTTCGTGGCGGTCGGCGGGCTTTATGTCGGCCAGAGCGTGATTGGCGGGCTGACCTTTCTCGGCCTGCCGGCGGTGCTCAGAACCGCCGGACTGCCGCTGGACCAGATCGGCCTTCTTTATCTCGTCGTTCTGCCCTGGGCGCTGAAATTCCTCTGGTCACCGCATGTGGAGCGTTACCGGCTGCCGCCCGTTGGCAGGAACCGGTCGCGAGTGATCGTCGGCACGGGCATCGCCGCCTGCGCCTGCGGCCTCGCTGTTCTTGCTTTCACCGGCCCGTCGCCGGTTTCCGTCGCAATCGCCATCCTGTCGGTAATCGGGCTGGTGACGGCGACAGTCGACATCGCCTGCGACGGCTATGCGGTCGAAACGCTGGCGGAAGAGCATCATGGATGGGGCAACGCCGCACAGGTAGGCGGCTCCTATCTCGGCTCCGCCATCGGCGCCGGCCTGTTTCTGGTGCTGGTGGACCGCGCCGGCTGGACGAGCGCCACGCTGGTCATGGCCGGGCTGGTCATCCTGCTCGCGCTCCCCTTCCTGCTCGGCCCGGCGGCAAGAACGGTCCCGCAAACACGGGACCACCTGCCATCGATCAAAAACGCGCTCAAGCGACGGGAAGTCCGCACCGGCCTTCTCGTAGCGGCCGTTTATGTCGCGGCGCAGAAATGGGGTCTGGCAATGCTCGGCCCGTTCCTGGTCGATTACGGTTTCGATCTCGCCACCATCGGCGCACTGAATGGCGTGGGCAGCATGATCGTCGGTTTCGCCGGCGCGCTGCTCGGCGGAACGCTGGTACGCCTCTACGGGGCGTCACGAATCCTGCTCATCGCCATCTTCGTGCAGACTGCGCTGTTGTGCCTTTTCGCCTATTTCAGCGTTCATCGCGATATTTCGCAATGGGTCGTCATGGCGGTTGCGGTGGCTAGCTCGTCGGGCATCATGTCCATCGGCTTCGTCGCGCTTTACGCCTGCTTCATGGGCTGGTCCGACCCCCGGCAGGCCGGGGTCGATTTCACCCTGTTCCAGTGCATGGATGGCGTTGTCGGCATGATTGGCGGGCTGGGCGCAGGCGCGATTGCCGAAAAATTCGGCTATCAAGCCTCCTTCATCATTGCCGCCATCGTTTCGGTGCTCGCCGCACCGGTCATCTTCCTGCTGATGCGACGGCAGAACTCTTGAACCGAAGCCCCGGGCGCGGCGGCTTAAGCCGCGCCAGGCAGGCCTCTTGCATCGGCCTATTCGACCACCACTGACAGGTCCGAACCGGTATAGACCGGCCGCACCTTCACGTTGCCCGCATCTATCGTGGCGAATGTCCCGGTCAGGCCGTTGGCGGAGATGACGTCGAGCCGCGTGCCGGCGGCCGACGCGCCGCCTTCGAAAGCGAGCTTCAGCGTCGCGCCGTCTAGCACCACATTGCCTTTGACGCGCAGAGCAATCTTTTGCGGATCAAGCGCCAGCGTGCCGCCGGACTGCGTATAATCACCGCCGATGGCGACATCCTTGCCTGCGGCAAGCGAGAGCGTGCCGCCCGTGACCAGCACGCCACCGGTTCCAAGCGCATCGGCGGAAGACGCAACCAAGGTTCCGTTCCTGACAATGGTGCCGCCGCCATAGCTGTTGTTGCCGCTGAGCGTCAGCGCCCCACTGCCGGATTTGACGAGACGCCCTGCCCCGGCAATATCATTCGTCCAGCGGTCTGCCGCATTGAAGCCACCGACCGCAGCGTCCATCGTCACCTCGACGTCGCCGTCAAATGCGCCATAACCACCGGCAGCGGCCACCAGATTGATGCGTCCCCAGCCGTTGCTGTCATCGAGCAGCGGATAACCCGCCTCGATGCCGGTGGAAAACAGCACGGCGCGACGTTGTGCGGCATTAAGATAAGGCAGGCGTGTTTCGAGCAGAACCTCGGCGCCCTTCGGCACCACCATGGGTGCATGGCCCCCAGCCGTGTTGCGGCTGAAGGAATAGGTCATGCGCCGGCGATAATCGGCCTGGTTTTTCGCCGCATCGGCATAGGGGTCGCTTTCCAGACCCGCGCTATGGGCGAACTGGATCAGAGACTGGCCCTGCGGCAGGCGTTTTACGAAATAGGCCTGCAGGTCGTAATGCGCCGCCTTTTTGACCTCTGCGTTCTTTGGATCCTGCAAGACGGCAGCGGCGATCGCAGTTGCCGTTATGCGGCCACCGATCACATCGACGGGGGAATGCATGCCGGCGACGATGCGGCTTTCGCCCAGTTGCGAAGCCGCCGTCAGCAACTCGGAAAAACGCTCCGGCACGGCATAAGCATAGGCAATCGCGGCAAGATAGGCGGCATTGGTGTGGCCGCTTGGAAAGCCGCCATCCTTGCCACGGCCGCGATTTTCGCGCGCATATTTCAGCGCCGGGACAACAATGCCGGCACTGGATTCGTAGCCTTCGAAGGTACGATCGCCGATGGTCTCGGTCCCCTTGTCGACGACCTCACCCTTATCGTTCATCCGCCACGGGCGCGGCGAGGAATAAAAGTATTTCGCGGGCGATGTCGTGGCTTCCGGTCCGCGGATCGCCTTCATCAAGGCCACGACGCTCTTTAACTCGGATTCGGCCGTTCCGGCTTCCGTACCCTTGTCCTCCTCCTTGCGGGTAATCACCTCGTTCGGATCGAAGTCTGCAAGTGTATGGTTGATCGTGGTGGTCGCACCCGACCCCTCACGATACCAATCGGCAAGCGGTCCCATGCCGTTGATCACGCTGTAGCTCTGCGAGCGCCGATCATTCATGTAGGCATTGAAAGCGGCGGCGGTCGTGCGGTTTTCCCCGGTCACAGACAGCACATAGCGCATGTTTTCCTGCCAGATCGCGGGATTAACGGCCTTCGCACGGCTAAAATCCGTCGGACCATCGCCGTTGGCGCCACCAGCGGCCCATTTCTCATCGCCAAGCGTCCAGATCCGGTTGAAGCCTGAGAGGATTTTGATGACGGGATTGTCATGGTCGTCATAGGCACGGACATCCTCGCCCTTCTCATTCTTGCCCGTCTGGTTGCGATAATTATCGGCAAGCGGCAGCGGGTAGGCCGCAGTCGGCTCCGTCACGGCGATGGCATAGCCCTGACCAGCCGGTGCCTTGCTATCGAATGCTTCGGCGCTCGAAACGAGCACCAGCAACGCAACGGAGGCAAGCAGTGCCGAGCGTGCGGAGGGAATGGACGACATCTTCAATTTGGGCATGATGAATCCTGTGATTTGACGCGTGACGAAAGGGGAGCGCGCAAAGCCTCGGCGCGCCGTCAGCTTTAAGCCGGGCGTATGGCAGTTTTTTTTCGGCATGCTGATTAAGATAGATCGCATGTGAAAGAGCGGCCGGCAGATGAAGGCGCGATTTGCCCGACGCGTCGCCCCGGGCAGATCGACTTTTTATCTCGAAGCGGCGCTCTTATTTCTTGACCGCGACAGCCTCGTTGATCTTGGCGATGTCATCTTCCAGAACCTTGTAGGTCTGATCGAGCGTCAACTCACCGACGATAAGCTGGCTCATGCGCTGCACGATCTGTTGATACATGGCGCTGCCACCCTTGGCGCGTTCGAAATCACGCGCGGCCTGCGGCACGTTCTTTTTGTTATCGAGGAAGACCTGCATCGCCGCCTTGGCGTTTTCGCTCTTCAGCTTGTATTGCGGATTGGCGATCTCTGCACCCGTCAGAATGACGTAGTTTTCAGCGATTTCCCGTTGCACTTTTTCGGAGCCGAGGAACTCGATGAAATGGGCCACATCTTCAGGGTATTTGGTGCGCTTGAAGCCAACGATCGCGGTGCCACCAGGCATCGCGTAGCATCCCGCATCGCCGCAGGGAGCATTGATCGCGGTCCATTCGAAAGTGTCGCCGATCTTGTTCTGGAACGGATTGACCATCCAGTTTCCGGCGAGATACGTCACGACATTGCCGTTGACGAACTCGTCACCCATGTTCTTGTACTGCGAACCGCCAGCCGCACCCCACATTTCCTTGGGGAAGCTGCCGTTTTGCGTCCATGAAAAGAGGTCGGCGATGTATTTTTTTGCCGCATCGTCAGGGAAGCTGAACTTGCCGTCCTTCACATAAGTCGAGCCGTAAGAGAAGGCGCCGCCGGAGAAACGGTGGCCGGACCGGTCCATGGTGAAGGGGATCTGCACGCCCGTCGCCTTGGCGACACGGGCGGATGCCTCGACGATCTCGCTGAATTTGGCGGTCGGGCCGGGCAAGGGTTCGCCGGCCTGCTCGAACAGCGTCTTGTTGACGAAGGGCAGGTTCAGCGTCTGCGACGCCATGTAGCCATTGATCGACTTCGGATCGTTGACATTGGGCAGGCGAAGCTGGTCGAGGCTTGCACCATGCAGTTTCGCGAAGGCGTCCGCATCCCTCATGTAAGGCCGCATGTCGAGATAATAGGGCGCGAGCTGCCAGTCGGTGATCTTGGCAATATCGGGGCCCTCGCCCACCGCCAGCTGCACTGGCAGCTGCTTAGAAACGGCATCATAACCCGACGATACGAAATTGATCTTCACGCCGGGATTGGCCGTCTCGAACTCCTTGCTGAGCGCTGCCATGCGCTGCACATAACCCTGATCGTCATCGGTAAAAAGAAACGTGATCGTGCGGGTCTCGGCCTGCGCGGCAGAAAGACCGGCCACGGAGGCAAATACCAGGGCGCTGACACCCGAAAACAATTTCATCATGCTCATCCTCCCAATGAAAAAATTTTCATAAATCGAACGAAAGCTCCTCTGCTTGGTTCGATTTATGATGTTTTGCGGCTTGACAGAATAAACGTCAAGCTGTTTGTTCCAGCGAAATCTCATAAATCGACGCGGAAAAGCGAATACAGGTTTGTGAAAATAATTTCATAATCGATCGACGGGAGGCGATCCAATATGACGGATGGACCATTTGCGGCGAAGGCGTCGCAGCCCACATATACCGTCGCGGGCGGCGAGACGGTGACCGCCTGGATCGTGTCGGAACTTGTCGAAACATCGTTTCCGGGCACGCCGGCACCGGCGGAAGATCGGGTCAACTACCGCTTCATCAACGGCTTTGTCGATGTCGGCGACCTTCCCTGCCGCAAGGCCTTCCAGCAGACCATGATCGGCCGCAGCATAGCCCCCGATACCGGCTGGCCAGTCTCCCACCTCAACCTGCCCGGTTCCAATCGCCGCGTCGAATTCACCGGCTTCTGGCATGTTCCGACCCACGTGCAGCGCTGGCTGAAGGGCACGTTTCGCAGCGAGACTGCACGGAAAGCGCAGTTCCGGCTGCGAACCTGTGGCGGCGTGCGCATCTGGGTAGGCGGCGTCGAGCAGGTCCGTTTCGAACCCTTTATCCGCAATGTCGAAAGCAGCCGTGACATCGCGCTCGATCTTGCGGCCGGTGACAACGAGGTCCTGCTTCTCTGCGAGGATCTGGCGGAGCGAGACATCATCTGGTTCTTCGAACTTGAGGTTATTGATCCCGCGCCGCTCACCGTCGTGTTGCCGGTGCCGCTCGACCGGGAAGAGACGAAGCGCCTGGCCGCGCTGGTGCGTGACGTGCACCCTGCCCGCGACGTGTTTTCTGGCAGCGCCCTAGAACTCGTCTTTGGCGCAGCGCCGGCAAGCGATCTGCCGGTGCACATCGCCGTCAAAAGCCATGGCCATGAGCGCGCCGCGCTTGCGGAAGTGGATACGGTGCTGAAAGCCGGGCAATCCTCACTCACGATCCCCGAAACAATAGGCATTGCCGACGGGTATCACGGCGTCAGGATCACCCTCGGATCGGGTTCCGGCACTGTCACCCGCGTCATCGACGCCGCCTTCATGCGTGATATCGCGCCGGAAGCATCCTCTAACGACATCAATGAACGGAAGAAGGCGGCGCTTTCCTTCAGCGCCCGTTTCGGCGCCTGGCGCATCGGCCGCGCGCTTGCCATGGTCGCCACCGGCAGCGATGACATCGAGACGATCGGCGGCATCATCGATGCGACGCTGCACTCCATCGACAGGCGCGAAGACTGCTCGGATTTCATCATGATCCCGCTGCTGTGGCTGGTGCGTGCTCATGGGGACCGGTTGCCTGCAGATATGCGGGCACGGATCGATGCTTCGATCCTTGGTTATCGTTACTGGGTGGACGAGCCGGGCAATGACGTCATGTGGTTCTGGAGTGAAAACCACGTCCTTTGCTTCCACACCAGCCAGTTGCTGGCCGGCGACTATCTGCCGGACGCCACCTTCACCGCGTCCGGCCGTAGCGGGCGCCAGCAGGCCGCGCTGGCAGCTGAACGGCTGGCGCGCTGGTTCGACAGCGTCGAGGCGCATGGGTTGGCCGAGTGGAATTCGGCCGCCTATTACCCCGTCGATTTCATCGGTCTTCTCGCCATCGAACATTGGGCGGAGCCGGAACTTGCTGCCCGCGCGCGCCACCAACTCGATCTCATTTTCGAGATGATCGCACTGCATACACTGGGCGGCGTTCCCTCCGGTTCGCAGGGGCGGGCTTATGACAAGGAACTGCGCGCCGGGCCGCTGACGGAACTGGCGCCTTTTGCGCAGGTCGCGTTCGGCAAGGGCTGGCTCAACAACGGCGTCGCCTCGCTGCCGATGTTCTGCTGCGGAGATTACCTGCCGCCGGCGCATCTTGCCGCCCTCTCCCAGCTGGAAAACGGCCGCATGGTCGAGGCGCGCTACGCGCAGGGGCTGGAGCCCGGCAAACTCGTGCTGTTCAAGAACGAGGCCGCCCAGCTTTCCACCGTTGTCGATCACAAGACCGGCCGCAGGGGTCACCAGCAGCACGTCATGGACATCAAGCTTGCCGGCCACCCGATGGCGCGGCTCTGGGTCAATCATCCCGGTGAGGACGATCCCTGGGGCAGCCAGCGTCCCTCCTATTGGGCGGGAAGCGGCATCCTGCCGCGCGTAGCGCAGCACCGCGATCTGGCGATGCTGATCTTCGATACCGAAGATCACCGCAACGACTGGACCCACGCCTATCTCGGCCGCGACGGGCTGGAGGAGGTGATGATGGAAGACAACTGGCTCATCACCCGTTCCGGCCGCGGCTTCGCGGCCCTTTACGCGACGAACGGACTTGAACCCGTCACCTCTGGTGCCACCGCCAACCGCGAGATTAGATCGCCCGGCCGCCGCGCCGGCTGGATCGGCGTTATCGGCTGCGGCGACGCGCAAGCCTTCGCCGGCTTCCGCGCGAAAATTCTCGCCACACGGGTCACCTTCGATGCCGAAAGCCGACTGCTCGCAGTCACGCCACCCGGCGGGCCGGAACTCACTCTCAGCTGGGACGGCGCCTTTACTATCGGCGGACAGGCCATGGCCTTCGACCATGACCAGCCGCAACCGAAAATCACCTTCGACAGCGCAGACCCAGCTTCGGGCAGCGCTGCAAAACCCTTCTACTCCTAAGCGGAATTGACAGATGAACCAGCCAAGCATGGAAAAAGACACTCTCAGGACGACGATCGATAATGTCGCCGCCGCCTTCAGCCGCCTCAAAGGCATTCAAGAAGGTCTGGTCAGCGGCAGTTCCGATGGCAAGATCCAGTTCGATGAATGGGATTGGGAAGTGGGTGTTGGCCTTTATGGTTTCCTGCGCCGGGCACTCGCGGCCAACGACCAGAAGGCACTGGACGACCTCGTGACATGGTACGGCTGGCAGATCGACCGTGGCCTGCCGCCGCGCCAGATCAACAGTTCCGCGCCGATGCTGCCGCTCGTCATCCTGACAGAACATGTCGACCGGCCGGATTTCCGCGCGTTGGTGGAAGACTGGGCCGACTGGCTGGTGCATAAATTACCAAAAACCGAAGATGACGGCTTTCAGCACGTCGTGAAGGAACGGCTGAATGAGGGGGAGCTCTGGGACGACACGCTGTTTATGGCCTGTCTGTTCCTCGCCCGCGCCGGCGTTGTCTGCAAACGGCAGGACTGGATCGACGAGGCCGTCTACCAGTTCATGATCCATGCGCGCTATCTCTCCGACCCCGTCACCGGGCTCTGGTATCACGGCTGGACCTTCAACGGCCGCCACAATTTCGCGGACGCTTTCTGGGCGCGCGGCAATTCATGGATCACCGTCGCCATTCCCGAGCTTTTCGAACTGGTACCGACACTCTCTGGAAAGGACAAACGCTTCCTCGCCAATGTGCTTTCGAGCCAGGTGCGGTCGCTGAGAACATATCAACGTGAAGACGGCATGTTCCATACGCTGCTGGATGACCCGACCTCGCCGGTCGAGACATCGGCAACGGCTGGCATCGCCTATGGCATTCTGCGCGGCATCGAGGCCGGCATTCTCGGCGACGAGAACCGTCCGCATGCGGAACGTGCGCTGAAAGCGGTGCTCGGCAATATCGATGAGGAAGGCGTCGTTCACGGCGTCTCCGACGGCACGCCAATGGGCCACGATCTCGATTTCTACCGCCGCATCCCCAACCTGCCCACGCCCTACGGGCAGGCACTGACGATGCTGCTTCTGATCGACGTTTTTCTGAAAAGGCGAAAGACATCGTGAGCATCATGAACATCAGTCAGGACATCACAGTTGCGGCCAGTGGCCTCGACGCCACGGCGACCAGGCTATCGATGCCGCGTCATCAGCAGGCGGCGGCCGCGTTTCTCTCTCGGCCGGACGACATGTCAGCGCCGGTCTCCGGCTCAAAAGCGGCGTGGAACTGCACCTTGCCGCAGACGCGGTACTCGCCCCCGTTTCCGATTACGACGCTTACGCCCTCACCCGCGTTTCGGTGATTGCCGAAGACTCTGATCGCGGCATGATTATCGCCAAGGGCGCGCACGACATCGCCGTCACGGGTCCGGGCCGTATCGAGGCCGGCGGTGAAAACTTCATCATTGGCGACGACACAGCCATGGGCACCTATATCCCGGCAAAAAAACGCCCGCGTGTGATGGTGCTGGAAGCCTGCCGTAATGTGCGCCTCGAAAACCTGCACGTCAGTGGCTCCCCCATGTGGACGCTGCATATGGTCAATTGCGAGGACCTTCATTTCCGCAATCTGCGCATCGAAAACGACCGCCGCCTGCCCAATACGGATGGCATCGTGCTGGATGCCTGCCGCCGCGCGCTGATCGAGGATTGCTTCATCTCGACTGCGGATGACGGCATCTGCCTCAAGACCAGTGCCGGGCCGGATGGCAAGGCAGTGGGCGTGTGCGCCAATATCGCGGTTCGCCGCTGCACCGTTTCCAGCATGAGCTGCGCGCTGAAGCTCGGCACCGAATCCTTCGGCGATTTCACTAATGTGGTGTTCGAAGACTGCAAGGTGGTGCAGTCAAATCGCGGCATGGGTCTTTTCTCCCGTGATGGCGGCGCCATGCGCAACATCCGCTTTTCACGCATCGAGGCCGAGTGCCATGAAACGCCGGGTGGTTTCTGGGGTTCTGGCGAAGCAGTGACAGTCACTGTCGTTGACCGCCGCCCCGAACGGCAGGCAGGCAGGGTGGACAATCTTGTTATCGAAGATTTGAGCGGTTCGATGGAGGGAGCGATCAACCTCGTCTCCACCTCGGCAGCCGGCATTCACAATGTCAGGCTTGCGCGCATCACGCTGGCGCAGGAGCCCGGCAAGCTCGGCACCGGCCTGCAATATGACCTGCGTCCCACCAATGCCGATATAGCGCCAAGCGCCGATGCGGCCGGCCGCGCTAATGCCTGGACGCAGGATGCTGAGGGCCGGATCGTCGGTATGGAGGATTATCCGGGCGGCATGCCCACGATCTATCTTGAGGGCGTTCACGGTTTTTCGGCTGATGATGTCGCCATCAAAAGAGCAATGCCCTTGCCCGAGGGTTGGAACAGCCAGGAGATCGTCGCGACGGCGAGCTCGGTTGAAGGGAGCAGGTGATGGGAAGTCTGAAACTCGAAAACCTCAACAAGGCGTTCGGCGCCGTGCATGTGCTGCATGATATTGATCTCCAGATCGAAAACGGCGAATTCGTCGTTTTCGTCGGCCCTTCGGGCTGCGGAAAATCGACGCTGCTGCGCATCATCGCTGGTCTTGAGGACGTCACATCTGGCAGCATCGCCATCGGAAATCGCGATGTCAGCGCGCTCTCACCGGCCGAGCGCAAGATCGCCATGGTGTTCCAGTCCTATGCGCTTTATCCGCATATGAGCGTGCGCAAGAACCTCGCTTTCGGCCTGGAAAACCTGCGCTTCAAGCGGGCGGAAATCGAAAACCGCATCAACGAGGCGGCGCGCATGCTCGCCATCGAGCCCTATCTCGACCGCAAGCCGAAACAGCTTTCCGGCGGCCAGCGCCAGCGCGTCGCCATCGGCCGCGCCATCGTGCGCGAGCCTGACATCTTCCTGTTCGACGAGCCGCTGTCGAACCTCGATGCCGCACTGCGCGTGCAGACGCGCGCCGAGATCACGCGGCTGCACCGTGATATCAAGACAACGATGATCTATGTCACCCATGATCAGGTGGAAGCCATGACTATGGCCGACAAGATCCTGGTGCTGCGCGCCGGGCGTATCGAACAGGTGGGCAGCCCGCTTGAGCTTTTCGATAATCCGCGCAACCTCTTCGTTGCCGGCTTCCTCGGCTCGCCGCGCATGAACATGCTGAAAGGCACTATCACCAAGGGCGACGACGGCACTATTACCATCGATGCCGGCTATGGCGTGTCGCTCCCCTGCCTCGTCGATCCGGCAACCGTCAGCCCCGGACAGGCGGTTCTTGCGGGCATCCGACCCTCGCATTTCACCATCGCGGATGCCGGCCTGCCCTTCGAGGTGCAATACCACGAAAGCCTCGGCACCGAGACCTATCTCTACGGCAATATCAAGGGTGAGAAGGACCAGATCATCGTGCATCAGGCCGGCCATTTCGCGCCCGCCTCCGGCGCGGTGCTCAAAATCATGCCGGCACGGGAGAAGGTCCATGTCTTCGATCCCGCCACCGAACTGGCGCTGCCGCGCCTAACGGGCAAAGGGAGGGGGTAGCATGGCCAATCCGACGCTTGCGAGACTGTCCGACCGTGCGCTCGACGCCGTGATGGCGATTGCCGAAGTGCCGCTCAACTTCATCGAGCGGCTGATCGGCAAAAGGCGCATGCCCTATATCTTCCTGATGCCGAACCTCGTTCTTTTTGGCATCTTCACCTTCCTGCCGATTGCGATTGCGGTCGGTTATGCCTTCACCGGCGGCACCGAACTTTTGATCACCGACCGCCCCTTTGTCGGTTTGGAGAATTTCGGCAAGCTGCTGGATTGCCAGAGCTATATGGACCCGGGAAGCTGCCGGGAATCGCTGTTCTGGACGGCAATCTGGAACACGCTTTGGTTTGTCGGTTTCAATGTCATCGCCACGTTGCTGGTCGCGCTCATAACCGCCCTCATCCTCAACAGGGCGATAGCCGCGCGCGGTTTCTTCCGCGCCATGTTCTTTTATCCCGTCCTGCTGTCGCCCGTCGTCATCGGCCTCATCTGGAAATGGTTTCTGGACCGCAACGGCCTGCTCAACGCCTTCTTCCAGATGCTGGGCGTGCCGCCGGAAATCTTCCTGCTGGATGTCGGCTGGTCGCGCTTTTTCGTGGTGGTCGTTTCGGTCTGGTTCCACATGGGCTTTTATACGCTGATCCTGCTCGCCGGCCTTCAGGCCATCCCGAAGGATCTCTACGAAGCCGCCGCCATCGATGCCGCCTCGCCCCGGCGCACGCTTTTGCGCATCACCCTGCCGCTTCTCGGCCCCAACCTGCTCGTCGTGCTCATCCTGTTGATGATCCGCTCGGTGCAGATATTTGATGAAGCCTGGGTTTTGACGAATGGTGGCGGGCCAGGCACGGCCAATACGTTTGTGGTGCAATATATCTACCAGATGGCCTTCGGCAGCGATCTCAGGCTGTTTGGCCTCGCATCCGCCGCATCGGTGCTGATGGGCCTTGTGCTTCTTGCGCTCACCCTCGTGCAATTGCGTCTCGGCAAAAAGATGGAGTCCTGACCATGTCCAATGCCGTCTCTTTCCTCACGCGCACCCGCCGTCCCGGCCGGATCGGCCTCACCGATATCCTCTCCTGGGTCTGGCTCATCGGCGGCACACTTGCCGTCCTCATCCCGGTTGTCTGGGCCGCAATGTCATCGCTGAAACCGGAAGCCGAGATCACGCGGTTTCCGCCAAGCCTCCTGCCGCGCGCTGCCGTGCAAGTGGAGGTTCAGGGCTACGACAGGCCGCTCAGCCTGTGGAAGGCCACCATCGACGGCGCAGAGCGTGAGATGGCCATGGTCCGCCGCATCGGCCTCAAAGCCCAGATGGTGGACCCAGCCAATCCGGGCCTGCCAATCAGTGTCGACACACGGGAAATAACGCCGGTTCAGAAGCTGACCATCGCGACGGAGAACTTCACCGATCCCCTGACACAGTTCAGCTTCCTCACCTTCCTCAAGAACTCGGTCTTCGTCACCGTCGTCGCAACGGTCCTGACGCTGATCGTCAACGCCATGGCAGCCTTTGCGCTCTCCAAATACCGTTTCCGTGGCGAAAAGGCGATCTTCGTGCTGATCATCTCGACGCTGATGATCCCGCTCACCGTCGTCATGGTGCCGGCCTATCTCGTCATCGTCGGTGTCGGTCTCGTCGATAATCTCTGGGGTGTCATCATTCCCACCGTCGCGACACCGACAGGCGTCTTTCTGCTCCGGCAATATATGCTGACCATCCCCGACGAACTGATCGAGGCGGCGCGCGTCGATGCCGCCAGCGAATTCCGCATCTTCTGGCGCATCATCCTGCCGCTGACGGCCCCGGCGCTCGCGGTTCTCGCCATATTCTCGGTTTTGTGGCGCTGGAACGACTTCCTCTGGCCGCTAATCGTTCTCAGCAGCCGTGAGAATTTCACGCTGCAGGTGGGGTTGAACGCCTTTCAGGGCGAGTTCTCGGTGCAATGGCACTATATCCTCGCCATGACCTTCCTCAGCCTGGCACCCGTCACGGTCGTGTTCCTGTTCCTACAGCGCTACATCACAACAGGCATCGCCGGAACGGGAATGAAATAGGCTTCGCAGACATTAGCGCCGAACGCCACACAAAGAAAAAGGGAGATGTTGTTTGCAACATCTCCCCCTTCGTTCATTTGGTGACGCGATGATCAGTCGTCGGAGCCCATCGCGTCATAAGAATCGCGCTCGCCGGCGATGATGGCGCGCTTGCCGACATGGTTGGCAGGTCCGACAATCCCTTCCTGCTCCATTCGCTCCACCAGCGAGGCGGCGCGGTTATAGCCCACCGAAAGGCGGCGCTGGATATAGGAGGTCGAGCACTTCTTGTCGCGCATCACGATTTTGACGGCCTTTTCATAGAGGTCATCGCTGTCGTCGTCGCCCATCGAGGTCTTGTCGAAGACAGCCGTATCCTCTTCCGCCTCTTCTTCCGCTTCCTCGGCATCTTCCGTGACCGTGCCCAGATATTCCGGACGACCCTGCGTCTTCAGATGCGCCACGACCTTTTCAACTTCCTCGTCGGACACGAAGGGGCCGTGAACACGGGCGATGCGGCCACCGCCCATCATGTGCAGCATGTCGCCCTGGCCGAGCAGATGCTCCGCCCCCTGCTCACCAAGAATGGTGCGGCTGTCGATCTTCGAGGTGACCTGGAAGGAGATGCGGGTCGGGAAGTTGGCCTTGATCGTGCCCGTGATGACATCGACCGAGGGACGCTGGGTTGCCATGATGAGATGGATGCCGGCGGCGCGCGCCATCTGCGCCAGACGCTGGATCGCACCTTCGATCTCCTTGCCGGCGACCATCATCAGGTCGGCCATTTCATCGACGATGACAACGATATAAGGCATCGCCGTCAGGTCCATTTCCTCCTGCTCATAGACCGCTTCGCCAGTGGCGCGATCGAAGCCGGTCTGGACATTGCAGAACACCGTCTCGCCCTTGGCACGGGCAGCAGCGGCCCTTGCATTGTAGCCATCAATATTGCGCACGCCGAGACGCGACATCTTGCGGTAGCGGTCTTCCATTTCACGCACCGCCCACTTCAACGCCATCACCGCCTTTTTCGGATCGGTGACGACAGGCGTCAGGAGATGCGGAATACCGTCATAGACCGAGAGCTCGAGCATCTTCGGGTCGACCATGATCAGGCGGCATTCTTCCGGCTTCAGGCGGTAGAGCAGCGACAGGATCATGGTGTTGATGGCAACGGACTTGCCCGAACCGGTGGTACCGGCGACCAGAAGGTGCGGCATCTTCGCAAGTTCGGCGATAACCGGTTCGCCGCCGATGGTCTTGCCGAGGCAAAGGGCAAGCTTCTGGCGTGTCTCGGCGTAATCCTGCGCCTCGATCAGTTCACGCAGGTAAACCGTCTCGCGCACCGGGTTCGGCAGCTCGATGCCGATGACATTGCGGCCGGGCACGACCGCAACGCGAGCCGAGAGCGCCGACATGGAGCGCGCGATATCGTCAGAGAGACCGATGACACGCGAGGACTTGACGCCAGGAGCGGGCTCGAATTCATAGAGCGTGACGACAGGACCAGGACGGACATCGATGATCTCACCCTTGATGCCGAAATCCTCGAGCACGCTTTCGAGTAGACCGGCGCTCTGTTCCAGGGCTTCCGGTGTCATGGTCGTGGTCTGCTGGACGCGGGCTTCCTGCAGGAGGTCAATCGAAGGATACTCATATTCCCCATCGGCGAAGACAGGTGCTTCACGGAACATGGGCTGAGAAGACTGGATAGGCGCTCGCGGCGTAAAACGCGGCTCGGCAACGATCCTTTCCGGCGGCTGAACCTGCTCTGCAAGCTGCTGCGGCGCAACGACCATGGCAGCTTCCGCTATCGGCTGCGACGCGAACTCCTGTTCGGCAGCCACGCCGGCGGCTGGAATGAATGTCTGCCGTACGCCAATTTCCCGATAGAGCCGGATGGCGGAGCCGCCGGGTACGGTGACGACAGGTGGCTCGGCCGAAAGGACAACCGGGGCGGCTGCGGGCGAGACGGGAGCGACAGCCACTGCGGATGAAGGCGCTGTCAGAACGGTATTTACAGGCGCCGGAGCTGCGGGCGCCGAAACGGAAAATGCGCTCCGCACCTCGGCGGTAAGAGCTTCAGCCGCATCGCCGGGCAGATCAAGCGTCATCACTTCCCAGAACAGCTCATCCGGCAGATGGGCGGCAAAGGCGGGAATGGAAGTCTGCGTCTCAGCTTCCGGCTGCGCGGCAGGTTGCGGCTCAAACGTCTGCGGCGCTGCGGGTTCCGCATCGGGCGCGGCAGACGTCGATGAAGATGGATCCCGCACGGCTGCGGCAGCCTCTTCCGCCTGTTTACGGGCAAGCTCCAGCCGCAATTTGTAAGTCAAGGCGCGAGCACCGCGGGCGTCGGGCGGCTGCGGCAGAAACGGCATGCGCGGCGGCGCCATGCGTTGCTCGGCCGGCTTCGCGGCTGGCTGGGGTACCGGCGCGTCCTGGCGAACCGCCGTCTCGGGCTCTGCGGCAACCGGTACGGACGCAGCGGGCGCCTCCTCTTCCGGGATATTCGGCGTCTCCACCGGCATACGCCGGTTAAAGACGCTCTCCGGCGTGCGGGTAAAGCGGACATTCGGGCCAAGCACGAAGGCATTCTGCCAGCCGGGCATCTCGGCACGGCCTTCGATGGCATCGGCTGCGATCACGTCAGCATTCTGCCGCGGCGCTGCACCTGCAGCCGTCACGATCGTCCGCTGCCCCGCAGGCGTCTGGACACCGGCATGACGGGCGTTTTCGCTCCCCTCCCCTACGCTATTGGACGAATTCTGAAATCTGGATCGGGAGAAGCTCATGGCAGCGTGCACACTCATCATAAACGTACATATTTCGGTCTCCTTGAAATAAAAAATAAAGGTTAATTACCCCTTTCCAAACGGGGTCGTACCGACGGATTTTCAACCGCTCCACAGGTTCGCAGCGCCATCCGCTGCCTCGCAAAACACATATCAAACGATTGGTTTCATTCGGTTATGTCGAGTTTTCCGCCGTGAATTCGCCGCTGATGGCGGACTGGAGAACCGAATTTTCCGAGACGGGGCATATTGTTTCCGCAAAGCTCTCCGCAACGTAAAATCATTGCTGTAAAGGGCGCGAATTAACGTGGACACTGCCGAGGTTGCAGCCTTAAGATCGGCGCGCCGCGGGCCAAGCGGAAAAGCCCGCCTCGCCCTCATTCCGGAGTGAAATTCATGTCGCCTGTCCAGCTTTCCCGCCGCTCGCTTCTCAAGACCTCGCTCGCTCTGGCCGCAACCACGGGATTGGCGGGAATTACCGTCGCACAGGAGAAATCCGGCGGGCGACTGATCGTCGCGGCCGATTCGGAACCGAAAAACCTCAACCCGGCAATCGTTGCCTCCAACGGCGTGTTTTACATCGCCAGCAAGATCGTCGAGCCCCTGGCCGAGGCCTCCTTTAACGGCACCGACGGGCTGGAGCCGCGACTTGCGACGGAATGGCAGGGAGCCGATGACGGGCTCAGCGCCACCTTCAAGCTGCGCGAGGGTGTGACATGGCATGACGGCAAGCCATTCACCTCGGCGGACGTTGCGTTTTCGGCGCTTTCCGTCTGGAAACCGCTGCAAAATCTTGGGCGGCTGGTCTTTGCCAATCTCCAGACGGTGGAAACGCCTGATGACCACACGGCGATTTTCCGCTTTTCCAAACCCACGCCGTTCCAGCTCATCCGCAATGCGCTGCCGGTGGTTACCAGCGTCGTGCCGAAACACCTCTACGAGGGTACCGACATCGCTACAAATCCGGCCAATACCAAACCGGTGGGCACCGGGCCTTTTATCTTTTCCGAATATAAACCCGGCGAATATTACCGCCTGACGCGGAACCCGAACTATTGGGGCAAGGGTCAGCCGCAGCTCGAGGAAATCATCTATCGCGTCCTTCCCGATCGGGCCGGCGCGGCCTCTGCGCTGGAGGCTGAAGAAATCCAGCTTGCCGCGTTTTCAGCCGTGCCGCTCGCCGATCTTGCCCGCATCGCCAAGGAGCCCGGCATAAAGGTTATTGCGGATGGCTATGAGGCACTGACCTATCAGCTGGTGGTGGAAATCAACCATCGCCGCAAGGAACTGGCAGATCTCAAGGTCAGAAAGGCGATCGCGCACGCCATCGACAGGAAATTCGTCATCGACAAGGTCTTTCTCGGTTACGCCACTGCATCGACCGGCCCCGTACCGAAGAATGCGCCGGAATTTTACACTGATGACGTTGAGACCTATGATTTCGACGTCGCCAAGGCCAACGCTCTTCTGGATGAGGCGGGTTATCCGCGTGGCGCGAATGGAACACGTTTTTCGCTGAAGCTTCTGCCCGCGCCCTACTTCAATGAGACCCGCCAGTTCGGTTCTTATCTGCGGCAGGCGCTTCAGGAAATCGGGATTGATGCAGAACTGGTGAACAATGACGCCGCGGCGCACCAGAAGGCCGTTTACACCGACCACGCCTTCGATCTCGCCATCGCCCCGCCGGTGTTCCGCGGTGATCCCGCAATATCGACCACGATTCTCGTCCGCTCCGGGATTCCCGCCGGCGTCGGCTTCTCCAATCAGGGCGGATACGAGAACAAGACGCTGGACGAATTGATCGACAAGGCGGCGATAACAGTGGATGCCGCCGCGCGCACCGCGCTTTACAAGGACTTCCAGAAACAGGTCACGGCCGATCTGCCGCTGATCAACGTCGCCGAGTGGGGTTTCATCACTGTGGCGCGCGATACGGTCAAACATGTCGCCAGTAATCCTCGGTGGGCGGTGTCCAACTGGGCGGATACGGCGGCGGATACCTGAGGCAACGCCGTGAGACGTGCGGCGAAATTGCTGCGGCGAAGGGCATTCACCGCCATTCCGGTGCTGCTGATCGTGCTCGTCTTCACCTTCCTGCTGCTTGAAAACGCATCGGGTGACGCGGTCGACGCCTATCTCGTTTCCATCGGCGGCGGCGATGCCGGGCTGCGCGATGCGCTGCGCGAACAATATGGTCTGAACGGCTCCGTGCTGGCCCGTTTCTGGCTCTATGCGAGTTCGGTGCTGCGGCTTGATCTCGGCTGGTCGCTTGCCTTTGACCGGCCTGTGCTGGGGCTGATCCTGGAAAGGCTGCCGAACACGCTTCTTCTGATGGGCAGTGCGACAACGCTCGCCTTCATCCTCGGCACAGCACTCGGCATCGTGGCGGGCGCGCGTCCGGGCGGGGCGACAGACCGCGCGCTTTCCACACTCTCACTCGCGCTTTACGCCACGCCCGGCTTCTGGCTTGGGCTCGTGCTCGCCATCGTCTTCGCGGTGAAATTCAGATGGCTGCCTACCTCCGGCATCGAGACCATCGCTTCGGGCAAGCTCGGCATGGCGAGGGCGGTTGATATCGGCCGCCATCTCGTGCTGCCGGTCGCCAGTCTTGGGCTGATCTATCTTGCGCTTTTCCTGCGCGTGATGCGCACCGCCATGGCTGCGATCTGGCCATTGGATTTCGTGCTCTTCGCCCAGTCCAAGGGGCTTTCAAAACGACGGATCGTGCTACGCCACGTCGCCCGCAACGCCGCCCTGCCGCTTGTCACCGTGCTTGGCCTGCAGGCGGCCACCATGCTGGGCGGCAGCGTGGTCATCGAAAGCGTTTTTGCCATTCCCGGTTTTGGCCGGCTGGCGCAGGAGGCCGTCACTGGCCGAGACGCCCCGTTGTTGATGGGCATCATCCTGACGAGCGCGGTTTTTGTCATCCTCGTCAACCTCTCCGTCGACATTGTCCATTCCGTGCTCGATCCGCGCATTGGCAGCGGGGAACAAGGCGCATGAGTTTCGCTTTCCGGCTCCTGCGCAGTTTCGAAGGCATGACGGGAACCGTCATCCTGGTGCTGCTTTCCCTGACGGCGCTTGCCGCACCCGCCGTCTTTCCAGGTGACCCGTTGGCTATCGTTGGCGAACCGCTGATTACGCCTTTTACGGATGCGGCCCTACCGCTCGGCACCGATCGGCTGGGCCGCAACGTGCTTGCCGAGCTCGCCCATGGTGCGCAGGCCTCCCTGCTCGTCGGCATAGGCGCCGCCGCAGCCGCGCTGATTATCGGCACCGTCATCGGCACCATTGCCGGATTTGCCGGCGGCGTTGTGGACGAAGCATTGATGCGCGTCACCGACGCCTTCCAGATCGTCCCGAACTTCCTGCTAGCGCTCGCCTTCGTCAGTACAATCGGCCCCTCCATGCCGATTGTCATACTCGCCATTGCGCTTGGCGCATGGGCGGATCCGGCGCGGTTGATGCGCGCGCAGGTCTTGAGCATCCGCGAGCGCGATTATGTTCAGTCCGCCCGCGCCATCGGCATGCACCCGCTTGAGGTCGCATTCAGGCAGATCCTGCCAAATGCCCTGCCGCCGGTCATGGCGCTTGCCGCCATCATCGTCGCCGCGGCCATTTTGACCGAAGCCGCCCTATCCTTCCTCGGGCTCGGCGATCCCAATATCGTTACCTGGGGTTCGATGATCGCAGAAGGACGCAATGTCCTTCGCTCGGCCGCGTTTCTGTCGGTCATTCCCGGCATCGGCCTTCTGGTTACGGTTCTCGGCGTTTATCTTCTTGGTGAAGGCATCAACAAGGCGATGGCGACAGGGAGGCGAGCGCCATGAGCGGAAATGCACTGTGCCGGATCGACGACCTCAGCGTTTGGTATGCGGCAAGTGATGCGCCGGCATTGCAGAATGTCTCGCTGACGATCCGGCAAGGCCAGAGGCTGGCGATCATCGGCGAAAGCGGCTCGGGGAAATCGACGCTCGGCAAGGCGATTGCGGGGCTTCTTCCCGGACATGCGAAGGTTTCCGGTGATATTTCGTGGAGCCGCGATAGCCTGTTCCACGGCAGGCCGCTGCCAGGGCGGGATATCGGCACTATCTTTCAGGACACCGGCGCAACGCTGAATCCGGTTCTCACCATCGGCGAACAGGTGGCGGAAGGGGCTGTCCGGCATCTAGGCCTCTCATGGCGGCAAGCGCGCGATCTTGCCCGCGATCTTCTGGAGCGGGTCCGGCTGCCGCACCCTTCCCACCTCATCCGGACCTATCCGCACCAGCTCTCCGGCGGCCAGAGGCAACGCGTGACGATTGCCGCCGCCATTGCAGCCAGTCCTTCAATCCTGATTGCCGATGAAGCCACGAGCGCGCTCGATACGGTTAGCCAAGCCGCCATCGCCACGCTGCTGGACGATCTGGTGCGGCAGGAAAACAAGACGCTGGTCTTCATCACCCATGATATCGGCCTTGCATCCAGCCTTGCCGACGAGATTGCCGTTCTGCGCGCGGGATTGCTGGTGGAACATGGCCCGACGAGGCGGGTGCTGTCCGCACCCGTCCATGACTATACGCGTGCGCTGCTTGCCGATTACCTCGATCTGTCCACGCCGCCGCTGGTCAGCGAGGCCGCGTCATGAACGATGCCCTGCTCACCGTCGACGGCTTGTCCAAGACCTACCGCAGCGGCGCAAGAAGGGTGGCGGCGCTTTCCGACATCTCTTTTTCGCTTCGGCCCGGTGAGACGCTGGGACTTGCCGGTCCCTCCGGCTGTGGAAAATCCACGCTTGCGCGCATTCTCATGCGATTGATCCCGGCCGACGAAGGCACGATCCTTTTCAGAGGCCACAATTGGCTGACACTGGACGGCGGCAAGCTTCGCGCCGCCCGCCAGCACATGCAGATGGTGTTTCAGGATACGCATGGCGCTTTCAATCCACGCGCCAGCGTCGAAGATGCCATCGGCGAACCGTTGCGCATTCATCGCACGGTCGCAAGACGCGAGCGTGCGGCGGAAGTCCGCCGCCTTCTCGACCGCGTTGGCCTGCCCGCCAGCTATGCCGGCCGCTCGGTCTTCGACCTTTCCGGCGGCCAAAGGCAGCGCGTCGCGATCGCACGGGCGATTGCGCTCAAGCCGTCACTTCTCATCCTGGACGAAGCCGTCTCCGCGCTCGATGTTTCGGTTCGCCGGCAAATCCTTGAACTGCTGGTGGAAATACAGCGCGATACGGCTGTTTCCTGTATTTTCGTTTCCCATGATCTCGCGGTCATTCGCGCCGTCTGCCACCGCGTCGCCATCATGGAAGCAGGAAGGATCGTTGAAATCGGCCGGACAGGAAATATCGTCTCGGCGCCGCAATCCTCGACCGCCAGAACCCTGATCGACGCCGCACCGCGCCTGACCATTACCACGTAAGGAAAAGACATGCACGCTCCGGATTATGCATTGCTGCTCGACCCACCCGCTTTTCCTGCCGAGCGTTATGCTGCCCTTGCCGACCGGCTGGCCGCGCTGATGAGCACAAGCAACGACGTGCTGCTGATACAGGCGGAAGCCGTGCTGGCGCTCGAAGCCGCAGCCACCAGCCTTGCGCGACCGGGCCTGAAAGCGCTCAACATTGTCACCAGCCCTTATGGTACGTGGTTTGGCGGCTGGCTGGAAAAGGGCGGCGCGACCGTGCGCAATCTGACCGCCAGCCCGGCAAGGCCGGTCACCCTGGAGGAAGTGGAACGGGCGCTGGACGAAGGGCCGGATTTCGACCTTCTCGCCATCGTCCACGCGGAATCGGCAAGCGGCATCCTCAACCCCCTGCCCGCCATCGCCGCGCTCGCCCGGGAACGGAGCATCGTGACCCTTGTGGATGCCGTCGCGTCCATTGGCGGACATGCTTTCGACGTCGACCGTTTAGGTATCGATATCGCCGTCATCGGCCCGCAAAAGGCGCTGGCCGGCCCGGCCGGCATTTCCGCCATTTCCGTCAGCGAAAGGGCCTGGACGCTTCTTTCGCATGACGGCGCTCCTGACAACTCCATGCTCTCGCTTATGGACCAGAAGAAACTCTGGCTCGATGCCGGCCGCGGCACACTGCCCGGGACGCCCGCCCCGTTGGAGTTTTACGCGCTGGAGGCCGCCCTCGACAGGATCGAGTCAGAAGGGCTGGCATCCGCCAATCGACGCCACAAAACGGCAGCGGCGGCCACCCGAAACGGCCTCATGGCGCTTGGCATTCCAACCTGGGTGGAAGAGGCGCACGCTTCCGCCCTCGTTTCCACGGCGATCCTGCCGGATACCCTCGAAGCCGGGGCATTCCTCGCGGCTGCGTCCCAAAAGCGAGGCGCGGACATTTCCGGTGGCGTCGGCCCCGGCGCGGAACGGTTGATCAGGCTTAACCACACCGGTCGGAGAGCGCATCGGGATGCGGTGAAAGCCAATATCCTGGCCTTCTCCGGCGCCCTGAAAATCCTTGGCCACACTGCAAATACCGATTTCGCGCTGGAAGCCGCAGAAAAAACCTATTCAGACGCACCTGCGGATGGCGCTTGACGGTGTCGAAGAACATTCATTGCGCAAAATCCGCTCGCGATGGAACGCCGCTCACGACATTGTTGTTAAAAATGGTAGACAAATTCCTCCGCCAATCTTGACGAAATCATGGCAACGCGCGAAACTTAACACTACGTTAACTCGCGTGAAGAAGGGAAACGGCCATGGTAGCAGGGTTCAACATGCTCTCCTTTGACCTCTTTGGCATCGGCCTAAGGATGCCCGTCGTCAATGAGCGGGTGGAGACCGAGTTTCAGGACAAAACACCGCGCAGACCCGACGACGAATCGCATGATGACGATCGCGATCAGGAATATGAACTGTTTTTCTGGTCGCTTTACCCGGTGATCTGAGCGTCTGCCGGCGACTTGCAGCCATGAACCTTGCCAAGGGCCGCCGGTTCATTCAATGATTGCCGCATGCGCCGGTCCGGAAATGAAAAGAACTCTGCAAACAGAGACTTGAAACTGCTGCGCCGCCTTCTGCGGGCCAAGGATCATATGGACGCGGCGCCCCATGAGGCGTGGCCTGTTTCACGCCTTGCAAGCGTCAGCGGCGCCTCACAGGCGCACTTCGCGAGATCGTTTCGCGATGCTTTTGGCATACCCCCTCACCGCTATCTGCTGACCCGCCGGGTGGAGCGGGCCGTGGCGCTGTTGCGTGATACGGATCTTCAGGTCATCGAGATCGCGCTGCAAACCGGCTGGAACAGCATCGGCACGTTCGGCCGTGTTTTCCGCGACGTGACGGGGGAAAACCCGGGTGAGTTGCGGCGCAGGATGCGGCTTTTGGCTGCCGATCTTGAGCAGGTCCCCCATTGCTTCGTCAGCGCCGCGCATCGCCCCCATCTCACAATCGCAGTTTCGGAGAAGCGCCGGCGAACGGAAAGCGGTAGGCACGGTGAGTGAAAGGGAGATAGCTCATGAAAAATGGTGTTCAAGTCGTCGGGCTTTACGTTCATGACCAGGACGAGGCGCTGCAATTTTATGTCGAAAAACTTGGATTTCGTGTGCATACGGACGCACGCAACGGCGATTATCGCTGGTTGACCGTGCAGCATCCGGACCAGCCGGATTTCCAGCTCGGCCTGTTTCGGCCGCAGGCCCCGACCGTTGACGAAGCAACAGCGCAGGATCTGAACGAAGCCGTGGCCAAGGGCGCCATGCCGCCGTTGGTTCTGGTGGTCGAGGATTGTCAGAAGGCCTTTGACGCCATGCACAAACGCGGCGTCGAATTCACCCAGGAACCGATCACGCGTTACGGCTCGGTAGATGCGAGTTTCCGCGACCCTTCCGGCAATGGCTGGAAGCTCGTCCAGGCCCGTTGAGGCAACCGTGTGTCACATTCCATCATGGATGCTTTTTCTCGGGGGCGACTTTGATCTTGCAAAAATGGATAAGGAAGAGCCATCGGTGGCTGGGCATTCTGCTGACCGTCACCATTCTGGCGAACTTCGCTTCGATGGCTTTCGGCCCGACACCACCGGTAATCGTTTATGCCCCGCTTATTCCGCTGACTTTGCTTGTCTTTAGCGGGCTCTACATGTTCTTCCTGCCTTATATGGGAAAGCCGCTCTACGCCTCGAAGGAGTAGGCAGGCGGGGGACGAGGCGCTGTATGCCTCACACATCAGGAACATTGCGGCGGTTTTGAAGAGTGACGCTTATCGAATGTCCGAAAATATTCAGCCCCGGGGCGGCACCCCAGGGCTGATCTTTAGCTGATTTTTAAAAGCGACCGGCCGAAACGGCCTTGCCTTTAGTGGTTGTCGCGCGGCAGGCCCTTGGTCTGGGCGATGCGCTGGTACTTTACCGCCGGTTCCAAAACCGCGCCGGTTTCCATCTGGCTGACGATGCCGCGCTGGATTTCCTGCCATGGCGTCTGGTGGTCAGGGAACTTGTAGCCACCCTCTGCATGCAGAGCCTCGTAACGCTTGGCCAGTTCTTCACCAGAAATCAGGATATCCGCCTTGCCGCGGCCCACATCGATGCGGACGCGGTCGCCCGTCTGCAGGACGGCGAGACCGCCGCCGGCCGCCGCTTCCGGCGAGGCATTGAGGATGGACGGGCTGCCCGACGTGCCGGACTGACGGCCGTCACCGATGCAGGGCAGCGAGTTGACGCCTTCCTTCAGCAGATAATCCGGAGCGCGCATGTTCACGACTTCTGCCGCGCCGGGATAACCGATCGGGCCGGCACCGCGCATGAACAGGATGGTGTTGGCGTCGATCTTCAGCGACGGATCATCGATGCGGTGATGGTAGTCTTCCGGACCGTCGAACACCACGGCACGTCCTTCGAAAGCTTCGGGATCGTTCGGGTTGGAAAGGTAACGGTTGCGGAACTCTTCCGAAATCACACTCGTCTTCATGATGGCGGAGGAGAACAGGTTGCCACGCAGAACGCGGAAGCCGGCACGCTCCTTGAGCGGCTGTTCATAGGGGCGAATGACCTTTTCGTCCTCGATGATCGCGCCACGGCAGTTTTCGCCGATGGTCTTGCCGTTGACCGTCATGGCGTCTTCCATGATCAGCCCCTGGGTCATCAGCTGGTTGACGACAGCAGGAACGCCGCCGGCATGGTAATAATCCTCACCGAGATACTCACCGGCCGGCTGCAGGTTAACGAGCAACGGTACGTCTTCACCATAGGTCTGCCAGTCATCCACTGTCAGCTCGACGCCGACGTGACGTGCAAGGCCGTTCAGGTGGATCGGTGCGTTGGTGGATCCGCCAATCGCCGAGTTGACGCGGATGGCGTTGATGAACGCATCCTTTGTCATGATGTCCGATGGCTTCAGGTCTTCCTTGACCATTTCGACGATACGCAAGCCGGTGAGGTAGGAGACTTCCTGACGATCACGGTAAGGCGCCGGGATGGCGGCGGAGCCGGGAAGCTGCATGCCCAGCGCTTCGGCAAGCGAATTCATGGTCGTCGCCGTGCCCATGGTGTTGCAATAGCCGGTCGACGGAGCCGAGGAAGCGACAAGCTTGACGAAGCCCTGATAATCGATCTCACCCTTCGCCAGCAGTTCGCGCGCCTTCCAGACGATGGTGCCGGAGCCGGTGCGCTCACCGCGGAACCAGCCGTTCAGCATCGGGCCGACGGAAAGGGCGATGGCCGGAATGTTGACGGTGGCCGCCGCCATGAGACAGGCAGGCGTGGTCTTGTCGCAGCCGATGGTCAGAACGACGCCGTCGAGCGGATAGCCATAAAGCACTTCCACGAGGCCGAGATAGGCGAGGTTACGGTCGAGACCTGCGGTCGGCCGCTTGCCGGTTTCCTGGATCGGGTGAACCGGAAATTCGATGGCGATACCGCCAGCTTCACGGATACCTTCGCGCAGGCGGTTTGCCAGTTCCAGATGGTGACGGTTGCAAGGAGAAAGGTCCGAACCCGTCTGCGCGATGCCGATGATCGGGCGGTCGGACTGAAGCTCGGCCTGGCTCAGACCGAAGTTCATGTAACGCTCGAGATAAAGCGCGGTCATATCCGCATTTGCGGGGTTGTCGAACCAGGCGCGTGAGCGAAGCTTGCCTTGTGTTGCAGGCAGTTTGTCGGATGTAGTCATGATGCAGGTCTCCAGCCGGAAGTGGCCAACGGTAAAATATTACGAAATGCGACAAGCTTATGTTGTGCGCACGGAAAATGGAATCAGCTTTCGGAGAACACGCATAACCGACAGAGCAGCGCCAGACGAGTGACCTGAAGCCGTTCTTCGGATTTAGCCGAATATTTTTCGGTATTTATGGTGATACCGGTGTCGCGCAACGGCCTCTCCCTCCCATGCCTTGCGGGAATGCGGCTAGCTCTTCGGCTCCCCGCTCCGCCTTTTATAAAGTCTCTTTATTTGTATTACTATTAGAGACAATCGCCTTCTGTCAAGTCGCCTCTGAGGCCACGTCAGGCCAGTTCCGCAAGCGGAAAAATGAGGCTTTATTTCGTTCAACCCATTGATTCATCGCATTTTATGGCGAAAATTCACCGCAGTTCACCGAAGCCAAATTGCGGAAAGGCTAAAAAATCGCTTTTCAAGAGTATTACTATATGCTCATAGTGATCGCGTCACGCTGACATCATCTCTGGGAGGATTAAGATGAGAAAAGCTCTCGCGACAGTTACTGTCGCCGTTTCGCTGTGCCTTGCATCAAGTGTTTCCGCCAAATCGCTTACCGTCGGCTTCTCGCAGATCGGTTCGGAATCCGGCTGGCGCGCGGCTGAAACCACCGTTACCAAACAGCAGGCCGAGAAGCGCGGCGTCACGCTTAAGTTCGCCGACGCGCAACAGAAGCAGGAAAACCAGATCAAGGCCGTCCGCGGCTTTATCGCGCAGGGCGTCGACGCAATCCTGATTGCACCGGTCGTCGCAACGGGCTGGGATGCTGTCCTGAAGGAAGCCAAGGAAGAGAAAATCCCGGTCATCCTGCTCGACCGCCAGATCGAGGCTCCCGATGATCTTTACCTGACCGCAGTTACCTCGGACCAGGTCCACGAAGGCAAGGTTGCCGGTGACTGGCTGGTGAAGGACGTCGGTTCCAAGGATTGCAAGGTGGTGGAATTGCAGGGCACGACTGGCTCCTCGCCCGCCATCAATCGCAAGAAGGGCTTCGAGCAAGCCATCGCTTCGCACGCCAATATCAAGATCGTCCGCTCGCAGACGGGTGACTTTACCCGCACCAAGGGTAAGGAAGTGATGGAAAGCTTCATCAAGGCCGAAGGCGGCGGCAAGGACATCTGTGCCGTCTACGCCCACAATGACGACATGGCCGTTGGCGCGATCCAGGCGATCAAGGAAGCCGGTCTCAAGCCCGGAACCGACATCAAGGTCGTGTCGATCGACGCCGTGCCTGACATCTTCAAGGCCATGGCAGCCGGTGAAGCCAACGCCACCGTGGAACTGACGCCCGACATGGCCGGCCCGGCATTCGACGCGCTCGAAGCCTATCTGAAAGACAAGAAGGCTCCGGCGAAGTGGATTCAGACCGAATCCAAGCTCTACACGGCATCTGACGACCCGATGAAGGTCTACGAGGCGAAGAAGGGCCTGGGTTACTAAGCCATTCTTTGCAGAAACGGCGCGTTGATTGCGCCGTCTCTTTCTGTTGAGGAGAGCGAAACCTCTCCGATCCAGTCTGCAGAATGATCTCGTATGGAGCGAGCGCATGCCACTTGTTTCTTCTCCCCGTCCGGGGAGAAGTCCGCGGCAGTGGGATGAGGGGGCAAGCCTGGAGATGTCAGGAGAGCTTGCCCCTTCATCCGACCCTTCGGCCCACCTTCTCCCCGGCGGGGATGAAGAAATACGCCGCTCCCTGCCGATTGCTCTACCAAAACCCATTGCAATACGGAAACTGCTCAATGTCCGAAACGGCACCACTTCTGGAAGCACGCGCCATCGGCAAATCCTTTTTAGGGATCACGGCGCTGGATGGCGTCGACTTTTTGCTTGGGCACGGCGAAATCCATGCCCTGCTCGGCGAAAACGGCGCGGGCAAATCGACGCTGATCAAAATCCTGACGGGCGTCTACAGCCGCGGCAGCGGATCAGTCTTTCTGGAAGGCAGCGAAATCTCGCCCGCCAATGTGGGTGAGGCGCAGGCCCTTGGCATCGGCACCGTCTATCAGGAGGTCAACCTTCTCGAAAACCTCACCGTTGCGGAGAACCTCTACCTTGGCCGCCAGCCGCGGCGCTTCGGGCTGATTGACCGCAGCACGATGCAAAAGAATTCGCAGGCGCTGCTTTCCCAGTACGGCCTTTCCATTGACGTCAACGCCCTTCTCTCAAGCTATTCCGTCGCCATCCGTCAGATCATCGCCATCGCCCGCGCCGTCGATCTTTCCGGCAAGGTGCTGGTGCTGGACGAACCGACCGCCAGCCTCGACGCTCATGAGGTTGAAATGCTGTTCGGCGTACTGAAAAAGCTGCGGGCGCGCGGTATCGGTATCGTAATCATCACTCATTTCCTCAATCAGGTCTACGATATCGCCGACCGGGTGACGGTGCTGCGCAACGGCCGGCTTGTCGGCACACGCGAAATCGGCAGCCTGCCGCGTTCCGAGTTGATATCGATGATGCTCGGCCGGGAACTTCAACAGATCACCCATGACCATCAGGCGACCGAAGAAACAATCGCCGAAGGCGAGCCAAGCATTCGCTTCGAAGGTTATGGCAAACGCGGCAGCGTCTCTCCCTTCGATCTCGGGATACGCCCCGGGGAAATCGTCGGCGTGGCAGGGCTTCTCGGCTCCGGCCGGACCGAAACGGCATTCCTGCTCTTCGGCATAGACCGCCCCGACACGGGCAAAGCAACGATCGACGGGAAGGCGGTGACGATCTCTTCTCCCGAGGCGGCGATTGCGGCCGGTTTCGGTTTCTGTCCCGAAGAACGCAAGACGGACGGCATCATTGGTGATTTCTCCGTGACCGACAACATCGCGCTGGCCCTTCAGGCCCGGCAGGGATGGGCGCGGCCGCTGTCGCGCCGGCAAAAGGCAGAGCTGGCGGAAGGTTTCATCAAATCCCTTGATATCCGCCCGGCCGACCCCGACCGGCCGATCAAGTTCCTGTCCGGCGGCAACCAGCAGAAGGCCATCCTGGCCCGCTGGCTGGCCACCCATCCCCGGCTTCTGATCCTCGATGAGCCGACACGCGGCATCGATATCGGCGCCCACGCGGAAATTCTCAAAATGATCGAAAAACTCTGCAGCGAGGGCATGTCGCTTGTCGTCATATCCTCCGAACTGGAAGAACTCACCGCCGTGGCGCATCGTGTCGTCGTGCTTTCCGACCGCCGGCATGTCAGCGAGCTGAAAGGCGGCGAAGTGACGGCCGACAATATCATGCGTGCGATCGCAGATGCGGCCAGAACGGAGGCGGCATGATGACGGCAGTCAATCGGCGTCTTAGAAGACTTGCACCGCAGCTTGCTGCGCTTTTTATCATTCTCGCAGCGATTACAATCATTTCGCCCGGCTTCCTCAATGTGTCGTTTCAAAATGGCAGGCTCTATGGCAGTCTGGTGGATATTCTTGTGCGCGCCGCCCCCGTGGCGCTGCTCACCATCGGCATGACGCTGGTCATCGCGACCAAGGGCATCGATCTTTCCATTGGTGCTGTCATCGCCATCTGCGGCGCCGTCGCCGCCACGCTCATCAGCAATGGACATTCCATTCCCGCCGTCATCGCCATTTCGCTTGGCGTGGGAATTGTCTGTGGCCTCTGGAACGGCGTGCTGGTTGCCCTTCTCGACATACAGCCCATCATCGCCACGCTGATCCTCATGGTGGCAGGGCGCGGCATCGCGCAGCTCATCACCGAGGGCGTCATCCTCACGTTCAACAATGACAGCTTTTCCGCGATCGGCTCCGGCGCATTTGCCGGTGTGCCCCTGCCCGTCATCATCTGGATAACGGCCGCGCTCCTGATAGGCTTTCTCGTTCGCAAGAGCGCACTCGGTTTCCTGATCGAAGCGACCGGCATCAATCGCCGCGCAGCGGCTCTTGCCGGTGTAAGGGCGCGCTTTCTGCTGTTCTTCGTCTATGCCGTTTCCGGTCTTTGCGCGGCGATCGCCGGCATGATCGTGACGGCGGATATTCGTGGTGCGGATGCCAACAATGCCGGCCTTTGGCTGGAATTGGACGCCATATTGGCGGTGGTCATCGGGGGCACTTCACTAAATGGTGGCCGCTTCTCCATCACCGCATCGCTGATCGGCGCGCTCATCATCCAGACCATCAATACCGGCATCCTCGTCTCGGGCTTTCCGCCGGAATTCAACCTCATCATAAAGGCCGGCATCATCATGGTGGTGCTGACGCTGCAATCTCCGGCGATCATGGCCGTCCTCGGTTTCGTGAAAGCGCCAAAGCAGCACGCCAAAACCGCCACCAACGGTATGACCAAGGAAGGAACCGCGCGATGATCCACAGCCGCAACCTGCCCTTCCTCACCACGCTGACGATTTTCGTCGTCGCCTATCTTCTTTGCGTGATGCAATATCCGGCGATCTTTTCGACGCGGGTGATCGGAAATCTTCTTACCGACAACGCCTTTCTCGGCATAGCCGCCGTCGGCATGACTTTCGTCATCCTGTCAGGCGGCATCGATCTCTCGATTGGTTCGGTCATTGCCTTCACCAGCGTCTTTGTGGCCGTCCTGGTCGGCACCTATAACATCCATCCGCTGCTTGCCTTCGCCATCGTGCTTTTGATTTCCACGCTGTTTGGCTGCCTCATGGGCGCGATGATCCGCTTTCTCTCCATCCCGCCTTTTGTGGTGACACTCGCGGGCATGTTCCTGGCGCGCGGGGCTGCCTATCTGATCTCCACCCAGTCGGTGCCGATCTCACATCCTTTCATCGATGCGATACAGGGCTTTTATTTCCGCTTTCCAGGCGGCGGCAGGCTGACGGCGCTCGCCATGCTCATGCTTCTCGTCTTCGCCGCCGGCATGCTGATCGCAAGCCGCACCCGCTTCGGTGCCAATGTCTATGCGCTGGGCGGCAATCCGCAATCTGCCGAGCTGATGGGCGTGCCGATCGGGACCACCACCATCGGCATCTATGCACTTTCCGGCTTTCTCTCCGGCCTCGCTGGCATCGTTTATACGCTTTACACCTCGTCAGGTTACTCGCTGGCGACGGTGGGCGTGGAGCTGGACGCGATCGCTGCCGTCGTCATCGGCGGTACACTTCTGACCGGCGGCACGGGATTGGTTGCGGGAACCTTTGTGGGGCTTTTGATCCAGGGCCTGATCCAGACCTACATCGTTTTTGATGGAACCCTGTCCTCCTGGTGGACGAAAATCGTCATCGGCGTGCTGCTTTTCGTGTTCATCGTGTTGCAGCGCGCAATCATCTGGTATTCAAACAGGAGACTGGCCGGACCGCATCCGGCATAACGCAAACGGAGGCTTGCTTGGGGCTGCTCGAAACGACGATTAGCGGGCGAAAACGCCGGAACAGCCACGCGCATGTGGTTTCCGAACTCGGCAGCGCCATCGTCTCGGGCAGGATCGCCGAAGGCTCTCTGCTGCCCAACGATGCGGAGCTCTCCATGCGTTTCGGCGTCTCGCGCACGGTGCTGCGCGAAACCATGAAGACGCTGGCGGCCAAGCGGCTGGTGGAACCGAAGGCGAAGGTGGGCACCCGGGTGCTCGACCGTTCGAGCTGGAATTTCTTTGATCCAGATGTGCTGGGCTGGCGCTGCGAAGCCGGCATCGACCAGGAATTTGTGAAGCACCTGGCCGAAATTCGGCTGGCGCTGGAGCCGGCGGCGGCGGCGGCAGCAGCTCTCCAGGCCTCCAATGAAGACATTGTCTCGCTTTACGTCATCGCCGCAAAATTCGACAATCCGCAGCATACGCCGGAGAGCATCGCCAAGGTGGATCTCGAGTTCCATCTTGCCGTCGCGCATATGTCCGGCAATCCCTTCATGCGTTCGGCAAGCGGGCTGATCGAGGCGGCGCTTGCCATCTCATTCCAGCTTTCGTCACCGGCCGCATCGCCCGGCACCATCGCGGAGATCGCATCCAACCACCTTCGCATTGTCCACGCCATCGCGGCGCGGGACGCGGATGCGGCGGTGAAGGCCATGCGGCATGTGATCGAAGTGGGCAAGGACCGGACGCAGAAGGCGATCAAGACGGTTTGAAACCCGAAACCAGTCGTAGCGAAGGCGGGCCCACAAGAATGCAGGCCCTTCCTCTCGCCAGGTCCTCAGCCCTGCGATGCCTCTACCTGCGGCACCACGCCGCGCCGCGACGCCATCAGCGAGGCGCCGAGAAGGGCTGCGATGGCCACGAAGACGAACACCATGGTTGCGCCCTGGAGATCGATCAGCAGGCCGCCAAGAACCGCACCGCTGGAAATAGCGATCTGGAATGTCGTAAGCAGCAGCGCACCCGCGCTCTCGGCCTCATCCGAGGCAACACGCGTGATGAAACTCTGCACGCTGACGGGCAATGCGCCGAAGGCAAAACCCCAGGAGGCGATGGCAAGGCCCGCAACAACGGGAGATGCGCCGGCGATCACCAGGATGGAAGCCGATGCGGCGATCAGCGTCGCGGCGAAGGTCACCGCCCAGGCCGTGTTCTTTTCGGCGAGGAAACCACCGAAAAGATTGCCGAAGAAACCGCCGATACCGTAAATCAGCAGAACAAGCGAAATCGCCTCCACGCCAAGCTGCGGCACGTCTTCCAGGAACGGTCGGACATAGGTGAAGCCGGCAAAGTGGCCCGCAACGATAAATAGCGTCGTCAAAAGACCGATCCGGACCTGCGTTCGCTGAAGCAGCCGGAACATGGTGGAAAGGCCGGGGGCACCGGCCGGCGGCAGCGAAGGCACGGTGAGCAATTGCACGGCGAGCGCAATGACGCCGAGCACGCCGGCAACGACGAAGGCCGATCGCCAGCCGAGCGTCGCGCCAATCCACGCGCCCACCGGTGCCGCACACACGGTTGCGACGGAGACCCCGGTAAGGATGATGGCCATGGCGCGTGGCATTTTTTCAATCGGCACGAGCCGCAACGCCAGCGCCGCCGACATGGCCCAGAAGCCGCCAAGACCGATGCCCAGCAGGACGCGCGAGGCAAAGAGCATGAAAAGCCCATTGGCAAAGGCGGCCAGTGTGCTGGAGATTATCAGCAGCGTGGTCAGCCCCAGCAGGGTCCAGCGCCGGTCAATGCCGCGTGTGCCGATGACGACACCCGGGCCCGCAACCGCAGCGACCAGCGCCGTGACGGTTATGGATTGTCCGGCAATGCCGGAGCTAATGGAGAGATCGGCCGATAACGGCGTCAGGAGGCTGACGGGCAGGAATTCCGCCGTTACCAATCCGAAAACGCCGAGCGAAAGTGAAACCACAGCGGCCCATTTCGCATCCGGCTCGTGTCTGCGCGGCGTATATTCCAGTTCGTTTATGGTCCGGCTATTCATGAAAATCTCCTGATGCGCATTCCCGGAACGCGTCGTGAAACGGAAAGGGCAAGGCGAGGAAGCCGGTTGGGAGCCCCGCTTCGACGACTGCAAATCGATGCAAGCAGGCTATGCGTGACAGCCCGGCGTTTCCATGCTAGAAAATCCGTATTCCTTAACCAATCGTCCGAATATGCGAGATACCATGAACGATGCCCTGACGGAAATGTTGCGTGGCCTTAGGCTTGACGGTGTGGAATATGGCCGCTGCCGCATGGCCACCCCCTGGGCGACGGCTTTTCCCGAACAGGAGGCGGCGCGGTTTCATTTCATCGGCGTGGGGCATGCGAAATTGCAAAAACCCTCGGGTGAATGGCTGACCCTGACATGTGGCGACGCCGTGCTTCTGCCGCGCGGGCATGCACATGTGCTGGCGAGCGGTGAAAAGGTGGCCCCTTCCCCCTTCGACCGGTTCGGCAAGAAGGAAGTGTGTCAGGGCATTTTCGACATGGAGTGCGCGAGTGCGGGTGGCGATACCGTGGCTTTCACCGCTTCGATGCGTTTCAACATGGATAACCTGCATCCGCTGCTGCAGCTGATGCCTGACGTGATGCTGACCAGCGATCTGGCCAAAAGCGATCCGGCCATTCCCCATCTTCTGGAAGCCATGACGCGGGAGGTCGAGCTGAACCGCGTCGGCGCGGGTGGCATTCTGGCGCGGCTGGCCGATGTGCTGACTGCAACGCTGATCCGTACTTGGGTGGAATATGGCTGCGGCGATTCCAGCGGCTGGCTTGCCGCCGTGCGCAATCCCGAACTCGGCCGCGTGCTCGCCGCCATTCACCTCAACCCCGAAAAGGACTGGAGCGTGGAAGAACTCGCCTCCCTGATGGGCGCATCCCGCTCAAGTTTCGCGGAACGTTTCACCCGCGTGGTAGGAGAAAGCCCCGCGCGTTATGTGGTTCGGGTGCGCATGCATCAGGCGCGGCTGTGGCTGCGAGAGGGCATGCGGGTGACGCTAGCGGCCGAAAAGCTCGGTTACGATTCCGAGGCCTCTTTCAGCCGCGCCTTCAAACGGGTAATCGGCGCACCACCCAGCCAGTTCCGCAGGAAAGATGCGGCAGGGCTGGAGGATGCGGCTTAAGACGCGCCCTCTCGGCGGATATCACAGACTTGGCGGAAATTATGGGAAAGGATCTTTATCCGCTCCACCGCATCTTCCTCATGGGCGGCCGGCGGCGGTCTTTCCCTGATTGTGCGGTGATCCGCTTATTCATCTTTTTTTCTTGATTTGTTCCTATTTCCCGCAAAGAGTCAAACAGCAGTTGGCGCTCTTCACCAGTTCGTACGGGAAGAGAGGATTCTGGCCTTGCGGCTACCTGTTGCACCGTTAAAACGGAATGATCCGTTTGCCACCTGTTACCCTGACAGACCGGGCGACGGGCATCAGGGTTTGGAGGAACCGATGATGATCGCCAGCTTTCTGATCGCCGTGATCGCGGCAATTCATATTTACATCGTCATCCTGGAAATGCTGCTTTGGGAGAAGCCTGCCGGTCGCAAGGCCTTCGGTCTTTCCGCGGATTTTGCCCGGCAGACGAAAGTGCTGGCCGCCAATCAGGGTCTTTATAATGGCTTTCTCGCAGCGGGGCTGATCTTTGGGCTCACGCAGGGTGACGACGGGCTGAACTTCAAGGTCTTCTTCCTGACCTGTGTGCTGGTGGCCGGTATTTTTGGCGCCGTGACAGCCAATATCAAAATCCTGTTCATTCAGGCATTGCCGGCATTGTTTGCGCTCGGCTTCCTCTGGATCGGAGTATGAACAAATGACCGCATGGAACGATACGTCCGCAAGAGACGCTCTCAACCGCATCTTCATGACCGCAGTCACCAGCGCCGATCCCTCTAAAGTGTTGCAACAACACCTGCCCTCCCCGCCTAGAGGGCGGTGTGTGGTGGTTGGCGCAGGCAAGGCTTCCGCCGCAATGGCCGCAGCGCTTGAAGCGGCATGGCCAAGTGTCGATCTTTCCGGCGTGGTGGTGACGCGTTACGGCCATGCCGTCCCGACCGGGCGCATTGAAATCATCGAAGCCTCGCATCCGGTGCCGGACGACAGGAGCGCCGAAGCCGCAAAACGCATTCTCGCCGCCGTTGAAGGGTTGACTGCAGACGACATGGTCATCGCGCTGATTTCCGGCGGTGGTTCGGCGCTGATGGTCTCACCCGCCGAGGGAATGACGCTTGCGGACAAGATGGCGGTCAACCGCGCTTTGCTTGCCAGCGGCGCCACGATTTCCGAAATGAACGCCGTGCGCAAGCACCTCTCCCGCATCAAGGGCGGGCGACTGGCGCTGGCCGCCAAACCGGCGAGGGTCGTTTCCCTGCTGATCTCCGACGTGCCGGGCGACGATCCCTCGGAAATTGCCTCGGGCCCGACGGTCGCCGACCCGAGCGATATTGAAACCGTGCGTGAAATCGTTTCCCGTTATGCGCTCGATCTTCCCGAAAATGTGCGCAAAGTGCTGGAAAAAGGCGAGGAAACCCCGAAGGCCGGCGATATCGCGGAAGATATCCGGCTCATCGCCGCCCCCTCGCTCGCCTTGCAGGCGGCAGCGGATGAGGCGGTGAAGCTTGGCTTAACGCCGCTCATCCTCGGGGATTCGCTGGAGGGTGAATCCAGGGATGTCGGCGCGGTCATGGCCGGTATCGCGATTTCCGCCCGCCGCAAGGGCCTGCCACTCAAAGGCCCGGCCGTTTTGCTTTCCGGCGGCGAAACCACGGTTACGATCGGCAAGGGGCCGGCCGGCAAGGGCGGCCGCAACACGGAATTCCTGCTGAGCCTTGCGCTGACGCTCAAAGGTGCTGATGGCATATGGGCCATTGCCGGCGATAGCGACGGCATAGACGGAGTGGAGGATGCCGCGGGCGCCGTGGTGACGCCGGACACACTTGCCCGTATGCGCGCAGCCGGCGTCGATCCGCGCCAGTCACTCGTGAGCCACGACAGCTATACGGCTTTCAGGGCGGCAGGAGATCTTGTCGTGACCGGCCCAACGCTCACGAATGTCAATGACATCAGGGCGATTTTGATCGGCTGATAGCGGGGCATTGGCAGAGACTACTGAGCTTCCGGCACGTGCTCGTAGAGGAGCACGTTTTGACTATGCTCTCGGACAGGAGTAATCTGCGAGATATCCTTTGGAGCCTCAGCCATGCGTCCTGGAGTGCTCATACTTGGCTTGGCCATCGCCCTTATCCCAGCTTTGGCGGATGCCCATAATTGCAAATGCCGAAATCGCGGTGTCATGTTTCAGCTCGGCCAGACGTCCTGCCTCAGAGTCGATGGCGGGTCCTATCTGGCCCGCTGCGAGATGAAACTCAACGTTTCCTCCTGGACCAAGATCCAGGACGGCTGCCCCGTGACGGAACGCGTGGAATCGACGTCGTCCAGCGCTTATCACTAAGTCTTGGGCCCCAGTGTACGAAGGAGCTGGCGCATCAGCTTTTTTCTTCTCCCCGGGGCGGGGAGAAGAAATACGCTGCAACCTCGCCTCAGAGCTTCACCCAGCCACCGTTCTTCTTGCCGGACTCGATGCAGGCCGTAACAAAGGCGACACCCTTCACGCCATCATCGACGGTCGGGTAAATCACGGCCTTGTCGAGCACCGAGCCGGTGCGGCGGGCTTCGATGGCATGCGCCGCCTCGGTATAGATCGTTGCGAAGGCTTCGAGATAACCTTCCGGGTGGCCGGAAGGGATGCGGGTGACGCGTGCTGCGGCAGCCCCTGCCCCGGCACCGCCGCGGGTGATCAACTGCTTCGGCTCGCCAAGCTTCGTGAACCAGAGATAGTTCGGGTCGGCCTGCGTCCATTCGATGCCGGCCTTGTCACCATACACACGAACTTTCAGCCCGTTTTCGTGGCCGACCGCAACCTGGCTGCACCAGAGCAGCCCCTTTGCCGGCTGCTTGCCACCCTTCGGCTTGAAACGCAGCATCACATGCGCATTGTCGTCCAGCCGGCGGCCTTCGACAAAGGTATGCACATCTGCCGCCAGTTCGTCGACTTCCAGACCGGAAATGAAGCAGCCGAGATTATAGGCATGCGTGCCGATATCGCCTGTGGAACCACCCGCACCGGATTGGGCCGGGTCGGTGCGCCAGACAGCCTGTTTGGCACCCGTCTGCTCGATGGGTTCCGCCAGCCAGTCCTGCGGATACTCCATCTGCACCAGACGGATCGTGCCGAGAGCGCCCGATTCCACCAGTTCCCGTGCATGCCGCACCATCGGATAGCCGGTGTAATTATGCGTCAGGATGAACAGCGCATCGGCCTTGTCGGCGACGTCCTTCAGCTTTTTGGCGTCCTCCAGATTGGAGGTCAGCGGCTTGTCGCAGATGACATGGATGCCACGCTCCAGAAACGCCTTCGCCGCCGGATAATGCACGTGGTTGGGCGTGACGATCGCCACCGCCTCTATGCCATCCTCGCGTAGCGCCTCCTTTTCGGCCATCTCCTCGAACGAGCCGTAGCAACGCTCGGGATCGAGCCCCAGTTCACGACCGGAGGCGAGGGATTTTTCCGGGGTCGAAGACAGCGCCCCTGCCACGAGATCGAAACGGTTGTCGAGCCGCGCCGCCATGCGGTGAACACCACCGATAAAGGCACCCGAGCCGCCGCCCACCATGCCAAGGCGAATCCGCTTGTTCGCCTTGTCGGTTGTCTTTCCTTCAATAGCCATAATGTTTCCTCTGCAATGCTCTCAAAGCCCAAGCATACGGCGGTTGGCCGCATCGTCGGTGCCACCAGATGCGAAATCGTCAAAGGCTTTTTCCGTGACGCGGATGATATGCGCCTTGACGAATTCAGCCCCTTCGCGGGCGCCGTCTTCAGGATGTTTCAGCGCACATTCCCACTCGACCACGGCCCAGCCGTCGAAATCATTGGCGGCCATTTTCGAGAAAATCGCACCGAAATCGACCTGCCCGTCGCCCAGCGAACGGAAGCGGCCGGCCCGTTCCACCCAGCCCTGATACCCACCGTAAACGCCCTGCCGTCCGGTCGGGTTGAACTCCGCATCCTTGACATGGAACATCTTGATGCGGTCTTTGTAGATATCGATATTATCGAGATAATCGAGGCATTGCAGCACGTAATGCGAGGGGTCGTAGAGCATGTTGGCACGGGGGTGGTTCTTCACCCGTTCCAGGAACATCTCGAATGTGACGCCATCATGCAGATCTTCACCCGGGTGGATTTCATAGCAGACATCCACACCCTGCTCATCGGCATAATCGAGGATCGGCGTCCAGCGTTTGGCAAGTTCGTCAAAGGCTGTTTCTACAAGACCGGCCGGGCGTTGCGGCCACGGGTAGACGAAAGGCCAGGCGAGCGCGCCGGAAAAGGTCGCATGCGCCTTGATGCCGAGATTTCTGGAGGCTTTCAGCGCAAACTTCACCTGCTCCACCGCCCATTGCTGACGCGCTTTCGGGTTGCCACGCACTTCCGGTGCGGCAAAACCGTCAAAAGCCTCGTCATAGGCTGGATGAACCGCAACAAGCTGGCCCTGCAAGTGGGTGGAAAGCTCGGTCACTTCCACACCGTTCTGGCGCGCGACACCGGCGAACTCGTCGCAATAGTCCTTCGATTCCGCCGCTTTCTTGAGATCGATCAGCTGCCCGGCCCAGGTCGGCACCTGCACGCCGGCATAGCCTTTTTCCGCCGCCCATTTGGTAATGCCGTCCCAGCTGTTGAAGGGGGCCGCATCACCGGCGAACTGACCGAGAAAAAGACCCGGTCCCTTGATCGTTCTCATAAAAATCTCCTCCTGCATCGATACAGTTGCGCGGTAACCCCGCTTTGTTCCCAATCGCCAAGCTAACCGCTCGTGATTTTCAGACAAGCCCCAAAAGCGAAGGGGCAAGAGAATTTCAGCATTTCATCAAGAACATCTGGGCACTTAAAGCGCCAGTCCGCTCGCCCTGTCGAAGACGTGCACGCGCTCATGGTGCACGGTGGCGGCAAAGGGGGTGTTGACCTTCACCGGCTGCTCACCATCCACCACTGCCGTGACTTGATCGCCCGCCAATTCGAAGACCACATGGGTCTGCGCGCCGGTTGGCTCCACCAGCACCGTTCTGCCGGTAAGCGAGATATCTCCCCCAATCGCGGAACCGATATGTTCGGGGCGAAGCCCGATCGTCACGGGCTGGCCGCGCTTGACCTTGCGGGAGGTGGCAATGCGGATCGCGGTTCCGTCCTTCAGCCGGGCGGCGGGCTGGTCACCCTCGCCATCCACCACGCCTTCTATAAGGTTCATCGCGGGCGAACCGATGAAGGCGGCGACGAAGAGATTTGCCGGCGTCTTGTAAAGCTCAAGCGGTGTGCCCTGCTGCTCGATGCGGCCGTGATTGAGCACCACGACCCGGTCGGCCAGAGTCATAGCCTCGATCTGGTCATGGGTCACATAGATGGAGGTCGTGCCGACCTTCTGGTGCAGCGCCTTGATTTCGCTGCGCATCTGCACGCGCAGCTTGGCATCCAGGTTGGAAAGCGGCTCGTCGAACAGGAAGACGGCGGGGTTGCGAACGACAGCGCGACCCATGGCGACACGCTGGCGCTGACCGCCGGAAAGCTGCGAAGGCTTGCGGTCCAGAAGCTTGCCGAGATCAAGCATACGGGCAGCTTCGGCAACACGCTCTTCAATGACGTTTTTCGGCTGGCCGGCAAGCTTCAGATTGAAGCCCATGTTTTCAGCCACCGTCATATGCGGGTAAAGCGCGTAGGACTGGAACACCATGGCGATGTTGCGCTCGCGCGGGGGGTCATGCCGTTGACCACCTTGTCGCCGATGAGAATATCGCCATCGGTGATTTCTTCCAGCCCGGCGATCATGCGCAGCAGGGTGGATTTGCCGCAACCGGAAGGGCCGACCAGCGCGATGAATTCTCCATCAGCAATATCGAGCGATATGCCGTGAATGACATCGAGCGCGGCATAGGACTTGCGGATCTCTCTAAGTTCGACGGAAGCCATATTTTGCTCCTTTCACGTCACGATTTGACGGCACCGGCCGTCAGGCCCGCGATGATGTGTTTCTGTGCGAGGAAGAAGACGATGACGGTCGGCAGGATCGTCAGCGTGATGAAGGCAAGGACAAGCTGCCATTCCGTGCCGAACTCGCCGCGATAGACCATGATGCCGAGCGGCCAGGGATATTTCGATTCGGAATTCAGCATGATTAGCGGCAGGATGTAGCTGTTCCAGCTGCCGACAAAGGAAACGATGCCAACGGTCGCCACGATCGGCCGCGAAAGCGGCACGGAAATATGCCAGAAGAAGCGCAGATAGCCGCAGCCATCCACAAAGGCCGCCTGAAACAGCTCGTCGGGCAGATTACGGAAGTAATTGCGGAACAGGAGAATGCTCATGCCGAGGCCAAAGGCCACCTGCGGCAGCACCACGCCCCAATAGGTATCGAGCAGGCCCAGATCGCGAATGCGGATGAAGAGCGGCAGAATGGCTGTGGCCGCCGGGAACATCAGCCCGAGCAAGAAATAATTGAGCAGGAAAGACGAGCCAAAGAACTTCACATGCGCGAAAGTGAAGGCCGCCATGGCCGAAACTGTCAGCGTCAGGAACACCGTCAGCAGTGCGATGACGAGCGAATTGAAAATCTGCAGCCAGTAGCGTTTGCCAAGCAGGATATCGCCGTAATTGGCCCATTGCCATTCGGCCGGAATTCCGAACGGGTTGACGCGCAGGTCTCCCAGCGTCTTGAAGCCACCGAGCGCCGTCGTCAGAAGCGGGATGAGCACGATGGCCGCAATCAGGCTCAATGAAATATAGAGATAAAGCTTGGTTTGCAGCGGCATGCGGACGGAAGTGGATGTGTCAGTCATGGCGCATGAAAATCCTTTTGTAACCGAAGGCGAGCGTCACGCAGATAATGAAGAGAACGACGCCCACCGCGCTGCCAAGCCCCACCTGCATGCGCATGACGCCGTAGGTGTAGAGGAAGGTGACCATGGTCTGCGTGGAGTTGGACGGGCCACCGCCGGTCAGCGGCATGATCATGTCGAACAGCTGCAGCGAGCCTATCACTGCGAAGAAGACGGAAAGGCGAACCGTGGAGCCCAGCATCGGCAGCGTGACGTAACGGAATTTCTGCCAGCCGGACGCGCCGTCGATTTCGGCCGCTTCCAACACGTTCTTGTCGACGGATTGAAGGCCGGCGATGAACAACATCATGTGGAAACCGAAATACTTCCAGACGATGACGCCGAGCACGGCATAGATCGCCACATCCTTGTCAGCCAGCACATAGGGATTGGCGAAGCCGAAGAAATTGGAAATGGCGGCAAACAGGCCATAATCGCCATCATAAACGAACCGCCAGATCAGACCCGCCGCGACGTCAGCCAAAACGTAAGGCAGGAAGAATACCAGCCGGAAGGCGACGACACCGGGAATGCGGTGCGCCAGCATCATGGCGAGCCAGATGGCCAGCGGAATCTGGATCAGGATCGAAATGAGGATGATGAGGCCGTTATTGATCAGGGCCTGCGAGAATGCGGCATTGCCGAAAAGCACCTGGAAATTCTTCAGGCCGACAAAATCGGTCGGCGTGCCGTAGCCGTTCCAGCGGTAAAGGCTGTACCACGCCGCCTCGCCCATGGGCAGGATGACAAACAGGGTAAAGAGCAAAAGTGCGGGCGGCAGGAAGACCAGAAGGGTCAATGCCCGGTCATGCGCGACCGAACTTTGCTTGCGCCTGGCCTTTGCCGCGCCGCGCGCCGGTATGGACGCAGGAGTCATGGAAATATCCGTCATCTCTATCCGCTTTCATGGAGGCAGATAAGCAGCGCCGCACATTCGCGGCGCCGCCATGGAAACCAGATCAGCGCAGTTCGAATGCGTCCTGAATCTGCTGGGCACCCTCTTCGGCAGTCATCTGGCCGGAAACGATCTCAACCGAGATATCGTTGACGACACGACCGACGGCAGCGCCGAGCGTCTGGTCGAAGAAGTTCTGGTGCCAGGTGGAAGCAGCCAGCTGCTTGGCGGAATCCGCCAGCAGCGGGTTCTTCACCGCACCGGCAGCCCCTGTGGCAACCGGCAGGATCATACCGGCGGTCGCCATTTTCTCTTCGCTTTCCTTGCTGGTCAGGAAGGTGGCGAAATCGACAGCCTCCTTGGAGGCGTTCTTGGTGAGCGCCCAGCCGTTCAGGCCGCCCAGAGTGTCGGTAGCCTTGCCTGCGCCGCCTTCGACAACCGGGAAAGCGAAGCGACCGATATTTTCAGGGGCCAACCCCTTGCCGTCGCCGGCATTCTTGCGCTGGTTCGCTTCGGTATTGTCAAAGCCGAGAATGATTGCGGCCTTGCCATCGCCAAAGACGCCCAGTGCCTGTGGCCAGGTTGCGCCGAGATAACCGGGCTGGAAGGGTTCGAGCTTGCCGAACTCGGCGAGTTGCTCACCCGCCTTGACAATCGCCGGATCCATAAAGCCTTCGCCTTCACCCTTGCGGGCCGCGTCAAACACGGCCTGGCCACCATTGCGCATCACGAGATAGCTCCAGTAGAAGTGGATCGGCCATTTCTCACCGCCGCCACCTGCAATCGGAACGATGCCGGCGTCTTTGATCTTCTTCACCGTCGCGCTGAAGTCCGCCCAGGTCTTGATGTCTTCGGCCTTCACACCGGCCTTGGCGAAAAGCTCCTTGTTATAGAAGAAGCTGACGAGGCTGACACGATAAGGTACGGCCCAGACCTTGCCGTCGAAAGAAAGGCCGTCAATGGCGGATGCGTTATAGGCCTGGCGCAGCTTGCCGCCATCGGCGTCGAAAACCTCGGTCAGATCCTTCAGCGCACCGGTTTTGGACTGTTCCTCAAGAACGCCGCCGCCCCAGCTATAGAAGAAGTCCGGAACATCGTTCGATTGCAGCAAGGTCGGCAATTTTGCCTTGAAGGCTTCGTTTTCGAGGAACTGCAGCTGAACATCCACATCGGGGTGCTTGGCCTCGTATTCCTTGGCAATTTCTTCCCAGACAGCCACGGATTTCGGGTCCAGCTCAACATGCATCCATTTAACGACCGTCGCGGCCGAGGCGCTTGCTGCGCCGAGCATGAGAGCAATGCTTGTCGTTGCGGCAAAGCCTGTCAGCCTGCCGCTCAGGCTTGCGCCTGCGTGCCAAATCGTCATGATGGTGATCCTCCCTCGGGGATTTCCTCATTTATTCCCCAATGCGGATTAATTCACATTAGCCCTCGCCCAATGTCAAGGCACTATGCCGATTTTTTGCGCGAACAGCTTGACACACCCCTACCCCTACACCGTTATTTAATCCGCAACCCGACGTAAATCGGTTCTCGAACCGGCATTGATCGCAGCAGGACCCCATGAAGACCGCAGACCCCGAACTAATGCGCGCGATCAACAGGCTGAGCGTGCTGGACAGCATCCGCCGACATGGACCCATTTCCCGCGTTGAGATCAGCGAACGCACCCAGCTTTCCACCACGACCGTTTCCGCCATTACCGCCTCACTTTTGGATGACGGGCTCATCCTGACCCGGCACCTGGGCGATATCCGCACCGAAGGTGGGCGCGGCAGGCCGCGTGTGATGCTGGAGCTGAACCCGGATGCCGCCCGCGTTGTGGGCGCCAAGATTGCCGCGAACCGCATGGTCTTTGTCGTCACCGATTTTTGCGGCAATGTACTCTCCACCCTTGCCTTGCCGATCCGGGTAGACCGCCAGCCTATAGGCGTCATCGCCGACCTCGTGGAGGACGGCGTAAGACGTTGCGTCGTCGATGCCGGTCTATCGCTTGAGGATGTGGATATGGTCTGCCTCGGCCTGCCCGGCGTCATCGAACATCGCACCGGCAAGATCCGAAGCAGCCCGATTTTGCGGGAAGTGAATGTTAATTTCGCTGAGGAAATGACGGCACGGCTGAATTCGCCGACCATTATCGAAAGTGACGCCCACGCGATCACGCTTGCCCATCACTGGTTCGGCCATGCGCGCGATCTCGAAGACATGGTGCTGATTTCGCTGGAACAGACGCTCGGCCTTGGCGTGCTGCACCAGAACCAGCTCTTCCGTGGCGCGGGCGGTCTCAGCCACAATCTGGGTGACCTCGTGATCGGCCTTGCCAATGAAGGCACGGTGCGGCTGGCGAGCCAGGCCGGTGAAAACGCGATTTTGGGCTCCCGCCCGGCGGATGGGCGTTTTGCCGAAGCGATCCGGCTCGGCCGTGGCATGCAACATGCTCATGCGCTGATTGCGGCCGAAGATCACGACCTCATCACGGCCGCCTTGCGAGCCGGTGCCGCCCTCGGCCTGACACTAGCCAATATAGTCACGCTGTTTGCACCGCCGCGGGTCATAATTACCGGCTCCAGCCTCGAACTTGGCGAACCTTTCATCGCCAGCATTCGCAACAGCTACAATGCCGCAGTGCCGCCATCTCTGGCCGGTGTGGCGGAACTGGTTTTCGATGTTGCAAGCGACGAATTGTGGGCGCAGGGGGCCGCGGCCGTTGCGCTTTACGAACTTTACGAATCGCCATGGAACACGACCGGGCCAGCGCTCTAACCCGCAGGGGTGAGCACAGGCCAAGCATTTCTGGTTTACGGGAGGATTATATGAACAAAGTCGGCATCGGCATCATCGGCTGCGGCAACATTTCCAGCGCCTATCTCAAGGCCATGGCTTCGTTTCCCATTCTCGACATTCGCGGTCTTGCGGATATGAACGAGCAGGCGGCAAAGGCCCGCGCCGACGAATTCGGCCTCCAGGCGAGAAGCATCGACGCACTTCTAGCCGATCCCTCGGTGGAGATCATCGTCAACTTGACGATCCCCAAGGCACATGTGGAAGTGGGTCTGCGCGCGCTGGACGCCGGCAAACACGCCTATTCGGAAAAACCGTTGGGCATCAATTTCGCCGAAGGCAAACGCCTTGCGGACGCGGCAAAGGCAAAGGGCCTGCGTATCGGTTCGGCTCCGGACACCTTCCTCGGCGGCGGGCACCAGACAGCACGCCGGTTGATCGACGAGGGTGTGCTTGGCCAGCCCGTGGGCGGCACCGCCACCTTCATGTGCCCCGGCCATGAACGCTGGCACCCCAACCCAGCTTTCTATTATGAGGTTGGTGGCGGGCCGATGCTGGATATGGGACCCTATTACATTACCGATCTCGTCAACCTGTTTGGCCCGGTCGCCAGGGTGGCAGGTTTTGCCATTGCCCCCCGCAACGAACGCCTCATTACAAGTGAGCCAAAGAACGGCGACAAAATCCCCGTCCATGTCGCCACCCATGTGTCCGGCGTGCTGGCCTTCGAGAATGGCGCTGTTGTGCAGGTGGGTATGAGCTTCGATGTCGCCGGCCACAAACATGTGCCGCTTGAACTCTACGGCACTGAAGGTACGCTGATCGTCCCCGATCCCAACCATTTTGGCGGCGAAGTGCAATTGTTGAAGAAGGGCGGACAGTTCGAGCCGCAGACCCTGTCTTCGCCCTATGCAGACGGAAATTACCGTTCGATTGGCGTCGCCGACATGGCCTACGCCATCCGCGAGAACCGTCCGCACCGCGCCAATGGCAATCTTGCCCTCCACGTGCTGGAAGTCATGGAAGCCTTCCAGACGGCGTCAGATAGCGGCACGACCGTTTCCATCACCACCAAGGCGGAACGTCCTGCTCCGCTTGAAACATCGCTGGTCGACGGCCAGCTCGGCAAATAATCCCGAGGAGGAAATAAATGCGCGAAGCACTCATCGTCTGGGGCGGCTGGAGCGGCCACGAGCCGCAGGAATGCGCCACCATCGTCAAGGACATTCTGGAGGAGGACGGTTTCAAGGTCTATGTCGAGCACAGCACCGAGGCTTTCGCCGATCCGTCGGTGCATGATCTCAGCCTTGTTGTGCCTATTGTCACCATGTCGAAGATCGAGAAGGAAGAAATCAAGAACCTGACGGCGGCTGTTGAAAACGGCGTCGGCATCGCCGGCTTTCATGGTGGCGCGGGCGACAGTTTTCGCGAATGCGTGGAATACCAGTTCATGATCGGCGGGCAATGGGTCGCCCATCCCGGAAATATCATTGACTACACGGTCAACATCACCCGCCCTGACGATCCGCTGATGGAGGGGATTTCCGATTTTTCCTATACGTCAGAGCAATATTACATGCATGTCGACCCCTCCAACGAGGTTCTGGCGACAACGACGTTCACCGGCGATCACGCTTGGTGGATCGACGGCGTGGTGATGCCGGTGGTGTGGAAACGCAAATACGGCAAGGGCCGCGTGTTTTATTCGGCGCTCGGACATCAGGCCAAGGAATTTTCCGTGCCGCAGATGAAGACCATGTTTCGCCGCGGCGCCAACTGGGCGGCGCGTTGAGGTTATCGGGAACCTCTCCCACGCAACGTCATCCTCGGCCCTTCGCCGAGGATCGGCAGCAGATCCCTGGGACAGGCCCGAGCACCTACCGCGACCGACAAACGGGATCATACGTTGCCCGGTTTTGGCTTTTAGCCGGGTTTTCCGGTAGAGTCGATCCAGTCGAGGACAGTGCCACGCTCACCTTGCAGGACGATGGAAACGTCGCCCCCTTGTCGGCTTAGGCCACGGCGATGCGGTCGATGACCTCGCGGATGCGTTCGGCAGCCTCGAATGCCTGATCGGGATGGGACAGCGTCTCGGTCAAACGCTCGATCCTGCGTCGGTAGGTTCCCGCGATGCCCGGATGAAGATCGGGAACGTCTCAGGGATATCGGAAAGACGCGTGGCAAGACTCTCCTGTCTGACCTCCAGTTTCGTGAGCAGGTCGGACAGGCGCGATGCCAACTACTAGATGCGTAAGCGGATGAGAGATACGCGGGAGATGGCGCGATCGGACTAGGTCTTCACGACAGTTCAGCCTTCGCCGGCGGCAGGTTCGGGACACTGGCGCAACTGGTCTTCGATCGAAGCGTCACGCTGGTGTCAGAGGAATTGCGGGCATAACGGGCGACACGCGTCATGTTTGACTTCTCCTTCGTTTGGCAACGTGGCGGGACGGAGCCGTCCGGTCAAGACTGACGCGGGATGTGCCACCGCGGAAAGCGGAGCTGCCTTGAGAGGGCGGTTTCTTTCAGGCAAAAAAGTCTTTCAAGCATTGGTCTTGCCGCAGTTTTTCTGTGCATCGGCGTAGGGCTGTCATTCACAGCCAGTCAGGGCAGCAAATTACCGTTTTGCAAAAGATATTTAGCCGTCGTCGCAAGGGGTGTAGATATGGCGGAAAAAGGAAAACCTGGAGTCCGGGACCTTGGTCGGGCCAAGATCTATACTGTGACGGACCGCAATCCGGACTCATCAAAGCGTGGTCTTCTTCGCCAGTCGTACGCCCGGCCCACTACCGTTCTCCGGGATGAACTCTATTCCAGCAGCTTCTAGTGCTGTGCGGATCGCTTGGAGGTTATTGGGGTGGGGTAGACGGATACCCCTTTCAAAATCAACGACGGTGGGCCGGGATACCTTCGCTGCGTCGGCTAGCTGACTTTGGCTCAGGCCCAACATGGCTCTCGCTCCCCTACATTGCGCGGCAGAAATTTTACTCGAAGGCAAATGTTGATCCAGTTTTGACATTTTGACAAATCATTGTTAAATTGACAGACATTGCGTGCAGCAACGCCCGCAGCCGAGCGAGATGCTTGCTCCATCTCACTCGGCCTGACCAGACCAAGCTGTATGGAGCTCAGATCATGGCTGATTCTGACAATAGCACGACTTTGCCGTGCGTCACCCGCAGGAAGTTGCTGGCGGGTAGCGCCATTGCAGTCGGCGCATTGAATTCCGACGCCTTCACCCGCAACGAAATTAAGGGAGATGCGCCCTTCGATCCGGTCGTGCCCCTGTGGCACCAATGGCGGGATGCCCACAAGCTTACGGAGCGCCTTCGTTCCCAGCAGCAGAGCCTCGAACGGCAGCTTGCAGAGATCGTTGGCTTTCCTTTCGCTACGATCCACCTGTCCGATGGAGAACCGTTGGCGGCCTATTCCCGCGAGGCAATCCATGATGTGTTCCGTCTCGCGCCTCAGCAGACTGCAGCGTGCGCCAAAGCTGAAGCCGAGTTCGCGGCTCATCAGTTGCGGTGGGACAGGGCCGACCGGGAAATCGGATATTCAGCCGCAGTGCAGGCTGAGCGGGAGGCTGGTGCCCGGGCAGAAAACCTGCTCCACGCCATGGCCACCACATCTGCCACAACACTTTCGGGTGTGGCGGCCAAGCTCGACGCCGTGCTGCACGAAGGCAATATCTGGGAAGACGGCTCCGAGTTTCCATGGCCTCATATACGCTCTGCGCTCAACGACATCAGGCGTTTAGAAGAATCCTTCGCCAAAGATGTCGCACTGTGAACTTCCCCGGTGTCTGCGGGGTTCAATATGAGACGTTGCGCGACAGGGTCGGTCACCTTCCCGATCAAAGGCGCTGGGAACTGCAACGGATCGCACGAATCCTCTTCGACGAATTCGTTAATGCCCAGAAGGGAAAACTATCGGCAAAAAACAAGGGTGGCCGTATTCTTAAACTTGTTCTCTTTGGCCCCTGCGCACAGGAAACGCCGACGGGTGACTTCAAGGGCGATTGTCGCTATGAATATTACCTCCTAGTGGTCGTCAACACCAAAAACTTTGCCGCGCCCCGCTTCTGGAACAATGCTGCAGAAGGCCTCCTACGAGAACTGACGGTCACCGGACGCCTGGCTACGCCGGTGAACTTCATCGTTCATTCAATTATGGACCTTAATGACCATCTCGCGCACGACCGCCCCTACTTCGTGGACATTGTCCGCGACGGCATCATGCTCTACGAGATGCCGGGCTTTCCGCTCGTCACGCCCAGGGCGCTGGACCCCAAAGTCGCCAAAACCGAGATGCGCGGCGTTTTCGACCATTGGTTTCCAAGCGCCTCGCATCGCTTCGAGTTAGCGAAGGAGGCGATCGGGCGCGGCTATAGCAGGGAAGCTGCGTTCGATCTGCATCAAACCGTTGAACGGCTTTATCATTGCATCCTGCAGGTTCTGGCACTTTATAGCCCCAAAACCCACCGGCTGACATTTCTGCGTGCTCACGCCGAACGGGTCGCACCCCTGCTGACTACGGTCTGGCCCAGCGATAGCCGTTTTGCAAAGCAATGCTTTACCCGCCTTGAACGGGCCTATGTGGAGGCCCGCTATTCGCGCGGCTATGAAATCAGCGATGAAGAACTGGCCTGGCTGTCTCAGCGTGTGGAGGTTCTGAGGAAAACTGTCGCTGCAATCTGCTCGGCGCACCTTGATGCTTTCAACAGCGCGAGAACGTAAAGACTGGGCCGCGACGTGATGTGATGCGGTGTTGCGCAGCCGGAGAGGCTCCGCACCGCAACCAGCCGCTACCGCCTCGATTACAGCAACCCAAAGCCGCTGGAGCGAACTCAAACTGGACAGAACTTAGGGCACGTCAGGGGATTAAGTCTCTATAGTCAGCAAATATCTGTCACGGTCAAAACCTGCCCGAGGATGACGAAGGACAGGTTCTACGTTATCAACAAGCCGGAAACGAACCCCTCAAACCCGAACGATTTCTTCCGCCGCCATCGCCGCCCCCAGCACATGGTCATCCGTACCGTCCAGGCCTGAAAGCAGCAAACCGACCGGCATGCCTGCGTCGCCCGTTCCACAGGGGATCGAAACTCCGCAGAGATCGAAGAAGTTACCGATCTGCGTGTTGCGCAGGGTTTTTGCATTCATGGCGAAAAAAGCATCGTCACTTTGGAGAAGCGGCGCGACCCTGGCCGCAACATGCGGCAATGTCGGCGACATCAGCAGTTCGCCTTTCCCGATCATTCCCGAAAACGCCGCAGTCATGCGTTCACGCGCATCGATGATGGCTATGTAATCCGGCACTGAAATATTGGCCCCCAGCTTCGTTCGTACGACAACGCGCGGGTCCATACGCGCGGCATCAGCACCTTCCAGCCGGGTTTTGTGCAGGGCAAAGGCCTCCGCGGTCACCAGCGCACCCTTTTCCTTGATAAGCTCGAACAGTTCCGAAAAAATCGGGAATGCCTGCCGTCGCACGGAGGCACCGGCGCGGACAAGACGGTCCACTGCCTGCTCGAAAGCGGCCGCGACTTCGTCCTCGATTCGGTCGAAAAATACGGTCTCGGGCACCACAAGAGAAAGGCTGGAAAGTGGCACGCGCTGCACATCGGCGGCAGTCCTGCCCCGCATGGCGGCATCCACCCAGACCGCATCCTGAACCGTGCGGGTGAGGGGCCCGAGCGAATCGAGACTCTTCGCCAATGGATATACGCCGCGCATCGAATAACGGCCGCGACTGGCCTTGTAGCCTACCACGCCATTGAAAGCGGCAGGAATGCGGACCGATCCGCCCGTATCCGTGCCGATCGCCACCGGCACCAGACCGGCCGCCACGGCCACGCCCGCACCGGAGGAGGAACCGCCGGGCAGACGGTGTCCATCCGTGGAAAGGGGATTGCGCGGCGTGCCGTAATGCGGATTGATGCCAAGACCGGAAAATGCAAACTCGCTCATATTCGTTCGGCCGATGCAGATCATGCCGGCCTGTTTCAGCGCGGTCACCACATCAGCGTCCCGCGACGCAGGCTCATCATCCGCAAGCACGGTCGATCCGGCCGTGGTCACCGTTCCCTCCAGATCAAAAAGATCCTTCCAGGCCACTGGAATGCCGTCGAGAAGCCCGCGGGAACGGCCTTCGCGGATGCGTGTCGATGCGGCCTCCGCTTCGGCGGCGGCCCGCTCCGCCGTCAGCCCTATGAAAATGGCCTGATCGGCCTCCTGACGGATCGCATCGACTGTCTCTTCCACCAGGGCGCGCGGATCAAGGTGGCCACCCTGGATGAGAGCGGAAAGCTGCGCGATGTTCTTGCCCCTGTGAGCCATGACGAAATTCCCTAAAATCGGCGTATGATGCCCAGCATGCCGTTTATGCAAGGCTTGGCAAGGCCGGTCGCGGGATTTTCCAGGACGGCCGTTGCCGCCACTGGAACTCGGCTGCCAGAGTCTCTTTCTCAACCTGAAGTGCAAAGGCAGACCGCTTATATAAGCAGTGACTGTAAAAAGACGGATTAATTCTTAATCGCATCTAAACTTTGTTGAATTATTTAGCAGACACCATTGAAGTGCATGCCCTATAAAAATTCCATAAAACAATCATAACGCGACATCGCGGGGGACTATCGCGAATGGAAGAGACTGCCTATCGGGGGATGGATAGACAGGTAGAGCCCGGCCACATGCTTCGCTCAACGACGCCGCCGGAAAAGGGCCGGTCGTCGCGGCGGCGCTCGCTCGCCAGCAAGATAACCCTGATTTTCCTGGGTGGGGTGATCTTCGCCTACAGCATCGGCGCGCTTGTGGGCTGGTACATGTTCGTTGCCGCCGCCAGCGAACAGTGGCTCAATCAGGCCCGCGTCAACTCCCAGATTGCCAGCGCCACCCTTCGAAGCATCTACACCTATGTCAGCGTCACGGCGGATGCCGATGGCCAGGTCAACGGCATTTTGACCGACAAGCCTATCGGCGACGATGAATCCATTCTCGTTACGGGCTTCAATCCAAGCGATGTTCTCGCGCTCATAGGCGCCCAGACGAAAAATGCCGTCTGGCTATTCCGCTATGATGACGCCGATTCCGGTTTCAGGCAGATCGCAGCCGCTTTCGACAACGCCACAGACGATGATGAAAAACCGCTCGCTACCGACCCGATCTTCGCCAGAGATGCCGTGGCGGCGCGCTTCGCGACGGGGTTTGCAACCATAGGCGACTCCAGCCACTATATCGGCCTGCTGCCGATCATCAGTACGGAGACGAAAAAGCCGATCGGCGCGGTCGCCGTCAGCATCGGCGGTTCGGATGAACTTTATGGTGCGCAGCGCAAACTGATCTACAATTCGCTCATCGCGCTGATCGTGGTGCTGACCGTGACAGGTGTTCTGGTAACGGTCATCGCGCGGCATTTCCTGAAACCCGTACCGGCGCTGGTGCAGGCGACCCTGCGGATCGCCCGCGAGGAAACCGATGTCGCAACCCCCTTTCAGGACCGACGGGATGAAATCGGCGACATGGCAACCGCCATCGAGACGCTGCGCGAAGCCGTTCTGGAACGCGGACGCCTGCGGCAGATACGCGACATGGCGCAGCAAATGGAGCACATGGCCCATCACGATGCACTGACCGGGCTTCCAAACCGGGTGCTGCTGATGAAGACGCTGGAAAATCGCCTTGAGCATCTCTCCGCGTCCGGCCAGCTGTTCAATGTCATGCTGCTGGACCTCGATCGTTTCAAGGCCGTTAATGACACGCTCGGGCACGCGGCCGGCGACGCCCTGCTGGTGGCTGTCGCTTCGCGGATCTCCTCCGTCCTCGGAGAAAACGACATGGTGAGCCGCCTGGGCGGCGATGAATTCGCGATCATACAGTCGACAAGCGGCGACTTTGAGAGCGATGCGGCGATGCTGGCAGCGCGGGTGGTGCATGCCGTGTCGCGCAGTTTTGCGCTCGAAGGCAGCGATATCAGCATCGATACCAGCATCGGCATCGCCTGTGCGCCCGGTCACGGCACATCGGCCACACAGCTGCTGCAACATGCCGATCTCGGCCTTTACCGGGCGAAATCCATGGGCTGCGGCTATTTCGTCTTCTATGAGCCAGGCATGGACATGGCTGCGCAGCACAAGCACGCGCTGGAAATAGATATGAAATCCGCCCTCGAAAACCATGAGTTCGAACTGCATTACCAACCCGTGGTCAATCTGCAGAGCGGCCGCATCGTTGCCTATGAAGCGCTTGCCCGCTGGCGCCACAGCAAGCTTGGCCTGATCTCTCCGGACCGCTTCATCGCGCTTGCGGAAGAAAACAACTTCATCAGGCCGTTGGGCGAGTGGGTTTTGGCCCAGGCCTGCATGGATGCAATGACCTGGCCGAAGGATATCAGACTTGCCGTCAACCTATCCGCCGTTCAGCTTTGCAATGACGATATCGTCCCCATTGTGGACCGGGCGCTTGAAGCATCCGGATTCCCGGCGGAACGGCTTGAGCTGGAAGTGACGGAAACGGCTATGCTTGAGCGCGACAGCAGCACGCGCGTCCTAAAAATGCTGAAGGAAAGAGGCGTCCGCCTGGCGCTTGATGATTTCGGCACCGGTTATGCGGGGCTCAGCACGCTCACCCACGTCGCCTTCGACAAGATCAAGATCGACCGCGAATTCGTTTCCGGCCTTCCGACCAATCCCATGTGTTCGGCTATCGTCAACACCGTCATCGACATGGCCGAACAGATCGGCCTGAAGGTGACCGCCGAGGGGGTGGAAAACGTGGAGCAGGTCGAGGTGCTCAAACTTTCCGGATGCGATGAGGCCCAGGGCTATTATTTCGCCGAGCCTGCACCGCTTGCGCAGATTCTCAGGAGCCGTGCGGTCATCGTCCAAGTGGGAAAAACCGAAATCGCCGATCGAGCCGCGCAGACGGGCCACGATGCCGGACGACCGACACAGGACACCTATTGCCCTTCACAAAAAGCGATTTGAGAAACCGGCCGCCGGCCAAGAGGACATAAATGCGTATTGCAGTCTATTGCCTTTTCCTCACATGCTTTGCCCCCCTCACCCCGCTGCAGGCTGCCGGTGAAGGCGACACGCTTCAGCAGATCGCCAGGACCGCAAAAATCCGCATCGGCTATCGTGAGGCCGAACCTCCCTTTTCCTATCAGCTGCCGAACGGAGAAGTGACCGGTTTCTCAACCGATCTCTGCAGGACGATCAGCGAGGACATTCGCAAGTCCCTGAAACTCGACAAGCTCGACGTCGAATATGTCAAGGCCACGCCCGCCACCCGCTTCATCCTTGTCCGCGGCGGTCAGATCGACATCGAATGCGCCGCCACGACCAACAATAGCGACCGTCGCAGGATCGTGGATTTTTCCTATCCGAATTTTATGACGGCAACACAGTTTCTCTCGCGCAAGCAGGATAATCTGAAAAGCCTCGCCGATCTGGCAGGCAGGTCAGTCACATCCGCCTCCGGAACCGTCAATATTGAGCAGCTCAATGCCGTGAACCGTGAGAAGAACCTCAATATCTCCGTCATGCCGACGAAAACCAACGAGGAAGCCTTCGCCCTCGTCGTTTCCGGCAAGGCTTCGGCTTTCGTGATGGATGGTATCCTGCTGGCGGCGCTGGCGGCGACATCTGAAAATCCGGATCTTTATGCGCTTTCCGAGGAGACGCTGAGCGCACCGGAACCCTACGGGCTGGTCTTCCGTCGCGACGACCCGGCCTTCAAGGCGGTCGTCAACGACAGTCTGAAACGGATTTTCACTGGCCCCGCCATTCATGATCTCTATGAAAAATGGTTCACCAGACCCATTCCGCCAAACGGCATGAATCTGAACCTGCCGATGGCAGCAGCTCTGAGACAGGCCTACGAACAACCGAAAGAATATCGGGATTAAGGTGCTCGCACCCCCGCCTCCATTTTCATGAAAACACGTTTCGACAGATACTTTAGCTGGAGATGCGCGATGCAGAGATCGACATTATGGCTTGCATTAGGAATTTTTAGCCTTTTATCCACTCATGCGGCCGGGCAGGAAGTGCAGCCGCCGACACTCGAGACCATTGCTAGAACCGGTGTCATCCGGCTGGGTTATGCCGATCGCAATATCCCCTTTTCGTATCTCGGCACCGGCCCGGAGCCGATCGGCTACAGCATCGAGCTTTGCCTCAAGGTGGTGGATTCCATCAGGGAAAAACTGGATCTGCCGGGACTGAAGGTCGACTTCGTCAAACGCACGCCCAGCAATCGCATCACGCTTCTCAATGACGGCACGATCGACATGGAATGTGTGGCGAGCACGAACACGGAAGAACGGCGCAAGGCCGTATGGTTCTCTTACAGCCACTTCATCACCGGTACGCGATACGTGGCGCTGAAATCGAGCGGCCTGAATACCGTCGCGGATCTTGCCGGGCGTACCGTGGTGGTAACGACGGGGACCATTAATATCAGCCAGTTGAACGTGCTCAATCGCAAACTGGGGCTGAACATCGCCGTGCTGCAAAATGACAGCACCGAAGGCGGTTTCGAGATGGTGACGGAAAACCGTGCTTCGGCTTTCGTCATGGACGATATTCTTCTGCGATCCTTCGTCGCCGAAACAGGCAGGCCTGAGGATTACGCAATTTCAAATGAATATCTTGCGCCACCCCAACCCTACGGCCTGATGCTTCGCCACGGCGATACCGGTTTCAGAGATGCCGTCAACGAGGCCTTGGGTGAAATCTATGCGAGCGGTGAAATCGAGAAAATCTACGAGAAATGGTTCAACGCTCCGATCCCGCCGAACGGGATGAACCTTCAGCGCCCGCTTCCGGACGATCTCGCTGACGCGTTTCGAAACCCCGTGGATACGACCGCGCAGTAAAAACGCCGCCCGGTTGGGGCGGCGTCTTTCATGCCTATGTCACGCGGCGCGGAGATCTGCGCCGAGCGGAATTTCGACGTCGATCTCGAGAATCGAGAAATGTTCGTCGCGATCCATCTTCACGTGCACACGGTCGCCGTCGATCTGTACATGCTTGGCAATGACGCCGAGAATTTCTTCCCGCAGGATGGCGACAAGATCAGAGCCCGATGAGGCCCGCTCATGGGCGAGCAGCACTTGCAGGCGCTCACGCGCAAGCGGTGCCGACTTCTGTTTGCGAAAAAGATTGAAGAGACTCATGCAGCCCTCCTTGCGAAGATCTTGGAGAAGATGCCACGCTTTTCGCCCGGAATGACCACCGGAATATCTTCCCCCGATAGGCGGCGGGCAGCGTCGAAATAGGCCATGGCCGGCGCGCAGCGGGCATCTGCGAGCGTGACCGGCGCACCGACGTTAGAGGCGCGCAGCACATCCGAACTCTCGGGAATGATGCCAATCAACGGGATCGACAGGATTTCGAGAACGTCGTCGACCTTCAGCATATCACCCCGCTCCGCACGCGCAGAATCATAGCGGGTAATGAGAAGGTGTTTTTCCATGCGCTCGCCGCGCTCGGCCTTCAGCGTCTTTGAATCGAGCAGGCCGATGATGCGGTCGCTGTCGCGCACCGAGGAGACTTCAGGATTGGTAACGACCACAGCCACATCCGCATGGCGCATGGCCAGCGTCGCGCCGCGTTCGATTCCGGCGGGGCTGTCGCAGATCACCCAGTCGAAGTGCTTCTTCAACTCGTTGATGACCCATTCCACACCTTCCGGCGTCAGATTGTCCTTGTCCCGCGTCTGCGAGGCGGGCAGCAGGAACAGCGTCTCCAGGCGCTTGTCGCGGATCAGCGCCTGCGTCAGCTTGGCATCGCCCTGAATAACGTTGACGAGATCGTAGACCACACGGCGTTCAGCACCCATGACGAGATCGAGGTTGCGCAGGCCGACATCGAAATCGACAACCACGACCTTCTCTTTATTCTGCGCCAATGCGGCGCCAAGCGCTGCGGTCGAGGTGGTCTTACCAACCCCGCCCTTGCCGGAAGTTACAACGACTACCTTCCCCATATGGCTCTCTCCTGTTCGTGCGTGTTTATCTGTTATCAGCCGAGTTTCGCGGCCTTGATCGTATCGTCTTCCAGCCAGAGCTGAACGGGTTGCCCGCGCAGCTTGTCGTCAATGTCCTCAGCCACCTTGTAGACGCCGTCGATTGCCAGAAGCTCGGCCTCCAGCTTGCGGCAGAAGATGCGCGCAGAGACATTGCCGAGCGAACCGGCCATGGCCCGCCCGCGCAGCGCTCCGTAAACATGGATCGAACCGCCAGCGATGATCTCCGCTCCCGAGGCGACCGAGCCAATGACGGTCACGTCACCTTCGGGAAACATGATCGACTGGCCGGAGCGCACGGGCTCGTTGATGACGAGTGACTGCACGACGGCGCGGATCTCGCCCGATGTAGGCGGCTTCTCCTCCGGCAATTCGGCAGCCACGGCGACCGGCTCGACCTCGACATCGGAAGCCGGCTTCCCGCCCTTCAGCGATGGGGGCATGCCCGGCTCGATCATCGAGGGACGAACGCCCTCGATGCCCATAATGCCGACATTGCGCTCCCTGAGCGCCGCCAGCAGTTCCTTCAGACCCGCCTTGTCGAGCGACAGTTCCGAAACATCGAGAACCACCGGCCGCGACAGGAAGAAGCCCGCCGAACGCGCCGCGAGATCATCGAGCCTTTCCAGCCATTGATCGACCGGAGCTTCGGGGGACAGGACGACTGCGAGGAAGGAGCGGCCTTTGATGCGGATGGAACGCTGGTCTGTTAGCACTTTGGTCATCTTGGTAAACAAATCGTTGACAATTAGGTACCTCGAATATGGTTAACAAATGGTTAACGCCACCCTCAAGAGAGGGAAATCGTTAAGAAAATTCCGGTTTCGAAACTCTCATGCAGAATCTTCAAGAACATCTGCTATCCCCTTGAATCTTTGACATTCCCTGGCATATGAAGGCAAAGGATAACAGCGAATCCTTGCTGCAGGCTGACTCCCGGTGTGGCTCTGTTCGCCGTCGCCCTGGCTGCCGACGACCTCGACTCGCGTGTGTCTGACCGCGTCCGATTCCGGGACAACATCCCCCACCCGCGGCGATGACCATCGGCCCTTGGTGGCTGAAAAACGATTCCGTTATGCCTGACAATACTGTAGAGACAGGCGAGGCCGACAGTTCAACGGAAGAATGAGATGCACAGCAAAGTCCCGCCGCAAAACCAGATTTTTTCGCAAGAGTTTGCGGCCTTCCTGTTCGACATGGATGGCACACTCGTCAATTCGATCGCCGTCGTCGAGCGCGTATGGCGGGAGTGGGCAGTGGCGAACGGCATCGAGCCGAATGCCTTCCTGCAGCGCATTCACGGCATGCGAGCCTCGGAAGTTATCCGCCGTGAGGCCATTCCGGGTCTCGACGTGGATGAGCAGGCCGAAATGATCCTTCGTGCAGAGATGGATGATGTGGATGGCATTGTTCAAATACCGGGCGCCGGCGCTTTCCTACAGTCGCTGCCGGCGGGCAAGTGGGCTATCGTGACGTCGGCCGTACGCGAACTGGCTGAACGCCGGCTCGCAGCGGCGGGCATTGCACCGCCGCCTGTCATGATCTGTGCGGAAGACGTGGTGAACGGCAAACCCGATCCTGAAGGCTATCGAAAAGCGGCCGAAAAGCTCGGCGTATCACCGCAAGACTGCATTGTCTTCGAGGATGCCCCCGCCGGCATCCAGGCGGGGGAAAACATGGGGGCGTCAGTGGTGGTCATCAACGCCACCCATTCGCATCCTATCGAAACGCCACACCTTTCCATTGGCGGCTATGGTGAGGTGAATGTAATTATCGACGGCAAAGGCGGCCTGAAGCTGGCGACGGGCAGGAGCTGAAAAGCCTGCCCTCAAAGGGAAGGAAGCGATCGCTTGCCAGCCGATGTCGCGAACTGCTGGCAAGCCATCGCGCCCCGACATCATCCAAAACATTGAGAGAGGCAAAGTTTGCGACTTTGCCGTCGTTCTCCACCAAAGGAATCCGGCTGCCCGGCCAGCTCGCGGCCGGAATGAGGAAATGGCAGAACCCCCGGGAGCCAGAGCCCCGGGGAGCGTGACAATACCGCTGAGCCTCCTGACGACCTCCGTATATTTTTCATTAACGTCTAATTGACAGCGTCGCCCAAATGCGCCCTAATGAAATTGGTAAGACAATCTTACCGCTTGCGCGATTGGGGGAGACTTTCGCGCTGGGAGGACATCATGTTTGTGGCTCTTGAGCCGCGCCGTCTTTACCGGCTGGTTGCGGAACAAATTCGCTTGCTCATCGAAAGCGGGGAACTGACGGACGGTCAGCGCCTGCCGGCGGAACGCGACCTTGCGGAACGCTTCGGCGTATCACGCCCCACGGTGCGGGAAGCGCTTATCGTTCTTGAAGTGGAAGGCCATATCCATATTCGCATGGGTTCGGGCGTTTATGTAAACGCAACCGGCAAACAGGGGAAAGAAAAGCCAACAGTGCCGGATGCGCATGGGCCTTTCGAAATCCTGCAGGCGCGTTGCATCATCGAAAGCGCTATCGCGGAGGAAGCCGCACGGCTCGCCACGCCGGAATGCATCGTCAAACTTGATGACATCATCGAGCGCATGGCCGGCGCACTCGACAATTCACCGCAGGCGCTCAATCTCGACCGGGCCTTTCACACCGCCATCGCCGACATCATCGGCAACTCGGCGCTCAACCGCTTTACCGGCCTGATCTATGACGAGCGCAGCCTGTCACCCTTTTTCGAAAAGCTCGCCAGCTATTTCGAAGGTCCGCACACCTGGAACCTCGCCGTGCAGGAACACCGGGTCATCCGCGACGCCATTGCCGCGAACGATCCGGAAGGTGCCCGGGAGGCGATGCGGCAGCATCTGACGCTGTCGCAGAAGAGATTTTCCGAAAGTTTCGGGGAGGAAACGCTCGGAGAAGAATAACCGCCGCCGCAACCGGCGACGGGAAAAACGGAAATCTGGCTTTAATTCGGGAGGAGTTAAGAATGAAAATCAGATTGTCGACTTTGATGGGCGCAACAGCGGCCATCCTGCTCTCGGCGCTTGCGGCGCAGGCGCAGACCGCACTGAAATGGGCACATGTCTACGAGACCTCAGAGCCGTTCCATACGGATTCGGTCTGGGCCGCGGAAGAGATCGCCAAGCGCACAGATGGCCGCTACAAGATCGATGTCTTTCCGGCCTCGCAGCTCGGCAAGGAAGCCGATATCAATCAGGGCCTGAAGATCGGCACCGTTGATATCATCATTTCCGGCTCGAGCTTTGCCGCGCGTGACTTCAAGCCGATCGGCGTCACCTATTTCCCTTACATCTTCCGCGATCCGAGCCATCTGATCGCCTATACCAAAAGCGATATCTTCAAGCGGCTCGCGAAGGGTTACGAAGACAAGACCGGCAACCATATCGCTGCCGTCAGCTATTACGGCACACGCCACACAACATCGAACAAGCCGATTGCCACCTGCGCCGACATGGGCGGGCTGAAAATGCGCGTCCCTGATGTTCCGGCCTACCTCGCCATGCCGCGCGCCTGCGGCGCCAACACGACCCCGATTGCCTTTGCGGAAGTCTATCTGGCGCTGCAGAACGGCACCGTCGACGCACAGGAAAACCCGCTCACCACCATCGAGGCGAAGAAGTTCTTCGAAGTGCAGAAGAACATCGTTCTGACAGGCCACATCGTCGACCACCTCAATACAGTGATATCGAAGAACCTGTGGTCCAAGCTGTCAGATGAAGACAAGAAAATCTTTACCGAAGTCATGCAGCAGGCTGCCGAGCGCACCACCAAGACCATCGAAGGCCGCGAGAAAAGCCTCGTCGAGGACTTCAAGAAGCGCGGCCTGACCGTCGCCGAAGTCGACAAGGCCGACTTCGAGAAGAACGTCCTCGAAAAAGTGAAGTTCGAGGACTTCGGTTACGACAAGGCCGACTGGGAAGCCATTCGCGCCGTCAAGTGAAGCAAGATCCGGTGCGGCTCCTTTGCCGCACCGCCCTTTCTCTCCAGACGGGATATCTCAATGTCGCAGGAAATTCATACTCAGGTCACGCCTGAGGAACTCGCCCATACGTTCGACGAGGCGCCGCCGGAGGTCGATCTCAAGGTCTATTCATTCGAAGACTGGGTTACGCTTGGCCTCTTCTGGCTGATGACGGGCTGCGTGTTCCTTCAGTTCTTCACCCGCTACGTGCTCAACGACAGCTACGCCTGGACGGAAGAAATCGCCGTCAACTGCCTGATCGGCGTCGTCTTTTTAGGTTCGGTCATGTGCGTGCGCATGTCCCGCCACATCCAGGTTGATGTGCTTTATCACTATGTGCCGCCGCAGGTGGCCCGCGCCATGTCGATCCTCGTCGATGTGCTGCGGATCCTGTTCTTCGCCTACACCTCTTGGCTGATGTGGCGCTACATGGAAATCGTCGCGGATGAGGAGATGGTCACCGTGGCCCTGCCGCGCAGCATCGTCTTTTATACGGTTCTGGCCGCTTTCGTTCTGATGTTCTTCCGGTCGGTACAGGTCTTCATAGCCAATATGCAGCGCGGTTATTCCGTTCTGGAGCGGCCCGAAGAATTCCAGAGCGCGGGGGATTGATCACATGCTGCTTCTCATCGGCTCCTTTCTTCTCCTGATGGTGATCGGCCTGCCGGTCGCCATTTCCATGGCCTCTGCCTCTCTGCTGTACATCGTGTTTTACGATGTCGCGCCCGATATCATAGCGGCGCAGCGCCTGATCGCGGGAGTGGAAAGCTTCCCGCTTCTCGCCGTTCCCTTCTTCATCCTTGCCGGCAACTTGATGAATACGGCGGGCGTGACGGGACGTATCTATTCCTTCGCCGTCGCGCTCGTCGGCTGGATGAAGGGTGGTCTCGCCCAGGTCAACATCATCGGTTCGGTGATCTTTTCCGGCATGTCGGGGACCGCGCTTGCCGATGCGGCCGGTATCGGCACCATCGAGATCAAGGCCATGAAGGACCACGGGTATCCGGTCGAAGCGGCCGTCGGCGTCACCGCCGCCTCCGCAACGCTCGGCCCGATCTTCCCGCCATCGCTGCCCTTCGTCATCTACGGCATGATGGCCAATGTCTCCATCGGAGCATTGTTCATGGCCGGCATCATTCCCGGCGTCGTCATGACGCTTCTGATGATGATCACGGTTGCGGTCTTCGCCTATATCAAGGGCTGGGGCTCCGATACACCGTTCAGCCTCAGAACGATCTTCGGCGCATCGATTGAAGTCTTCGTGGTGATGATGGTGCCGCTCGGCATCTATATCCTCACGGCGCTTGGTCTTTCCCTCAACCTGTCGATCCTGATCGTGCTGGTCATCCTGCTCGCCTGCGACTGGTATTTCGACTTCTCAGCCGTGATGGCGCTGATGACGCCCGTGATCCTGATCGGCGGCATGACCATGGGCTGGTTCACACCGACGGAAGCAGCCGTCGCGGCCGTTCTGTGGTCACTGTTCCTCGGCCTCGTCCGCTATCGCACGATGACCTTCAAGACGCTGGCGAAATCGACCTTTGACACGATCGAAACCACCGCATCGGTGCTCTTCATCGTCGCGGCGGCCTCGGTCTTCGCATGGCTTCTGACCGTCAGCCAGGCAGCGCAGCTTCTGTCGGCGGCGATCCTGACGATCACGGACAGCAAGTGGATTTTCCTTGTGCTGGTCAATCTGCTGATGCTTTTCGTGGGCTGCTTCCTCGATACGATTGCGGCCATCACCATCCTCGTGCCGATCCTTCTGCCGCTCGTGCTGCAGTTTCACATCGATCCGGTGCATTTCGGCCTCATCATCACGCTCAACCTGATGATCGGTCTGCTGCATCCGCCGCTCGGCATGGTGCTGTTCGTGCTCTCGCGCGTGGCGAAACTCTCCGTCGAACGCACGACCATGGCCATCCTGCCCTGGCTGGTGCCTCTGTTCGTCGCGCTGCTTCTGATCACCTTCGTTCCGGCCATCACCCTGTGGCTGCCGACCGAAATGGGCCTGATCCGCTGACGAGGCACCCTGCCCGCGCGGTTCGCCGCGCGGGGTTATCATTCCATATCAAGACATGAGGGCATGGTCATGCAGACACGCGTGGCACGTCTATACGGCGAGAAGGACATTCGCGTCGAAACAGAGGATCTCGCTGAGCCGGGCCCCGGCGAGGTGCTGCTCGCCATGGCAGCGGGTGGCATCTGCGGCTCCGATCTTCACTATTATCAGGATGGCGGTTTTGGCCCGGTCAGGGTGCGCGAGCCGATCATCTCCGGCCACGAGGCATCGGGCAATGTGCGGGCGCTGGGGGAAGGCGTCAGCGGGCTCGCCGTCGGCCAGCTCGTCGCCGTCAATCCCTCGCAACCCTGCGGCCATTGCCAGTTCTGCCTGAAGGGCCAGCCGATCCATTGCCTCGACATGCGCTTCATGGGCAGCGCCATGCGCCTGCCGCACGAACAGGGCATGTTCCGCGACCGGCTGGTGGTTCCGGCCAAACAATGCGCGCCATTTCCAGCCCAAACCTCGGCTGCTGAAGCGGCCTGCACCGAGCCGCTTGCAGTCTGTCTGCATGCCGTCGCCCAGGCTGGCGATCTCGCCGGCGCTAAGGTGCTGGTGACGGGAGCCGGCCCAATCGGACTCTTGACCATCGCCGCCGCCCGCCATGCGGGCGCAAGTATTATCGTTGCAACCGATCTGACCGATGCGGCGCTGGAACGCGCACCAGCCATGGGTGCGGACCGCACGATCAATGTCGCAAAGGACGCCGAGGCGCTTTTGCCCTACCAGGATGACAAGGGTTATTTCGACGTCATTTTCGATTGCTCCGCGGCAGCCCCCGCGCTCCGCACCGCCTTTGCCTGCGTGCGCCCGCGCGGTACCATCGTACAGGTGGGCGTAACCGGTGACATCACCATTCCGCTCAATGCGCTGGTGAGCAAAGAAATCCTCTGGCGCGGTTCGCAGCGCTTTCATGATGAATTCGCCATCGCCGCCGGGCTGATCTCAACGCGCAAGATCGATGTGCGGCCGATCATTTCCCACAGCTTCCCGCTCGATGAGGCGAAGGCCGCATTCGAGCAGGCCGGAGACCGCTCGGCCGCCTGCAAGGTGCAACTGACTTTTTCCGCAGACGGAATTTTTGAGGACGAAAGATGAGACATACATGGCGCTGGTTCGGCCCGGTCGACAAGGTCACGGTTCAGGATGCGGCTCAGGCGGGTGCGGAAGGCATTGTCAGCGCGTTGCACCACATCGCCACCGGCGATGTCTGGCCGGTGGACGAAATAACCAGGCGGCATGAGGCCATCAAGGCCGGCGGGCTTTATTGGGACGTGGTGGAAAGCGTGCCAGTCTCCGAGGACATCAAGACCCAGACGGGCGACTGGAAAACCCATATCGCCAACTGGCAGGAAACGCTGCGCCGCCTCTCGGTATCAGGCATCCGCACCGTCTGTTACAACTTCATGCCCGTGCTGGACTGGACCCGCACCGACCTGCGCTGGGAAACGAAACACGGCGCGAAAGCGATGCGCTTCGACCTTACGGATTTCGCTGCCTTTGATATTCACATTCTCAAGCGCCCGGACGCGACACGGGATTATCCTGGCTGGTTGCTGGAGGATGCGGCAAAGCGGTTCACCGAGATGCCCGACACAAAAATCGTCGCGCTATCGCGCAATATCGGCGCTGGCCTGCCCGGCTCGGCGGATGGTTATACCCTGCCGGAACTCATCGAAAAGCTGCGTTCCTACCATGGCGTTAATCGAGAAAGGCTGCAGCAGAACCTGATCGACTTTCTCTCCGAGGTGACGCCGGTTGCCGAAGACGTCGGCATCAACATCTGCGCCCATGGCGATGATCCGCCCTGGCCGCTTCTCGGCCTGCCGCGTATTCTCTCAACGGAGACGGATTACGCCCATATGCTGTCGCAGGTCGACAGCCGCGCCAACGGCGTCACGCTCTGCACCGGCTCTCTCGGTGCGCGCGCGGATAACGACCTGCCCTTTATCGCCAGCCGTTTTGCAGATCGAATCCATTTCGTGCATCTGCGCAACGTGACGCGCGACACGGACACCGTGCCCTGCTCCTTCTTCGAGGACGAACATCTGGAAGGCGGAACCGACATGGTCGCCGTCATTGCCGCCCTCCTCACCGAAGAAGCCCGCCGGCGAGCGGAGGGCCGTGAAGACCACACCATTCCGATGCGGCCGGATCACGGGCAGGAAATTCTCGACGACCTCACGCGCGGCGCCCAGCCCGGTTACCCCGCCATTGGGCGATTGAAGGGGTTGGCTGAGCTGCGCGGCATCGAGCGTACGCTATCACACAGCCACTTCGGTCTCGCGAATGGGAATGGCTAATCGGAAATCTGACCGCAGGGGATGTGTCAGCCTGCGGCCATCTTCGCCCGAAACATGAGGTAGGAATAGGCGGCCAATCCGCCGGCAACAGCCCCAACGGCCTTCACGGCTGCGTCGGTCAGATGCGGATGGCGTGTCGGCGACAGGAATTGCAGCGCCTCGATGCCAAAAGCCGCAACAATGCCCGCGACGATGATGGCAAGCCAGTAACGCGGATAGGCGAGCACGAAGGCGGTCGAACAGAGGGCGAAGGCACCTGCGCGGTCGATGCCAACCGTCGTCAATGTGTGGGGCCTCAGCCCAATGGGGCTGACAGTCACGATTACAATCAGCAGAAGAAGCGACCAGGCAACATATTTCGGAAATCTGTTTGTCATCATGGCGTCACATTAGAGCGTCGTGTGCGTAAACGGAAGCAGGTCTTTTTCACGCTTCGCCCAATTAATCACACTTTTTGGTCAGATAGTTGAAAAACCGGCTTTCGCTCAGGCCCTACACGGGCTAAGGCAGAAGGCAACCGGGCGAGGATCGCGGCTGATGGCGCTTGCGCTGTCGCCTTTCGGTGCACGTTACGGTGTCGGGTGGGTTTTCCACACAGGATCAGTTTTCAGGGAAGAGCACAATGAGTTTCAAGCCGCACGGCAAACATCTGGTTGCAGGAGAATGGGTCGCAACGGAAGCAAAATTCCGCAGCGAGCCTGCACATGGCGAAGCTTTCGATTTTTCGGTCGGCACCGTCGATCTGGTGAATGCCGCCTGTGAGGCAGCTGAAGAAGCCTTCTGGAGCTACGGTTACACCACCCGCGAAGAGCGCGCCGCATTCCTCGACACCATTGCCGATGAGATCGAAGCCCGCGCCGACGCCATCACCGAAATCGGTTCCTCCGAAACCGGCCTGCCCGCAGGACGTTTGCAAGGCGAACGCGGCCGCACCGTCGGTCAGCTCCGCCTGTTTGCCTCGCATATCCGCAAGGGCGACTATCTCGATCGTCGCCACGACGAAGCGCTGCCGGATCGCCAGCCGCTGCCGCGCCCGGATATCCGCCTGATGCAGCGTCCGATCGGCCCTGTCGCCGTTTTCGGCGCGTCGAACTTCCCGCTCGCCTTCTCCACGGCCGGTGGTGACACCGCTGCGGCTCTGGCTGCCGGTTGCCCTGTTGTCGTCAAGGGTCACTCCGCCCATCCCGGCACCGGTGAAATCGTTGCCGAAGCGGTTCTTGCCGCCGTCAAGAAGCACAATCTGCATCCCGGCGTCTTCTCGCTGATCCAAGGCGGCCGCCGCGATGTCGGTTCCGCGCTCGTGCAGCATCCGCGCATCAAGGCGGTCGGTTTCACCGGTTCGCTCGCCGGCGGCCGCGCACTGTTCGATCTCTGCGCCCAGCGCCCCGAGCCGATCCCCTTCTTCGGCGAACTGGGTTCGGTCAACCCGATGTTCCTGCTGCCGGAAGCCGTTGCCAACCGCGGCGAAGCCATTGCCAAGGGCTGGGCCGGTTCGCTCACCATGGGTGCGGGCCAGTTCTGCACCAACCCGGGCATTGCCGTCATTCTCTCCGAGCAGGCGGATGCGGTTGCTGAAACCGCACGTGCGGCCCTGTCGGAAGTCGGCCCTCAGGTCATGCTGACCGACGGCATCGCCGCCGCCTATCGTGATGGCCGTGATCGTATCGCTGCCGGCAACGGCGTGCGCGACGTGCTGACCACCACCTGCAACCTGCGCAATGCAACGCCGTATCTCTATCGGGTCGCAGGCAAGGACTGGGTTGCCAACCATGCGCTTGCTGAAGAAGTCTTCGGACCCCTTGGCCTGATCGTGACTGTTGATAGCACCGAAGAAATGCTTGAGGTTGCCAAGAGCTTCGAAGGCCAGCTGACGGCGACAATGCATCTCGATGCAGGCGACGCCGAACTCGCCCGCAAGCTGCTGCCGATCCTGGAACGCAAGGCCGGCCGCGTTCTCGCCAACGGTTTCCCGACCGGCGTCGAAGTTTCCGAAGCCATGGTTCACGGTGGCCCCTACCCGGCCTCCACGAACTTCGGCGCAACCTCTGTCGGCACCATGTCGATCCGCCGCTTCATGCGCCCGGTTTCCTATCAGAACATTCCCTCGGACGTTCTGCCGGAAGATATTCGCTAATAAAAAAGGGGAGGCGCTCACACGCCTCCCCTGTTCTTCGTCTGACCCGTCGTCTCAGGCAGACTGCACGGCCTGTATCTTCTCGATACCCCCAACAATGCCGGCGAAATCCTGCCAGACGCCCTGAGCGCCCTTGCGCCATTCATCCAGCGCTTCCGGCTGCAGCACCTTGCCACCCTTGGAAAGCGCAAGCCCAACGGACTTCGTTTCATCTTCAACGATCAGCTGGTTGAAGTACTTCGCGCCTTCGCTGGAAGCCTCCGACAGCACCTTCTTTTCTTCGTCATCCAGCTGGTTCCAGAAGGTCGCGCCATAATAAACGACGCCTGAAGCCCAGATGTGGCCGGTTTCCGTCAGATAAGGCACGACCTCGTATAGCTTGAAGCCGGCATAGGCGGACTTGGTAAGATCCATGGCATCGGCCACGCCTGTGGCCAGCGCATTATAGGTCTCGGTGATCGGAATACCGACCGGCGTGGTGCCGAAGGCGCTCCACAGCTTGGTGTGCAGCGGGCTCTGGATGACGCGGATCTTCTTGCCTTCCAGCTGCTCGGGGCGTGTTACCGGTTCCTTGGTCAGCAGATGGCGCGCGCCGTAATTGATGAAATCGGCAGCGATGAATTGCTGGGCGGCGAGCTTCGTCTTCAACTCGTTGCCAGTCTCGCCGGTTACCACCTTGCGCACGTGCTCCCCATCACGGAACAGGAAGGGCAGATCGAGGATCTGCAATTCCGGCACCCAGCCTGAAAGCGAGGAAACGGTTGAAAGACTGGCCTGAACCGATCCCAGCCGAATATTCTCCGCCACTTCCTTTTCGCCGCCCAGCGCACCGCTCTTTACGATATTGAACCGGAAGCGACCGGGCAGCTTCGCTTCCACCAGCTCACTGATCTTCACCCAGATTTTCGTCTCCGGCTTGTCGTCAGCGAAAAGCGACGCAACGGTGAGGCTGCGGGTTCTGGCACTAGCCGTGCGCACGAAGGCCGGTGCGGCGAGCGTTGCCGCGCCGAGAGCGGAGAGTTTGAGGAGATGACGACGGTCGATAATAGTCATGAATAAAGCCCCGGATTAGAAGAAAATGGCCCAGACGCACAGAATGGCGAGGGAAACGAAAAGGGAGAGGAGATAGGGAACGACGGCCCGGAAAAGGGCTGTCGCCGGAATGCGGGTGACGCCGCTCACCACAAAGATCAGCATGCCGAGCGGCGGTGTCAGGCCGTGGATCATGAGATTGACCACGAGGATGACACCGAAATGGATGGGATCGATACCGGCTGCCACGGCAGCAGGCAGAAGGATCGGCCCGAACAGCAGGATGGCAGCGCCGATATCAAGCACAAGACCGACCACGAGCAGAATGAGGTTGGACAGCAGAAGCACCGCGATCTTGCTGCCACCGAGCAATGTCACGAAGTCGGTGACAAGACCGGAGACATTATCGACCGCCAGGAGAAAGGCGAAGGGGCCAGCCGTGCCGATCAGAAGGCCGATCGCAGCTGCTTCACCCGCCGATTGGCGGAAGGTTGTAAAAATGCGGCCCGCGCCCAGCCGGTATCCGAAGCCGAGAAACAGCGTGTAAAGCGCTGCAAGCGCTGCGGCTTCCGTGGTCGTGACGACGCCAATGCGGATGCCGACCACCACGATGACGCCAAGACCGAAAGCAGGTATCGCAGCCACGGCCGAGCGCCACCGCTCAGAGCCCGTCGCGCGAGGCAAGGTATCAACGCTGCGCACGCTGAAATGGATAGCCACCGCCAGGCAGACCGCCATCAACCCGCCCGCAAAGAATCCGCCGACCAGCAGCGACCCGACCGAAAGGTTGGTGGCCGTTGCGAGGATGAGAAATGCGATGGAGGGCGGAATGACGTTGTCCAGCACGGAAGTGGCGGCGATGATCGCACCCGCCTGCGCGGGTGGATAACCATGCTTGACGAGTTCCGGCTGGAAGGTGGAGGCGCCGAAGGCAGCATTGGCGACTGAAGAACCGGAGGCGCCCGAAAACAGCACGCTGGTCAGAAGCGTCGTCTGGGCCAGCCCCGCCCGTCGGTGGCCGACCATGGAGGCGGCAAAACGGACGAGCTGGTTTGCGACGCCCGATTCCGTCAGCAGACTTCCCGCCAGCAGGAAGAAGGGGATGGCGAGCAGCAGGAATTTCGACATGCCTGTGACCGTGGAGGAAACGATGGCCGGCTCCGGCAAAGTACTGCCGAAGGCAATCGCCACATAGGCGGCGGCGAGGAAGGCATGGGCAAGCGGCGCGGCCAAAACCAGCCCCACGGCTGCCGTCAGCGCCAGAAACAGGCTCGGCGGCAGGGTTGTATCGACGAAAATTTCCGGCAGGCCCACATAGGAAACAACAGCAATGACGACGGAGAGCAGAACAGCAAACGCCTTGCCTTCACTGACGCGCTGAAGCGCGAGATAAACAAAGATCAGTGCGCCACCCGCACCAAGAAATCCGAAACGCACCCATTCCGGCAGGCCAAGCGTCGGGGACGTCCCGCCCAGCATTGCCGCAATTTCTACCCCGCCGAAGGCCAGTATGAGCGCGGCAACGAACGAGAAAGCATCGGCCAGGACTTCCGTGCCAGCATGGAAACGTTCGGGCAGGAAGCGCACAAAAACATCAAGCCGCATCGCAAGCGCGCTTTTGAGACTGAGAGGCGCGCCGACAGCGATCATCGCGACATTAAGCCAGATGCCCAGATCTTCCGCGCCGATGAAGCCGGTGTGAAACAGATAACGCAGAGTGACATTGACCAGAACCACCACGAGCAGCGTGGCAAGGATTGCTGCCGCGACCGCGCCGAGTACCTTGTCCAGAATGGCCAGCAGCCCCCCTGCCACACGCTGCGTGCCGATGCGGCCTTGTGCCGATGTCGTTGCGGGACTTGCCATCATGTCTGTCTTCTCCACTCCCGAAGCCATGCTCATGAGGCCTTGGCCGAGAGGTCACGGTCGAACAATGTCGACCACGTGAATTGTTTTGCCGCCGAAACCTCACGCGATACGTCAAGACGCGGAAGCACCTTTTCCCCGAAACGGAAGGCTTCTTCCAGCAATGGCATGCCGGAAAGGATAAAGGTGTTCACGCCCGCCTTCTTATAGGCCTGCAGCGTGCGGATGACAGTATCGGGCGAGCCGACGATAGCTGTTCCCGGACCTGGACGAACGAGACCGATGCCGGCCCAGAGATTTGGCGCTATTTCAAGATCGCGCAGGTTCTCCGGCTTCTGGCCGCCATGCATCGCCGTCATGCGCTGCTGGCCGACGGAATCGGTCTTGCCGACGAAACGCTGGTTGGCGGCAATCGCTGCCTCATCCATGCGCCGGTAGAGATCGGCGGCGGCAGCCCAGGCCTCTTCATCCGTATCGCGCACGATAACATAAAGGCGAATACCGTATTCCAGTTCTCGACCGAGCTTTTCCGCCCGCGCCTTGACGAGATCGACCTTCGCGCCAATCTGATCAGGCGTTTCGCCCCACGAGAGATAGGTCTCGACATGTTTGGCCGCAACGTCGATGGCCTTGTCCGAAGAGCCGCCAAACCACAGCGGCGGCGGCTCAATGCCCTGCCCCACCGGCAGAGCGAGTTTTGCGCCCTGCGTCTGGAAATAATGCCCGTTGAAATCCACCGTCTCGCCGGCGAAAAGCCGGTGCCAGATTTGCAGATATTCATCCGCCATCTCGTAACGCTCGTCATGCGGCATGGTCATGCCGTAGGCGCCGAGCATCTTCGCATCGCCCGAGACGACATTGATAAGCAGGCGCCCGCGCGAAAACTCCTGAAGCGTTGCCGCCATCTTGCCAAGCAGCGTTGGCGCGATCAGGCCCGGATGAATGGCGACCAGCAGCTTCAGCCGCTCGGTATAGGAAAGAAGCGCACCCGCCAGAACCCAGACGTCATGCGCGCCGGTGGCAAACAGCGCCCCGGTATAACCGAGCTGGTCGTAAGCGAGCGCCAGTTGCTTGTAATAACCGAGATCGACCCTGCGGGAGCCTTCCGGCTGCCAGGGATAGGCGCCGTCGGGGGCGCACATGTACCAGAAAACATTCATCTGTCGCCTCCCGCGCTGGCTGCCTGCTGAACCATGCTCTGTCCGGTGTGAACCGGTAAGGAAAAATGGCCGTGCCTGTAAAGCGTATCGGCCTCCTCCTGCTGTTCGGCAAGAATATTTTGAGTGGCGGGCACGACTGAAAGATTGCGAGAGCGCAATACCCTTGCCCAGGACGAAGCGTCGCCTTCGCTGCCAGGTTCGGCGGCGAGCAGCGCAGCCGCCCGCTCTACATCAGCCATGACAGCGCGGCCGATGCGGTTCAGTTCAGCCGCAATCGCCTGCCTCGTTTCAGGCGCAAGAACGTGACGATCCAACGTCCAAAACAGCGAACGGTTGGGAATGGTGGAGCCGCAGCGAACCAAAAGACTGATTTCTTCATGGGTCAGAGCCTTTTCCAGCCGCGGCGACATCGTCACCCAGGCATCGACGCGACCTTCCACGAGGTCCCTCAGGCTGTCACTGTCGCCGCTTTCTATCCGGTTGACATCCGAGAGGCCAAGCCCCGCTCCTTCCAGGCTGCGCGCCAGAAGATAGGTATGAAACGATCCGTCAATAAGGGATATGCGTTTTCCCAAGAGATCGGCGGCGGAACGGATCGGGCTGTCGCGCCGCACGAGGATCGCGCCATTGGCCGGCCGCGGTGCGGAGGCGGCAATATAGACCGCCGAAAGCCCGCGCGCATCCGCCTCGATGGGCGGTGTCGACCCGGTGCCGCCAAAATGTATTTCACCCTTTTCCAGAAGCGCCGCGGTATCGCGCCCTTCTCTATAGGGCACGAATTCAGGCTCGAATGCCTTAAAAGATCCGGGCCAGAGCCGGGCGAGCCGCAAATGCAGATTGTTGGGATGGACCCCGATTTTCATGTCGACACCTCATTTCACAATCAATCTACTTTTTTATAGAGTGTTTTCGAGAAACGTTTTGGCGATCCCCGGGCGGAAAGCGAAAGAGAAATCTACTAATCCTGTAGATTTTTAAAAATGCCTGATTGATCCGGGATGAGATTCATCAAACCATTGAAATTTATCGCCGCACAATTTACTTTTTTATAGTTTGAAAAGTGGGCCTCTTCAGTCGTGACCAAACCGGTTTCCAATCTCATCTGCCGCAGCGTCGTTGAAGCAAGCGAGCTCCTGAAGCTTGTGGCCAATGCCAACCGTCTGGCCAGTCGTCTGTTACCTCATGGAAACGGAAGCCTCCGTTTCCGCGCTTGAATATGAACTCGGCATCCAGCAGCCGACGCTTTCACAGCAGCTGGCCGAACTGCGCGATGCGGGGGTCATCGAAGGCTCGCGGGAGGGCAAGGCGGTGATCTATCGTGTTACCGATCCGCGTATTGTCCAGTTGGTTCTGACATTACGCGGCCTCTATGCTGATCTTTCCGATGTGACCGGCAAGAAAGGCAGGCGCGCCTTGCCGCTGGATGAGGCAATGTTCGACTAACATGATCGACCTTTACACCTGGATCACGCCGAACGGCCTCAAAATCTCGATTGCGCTGGAAGAACTTGGCCTACCCTATGTCAGCCATGCCATAGATATCGAAAAAGGCGAACAGTTCTCGGCCGAGTACAGTCGCATCAACCCTGGCTCCAAAATCCCTGCAATCGTCGATCAAGACAATGGCACCGTTTTAACAGAGTCCAACGCAATCCTGATCTATCTCGCGGAAAAAGCCGGACGGCTCATGCCTGTCTCTGCCGCGGCACGGCTGACAGTCACCGAGTGGCTGATGTGGCAGGCCGCCAACTTCGGCCCGACACTCGGTTACGCCCATTATTTCCTGACGTACAATACAGGAAAGGCACCCTTTGCCGAAACCCGTTTCGCCTCGGATACCGAACGCCTCTATCGGACGCTGAACGACCGCTTGGCAAAGCGCGGGTTCGTCGCCGGCGATTTTTCAATAGCCGATATTGCCATCTGGCCATGGGTTTCGCGTTTCGCCCGTCATAAAATCGATCTCGCTGATTTTCCCGCAGTAAACCGCTGGTATCGCCAGCTTGGACAGCGCGAAACCTTCCAGCGCGGTTATCGCGTACCATTTGTAACATCTGACGTTCCGGGGCTTTGATCGCTCAGCTGGCGACAAGATGGCCGGGTGAGACTTCGTGATATTCCCGCGGCTTCACGGAATAATCGACTGAGCGGATAGGACTTTTCAACTCGTCATTGGCGGCACCGCGACGCGTGTTTCTGCGGTCCGGGTCCGGCACCGGCACCGCCGCCATCAGCTTGCGGGTATAGTCATGCTGCGGGTTGTCGAAGACAGCCGCACGCGGGCCGATTTCGACGATCTCGCCGAGATACATCACCGCCACCCGGTGGCTGACCCGCTCCACCACCGCCATGTCATGGCTGATGAAGAGAAAGGCGAGATCGAGGCTCTGCTGCAAGTCCAGCATCAGGTTGATGACCTGCGCCTTGATCGAGACATCCAGCGCCGAAACGCTCTCATCAGCGACGATCACCTTGGGCTGGAGTGCCAGCGCGCGGGCGATGCAGATGCGCTGCCGCTGACCGCCGGAAAACTCGTGCGGGTAACGCGCCGCCATATCCGGCGAGAGGCCGACCTTGTTGAGCATGTCGGCCACCACATCCTTCGCCTCGCGGGCGCTGCCCATACGGTGTTCCAGAAAAGGTTCGGCGATCGCCGCGCCCACCGTCATGCGCGGATTGAGTGAGGCAAAGGGATCCTGAAAGATCATCTGCACCGTCTTGCGCATCTCTCGCATGCCTGACTTGTCGAGGGCTAGAATATTCTCGCCGTTCACCACCACGGAACCGGCATCCGGCTCGATGAGCCGCATGATGGCGCGACCGGTGGTCGACTTGCCGCAGCCGCTTTCGCCCACCAGTGACAACGTCTCCCCGGCCCTCAGATCGAAGGACACGTTTTCCACCGCATGCACGCGGCCGCTGAGCCGCCCCAAGAGACCGGAGTGGATATCGAAGCGCTTGGTCAGCCCCTCAACTTTCAGCACCGGCTGGGCTGCGGCATTGACGGTATCGGCCGGACGCGCCGGTTCCTGCGTTTCTCCCGTGGTGGTGTTGACAATGGGAAACCGCAGCGGCCTTTCCTCACCCGTCATGGAACCGAGAACCGGAACCGCGGACAACAGTGCACGCGTGTAGGGATGTTTACCGCGATGGAAAATATCCGCGGTCGCGCCGACTTCCACCTGCTCGCCGCGATACATGACGACCGTACGATCGGCGATCTCAGCCACCACGCCCATGTCATGGGTGATGAACAGGACGGAGGTACCTTCCTCTTCCTGAAGTGTCTTGATGAGATCGAGAATCTGGCCCTGAATGGTGACGTCAAGCGCCGTCGTCGGCTCATCCGCGATCAGCAGCTTCGGTTTGGAGGCAAGCGCCATTGCGATCATCACGCGCTGGCGCATGCCGCCGGAAAACCGATGTGGATATTCATCGAAACGCGAGGCGGCGGAGGGTATGCGGACTTTTTCGAGCAGGCGGATCGTCTCCGCCCGCGCTTCCGCTTTCGACATGGGCTGGTGGCACAGAAGAGCCTCGGAAATCTGGTCGCCGATGGTGAAGAGCGGATTGAGGCTGGTCATCGGCTCCTGAAAGATCATGGCCACCTCATTGCCCCGCACCCGCCGCATGGCGTCTTCGGAAAGCGAGAGCAGGTTGCGACCTCCGAGCAGGATTTCACCCTGCACCCTGCTGCTTTCGCGGTCCAGCAGCCGCATGATGGAAAGCGATGTCACGCTTTTGCCCGAACCGCTTTCGCCAACGATCGCAACCGTCTCGCCTGACCCGACATCAAAGGAAATATCACGCACCACCGGTTTCCAGCCGCCATCCACGTGAAAGGACGTGGTGAGGTTGCGGACGGAAAGCACGGCATCTTTTGCACCAAGCGGTACTGCCTGCGGCATGGTCATGATCGTTCCCTTCTTTTCTTCTCGTTTGAATTCAGGCACGGCGTCACGGCCTGTGTCTTCTCCCCGTCGGGGAGAAGGTGGCCCGAAGGGTCGGATGAGGGGGCGACGTTCACGATAGATCGCACCCCTGCCCCCCCTTCCGCTGCCGCGACCTTCTCCCCGGCGGGGAGAAGAAACTCGCGGCACCCGCTCGTCCGATATGCAGTCGTTATTAGTCCGGCCAGCGCAGCATGCCGTCGAAACGGTGGCGGCTGCGGTCTTCGAACGGTGTCGCAATTACCTCGTTGGAGGCGCGCGCCTTGTCCAGTTCCTCCGCCAGACGGGACGCAACGATAGTCTCCTGGCCAGGATGCAGGTTGCAGGGGTCGAGATAGAAATAGCGATGTTCCACCTCGTGATCGCGGGTGATGATCGGCGGATTACCCTTGGCCAGCGCCGTTGTCAGGTCCCATGCCGTAATATGCGCTTCTTCGGCATTGATGATAACGCGCAGCCGGTCGAGCGGGTTGTTGGTCGGGTCGGGCTCGATCAACGCCGTCACGCCCGGCCGTCCATCCAGCGTCCTTTTCCAGAGGTTGAGATAACCGGTTTCCCGTTCGCGAATTCCGGCATGGTCCCGCTTTTCCCAGGCCTCAAGCGCCGCCATGACACCATAGATACTTTCCTTGCCGACTTTCATGCCGCGGCCGATGCCCATATTCTGAAGGAAAGCATGACGCACCAGTTCCTTCTTACCCGCGACGATGCCCGAGGTGGGGCCGCCGAGGAACTTGTGGCCGGAATAGAGCACGACATCCGCACCCGTGGCCAAAAACAGCTTCAGGTCGTATTCGGAAGCGGCATCGACAATGACAGGGACACCCTTGGCATGGGCGATCTCGACGAATTCGGAAAGATGTAGCAGACCGTAATCCACCACATGATGCGAGACGACATAGACAGCGGCAGCCGTCTTTTCGGTGATGGCGTTTTCCATATGGAAACGGTGGGTCGATGTTGCCTGCCCGATCAGCACCACCTTGCCGCCGCCGAGGCGGATGGCCTGATCCACCGGTGCGCCATAACTCACCACATGCCCCATCTGCACCAGAACCTCGTTCTTCTCAGGCGTAACATCGGGCAGCTTTTCGATGGCGAGAAGATTATTGCCGGTGATCGCGCCTGCGACAGCAAGGCTGATGCCAGAGGAGCAGGACGCCGTGATAAAACCGGCCTCGCCCCCCGTCAGCCTCGCAATCACTGCACTTGCCTTGCGCTGCAGATCGTTGATCTCGACAAATTGCGGCAGGATGGCCGCCATGGCTTCGACCGCTTCCGGAACGACGATGGAAGCGCCGAGCGAGGTCATGGTGCCCGAGACGTTGATGACCGGGCGAAGGCCGATCCTGCTTCTGATATCCTCGGTCATGTCTTTCTCCTGTCTTTGCGATGCGATGGGCATCGACATATATGCCATAATAATGTAATAGCTTCCCAAAATTGATGAGGAGCCAAAATTGGACGCCCATAAGCTGGACGAAACGCCTTTATCCGCCCTTCCTGATACGGCGGAAAACCCGGACGCGAAGGTGGCCAAGCGCTCTCGCGTCAGCGGCATCGACCGCGCCCTTCAGGTTATTGATTATCTTTACGAAACCGGATCCCCCGCCGGCGCTTACGCCATCGCCAAGGCGATCAAGGCCCCGCTGTCCACCGTCTATGTGATCATCGATGATCTCATCGAAAAGAACATGCTGGCGCGCAATGCCGACGGCAATATCTGGCTCGGCGCGCGGCTTTACCACTACGGTCTTGCCTATGCCCGCTCGCTCGATTTCATGGGTGTCGCCACCCACGAAATGCACGATCTCTGCCGCCATGCGGGCGAGACGGTGCAGCTTTGCGGCCGCGATGGCGACCATATGCTGGTATTGGCCATGGCGGATGGACCGAGCCATTTTCAGGTCGCGTCCCGTGTCGGCACCCGCGTTCCCTTGAACTGGACGGCGTCTGGACGTCTGCTCGTCGGGCATCTGCCGGAAGCGGAACGTCTCGAACTTTTCCGTCGCTGCGCCCGTTCCTCGCCGACCGGACGCGCCGAAATCAACCCGGAAACGCTGTCCCAATCTGCGGCGGCGGCCTTCCATGACAGGCTGTCTATCCAGGTCGCCGAGTCCGATTACGCCGTGGCGTGCATCGCTTCGCCGATTTGCGACAACAGGGGCGAATGCGTTGCGACGATTTCCATCGTGCTGCCCGAGCAGAAGGTGCTGGCGGACGAGAACCACTACACCGAGCAGGTCAGGGTCTCGGCGGAACGGATCGAAAAGCTGATGGGCTGGCGCAACCATTAAACGGCCTCAACCCTTGAGCGCGACGATGGCTTCGATTTCGACAGTTATATTGCCCGGCAGTGAGCCGAAGCCCACGGCGGAGCGGGCATGTTGTCCCGCATCGCCGAACACATCGATGAAGAGATCTGAACAGCCGTTGATGACGCTCGGGTGATCGCGGAAATCGCTGACGGCATTGACCATGCCCAGCAGCTTCACCACCTTCTTCACCCGCGATAGGTCGCCCAGCGCCTCGTGCATGACGGCAAGCAGGTTGATGCCGGTGAGACGCGCATGGTTATAGGCCTCTTCCAGACCGATTTCCGCGCCCACCTTGCCGGCATAGAGGTGGCCATTTTCTTCCCGCGGCCCCTGGCCCGAAAGATAAAGCATGTTGCCTTCCACCACATGCGTGACGAAATTGGCAATCGGCGGCGGCGGCGGCGGCAGGGAGATGCCGAGCGCGGCGAGCCGGTCATAGGGCGAGACGTGCCCTTCTGCGTCGAGCGAAGACTGTTTCACGCGAATTCCTCATAATGCCGGGAGCGGTTTCCCGTAATGGCTGCGAACGGCGGAGGAAGGACCTCCGCCCTATCAGTCGGGGTCAGCGCCAGGAATAACCATGGCTGTGGCGCACCAGCTTGCGCGCCCTTGGAATGTAACGGCTGGCCGCGATGGCTTCCGCGCCGATAACCGCGTAACGCGGCTCGAACAGGCGCTTCAGGCGCGACACGTCGCCGTTGGAATCGGTCGCTTCCAGATCGGCATCGACAAGATCAAAAACAGTGAAATCGGCGCGCTGACCGACCTCGAGACGGTTTTCCATATCGAGGCGGATGATGGAGGCGGGGTTACGGGTCACGGCTTCAATCACGTTTTCGAAGGGCATGTTGACGGAGAGCAGCTTCGACATGGTGGTCGCCAGATCCCAGACCGGGAAATTCATCGAATGGCCATGCAAATCCGTAGAGATGGAGAACGGAAGCAACCCGCGTTCAATCGCGGCTTCCGCAACCTTGAAGGAGAAGGATGCGCCGCCATGGCCGATATCCAGCCGGATGCCTTCGCCCGCGCAGCGTTCGGCAAGGTTGAACAGGTCCTCGTCTTCCATGATGCTGGAGCCCGACTTGCCGTTGAAGCAGTGGGTCACGACATCGCCAGGGCCGAGAATTTCCAGAACCTCGTCGTAAAGGGCCGGTGGCTCCCCCACATGTACCATCATCGGGACTTTCAGGATCTTGGCGATCTTCTTGCCGAGCTTGACCGGCGTCACACCCCAGGAGCCGGTGATGACATGGCTCGCCCGCACCTTCAGGCCGACTATATGCTCGCTGTTTTCCGCGTAACATTCGAGGATACGGTCGAGATCGATATCCTTGATGTCGCGCAGTTCAGGCACCCGGTTGCAGGCAACGAGACCGATGGAGCCGAGGTTGAGGAAGGCCTTGATGCGCTCCCTTGAGGGTTCGATGATATATTCCCTGAAACCGTGGAAATTCGCCTCGCCCGCCGAACCGGCATCCACCAGTGTGGTTACGCCGCGCTCGGCCCCGCATTCGGAGGGGCGGATGGAGATGTCGGTGCCGCCGTGCCAGACATGCACGTGCAGATCGACCCAGCCGGGCGAGATGAAGGCACCCTTGGCGTCGATACGCTGCGCATCCGCAGGCACCTGCAGGGCAGAGCCTACCGCGGCAATCTTGCCGTCGCCGCCGATCAGAATATCGGTTGAAGCCTCAGACGCACCTTTTCCGAAACCGACAGGTTTGACATTGGTGAGAAGAATGGGAGCTTGAAGAGGCGTTTTTGCCTGTTCACCTGATGTCATATTACAAATCCCTTCGCAGTCTTGGGTCGAGCATGTCCCGCAGTCCATCGCCAACCATTTGCAGCGACAGTACGGAAAGAATGATGGCAAAGCCGGGGAAATAGGTCATCCAGTCGGCCTGTCCGATATATTGGCGGCCGGCGGAAATCATGGTTCCCCACGTTGGAATTTCGGGGCTGACACCAAGTCCCAGAAACGACAGGCCGGCCTCCGCCAGCATGGCGCTGGCAAAAAGAAAGGTGCATTGCACGAGGATCGGCGAGACGAGATTGCGCAGGACATGCCGCGTCATGATGTGGAAAGTGGAAATGCCGAGCGCCTTTGCCGCCTCCACATAGGGCAACTCACGAATTACCAGCGTCGAGGCGCGCACGATGCGGGCAAGGCGCGGCGAATAAACGACGGCGAGCGCGATGATGACAGTCGTCAGCGACGGGCCGAGAGCCGCCACCAGCGCAATCGCCAGCAGAATATCAGGAAACGCCATCATCGCATCGATCAGCCGCGCGATCGGCGTATCCAGTTTCTGGAAGAAACCGGCAAGCAGGCCGAGCGTGATGCCAATCAGCGCCGAAAGCGCCACCACGGCGGCCCCGACCAGAAGCGACAGTCTTCCGGCGTATATGGTACGGGAAAAGACGTCGCGACCAAACTCATCGGTGCCGAACCAATAGAGTTCGCTCGGCGGCTTCAGGCGGTTCACGATCGACAGTTTTGAGGGCGAGTACGGCGCTATCATCGGCGCGAAAACCGCAAGCAGCACGAAGACAAGCAGCACGAGCAGGCCGGCGGCGACTGTCTTGCGCTTCAGGAGACGCCGAATGAACAGGACAGTCGGATTTCGTGCCGGGGGAACGGTGGAAACGATATCGGCCATCAGTAGCGAACCCTTGGATCGACCAGCAGGTAGAGCATGTCGATTGCAAAATTGATGAGCACGTAGAGACCGGCGATAACGAGAAGCGCGCCCTGGATGACCGGATAATCACGCCGGAGCACCGCCGAGACGACGAGATTTCCGACCCCCGGCAAGCCAAAGACCGTCTCCGTTACCACCGCACCCGAAATCAGCACGGCGGCGGTGAGGCCAAGCACGGTGAGGATGGGTATAAGCGCATTCTTCAGCGCATGTTTCATCACCACCCGACGCTCCTTGACGCCCTTGGCACGCGCAGTGCGGACATAGTCGTCACCGAGGACATCCAGCATAGAGGCGCGGGTGAAGCGCAGAATGAGGGCGGAGGACACGAGGCCGAGCGCGATGGCCGGCAACGTCAGATGATACATGCGCTCGACGAAACTCGACCCCGGCCCGCCGTAACCCGATACGGGGAACATATCGAGCCTGACGGCGAAGACCTGCATGAGGATGAGGCCGAGCCAGAAGCTCGGAATGCTCGCCGCCAGCATCGCGACCGTCGTTGCGGCCTGGTCCACGAACGAGCCGCGCCGGTAAGCGGCATAGATGCCGATCGGGAGAGCGATGACGCTGGCGATCAGCAATGAAAAGATTGTCAGGAAAAAGGTCGGTTCGGCCCGATCCAGCAGGGCTGATCCGACAGGCATATTGAGAAAGATCGACTGGCCGAGATCGCCCTTCAGCAATTGGCCGATATAGTAGACATATTGCACCCCAAGCGACTGATCGAGGCCGAGGCGGGTGCGCAGTTCCGCAATGTCCTGTGCCGAGGCATCCGGCCCCAGCATCACGGCGGCCGGGTCTCCGGGCGTGACGCGCAGGATGACGAAAACGATGGTGACGACGAGGAACATCACCACGATCATTCCTGCAAGTCTCTGGAAGATATACCGTATCACGAATAAGGGCTCCCGATCGCAAAAGTGGCGGACCACTTATGCGCGATAGTTGAAGCGAAGCTGCTGAAGGGTGCCGGCAGCCCGGCACCCGATTGCCGTCCTGGCCTTATTTTGTGACCGAGGCATTCCAGAAATACGGCCACGGAGCAGGATCGACGCCTTCCAGCTTGTTGGACTTCGCCGCCACGGCATTGAAGTCACCGATCTTGAGAAGCGGCAGCTCGGCATAGATCGTCTTCTGCACGTCGGCCCAGAGAGCGATGCGTTTATCCGGATCGACTTCGGCAGTGAAGGCATCAACCGCAGCCTTGCGTGCCGGCGTATCCCACCAGCCCGGCGAGCTCGTGGAAAGCGCGCCCATCAGCGCCGGTTCCGGCAGGAACGGGCTGTGGCTGATATAAATATCCCAGAGCTTCGGGTCAGCGCGGCGCTGTGTCAGCGTCGCCCAGTCCACCACCTGCATATCCACCTTGAAACCGGCCAGTTTCAGATATTCTGCAGCGACCTGCGCCATCTTGTAATGGAACTCATACTGGCGGCTGGTAAGGATGCGCAGCGGCTCACCATTGTAACCGGCCGCCTTCAGCTTTTCGGCGGCGGCTTCCGGATTGCCGACATTATAGTTGCCCTCGACACCTTCTTCTGAATGCCAGGAGAAGTTGTCGGGATAATAAGCACCGTCGAGCGCGTAGAAATCCGTGCTGCCGAAAGCCGCCGCGAGCATGTCTTCCATGTTCAGCGCTTCCGTCACCGCCTTGCGAACCTCAAGCTTTGAGGACGGTCCCTCCTTGGTGTTGAAGACGAAGACCGGATAGCCGAAGGGCTTCAGCATCAACGGCTGCGAGGCGGAGGACGACTTCACCTTCTCGAAGGATTCCACAGGAATGGAATCGACATAGTCGTATTGGCCCGAAACGGCGGCTTCGACGCGGGTGTTCGGATCAGGCACCGGAACGAAGCGGATTTCATCGAGATATTGATGGCGCGCACCTCCGTAACCGTCGCTTTCGCCGCCGCGGGACTTGTAGCCATCGAAGCGCACGAGCTGGATATACTGGTCGGCCTTGCGTTCCTTCAGCATATAGGGGCCGGTGCCGATGAATTCGGCCATCGGCTCCGCCTGCTTTTCGGCCCGCAGGATGATCGCCGCGGAATTGTTGAACGCGAGCAGCGAGGTGAGCGGGGCATAGGGCTGCTTGAGGGTGATCGCCACCGTACCGGCGTCGGGTGCGGAGATATTCTCGATAAAGCCGGCGGCCTGCTTTCCGCGCGAGGCGATCTTCATCCAGCGTCCGAGCGAGGCGACGACATCTTCAGACGTCATGTCGCTGCCGTCGTGGAACTTGATGCCCTGTCTGAGCTTGATCGTGTAGGTTTTGCCATCTGCGCTGATCTCGGGCAGGCTTTCCGCCAGCAGCGGCGTCACCTTCCAGCCCTTGTCGAAAGTATAGAGCGTTTCGAAAATATGCTGTGTGACGATGCCGACGAGATCGGCGGTAGACGCCATCGGGTCCAATGTCGGCGGCTCGCCGATGGTGGCAACATTGATCACGCCGCCCTTTTCCTGGGCCATCATCACACCCGGTGCAAGCAACAACGCGGCGGTGGCGAGAAATGCAATTTTACGTCTCATGGTCAAGCTCCCAGCTCTTCTGTGTTCCATTATTATGTTATATGCATCTTTATAACAGAATATCTTGCTGCGACGCCTTGTCAATAACCTTGAAGCGAGGAGGAATGATTACCAGACCGAAGGCGACGCATTTTGGCACGCACCGCCCGCCCGGCGCGCTTTCGGGAGCCACAGCCAGACGCCGGGTCGGCGCAGATGTCAGGAAATTAGGAAGCGGGATATTTCGCATCTGCGAACAAGATGCTATTCAAGAGACGGAGCAGGACAGGCTTCCGACAGACATAACCCTGCGTCCATATTATTTTCGCATTGTTTCGTCTTCGCAGCCGCGCTTTTGCGGGTGAAGACAAGATTGATATTCGATACTGCCGGCTTATTTCCAGGTCGGATTACAAATTTTCATTACGTTGATATTATTGAGGAAACTATGAAGACGGCGATCGTCCATGACTGGCTCACCGATAGGGGTGGGGCTGAAAAGGTTCTTCACAACCTTCTCGAAATCTATCCTCAGGCAGATCTTTTCTGCATCGTCGATTTCATGAGCGAGCGTGATCGCGGCTTTCTCGGCGGCCGCCCGGTGAATACCTCCTTCATCCAGAAGCTGCCCTTCGCCCGGAAGAAATATCGCTCTTACCTGCCGTTGATGCCGCTCGCCATCGAGCAATTCGATCTGAGCGGTTATGATCTCGTCATTTCCTCAAGCTATGCAGTCGCCAAAGGCGTCATCGAGGAGCGCCTGGCAAATCGCGCCATCGAGCCGCAGGTTCTGATCACCAAGATTTCCAGCCGCTCCGCACAGGCCTCGGTTCTGGGCGATGTCAAGGAGCCGACAAAGGTGCAGCTGTCGGAAGCAGGTGATCGCGTTCTTGACGTCATCTCTTACGCGAAAGGCCTGAGTGCTCCCAACATAGAGTCCTATGTCACGCTCATTCGGCGCGGGAAAACGGCCCGCGTAAACTATAATCACCTTGTCAGCACGCCTTCTGAAAACATCTATGTGGTGCCGGGCGACACCATCATGGTGGAGCGGGAGCGCCGCACTTATCTCGCCTTCGGCGCTTCCGGCCTCAACGGCCGTTTCGAGTTCGAGGACGCCGATCTCAAGCTCTCGGACGCCCTTGGCAAGGCGGGCGGATTGCTCGACTCCCGGGCAGATCCCGCCCAAGTCTACGTCTACCGCATCGTCAAGCGCGATCTTCTCTTGAAGCTCGGCATCAACACGTCCAAATTCGCTGGCCAGGACGTTCCGGTCATTTTCCGTGCCAATCTGCGCGATCCCTCGACCTTCTTTGCCAGCACGAAATTCCCGATGCAGGATCGCGACATCATCTATGTCACGAACTCGCAGGCCACCGAACTCTACAAGTTCCTGGATCTCGTCGGCTCCGTGCCCGCCACCACAGGCAATGTTGCTGAAGATGTGCTGGCCACCCGCAACGCCATCCGGGCTTTCTGACCTCGGCGTATCGCGTCGCGCAAAAGGCCACCCCGGACACGAGGCGGCCTTTTCCCGTACCAACCGGCGCGAAGAATACGCGCAATGGCGGGGTTGCCTGCGAGCGCGATCCGCTTCAGCCCCTGTACGGCAGGGCAAACGGCCCTCGCGTACGGTTACTGCCATTACAAAAGTTTAAGGTGATTTCGCAGCGTATTGGGTGTCTTGTGGAGGAAAGCTGCTCCCAAGGCTTGCCGCACATGTCGGGAAACATGTATCGCCTTCATTACGCGGAACCGTCAGATGAAACGTTTCTGGACCGCCCTCAGCGTTCTTGCCATCGCAGCCGCCGGCGCGTGGTATTTCAAGGACCGCCTGCCGCTCGATCAAATTCCCTATCTGAAACAATTTGCCAGCATTCCACCGCAGGCAGAGACCGCAACCGCAGAGACGACTGCAAATGCAAAACCGCAATCCTCCCGCAATGGCCAGCCAGGTGCACAACAGGGGCAACGGCAGGGCGGTGGGCGGCGCAATGGCGGACCACCGACCGTCAGCACCATTTCGGTCAGTAAGGCGACGCTGCCAATGGACGCGGCGGCAACAGGGTGGGCGGTAGCAGCCGACATCACCAATATCGCACCGCTCCAGGCCGGCCTCGTCACCGAAATCGAGGCAAAGGACGGCCAGCACATCAAGGCGGGCGATCTGATCCTCAAGATGGACGATCGAATTGCCCGTGCGGCGGTCGACAAGGACAAGGCGAATATCGCCGCCGACCAGGCGACACTTGAACAGACTGAAGCCGCTTTTCAGCGTGCCGCCAACCTCGTCAAGCAGAGCGCCGAGTCACAGCAGGTGCTGGATCAGGCAAGAGCGGCGCGGGACAGCGCCAGCGCCAAGATCGATGCCGACCGCGCAACGCTTGCGTCCGATCAGGTAGCGTTGGAACATATGGAAATCCGTGCTCCCTTCGACGGGAGACTGGGTGATATCAGCGTCAGCCCCGGGGCTTACCTCAGTGCCGGCGTGAATATCGTGACCATCACGAAATACGACCCCATCTCGGTCAGTTTCCGGCTCTCTCAACGCTATCTGCCGCAATTGCGCGAAGGCGTAGCGAAAGACACGGCAGTTGATGTCGACCCTGCGGCGACCGGCGGCGAGGCGATGCGCGGCGTACTGCGTTTTTACGACAACACTGTGGACCAGACCTCCGGCACAGTGCTGGCAAAGGCGGAGTTCAAGAACGACCGCGGCCTTTTGTGGCCCGGTCAGTCCGTCAACGTCACCGCGCATTTTGTTTCCGAAGACGAAATGGTCGTCGTACCGACGGTCGCTGTGAGACCCGGACCGAAGGGCAATTTTGTCTACACGGTCGACGGCGATCATCATGCTCATATGACGCCAGTTGCGGTCGCGCGTTCGAACGGCGACCTCACCGCCATTGCGCGCGGCCTTAATGGCGGAGAGCATATCATCGTCGAGGGCCAGTCGGAACTCGCCGACGGCCAGCTCGTGATCGAGCAATTTTCCGATAAGGGCGGGACGGCAGGCAATCTGGCCGCCAATATTCCGCAGGAAAAGGCTGACCGCCAATGATCCCGAATTTTTGCATCAACCGGCCCGTCGCCACCACGCTTCTCGCCATCGGCCTCGTTCTGGCAGGCCTTGCCGGTTTCCGTTTACTCCCGGTCGCGGCCTTGCCGAAGGTGGATTTTCCGACGATCAACGTGTCGTCATCACTCTCCGGCGCCTCCCCGCAAACCATGGCCACTTCGGTCACCACGCCACTGGTCAAGCAGTTCGAGACAATTCCCGGCGTTAGCGAGATCAGCGCCACCAATACGCTTGGCAACAGCTCGATCGTGCTTCAGTTCGATCTCAACCGCGATATCGACGCGGCTGCTGCCGACGTGCAGGCCGCAATTTCCCGCGCGCAACGGCAGTTGCCGAGCAATATGACGACGACGCCCAGCTATCGCAAAACGAACCCGGCCGATGCCCCGGTACTCTTGCTTGCGGTCAACAGCAAGGAAATGCCCACCAGCAAGGTCGATGAAATCGCCGAGAACATTATCTCCCCGCTCCTTTCCACCATTTCCGGCGTGGCGCAGGTGAGTATCTACGGTGCGCAGACCTATGCCGTGCGCATTGGGCTCGATCCGGCGCAGCTTCAGGCAAGAGGCCTCGGCGTCGATACGGTCACCACCGCCATTGCCCAGGCGAACAATCAGGTTCCCGTCGGCGCACTGCAGAACGATAATCAGCGCCTGACGATCGAAGCCGATACCCAGCGCACGAACGCAGCCGCCTTCCGTTCGCTGGTCGTATCGACGAACAACGGCGCACCCATTCACCTCGGTGATATCGCCAACGTCACCGACAGCATTGACAACACCAATGCGGGCAGCTGGTTCGACGGCGAACAGGCCATCGTTCTCGCCGTTCAGCGGCAACCGGATGCCAACACCGTCGATGTCGTGGACGCCATCAAGGCCAAGCTGCCGGCGCTTCACCAGCAATTGCCACCTTCCGTCAACATCAACGTGATGAACGACGCCTCGACCGCGATCAAGGACGCGATTTCCGACGTTCAGTTTACCCTGTTCCTGACCATCGGGCTGGTGGTGGCAGTGATCTACCTCTTCACCGGGCATCTGACGGCAACCGTCATTCCGGGTCTTGCCGTGCCGTTGTCGCTGATCACGGCTTTCGGCGCGATGTATGTGCTGGGTTACAGCATCGACAATATCTCCCTGCTTGGGCTCACCCTGTCAGTAGGTCTTGTGGTGGATGATGCCATCGTCATGCTGGAAAACATATTGCGCCTGCACGAAGAGGGGCTGCCGATGCGGGAAGCCGCGCTGCAGGGCGCGGCGGAAGTCAGCAGCACCATCCTCTCCATGTCGATTTCGCTTGTCGCCGTCTTCATCCCCATTCTGTTGATGGGCGGGGTGATCGGCAGGCTCTTTAATGAATTCGGCATGGTCGTCACGCTCGCCATCATGGCCTCGGCTCTGGTATCGCTGACGGTCACGCCAATGCTCGCCTCGCGCCTTTCCGGCCACTCATCCCGGCCACCGGCGATCATCCGTTGGTTCGATGCCGGCTTTGAGCGGACGCTTCGTGCCTATGGAAACGCCGTGAGCTGGTGCCTTTCCCATCGCCGTATTGTTTTGGCGTCATTTCTCGCCTCGATCGCGGCATCTCTTTATCTATTCGAAGTGCTGCCCTCCAGCTTCTTCCCCCAGGAAGACATCGGCCGTCTTTCGGTTTCGACGCAGGCGCGAGAGGATATTTCCTACACGGCGATGCGCGATCTTCAGGCGCAGGTTGCCGATCAGATCCGCAAGAATCCGGCCGTGGTCCACGTTACATCCATCGTTGGCGGCAATTCGCGCAATCCGCTGAACAACGGCTCGATGTTCGTCGAACTCAAGCCCAAGGAGGAGCGTGCACCTCTGAGCCAGGTTCTGACGGAACTGGGCCAGGCCAGCTCGAAAGTCGCGGGCATCCGCACCTATATCAACCCGCAGCAGAGCCTGCGTTTCGGCGGGCGCAGCTCTGCCAGCCAATATCAACTCGTGGTGCAGGGCTTGAACGCTGATATCACCAATGAATGGTCGAACAAGCTGATGGAGGCGATGCGCCGCGACTATACCTTCACGTCAGTCACCTCCGATGCCCAAAACGGCGCCATCGCCGCCACGATTTCGGTCGATTCGGAAAAAGCCGCTGCCTTCGGGATTACCAATGATCAGCTGCGCAAGACACTGGAAATGTCCTTCGGCGGTTACACCGCCGCCCAGATCCAGTCGACCGGCGACAGCTACGACGTCATTGTCGAGTTCGACAGCTCGAAGCCGTGGAATGACGATTTTCTGAGCGACATCAATATTCTTTCGGCCAAAACGGGCGTACTGGTGCCGCTTTCCAACTTCGCTGCCATCACCCGGACGCAAGCGCCGGTTACCATCAATCAGACGGGCCAGCTCGTCTCCACCACCATCTCCTTCAACCTGCCGGATGGTGTGGCACTCTCCGACGCCACAAGTCGGATTGACCAGCTCAAGACCACGATAGGCCTGCCGCAGGATGTCTTCACCAGCTATGGCGGCACGGCGGCGATCTTCCAGCAGAGCCAGGGGAACACCGGAATCCTCATTCTGGCGGCGGTGCTCACCATCTATGTCGTTCTCGGCGTTCTCTATGAGAGCTTCATCCACCCGCTGACTATTCTTTCCGGTCTGCCGGCAGCGGCCTTCGGCGCCCTTGTGGCGCTGAAGGTAATGGGGATGGATTTCTCCATCATCGCCCTGATCGGGCTATTGATGCTTATCGGCATCGTCAAGAAAAACGCGATCATGATGATCGACGTGGCGGTGGAGCTGATGCGCGAAAAAGCGGAACCACCCGCAACCGCCATTCACGAAGCCTGCGTGCGCCGGTTCCGCCCGATCATGATGACGACATTCTGCGCATTGCTTGGTGCTCTTCCCATCGCGCTCGGCTCGGGCGCCAGTTCAGAACTGCGCCAACCGCTCGGCATCGCGGTGGTCGGTGGTCTCATCGTCTCGCAATTTCTGACATTGTTCATCACGCCTGTCATCTTCGTGGAAATGGACCGCTTCGGCCGCTTCCTCACAGGGCTATTTTCCCGCAAAAAAGCGACGGAAAAACACGCCGGGCCGCAAACGCCGCAAACAACAGGCGAACCAGACTCTGTTGCCGCTTGACAAAGATTTTCGAGCCGCATCGGTGACTCGAATATCTGTCGAAGATCATGAAAGTCCGGCCGGAGCATACTACTGCCGGGCAAACCGCCCGAAGGCTCCGCCCGAAAAGCACAGCGGATCGCCATCTCGATGGGCGGCGCGCAGCACTTCACCGACAATGATGGTGTGGTCGCCCGCATCATGCGCCGCCGCCTGCCGGCATTCAAAACGGGCCAGCGTTCCGGGGATGACCGGTACGCCTTCATCGTTCAATTCCCAGTCAAGATCATCGAAAGCACGGCCGTTGCGGGTGAAGCGGGCGCTCAGCACGTCCTGATCGGCGCTCAGCACATGAATAGCGAAATGGGTGGCGCCGCTGAAGGCCTGATAACGCGACGAGCTTTTCGCAGGTGACCACAGCACCAGCGGCGGATCGAGCGAGACGGATGCGAAGCTGTTGACCGTCATGCCGATCGGGCCTTCCGGGGTCGTGGCTGTTACCACCGTAACACCGGTGGTGAAAGCGCCGAGCGCATTGCGAAAGCTGCGGCTGTTTTCGCCGCCGGGAACGAATACATGTTCATTGGGCATCTTGATCGCCTCTGCAACTGTCATCACGCCACCTCTTTTCCAATCGCAAGGGTGTAGAGTTCAAACCATGTCTGGCGGTCCATCGTCACGCGAAGCGCATCGGCAGCGGTTTTGATGCGTTCGAGATTGTTGGTGCCAAGCACCGGCACGATCTTTGCCGGATGGCGCAGCAGCCAGGCGATCGCGACGGCCGTCGCGTCGACGCCCTGTTCCTTGCCGACGCGCTGCAGGTTAGCCATGGTGCCGCGATGCGCGCCGGAGAACAGCGAACCGCCACCGAGCGGCGACCAGGCCATGGGCGAAATACGCTTTTCCTGCAGGTAGGCGAGATCGCCATTCGTGAAGGAATCGGTGGCAAGCAGGCTCATTTCGATCTGGTTCGTCACCAGGCGGTTGCTCATGGCCGATTGCAGCAGCGAAAAATCCCACGGGCGGAAATTGGAGACGCCAACCGCCTTGACCTTGCCCGACGCCACCAAGGCATCAAGTGCCTTGCCGGTTTCTTCCGCGTCGATCAGCGGGTCGGGGCGGTGAATGAGCAGCAGATCGACGTGATCCGTTCCCATATCGCGCAGCGACGCTTCCACCGACGCGTTAATGTGGACCGCGGTCGTGTCGTAATGCTTGACGCGGGCGGCAGCATGACGGCCGGCCGGGGCGACGATGCCGCATTTGGTGACGATCTCGATTTTGTCGCGCAGTCCTGGCGCAGCTTTCAATCCGGCGCCAAGAATGGCTTCCGCCGTGTATCCGCCATAGATATCGGCCTGATCCATTGTTGTGATGCCCTGTGCGAGGCAGGCCTCGATCTTTGCCTGTACATGCGCCGGCGAGGTGTCTGCATCGTCACCAATGCGCCACATGCCGTAAACGATGCGGCTGAGTTCGAGTGTGTCAGAAAGAGCGATACGTTCCATCAGTGGCGTTCCCCGTTGCCGAGCGGCGTCGCTGGCGTTACAGAAGGCACCCGGCCATAGGCATGCGGCAGGGAGCAGGTTTTCATCTGCGGCAACACCTTGGTGCCGAAATGTTCCGCCTCGTCGAGATGCGGATAACCGGACAGGATGAAGGCGCGGATACCCATCCTCTGGTAATCCTCCAGCGCCGAAAGAACCTGATCCGTCGAGCCGACAAGTGCTGCACCGCAGCCGGAGCGCGCCCGGCCGATGCCGGTCCACAGATTGGGTTCGACATAACCGAACTTGTCAGCGAGTTCACGGGCCCGTGCCTGATGCGACACGCCGAGTGAACCGCTATCGTGGGCGCGGTTGCGGATCAGCTGGCCGTATTCATCATCGAGCTTGGAGACCAGATGTTCGGCATATTCGCGGGCTTCCTTTTCAGTATCGCGCACCACCATATGGACGCGCAGACCATAATCCAGCGTGCGGCCATGGGCGGAAGCGCGCTCGTTGGCGGCGCGCATGCGGTCCGCCAGCTGGTCCTTCGTCTCCGGCCACATCAGATAGACGTCGCATTGTGCGCCACAGAGCTCAAGGGCATCTGGAGAATAACCGCCGAAATAAAGAAGCGGGCCGCCATTCTGCTGGTAGGGTCTCGCCGGCTCGGTCGATACGCCCTTGAACTGGTAGATTTCGCCGTCGTGGTCGATGGTGTCGCGGGTCCAGGCCTGCCGCAAAATCTCGACGACCTCGTGGCTGCGCTTGTAACGAAAGGCGCTGTCGGCGACTTCGCCCGGGAAATCCGAACTAATGACGTTGAGCGTCAGGCGGCCCTTCAGCATGTGGTCGAGCGTGGCAACCGTACGCGCCAGCATGATCGGCTGCATTTCGCCACAGCGGATAGCGGCAAGGAAATTGATACGGTCGCTGATCGGCGCACAGCCGGCGACAAAGCTCAGCGTATCCTGCCCCACCTGATAGGACGACGGGCAGAGAATGTTGCGGAAGCCAAGTTCCTCGGCTTTTTTGACGATATCCGAGCAATGTTCGAAGCTGGAACGCAGGCCTCCATCCGGCACGCCGAGATAGGCGTAATCATCGGAACACAAAGCGGAAAACCAGGAGACCTCGGCAGCATCAAGATCAGCGGATGTAACGGGTACGACGGTCATGCAATTCCTCCTCAGGGCCGCTCTCGTTGTTCTTGCATAACATCAAGAAATATGTAAATCAATGATGTATCAATTTTTGTTTCGGGTGGAGGAAACGGCCTATGAGACACACTGGTGGCAGTTTGCCCATGTATCTGCAGATCGCCGAAATGCTGGTGCGCGAGGTGTCAGCAGGGCGGCTGATCGACGGCGAGAAGCTTGCGCCGGAGCGCGATATGGCTGCCGATCTCGGCATCGCCGTCGGTACGCTACGCAAGGCGCTCGCCGAATTGCAGGAGCGCGGCCTTCTGGAGCGCGTGCAGGGTTCCGGCAACTACATCCGCGCGGTCAGCGATCCGCAAAGCGTCTACGCTTTCTTCCGGCTTGAACTGATCGAGGGCGGCGGCCTGCCGACAGCGGAGGTTCTGGATGTGACCCGGTTAGCGAAGCCCGCCGATCTGCCCGCTTTTGGCACCTCCTCCGAAGGACACAGGATTCGTCGTCTGCGGCGCATCGCCGGCAAACCGGCCGCCATCGAGGAAATCTGGCTTGATGGTTCCTATGTTGACACGATCACCATCGAAAATATGTCGGAATCTCTCTACCTCTATTACCGCACTCGCCTCAACCTCTGGATATCGAAGGCGGAGGATCGCATCGATCTCGGTGACGTGCCCGAATGGACGCCCGAAGCGTTCGGCCAGAAAGCAGGCGCATCCGTGCCCCGCGTCCTGCGTCTCAGCCAGGCGCAGGATGGTGCGGTGGCAGAAGTTTCCTGGACCTGGTTTGACCACACCGTGGCGCGCTACGTTTCTCGCATACGTTGAGACTACGCAAAATTCGCATGATCTACAGGAGTGACGGAATTTGACGGCAGGCAAGCCAACAACTGCCCGCCAGCGGGCGATTTCGCGGATATATTTGTCTTAATCAATGACTTAGTAGTTTTTGATTTCTGTCAGAAATAAAATTGATACACTATTGATTTCCTTTTAGTGAAAGGTAATATCACGACCTCAGGGAGACAGGCGTTTCGCCACCCCACGTTATTGCCGGACAATCGGGCTCGATTTTCGAAGATGCAGTACGGGGAACTTGAAGGTTGATACCGGCTATTGCGTCCATTGAAATTTCGGGCGTGCCGGTCGTGAGGAGGAAAATATGGCTTCAGTCAGCCTGCGCAAGCTGGACAAGAGTTACGGTGCGCTTCGCATCGTCAAGGGCATCGACCTTGAAATCAACGATGGCGAATTCGTCGTATTTGTCGGCCCTTCCGGCTGCGGCAAATCAACGACGTTGCGCATGGTCGCAGGGCTGGAGAGCATTACTGGCGGCGAGGTGAAGATCGGCGACCGTGTCGTCAACCGGCTGCCGCCGCGCGAGCGCGACATCGCCATGGTGTTTCAGGACTATGCGCTTTATCCGCACAAGACGGTGCGCGAAAACATGGGCTTCAGCCTTAAGGTGCGCGGTGTCAGCGCCTCGCAGGCCAATGCCAGCATCGATGAGGCGGCAAAGATGCTGGGCATCGAGCACCTTCTCGATAGGCGGCCCGGACAGCTTTCCGGCGGCCAGCGTCAGCGTGTGGCCATGGGGCGCGCCATCGTTCGCCGCCCGCAGGTCTTCCTGTTCGATGAGCCGCTTTCCAACCTCGACGCTAAACTCCGCGGACAGGTACGCACGGAAATCAAACGCCTGCACCAGCAGCTCGGCACCACCATCATCTATGTCACCCATGACCAGGTGGAGGCGATGACGCTGGCGGACCGCATCGTCATCCTGCGCGGCGGTGATATCGAACAGGTCGGCACGCCGGATGAGGTTTATAACCGCCCGGAAAGCGTGTTCGTCGGCGGTTTCGTCGGTGCGCCCGCCATGAATTTCGCGCGAGCCAAGGTGAATGGCGACCGGCTGACATTCTCGGACGGCAATTTCCTGCCGATGGCGGCTATCCGGCCATCGCGCGAAACGGGACTTGAAGGCCGCGAAGTCATCGTCGGCATCCGCCCGGAGCATTTTGGTACTGCCGAGAGCCTCGACAGCCAGCTTGCCGTAAAGGTGCAGGTGGTGGAGCCGCTGGGCTCGGACACGCTCGTCCATTTCAGCCTCGGCGACGCGGCGCTGACCGCACGGATGCCGCCGCAGCTTCGGCCAACGCCGAACGAGGAACTGCGGATCGGGGTCGATCCGTCCAAGGTCCATCTTTTCGACGCAACAACAGAGCGCTCGATCCACTGATTGCCGGGCAAAATGCCACGGCCAAGGATTAATAACGGGAGGAACACATGACATTCAAAACTATCCGGGGCAAAGCCCTCATGGGCGCAGCGCTCTGCGCAACAGTGCTCACTTTTTCAGGTCAGGCCTTTGCCGATGCCGAGCTGAAGATCTTCGTTTCCAGCCAGCATCAGCCGGATGTCTGGCGCAAGGCGCTCGATCAATATGAGGCGAAGACGCCGGGCGTGAAGGTGGTCATTGAGACCGGCGGCAACACCTCGGAAATGCAGGCGCAATATCTCAACACTGTGATGTCGGCCAAGGATTCGAGCCTCGACGTATTGATGCTCGACGTCATCCGTCCCGCGCAATTTGCAACAGCCGGCTGGACCAGCGATTTTGCCGGCAAGGACATGTCCGCCTATCTGCCGACCTATGCCGAAGCCAACACGGTGGACGGCAAGATCGTGGCGTTGCCAGCCTTCGCCGACTCCATGTTCCTCTATTACCGCAAGGACCTTCTGGATAAATACGGCATCAAGCCGCCGACCACCTGGGACGAGCTGAAGGAAGCGTCCAAGAAGGTCATGGAAGGCGAAAAGAACCCGGAGCTTCAGGGCCTGTCCTTCCAGGGCAAGGCGATCGAAGGCGCGGTCTGCACCTTCCTCCTGCCCTACTGGAGCGACGGCAAGTCGCTGGTTGAAAACGGCAAGCTGAACTTCGACAACCAGGCGGCGGTGGATTCGCTGAAGCTCTGGAAGAGTTTTGTCGACGAAGGCATTTCCAAGAAGAACATTTCGGAGGTGGCGACCGACGACACCCGCAAGGAGTTCCAGGCCGGCAAGGTTCTCTTTGCCGTCAACTGGTCCTATGCCTGGACCCATTTCCAGGGCAAGGAATCGCAGGTGAGCGACAAGGTCGGCGTCGCCCGCCTTCCCGCCGTCAAAGGCGGTGAGCAGACGACCTGCCTCGGCGGCTGGGAATTCGGCGTGTCCGCCTATTCCAAACAGCAGGATGAAGCCAAGAAGCTTGTCGAATATCTCTCCAGTCAGGATGTATCGAAGTTCATGGCCATCAATGCAGCGCTCCTGCCCACCTACGCCGCTCTCTACAAGGATGCCGACGTGACCAAGGCAATCCCGTGGTTCGCGGATGCCCTGCCGGTCGTCGAAACAGCAAAGGCCCGTCCGGTGACGCCGCGTTACAACGAGGTCAGCGAGACCATCCGCACCACGGTCAACGGTGTGCTCGCCGGTGTCATGACGCCGGAGGATGGCGCAAAGCAGATGGAAAGCCGTCTGCGGCGCGTTCTGCGATAAGCTTCGGGCCGGAAGGCGGCGTGTGCACCGCGCCCCTTCCGGCCGTTTCGACTGACAGGATGAAAGGCGCCTCAAGGGCGCGAAACGGGCCGGACATAAACCGGTCCGACCGGGAGACGATGACGTGAATCCAGTTGCGGGAGTGGCAGACGTGACAATGCCGGAAAGAACCATGGTTCGGGTGGACGAGAAACCGCAGCCGCGCTGGACGCGGTGGCTCGATCTCGGCGACCGGTCGCTGGCCGTGCTGCTGCTCGCGCCAGCGGCGATCCTGCTTTCGCTCATCATCGTCTATCCGGTGGCGCGGCTCGTCTATACGAGCTTCTTCAGCCTGTCGCTGACCTCGGGCCTGCCGGCGGAATTCATCGGCTTTGAAAATTACACGGCGATGTTCGACGATCCGATTTTCTGGGAAACGACCTGGAATACGGTGCTGATAACGCTGATCACCGTACCCGGCGCACTGTTCATGGGCCTTGGCCTCGCATTGCTCGCCAACCTGCCTTTCTCCATGCAGTGGCCAATGCGGCTTTCCCTTCTCATCCCCTGGGCGCTGCCGCTGTCCTTTGCAGGTCTCATCTTCGCGTGGTTCTTCCATTATGAATATGGTGTGGTCAACGACGTGCTGAACCGGCTGGGCTTTGAAGGCATCATCTGGTTCAACTCACCGAACTGGGCCTTTGCCGCGATCTGCCTGACGATCATCTGGAAGACCTCCTCCTTCATGGCGCTCATGATCCTCGCCGGGTTGCAGACCATCCCGCGCTCGCTTTACGAGGCAGCGGATGTGGATGGCGCCGGCAAGATCAGGCAGTTCTTCGAAATCACCCTGCCGCTTCTGAAGCCATCGATTATCGTCGCCCTCATCTTCCGCACGATCACGGCGCTACAGACCTTTGATATTCCTTACATGATGACCGGCGGCGGCCCCGGCACATCCACCACGACGCTTGCCATGTATATCCACCAGAACACCGTCTCCTTCCTCGATCTCGGTTACGGCTCGGCCTTAGCGGTCATGATGTTTGCGCTTTCCATGTGCGTCACCGCCGTTTACCTCCGTATCATCAGGACAAAGGACTGATCCCATGAGCACCGTCGCCACCTCCTCCGGTCTGTCCACCTTCTTCTCTGGCAAGCCGCTGCGCTTCATCGCGGCCTCCATTCTTCTGATAAACGGCCTTTTCCCGGCTATCTGGATCCTCTTCACCTCGCTGAAAACCGAGGCGGAGCTGACTGTCAAGCCGATCACCTGGTTTCCGCACGCGCCGACACTCGCCAACTACATGCAGGCCTTTTCGGATCAGCCGCTGCACCTCTTCCTGTTCAACAGCTTCATGGTGGCGCTGCTTTCCACGGCACTGACCATCCTGATTTCGGTGTTGGCGGCTTACGCACTGGCGCGGCTGAACCTTAAATACCGGGCGCTTATCCTGTCGCTCATCATCGCCGTTTCCACCTTTCCGCTGGTGACACTGCTTGTGCCGCTGTTCGAAATCATGCGGGCGCTCAATCTGCTCAACAGCTGGACGGCGCTGATCCTGCCCTACACGGTGCTTTCACTGCCGGTGTGCACGCTGATGCTGGTTTCCTTCTTCGAAAGTATTCCGCGCGATCTCGAAAACGCCGCCATGATCGATGGCTGCACCCGCATCGGCGCGCTATTCAAGGTCGTCGTGCCGCTTTGCGCGCCGGGCGTCTTCACCGCAGGCATCCTTGCCTTCGTGAATGCCTGGGACGAGTTCCTGCTGGCGCTCTCCTTCAATTCCAATCCTGCGCTGCGCACACTGCCCGTTGGCATCCAGCTTTATCAGGGGGAGTTCGCTTTCCCCTGGCCGGTTATTTCGGCAGCGTTGGTGGTTGGCATCGTGCCGGTCGCGATCCTCATCGTCATCTTCCAGGAACGGGTTGTCTCTGGCCTCACCGCCGGCGGTCTCAAGGGCTAATAGGTTAAGTCATGCATTTCGAAAAGACCCACGATGGATTTAAGCTTGCGATCGGCAACCGCACCATCCTTTCCCATTCGCCCGACGAGCCGGCCTTCTTCGCCGGCTTCGGCAAGGAACGGATGGATATGTATCGCGGCAATTTCGATATCGAAGACTACGTCGTCGAACGAACTGCCCTGCGCCACGCCGAGATCAGCGGCGACAGCGTCACGCTTTCCTCCGCACCGGGACAGACCCCTCGCCTTCGCCTGACACTCGAAAGCAATGCCGTCCTGCTGACGGCGCTGGACAAGACCATCAACCGCCTCTGGCTGCGCATCTTTGCGGAAACGGACGAGCATGTCTGGGGCGGCGGCGAGCAGATGTCCTATTTCGACATGCGCGGACGGCGCTTTCCGCTCTGGACCTCCGAGCCCGGCGTTGGACGCGACAAGGCCACCGAAATCACCTTCAAGTCAGACGTCAACGGCAAGGCAGGCGGTGATTATTACAACACCAACTATCCGCAGCCGACCTATCTCTCGTCGCGTAGATACGCGCTGCATGTGGAAACGAGCGCCTATTCGGTCTTCGATTTCCGCAATGGCGATTTCCACGAGATCGAAATCTGGGCCATCCCTGAAAAGATCGAATTTTTCGCCGGCGACAGTTTCACCGATATCGTCTCCGCGCTGTCCCTACGGTTTGGACGGCAGCCGCAATTGCCGGAATGGATCTATAATGGAGCGATCATTGGATTAAAGGATGGCGTCAATTCGTTTGCGCGGCTGGAGAAAATCCGCGCAGCCGGAACGCTCGTCTCGGGCCTGTGGTGTGAGGACTGGGTGGGGCTTCGCCAGACATCCTTTGGCGCACGCCTGTTCTGGGACTGGCAGGCGAACGAAACCCGTTATCCGCATCTGCGCCAGAAGATCGCCGAGCTTGCCGATCAGGGCATCCGCTTCCTGGGTTACGTGAACCCCTACCTCTGCGTTGACGGCCCGCTTTTCCCGGTGGCCGAACAGGCCGGTTATTTCGCAACGGATGCGGAAGGAAAAACGGCCCTGGTGGATTTCGGCGAGTTCGATTGCGGCGTCGTCGATTTCACCAATCCGGCTGCCGCCGACTGGTTTGCCGAAGAAATCATCGGCAAGAACATGCTGGATTTCGGCCTTTCCGGGTGGATGGCTGATTTCGGCGAATATCTGCCGATCGATATAACGCTCTCCAACGGTGTCGACGCAAAGCTGATGCACAATGCATGGCCCACCCTGTGGGCCGAGGTCAATGCAAAAGCCGTCGAAAGCCGCGACAAGACCGGCGAAACGCTGTTCTTCATGCGCGCAGGCTTCACTGGAGTGCAGGCCCATTGTCCGCTGATCTGGGGCGGTGACCAGTCGGTCGACTTCTCCCGTCATGATGGCCTTGTCACCGTCATTTGCGGCGCGCTTTCATCCGGCCTCATGGGCAATGCCTATCACCATTCCGATATTGGTGGTTACACCAGCCTGTTCGGCAATGTCCGCACCGCGGAACTTATCATGCGCTGGACGGAGATGGCCGCCTTCACGCCGGTCATGCGCACCCATGAGGGCAACCGCCCGCGTGACAATCTGCAGATCGATCAGGATGAAGCGGTTCTCGCCCATTTCGCCCGCATGACGACAGTCTATGTCGCGCTTGCCCCCTATCTGAAATCGCTCTCCGCCGAAGCGGCCAGAACGGGGCTTCCGGTGCAACGCCCGCTTTTCCTGCATTACGAGAATGACCGGCAGACTTACGCCATTCAGGACAGCTATCTCTATGGCCCCGACATGCTGGTGGCTCCTGTCTGGAAAGCGGGAGAAACGCAACGCACTCTCTATCTTCCGGGCGATGGGCAGTGGGTACATCTGTGGAGCGGCGTGCATCATCGCGCTGGAAACGAGGTTACCGTGGAAGCACCACTCGGCCGGCCCGCGGTTTTCTACCGCGCCGATAGTGGCAACGTCACCCTGTTTGAACAGCTCCGCACCATCTGAGCCGTTGACAGCCAGCTAAAAAAACGACAGTTTCCGACCCATTCCGAGGGGAGCACCAGACGGTGCTGAGATGGCGTTGAGCCGGACCCTTGAACCTGATCCGGATCATGCCGGCGTAGGAACGGAAACTGTTGCGCCTTTGGGGCGCTGCCCTTTCTCTTCTCCGCTTTGTCCTGATCTTCGCGATTGTCACGTGTGGAGACCGAATGATGATGCTGAAAGTTTTTGTCCGTCGCACCCGGTGCGTCTGCGTCTGAGGTTCGGCTCATGCGTGCCGCCCATGCGTTGAACGGTGTCGGTCTCCTGCTTGTTCTCTGGCAGGCAGGCACGTGGCTGTTCTCGCCACCCCGTTATATCCTGCCGGCGCCGGCCGATGTCGCCGCGGCCTTCCTGCGCCAGCCCGGTTTCCTGTTGGGGCAGGCCATGGTTACATTTCTCGAAATGGCCGTTGGACTGACGGCCGGCGTCCTGGTCGGTATTCTCGTGGCTTTCACCATCGCGGCAATCCCCCGTCTCGGTCGCCTCGTCTGGCCGATGGTTCTGGTTTTGCAGGCCTTTCCGGTCTTCGTGCTGGCGCCCATCCTCGTCCTTTGGTTCGGCTTCGGCATGGCCTCGAAAGCGGTGATGACGGCGATCATCATCTTCTTTCCCGTCGCCTCCTCCTTCACCGATGGCCTCAACCGGACGGATCGCGCCATTCTCGATGCCGCCTCGCTGACGCAGGCAAGCCACTGGCAGGTTCTCACCCGGTTGCGCGTGCCACTGGCACTGCCTTCGCTTATCTCCGGGCTGCGGGTGGCCGCACCCCTCGCACCGCTGGGCGCCGTCATCGGCGAATGGGTTGGCGCATCGGCAGGGCTTGGATTCGTGATGATCCAGTCAAACGCGCGCATGCAGACCGACACGATGTTCGCCGCCATGGCGATACTCGCCATCATGGCGGTACTGCTGCGACTGGCGGTGGATCGCGCCACCGCCCATCTGGCGCCCTGGGCCAGGGAAACAGAACACACCATTCCTTTCGGGTATTTACGGAGAATTTCAGCATCATGAAGCGAACTCTTCTTTCTTTCGTCGTCGCGGCGGCAAGCATATTTGCCCCCGTTCAGTCACAGGCGGCCGACAGGCTCACGGTATTGCTGGAATGGTTCGTGAACCCCGACCATGCGCCGATGGTCGTCGCGAAAGAGCGGGGCCTTTTTGCGGATGCGGGGCTCGAAGTTGAACTTGTTCCGCCGGCAGATCCTTCCGCCGTTCCGCGCCTCGTTTCGGCAAAACAGGCCGATATCGGCGTGCACTACCAGCCCAACCTCTATCTGGACCACGATGCCGGCCTGCCGCTCGTCCGTTTCGGCACCCTGGTCGAAACGCCGCTAAACACCGTCACCGTGCTGGCTGACGGACCGATCAAAAGCCTGAAGGACCTGAAGGGCAGGAAAGTCGGTTTTTCCGTATCCGGCTTCGAGGATGCCATGCTGAAGCGCATGCTGGAAAAGGACGGTCTGACGAAAGACGATGTGGAACTCATCAACGTCAATTTCTCCCTGTCGCCATCGCTCGTCGCCGGCAAGGTGGACGCCACGCTCGGCGGCTTCCGCAATTTCGAACTGACGCAGATGAAGCTCGAGGGCCACGAAGGCCGATCCTTCTTTCCGGAGGAACATGGTGTTCCGGCTTATGACGAGCTGATCTTCGTCACCCATCGCGATCTCGCAACAGACAGCCGCCTGCCGCGTTTCCTCTCCGCCGTGGAACAGGCCGCTATTTTCATCACCAATCACCCGCAGGAATCCTGGCAGCTCTTCATCAAGGCCTATCCCAATCTCGATGACGCACTGAACAAGCAGGCTTTCTTCGACACATTGCCGCGTTTTGCCAAGCGCCCTGCCGCGCTCGACCGCGCCCGCTATGCGCGTTTTGGCGCTTTCATGCAGGAAATGCAGCTCATCAAGCAGGCGCCGGCGGCGGACGAAATCGCCGTGGAGCTACAGCAGCCATGACCGTCCCTTTCCCCACGACCACGCAGGCCGCCGAAATCCTTGAAAAAGTCAGACAGGCGCGTCCGCGCGTACATTGCCTTATGAATACCGTGGTGCAAAAATTCACCGCCGACGGGATTACCGTTGTCGGCGGCATTCCCTCCATGACCACGTCGCTGGAGGAAATCGAAAGCTTCGTTGCCAAGGCGGATGCGCTGACCATCAATCTCGGCACGCTGGATGCGGAACGGCGCAAGGTTATCCTGCTGGCAGTGGAGATCGCCAACGCCTCAGGCAAGCCCTGGATCGTCGACCCCGTGCATTGTGACTATTCTCCATCCCGGCTGGCCTTCGCGCGTGAGCTCATCACTCTCTCTCCCGCGATCGTGCGTGGCAACCGTGCCGAAATGAGCCTGATCGGCGAGGTGCCAGATGCAATCAGGATCGAGACCGGGCCGGTAGATCACCTGAGCGACGCGACGCGACGCGTCAGGATCGTAAACGGCCATCCCTGGATGGCTAAGGTAACGGGTACGGGCTGCCTCTCGGGAGGCGTCATCGCTGCTTTCATGGCGGTGGAACAGGATGCTTTGGCAGCGGCGGCGTCCGCCCTTGCCGTCACCGGCGTCTCCGCCGAACTGGCCGCGTCCTGTGCCAGAGGTCCCGGCACGTTCGAACCGGCATTCCTGGACGCGCTTTCGGCGATTACCGGCGAGGATATCATCAATCATGCGAGGATCGAGAATGAACAAGGTTGATTACCGCCTCAACGCGCTTGTGGATGCGAGCCTCGGCGATGTCGCGCCTCTCTTTGAGCTTGCTCTGGCGGCTGCACTTAATGGCGCGACAATCCTGCAATATCGCGACAAGCACGGCTCGACACGGGAGATGATCGAAAACGCCCGCGCCATCCACGAGGCCATCGCCGGCACCGGCGTGCCGCTCGTCATCAATGACCGGGTGGATGTTGCGCTCGCCTCGGGCGCAGATGGAGTGCACCTTGGCGCCGACGATATGGACGCCAGAACCGCTCGGCGCATTCTTGGCGAAAAGGCGATCATCGGCCTCACGGTCAAGAACCGCGCCGACGCCGAGCGGGCAGCCTCCATGCCCGCCGATTACGCCTGCATCGGCGGTGTGTTCGACACGGTTTCAAAGGTCAATCCGGACAAGCCTGTCGGTATCGATGGGTTTTCGACACTCCGCGCCTTGCTGAGGGAATGGCGGCCGGACATGCCGGTGGGCGCCATCGCCGGCATCGATCTTTCCCGCGTCCCCTCTGTCATTGCCGCCGGTGCGGATGGAGTCGCGGTGATTTCCGCCATCTTCCGCGCGGCGGATATTGCCGGCGCGACCAAGGAGTTCCGCTCCGCAATCGATGCCACCCTGAAAGCGAGACAGCCATGACATCAATTGCGTTGACCATTGCCGGGTCCGACAGCGGCGGCGGTGCAGGCATACAGGCCGACCTCAAGACATTCTCCGCGCTCGGCGCCTATGGCGCCAGCGTCATCACCGCCATCACCGCACAGAACACCAGAGGCGTAACTGCGGTCGAGGATATTTCGGTGACCACCATCATCGCGCAGATGGATGCGGTGTTTTCCGATCTCACCGTCAATGCGGTGAAGATCGGCATGGTTTCCCGTATCGAAACCATTGCAGCCATAGCGGAGCGGCTCCGGCGACAATCGCAGCCCGTGGTGCTGGATCCAGTCATGGTAGCGACGTCAGGCGACCGTTTGCTGCAAGAAGACGCCATCGAGACATTGCGGCGCGAGCTTCTGCCAATCGCGACCATCGTTACGCCGAACCTGCCGGAAGCGGCGCTTTTAACCGGCACGCCGATAGCGGAGACGGAAACGGACATCAATCATCAGGCCGCGGCGATCCTGAAAGCGGGCGCGAAAGCGGTGCTCATCAAGGGCGGACATGGTGCGGGGCCTGAGAGCACGGATTATCTGTTTGCAGATGGCACCATGCAGGCGCTTTCCGCTGCACGCGTAGAGACGAAGAACGATCACGGCACCGGCTGCACGCTGGCGGCGGCGATCACGGCTCATCTTGCGAGGGGAAGCGAGTTGCTGGAGGCCGTGGAGCTGGCGAAGGATTATTTGAATGGGGCGCTCGATGCTGGGCGGAGCCTTGCCGTTGGACATGGGCGGGGGCCGGTGCATCATTTTTATCGGTGGTGGGGGTGAAGCCCCACACTCGATGCTACCTCGCCTTCGGCGTCGCCAGCACATTCCGGATCGCGAAACTCGAATGAATACGCGAGACCCCCGGCAGCTTCGAGAGTATCTCCTTGTGGATGCGCTCGAAATCCCCCGCACTTTCTGCCTCGCAACGCAGGAAATAATCCGAACCGCCGGTCATGAGATAACATTCGCGGATTTCCGGATATCGCCGCACCGCATTCTCGAAACGGTTGAGAAAATCCTCCGTCTGCCGGTCGAGCGTGATCTGCACGATGACTGAAATCACCTCACCGCCGGCGAGGCCGCTGGTAAGCGCCGTGTAACCGCGGATGATCCCTTCGCGTTCGAGAATATCGACGCGACGCAAGCACGCGGATGGCGAAAGCCCGACCTCTGCAGCAAGCTTTGCGTTGCTGATGCGGGCGTTGAGCCGAAGCAGCCGTATGATATGGCGGTCGGTCGCATCGAGTGACGACATAGAAAATTCCAATCAACAAAAGAAAATTGCGCGATTGCCAATTCTATCGCAGTTCCTTCGAATAATCGCCAAGAAATTCGATAATCGTTGCAATACTCTCATAAGATAAAAATGAGGGTGAGCGACTATGGACATGCAGATCAGCCGCCAGCAGGCAGCCGGTGGTGCGAGCGGCCATCTGACCATCGATCTCGGCGCATTGCGCGACAATTATCTGGCACTTGCGGCGATGGCGCCCGCATGCCAGACGGCGGCGGTCGTCAAGGCCGATGCATACGGCCTCGGTGCCGATATGGTCTCGCAAACCCTGTTCGATGCGGGGTGTCGCCATTTCTTCGTCGCTCATATTGACGAGGCGCTGGCGCTCCGGCTGCGTCTTCCCGCCGAGGCGCGGATCTTCGTCCTCAACGGCCTTCAACCCGGCAATGAGACCTCCTGCGCCGCCATGGCGATCACACCGGTTCTCAATTCGCTGGAGCAGATCGCCCAATGGGCGGCCCATGCCAAGACGCTCGGCAGGAAACTTGCAGCTGCCGTACAGATCGATACCGGCATGTGCCGCCTCGGCCTTTCCCCCGAAGAGCTGGAAACCCTCACTTCCCAGCCGCAACTGCTCGATGGTATCGACATCGCCTTCGTCATGAGCCACCTCGCCTGCGCCGACGAACCGGGCCATGCCTGCAATGCGGCACAGCTGTCGGCGATGCGGCAGGCCACGATTGCGTTTCCTGATGTCCCGGTCTGTTTTTCCAACTCCGGAGGTATTTTTCTGGGTCGTGAGTACCACAACCACCTGCTGCGCCCCGGCATCGCGCTTTACGGCGGCGCACCCTCTGCCGACCGCCCGAACCCGATGAAGCCGGTCGTTCGCCTCGATCTCGCCGTGATCCAGACCCGCACCGTTCCCGCCGGTTCGCTGGTTGGTTACGGCGGTTCCTTCGAAGCCTCCGGCTCCACGCGTCTGGCGACCATCGCCGCCGGTTACGCAGACGGCCTGCCGCGCTCGCTCAGCAATCGCGGCGCGGCATGGTATGATGGCGTGCGCCTGCCGATTGCGGGGCGCGTTTCGATGGACAGCATCATTCTGGACATATCCGCCCTGCCCGAGGGAACATTGACCCAAGGCAGTTTCGTGCAGATGATCGGCCCCGAGCAAACGCTTGAAGACATCGCGGACGATGCGGGCACGATCGCCTACGAAATCCTGACCGGCCTCGGTCGTCGTTATCGCCGTACCTATATTCAGCCGAACGAAACCCCGGCCTTTGCTTCAACATCAGTCAATCACAAGTGAGACGATCATGAACGTCACTATCCTCGGAGCCGGCGTCGTCGGCGTGACATCCGCCTGGTATCTGGCCAAAGCCGGGCACAAGGTGACGGTGATCGACCGGCAGCCGGCTGCAGCGCTCGAGACCAGCTTTGCCAATGCGGGTGAGGTTTCCCCCGGCTATTCTTCGCCTTGGGCCGCGCCGGGCATTCCGGTCAAGGCCATGAAATGGCTGTTCATGAAACATGCACCACTGATCATTCGCCCGACGGTCGATCCGGCGGCCTGGCGCTGGATGAGCCAGATGCTGCGCAACTGCACCTCGGCGCGTTATGCCATCAACAAGAGCCGCATGGTGCGCGTCGCGGAATATAGCCGCGACTGCCTGATGGCACTGCGGGAAGAGACAGGCATCCAGTATGACCAGCGCATGCAGGGCACGCTGGAGGTATTCCGCACACAAAAGCAGTTTGACGCCATCGGCAAGGACGTGGACGTGCTGACGGCGGGCGGCGTGCCTTTCGAAATTCTCGACCGAGACGGCTGCGCCGCCGTGGAACCCGGCCTCTCGCCATCGAAGGAAAGGATCGTCGGCGGGCTGCGCCTGCCTGGCGACGAGACCGGTGACTGCTACATGTTCACCACCGAGCTTGCCCGCATGGCGGAAGAAGCGGGCGTTACCTTCCTGTACGACACGGGGATCATGCGCCCCATCGTTGAGGCAGGACGCGTTAAGGCGGTGGAGACCACCCGCGGGCTTGTGGAAGCGGATATTTTTGTCGCCGCGCTTGGCAGCTACTCTCCGCAGTTCCTGCGTCAGCTCGGTCTGACCCTGCCGGTCTACCCGGTCAAGGGTTACTCCATCACGGTGCCGATTGTGAAAGAGGAACGGGCACCCGTCTCCACGGTGATGGATGAAACGTTCAAGGTGGCGATCACCCGGCTCGGTTCGCGCATCCGTGCTGGCGGAATGGCGGAAATCGCCGGCTTCAGCAAGGACTTGCCCGCAGCGCGGCAGGCAACACTCGCCCATTCGGTGGAAGACCTGTTCGGCGGCGCGGGCGATCAGTCGCAGGCGAAATTCTGGTGTGGCCTGCGCCCGATGACGCCGGATGGTACGCCTGTCATCGGCGCTACCCGCTACAGCAACCTTTATCTCAACACCGGCCACGGCACGCTCGGCTGGACCATGTCCTGTGGCTCCGCGCGCGTCCTTTCGGACATGATCAGCGGTGCGACGCCTGAGATCGACACTCACGATCTGGCAATCAGCCGCTACGCGGCATGACCGGCACGCCGCGGTTTCCGCTGATATCGCCCTCGCACGTCGTGTGAGGGCCGATACACCGATATCCTAAAGCGCCAGAGCGTCCCTAAGGGCTAGACCTTCCTTGGTACGAAGGTCAAGATCGGCCTCTATATGATTGAGATGTTGCAGCATCAGCGCCCGGGCCCTTGCCGCATCCTTCGCCTCCAGCGCATCCAGAAGATCGGCATGTTCGTTGTGACCGCAGCTCGATACGCCGGAGCGCCCATAGAGCGCGATGACCAGCGATGATCGCGCAACCAGTTCATCCATGAATTTTTCCAGGATGGCATTGCCGGCAATTGACGCCAGCATCAGGTGAAAATCACCCGAGGCCTTGATTTCGGCCCGCCGTGCGCTCGGCCCGCGTTCCTGCTGATGCCTGCTCTCCTCCAACAGATGTTCCCGCAGCTTCTTTACCGCCACAGGCGTGATTTTTTCGATTGCCGCGTCAACGACGCCGGGCTCGATCAGCCGGCGGGACGCAAATACCTGCCGCGCCTCGTCGGGCGTTGGATTGGAAACGAAAGCGCCCCGATTGCGCTCGGCCTTCACGAGGCCCTCATAGGCAAGCATCTGCAGCGCCGCGCGCACCACCGTGCGGCTGACATCGAACAACGTTCCCACTTCCGATTCCGACAATTTCGTTCCCGGCGCCAGCCGGCGATCGACAATGGCGTCGCGCAAAGTGTCTCGAATGGCCTGGGCACGATCCTCATGCGATGAATCGGGAGATACGGTTATGTGGGCAAGGCTCATGGGCGCGTCCTGTTTGCTCCCGAGTTTTAGCGCGAAGCGTGGGACGCAGGCAAACGGGAATTGTGGGAGACAGCCGGTCTGCCACAATTCATTCAGCGACCGTTCAGCAGGCGGGCTGTATTTCCTTAACCATCGAATTTGCAACTGGCAGCACCCTGCCACCTGGATGGAAAAACACCATGTCGTCCTTTGCAGCTAAAACCGTTATGGCTATCGCCGTCGCCGCCGCAACCATCGCTCCCTTCAACAGCGCATCCGCCGGTGACTGGGACCGCCACGACCGCCGCGACGCGGCGCTTCTGGGAGGTGTGCTTGGCCTTGCCGCCGGTGTTGCCGTTGGTTCCGCCCTTTCCCGCCCGGCACCAGTGGAGGAGGAACGGGTCTATATCGATCCGGCACCGCGCCGTTATCAGGCCTATGAGCCGAGCTATGTCTATGAAGAGCCGGACTATCGTTACTACCGGCCAGCACCGCAGCCGGTTTATCGCCCGGCGCCGGTCTATCGCGCCCAGCCGGTTTACGACAGCCGCCCCGTTTATAATCAGCGTCAGACCTATCGCACCATCGAGCCGTGGACCAACGCCTGGTACGATTATTGCTCGCAGCGTTACCGCAGCTTCAATTCCCGCACCGGCACCTACACGGATTATGACGGTCAGCGTCATTTCTGCGTAGCAGGCTGAAACGACGGCCGTTGCCGCAATTGCTGCGATTATTGCCAGGCCGCAGACGGAAAAATCTGCGGCTTTTTCAATGGGGCTCGGAGCAGGACGACTTCACGCTGTCGCCATAAGTCGTCCTCTGCGCAGTTTCAGGCCGCGCCGTTCTTCACATAGTCCGCCCGGTTGATACCATGGCGTTGCAGCTTGTCGTAAAAGGTCTTGCGGGCGATACCGAGCGTGGCGATGGTTTCCGTAACGTCGCCATTGGATTGCTCCAGTGTCTCGCGGATGATGCGCGCCTCGATCTCGTCCATACGCTCCGGCAAGGTGCCGGAAGCCGGGATTTCCGACTGCAGAACAGATGTGGCCGCCAATTCCGTCTCAAGCCCCAGAACTACCCTTTCGGCAAAATGCCCGAGTTCCCGGACATTGCCAGGCCAATCATGATCGTTGAGACGACGGGAAACCCCGGCGCCGATCTGCGGCACCGGCATGTTGAAGCGGTTGGCTGCCTTGGTGACGAAGTGGGAAAACAGGAGTGGAATATCCGCCCGGCGTTCACGAAGCGGCGGTATCGACAATGTGACGACATTCAGCCGGTAATAAAGGTCCTCACGAAACACGCCGCGTTCGGCCGGATCGCCAAGGTCGACCTTGGCCGCCGCAACCACGCGGATATCGACAGGTCGCTCCTCGTTTGAACCAAGCGGCGAAACCTCGCGCATTTCCAGCACACGCAGCATTTTCACCTGCACGGCAAGCGGCATGCTTTCGATCTCGTCCAGGAACAATGTGCCACCACTTGAATGTTCGATGCGGCCGACACGTTTTTTCTGTGCCCCGGTAAATGCCCCCGGCTCATGGCCGAAAAGCTCGCTCTCGATCACCGTTTCCGGTAGCGCACCACAATTCAGCGCGACGAAATTGCCCTTAGCGCGCTTCTTGCTCCAGCGATGAAGGGCCGTTGCCACCACTTCCTTGCCGCTGCCCGTTTCGCCAGCCACCAGCACATCGACATCCGTATCGGCAATATGCCTGAGCGTCATGCGCAAGCGCTCCATGGCGGGTGTCTGCCCGATCAGCGGCAGGTCGTCCTCCGCCTGCCCGGCTGCCCGGCGAAGTGCGCGATTTTCCAGCACGAGGCGGCGCTTTTCGAGGGCTCTGCGGGCGCTTTCCACCATCCGTTCGGCGGGAAACGGCTTGGCTATGAAGTCATAGGCGCCGTTGTGGAGCGCATCGACGGCCATGGGTACATCGCCATGGCCGGTAATGAGGATGACAGGCAGATCCGCATCGATCTTGCGGACATGGTCGAAAAATTCCAGCCCGGTCATGCCGGGCATGCGCACATCAGTGATAACGACGCCGTCGAAATCTTCACTCAAAGCTGCAAGCGCCTGCTCGGCTCGGGAAAAGGAAGTGACCGGCAGCCCGTCTAGCTCCAGCGTCTGCACCATCGCCTTGCGCAGCTGCGAGTCGTCATCGACCAGAAATATAGTACCATCCGCCGTCATGTCATGCTCGCTTCAGATATACGGAAAAACACGTGCCTGCCTCGCCACTCTTCACCTCAATGCGCCCGCCATAGTCCGAAGCAATATCGTTTGAGATGACAAGGCCAAGGCCGAGACCGCCCTCCTTGGAGGTATTGAAGGGTGAAAAAAGCTGGGCACGGATGGCTTCCGGAATGCCCCCGCCATTGTCGCCAACCGAGATTACAACCGCGTCGCCTTCTTCGCGAACACGCACCTCCACCCGGGCCGTATCAATCGCTTCAGTCGCTTCCAGCGCATTTTGCAGAAGATTGATGAGGATTTGCTCCAGCCGGATGCGGCTGCCGAGCACTTTCATATCCTGATCGGGCAAGACAATATCGAGCGCGTCCATCTGACCGGAAAAACGGCTGCGCAGCAGCATCACCGCGCCTTCGATGACGGTTCGAACACTGACAGGTTCAGCGCCGGTTCGGCCCTTGCGCGCGAGTATCTTCAGATCGCTGGTAATCGTGCCGATACGCTCGGTAAGGGCGGCAATGTCCTCAAGATTATCACTGGCTTCAGCCAGACGTTCACGCTTCAGCAGAGTGCGCGCATTATCGGCAAAGGCGCGGATTGTCGCCACAGGCTGGTTTATCTCATGGGCCACGCCAGCCGCCACCTGCCCAAGAATGGAAAGGCGGTTGGCCTGCACCAGCTCATGCTGGACATTGCGCAACTCCCCGGTGGGTCTTTTCGTGCAGGGCGATTTCCGCCTGAAGATGATCGCGCGTCTTCGTCAGATCGCGGGTTCTCTCCTGTACCTTCAGTTCAAGCTCGGCGCGGGCCCTTTGTTCTTCTTCCTTTTCCGTCAGAGCCTTGTGCCTGCGCCACAGCCACAGCGCTGAAAGCGCAATCAGCGGCATGAGCGTCGCCAGCGCCACCGCCCTGCCCTCGCGGATGGCGGCATTCAGAGCGGGTGCGACGGGCTGAAGATAATGCAGGGTCCAGGATGTCGTCGGCACCGGCATTTCCAGGCGAAGATAATCGCCGCGTTCGCGCCCCGGCTCGTCGACGTGGATGAGCGGAACACCGTCGCCCAGTGATCGAGCCGTTCGGAAAGGCAGCGTCGCCAGCGCCTCATTGCCGAATTGCAGGCTTTCGGAAATGGTGTTTCGTTGCGCCTCGTCGATGGCCGCGACTGTCTTGAAGCGCCACTCCGGCACGCTCGTCATCAGCACGACACCGTTTCTGTCGACGACATAGACCGGCTTGCCTCCGATATTCCAGTCCGCTTCCAGCCGGTTGAACTCGACCTTGGCAATCACGACGCCAAGCGGCCGGCCATCAGCCGCATCGATTCGGCGGGAGATATAGAGACCTGGCCGGCGACTGACATTGCCGAGCGCATAATGTTCGGACATGCCAGTCTTCATCGCCGCCTGAAAATACTCGCGGAAGGCATAGTTGGAACCCACAAAGCTGTCCGCCTGCCGCCAGTTGCTCGACGCGATGGTCAGGCCGGTCGGCCCGGTCACGTAAATAACAGAGGACTGGGTTCCTTCGATAAGCCCTTCAAGCTTTCGATTGAGCCGATCAAGAGCCGAAGAGCCGCCGCCATCGAGAGCGACGGCAAGATCGGGATCGCCGGAAAGAACCAGCGGAATGGCCCGCGGCCGCTCCAGTGCAACATTCAAAAGGGCGATCTTCAGTTCCGCATCGGTGGAGGCCTCGGAACCCGCCGCACGCAGGGCCTGATGGCGGGCAAATTCATCGGCGACAAGCAGCATGCCAAAACCGATAAGCAGCCAAAGCCCCGCGAGCGCCAGCCACTGCGCCCGTCGCTTCGCCTGGGAATGGAGTGAATTCTCTATCCGGTTCATGGGCCAATTGTGCGGATTTACACACAGACCGCAAGAGTTTTTGTCCGGAATTCCGCACAGTCAGCTGCCGCGACTTCTATCCCTCCAAAAAAGAACTTTTTGAATCAGTCAGTTACGGCAAATAATCAAGTCTGGCATGCGTATTGCACATGACTCCGCAATCGGCGCGAAGCCGTCAACGACACGGCGATCCCGGGAGGCCAATCAAGGCAGGGTGAGGCCGAGGAGGAAAAAATATGATCGATACGACAGCCGTGGCCGCGGGCCACGCCAAATTGCCATTCTACAAGCATCTGTATTTTCAGGTTCTGGTGGCCATCATAGCCGGTATCGCACTCGGCCATTTCTATCCGGCCTTCGGTGAAGAACTGAAGCCGCTCGGCGACGGCTTCATCCGCCTCGTCAAGATGATCATCGCGCCCGTCATCTTCCTCACTGTCGCAACCGGCATTGCCGGCATGAACGACATGAAGAAGGTTGGCCGCGTGGCTGGCAAGGCCATGATCTACTTCCTCGTATTCTCCACACTTGCGCTTATCGTCGGCCTCATCGTCGCCAACACCGTACAGCCCGGCGCGGGCATGAACATCGATCCGGCAACGCTGGATGCCAAGGCCGTCGCGACCTACGCCGACAAAGCCCATGAGCAGACCATCACCGGCTTCCTGATGAACATCATCCCGACGACCATCGTCGGCGCATTCGCCAGCGGCGATATCCTGCAGGTGCTGTTCTTCTCGGTGCTCTTCGGTATCGCACTCGGCGTCGTCGGCGAAAAGGGCAAGCCGGTCACCGATTTCATGCACGCCCTGATGTATCCGATTTTCAAGCTGGTCGCGATTCTGATGAAGGCCGCCCCGATTGGTGCTTTCGGCGCCATGGCCTTCACCATCGGCAAATACGGCATCTCGTCCGTCACCAATCTTGCGATGCTGATCGGCACTTTCTACGTCACGTCCTTCCTGTTCGTGTTCGTGGTCCTCGGCGCCGTCTGCCGCTATAACGGCTTCTCCATCGTCGCGCTGATCCGCTACATCAAGGAAGAACTGCTGCTGGTTCTCGGTACCTCGTCTTCCGAGGCTGCCCTGCCGGGCCTGATGAGCAAGATGGAAAAGGCCGGCTGCAAGCGCTCCGTCGTTGGCCTCGTCATTCCGACCGGTTACTCCTTCAACCTTGACGGCACCAACATCTACATGACGCTGGCAGCCCTCTTCATCGCGCAGGCGACCGGCATTCACCTCTCCTTCGGCGAACAGATTCTGCTGCTGCTCGTCGCCATGCTCTCCTCCAAGGGTGCCGCCGGCATTACCGGTGCAGGCTTCATCACGCTCGCGGCCACGCTCTCCGTCGTGCCTTCGGTTCCGGTCGCAGGCATGGCGCTGATCCTCGGCATCGACCGCTTCATGTCGGAATGCCGCGCGCTCACCAACTTCGTCGGCAATGCGGTCGCCACCATCGTCGTCGCCCGCTGGGAAGGCGAACTGGACCAGGACCAGCTTGCCCGCGTGCTCAGCGGCAAGGAAGAATTCACCGGCATCGCCGATGTGGATCAGCTTCCGGCCTCGGTGCAGCCGGCAGAGTAATACGACCTCCCAAGGTCCTGCCTGCCCGGCCTCGTCCGGACAGGCCTCGCATGAAGGCCGGCGCGTCATCTCGATGTGTCGGCCTTTGTCGTTCAAGCAGGTCTCGGAAAACAGTTTTTATCGGACGGGCGATGCTGTAGGCCAGATCAAACACGAACCGTTGCGATGAATGGAGTGGCCCATATGAGAAACATTTTCCTGGCGTGGCAGTTCTGGGCCCTGTTATCGGCGGCATTCGCGGCTCTGACTGCCATTTTCGCCAAGATCGGCATCGAAAACGTCAATTCCGATTTCGCCACTTTCATCCGAACCATCGTTATTCTCGCTGCCGCAGGCCTGATGGTTTATATCACCGGCAACTGGCAGCAGCCTTCCACCATCCCGGGGAAAACCTGGGCCTTCCTCGTGCTCTCCGGTCTGGCAACCGGCGCATCCTGGATATGCTATTTCCGGGCGCTGAAAATCGGCGACGCGGCCCGTGTCGCACCCATCGACAAGCTCAGTGTCGTCTTTGTCGCCGTCTTTGCAGTGCTGTTTTTGGGCGAAAGGCTTTCGCTGCCTAACTGGCTCGGCGTCGTGCTGATCGCCTGCGGTGCCGTACTTGTGGCCTACCGGGGATAGGTCGGCCGGATCAACCGGCCGGCACAATTGCCAAAATTTTCAGCCTCGGGCGGCCGCGACCTTGTCGAGACCGCGCCTCACGCCAGCAAACAGCTCATCCAGTTGCTCCGCGGTAATAATCAGCGGCGGGCAGAAACAGATGGATTCACCGATTGGCCGGGTTATGACACCCTCCTCCTCAATCGCGGCGGCAAGGGCAAACGTCGTATCGCCCGGCTTCATGCCTTCCCATGGCTTCACCTCCAGCGCGCCGATGAGGCCGATACCGCGCGAGGAATGAATGAGCGGGTGATCCGCAAGTGCCTTCAGATGATCGAGGAACCGGCCTTCGAGCCGCGCGACATTGCCGACCAGATCGCGTTCCTGAATGATCTTCAGGTTTTCCAGCCCTACAGCCGTTGCGACCGGGTGGCCGGAGGCGGTGTAGCCATGGCCGAACGATCCGATACGGTCGGACTCATCGGCGATAGGCTGGTAGAAATTGTCATTCATGATGATCGCCGAAAGCGGCATGTAGGACGACGAAATCTGCTTTGAGACCACAAGCACGTCCGGCTTGATACCGTAGGTCTCGCAGGCGAACATCTTGCCCGTGCGGCCAAAACCGCAGATGACCTCGTCCACCACAAGCAGGATGTCGTATTTCTTCAGGATCGCCTGTACGCCTTCCCAATAGCCCTCCGGCGGCAGGAGAACGCCACCGGCGCCCATTACCGGCTCGCCCCAGAAGGCGGCGATGGTTTCGGGACCTTCGCGAAGGATCAGATCCTCCAACTCCCCGAGGATACGCGCGGTGAAATCCGCCTCACTTTCGCCCTCCTTCCCGAAATGCACATAGGAGGGGCAGGCCGTATGCAGCATGCGGTCCAGCGGCAGATCGAAACTCTCATGGTTGCGCGGCAAGCCGGTGATCGAGGCCGACGCAATGGTCACGCCATGATAACCCTTGATGCGGCCGATGATCTTTTTCTTTTCCTTCTTGCCCAGCGCATTCGAACGATACCAGACCATCTTGGCGACCAGATCGTTGGCTTCCGAGCCGGAGGAGGTGAAATGAACTTTCGACATCGGCACCGGCGAAAGCTCGATCAGCAGTTCGGCGAGATCGACGGACGGGCTATGCGTCTTGTAGGAGAAGGTGTGGTAATAGGGCAGCTTCTGCATCTGCTTTGTCGCCGCTTCCACCAGCCGCTGTTCACCAAAACCGAGCGCCACCGACCACAGTCCCGCCATTGCCTCGATATATCGCTTGCCACTGCTGTCGGTGACATAGATGCCCTCGCCGCTTTCAATCACCAGGCCACCGGTCTTTTCGAATTTGCGCAGATTGACATTGGGATGCATCTGATAGGCGATATCGCGTGCCTCGACGGAATTCGGCAGGATGGTCATCGATAATGGCTCCGTTTCGGTTGATTGACTGAGGCGTCAGACGTGCTGTCCGCCATTGATGTGGATTTCCGCGCCGTTGATGTAGCTGGACTGTTCCGAGCAGAGAAAAAGGATTGTCTGCGCCACCTCCGCCGTGGTGCCGAGCCGCCCGAGCGGAACCTGGGCATCCACCAGCTCGGCCGTACCCGGAGACAGAATGGCAGTATTGATTTCCCCAGGCGCAATCGCGTTGGCGCGAACGCCCCGCGGACCGAATTCATGCGCCAGTTCGCGCGTCAGTGCGGCGAGTGCCGCCTTCGACGTGGCATAAGCAACACCGGCGAAGGGGTGAACCCGCGAACCGACGATGGAGGTGACATTGACGATCGAGCCTTTCGCCGCCTCCAGCTCCGGCAGGAGCGCGCGGGCGAGCAGCGCTGTCGAGACGAGATTGACATTGAGCACCCGCGTCCAGATATCCGCCGTCGTATCCATTACACCAAGGCGGCTTCCGCCTTCGCCCTTCGGCGAAATTCCGGCATTGTTGACAAGCGCCGCAAGCTTTCCTTCCGGCAGGCGTGAACGCACCTCATCTGCCAGGTCTTCTACGCGCGACAGGTCTTCCAGATCGGCCTGGATATGGCTCTCGCGTGCGGAGGGCCAGCGGCATTCCTCGGAAAAGGGCTGCCGCGAAACGGTCAGAATCCTCCAGCCCTTTTCCTGAAACAGCTTGACGGTGGCATGCCCAATTCCCCGGCTGGCACCGGTCAGAAGCATGTAAGGAACAGCCATAGAGAACTCCTGTGCCATGCGGATCGTTGAGCCGGCCTCGCATTCAACACGCATGTTAGAGCGCTTCGGCCGGGTGACAAGGGCTTTTTTGTCGCGGTGGGCGAAGCAAGGCCGCTCGCGGGCTAATCCCATTTGATGCGGGGGTTTCACCCGAACGGAATATTTGAAGCGGATCATTTGCCCATAAAATGAAACCTCCCGAATGTGTGATCTGTATTGGGAGGGGGACACATGCGCATCGACATCATTGACAGCGACGCCGGCTTCGAGGCGGTTCGGGAAAACTGGGAATCGGTGTTCATGGCCGATCCCCATGCCCGGCATTTTCTCTCCTGGGGCTGGCTGCGCGATTACATGCCGCGCCGCAGGCGCTGGTTCGTTCTGGCTCTGAGGGAACGTTCGGAAGGCTCGCCCTATGTGGCGTTTTTTCCGCTGCGCATCGTCACCGAACCGGACAAGAAAACCGGCCGCTTTCACGACAGCATCGTCATGGCCGGCAATGCTGCCGCGGATTATACTGGTTTCATCACCCTGCCGGACTATGAAGATCACGCCGTCGCCGGTTTCTGCGCCTATATAAGACAACAGAACTGGACCGAGCTGAAACTCGATTATCTTTCAGGCCCGCCGGAACGGCGCGATGCCATGATCAGGGCGCTTCAGGGCCCGCTCGTCATGTTCCGCGACAATATGCCGACCAACCCCTACAACATCAACAATTGCATCTGCCCGGTCGTGACCCTGCCGGACACGTTTGGGGGGTATCTTGAAAGCCACATGAGCAGCCAGACCCGGCAAAAGCTCAGGCGTTTCATGAGAAAGGTCGAGGGCGGGGACGAATATCGCATCAGCTTCGCGACGAAAGACACCATCAAGCGGGACATGGACATCCTCTTCGATTTCTGGCGTATCCGCTGGGCGCCGCATAAGGGCAAGGAACGCACCGAGCTCCTGATCGGCGCGACCCGCCAGATGCTGATGGATGTCTATATTCGCGGTGATCTAGAGGTACCTGTGCTGTGGTTCGGCGACCAGCCGCTTGGCGCACTCGCCAACATCATCGATCGCCGGAAAAAATCTGTAATGTTCTACATCACCGGCCGCGACGAGAACTGGAAGACGCCTTCCCCCGGCCTCGTGCTGCACGGGCATTGCATCCGAAGGGCAATCGAGCAGGGTTTCAAGACCTACGACTTCCTGCGTGGCAACGAGCCCTATAAATATTTTTTCGGGCCGGAGGAGCAGAAGCTGAGCTGTACGCTGTTTCGCACCCGCTCGGGTGATAATCTCGGCGGCACGCTTCACCCGCGCAGTATCCGATTTGTCTACGAACAGGGACTCAAATTTTACAAGGCGGGCAGGAAGGCTGCCGCAAGCATCGCCTTCAGCCAGGTGCTTGCCGCAGCGCCCGGTCATTCCGGCGCCCAATTCGGGTTGGCCAACCTGTCTCTTGATCGGGGCGAGTTCCGGGAGGCGGAAATCGCCTTCCTGGCGCTTCTCGCCAGCGGCCAGGACCCGGTTCTGCTTTGGCTCCGCATCGGTGAAGCACGGCTGGCGCAGCAGCATTATCACGAGGCATCCGAGGCCTTCCGCCAGGTCACCAATCGCGCGCCGTTCCACCGCGAAGCGCTCTACAAATGCGCCGTTGCTCTCATCGCCGCCGAACGAAAGATGGAAGGCGCCGAAATCCTTGAAAGATTGCAGCATTATCATTCGGACGAGGCCCAACATCTCGAATATGCGGAGAAGGCGCGGGCCGCACTTGCGCGGCTGGAACTGACGAAAACAAAGATCACACTCCCTGCCGATGTCATCCCGCTCACCGTCAAACCGAAAACGGCGGGCAAGCGCTGGCACCCGCCAAAGGTTTTGCATTGAAGACAATGATCTGTAAGTTGCGGCAGCAAAAAGCCGACCGACCTGCAGGGAATTTTGATGTTTCTGACAAACAAGGACATGCTCGATCTCATCGAGCTTCGCCACGATTTGCATCGCCATCCGGAAATTTCCGGAGAGGAGAAAGAAACCGCCCGCCGCGTCCATGCCTTTCTTGAGCAGGCACCACCTGACCGGCTTCTTGCCGGCCTCGGCGGCCATGGCGTGGCGGCTGTCTATGACAGCGGCAGAAGCGGCCCCTCGGTTCTGATCCGCTCGGAAATCGACGCGCTGCCTATCCACGAAAAGGGTGAAGTTGAATATCGTTCGAGCGTCGATGGAAAAGGCCATCTGTGCGGTCACGACGGCCACTCCACCATTCTGACGGCACTGGCGCTTGGCCTTGCCCGCCAGCGGCCGGAGACAGGACGGGTCATTCTTCTCTTTCAGCCGGCGGAAGAAACCGGTGCGGGCGCAGCCGCCGTTATTGCCGATCCCCGCTTTGCGGAGATAAAACCGGACTATTCATTTTCACTTCACAACCTCCCCGGCCTGCCCTTCGGCCATGTCAGCGTGGTGGAAGGGCCGGTCAATTGCGCATCGCGCGGCATCAAAATCACGTTAGCGGGCAAGACGGCACATGCCTCCTCACCGGAACACGGCATTTCGCCCATGCGGGCGATTGCCAGGCTGATGCCGTCCCTAAGCGATCTCGGTTCCGGTTTTCCGCCGGCACCGGATTTTTCGATGGTGACGATCACCCACGCGATCATGGGGGAAGCGGCCTTCGGCATTTCCCCGGCTGACGCGGAAATCTGGGCGACACTCAGAACGCTGACCGACGACCGGATGGAAAACCTGTGCAACGCCGCGGAGACGCTCGCAAAAAGGGTGGCAGACGAAGAGAGGCTGGCGCTCGATATCACCTATGACGATATTTTCCTGCATTGCGAAAACGCCCCGGACGCCGTCGATCATATCCGGCAGGCGCTGGACGACGAGAAAATCTCCCACGGTTCCGAAGGTCTGCCCATGCGCGCTTCCGAGGATTTCGGCCGTTTCCGTGGCGTCTCGTCGTCGGCGATGTTCTTTCTCGGCGCAGGCCGGGACTATCCCAATCTGCACAACCCCGACTACGACTTTCCGGACGCACTGATCGGTATCGGTGCGCGCATCTTCATGCGGCTCATTCGTAATCTCACTGGCGGGAAATAAGCCGTGGCCGGCTGCACGCCGGCCGCTGTCAACCGCCTTGCGGACCGTTGCTCGGCCGGGCGGCGCGCACTGCCGCGAGCCCCCTGATGCCATCGCGATTACCGATGGAGGCGAGGCTTTCGAATATCTGGGCGGCTTCCCCATAACGGCGCATGGCGAGATAGGAGTAACCGCGCAGCACCATCAGATCAGCACGCTCGTCAGCCAGCCGGGCCCGCTGGTCGAGGAGCAGAAGCGTTTCGGCATAACGTTTCGACTGGAAGGCGGAAACCGCGCGATCGGCAAGGATCGAAACCTGCAGCTCCGTGGCTCGCGGACGATCCATGCGCGATTTCGTCGCCGAGACCGCAGCATGATCCGTCAGCCCCATGCGCAGATAGGCGAGGCTCTGACCATAGGCCGCATCGCTTTTGACACTCGACTGGCCGCCGGCAATGGCGGCTTCAAAGGCTTTCAGCGCCTCGGCCGGTCTATTCGTCTCCATCAGGCACCAGCCGAGATCGAGTGCCTGCTGCGGCGGCAATCGCTGCGGATCAGGATAGGCGGCACAAGAGCGTGGACGCGAAGCCGTGTTGTTTGCTCTCTGCGCTGGCGAAGACAGTCTCGCCTGCTTGCGTGACGGTTCAGGCGCCTGGACGACGGGTTGAACATAGGTCACCGTCCCTCCCTGCGCCGTCTGAGGCACGGGCGCTGTCTGCTGCGGGGCTGTGGCGAGAGGCGGCGCGGTTACCGCCACGGCCGGCTGGCCGGACTGATCCACCATGCGTGCAGTACCCACATCGCCAATACGCTGCGAGCGACCCGCCCACTGCTGCTGAATGCCCCGCAGGCCAGCGAGGTTGCGCAGGTCGTGATAGCTCAGTGCCACGCCATAGGCAGACGGCTCATCATCCGCTTTCCAGCCAAGCGCAGTGCTGAACCATTGCAAGGCGAGCTGGCTCTGACGGAACGCAAGCGAATACCAGCCGAACTGTTGTGCCGTCGCCGCGTCCTTGCGCGCAACGGTTTCCGCTGCGATGCGCTGCAGTACATCCGGCGGCAGCACCACGGGCGGCTCCAGCGCGAGAAGATTGGCGGTTGCGGCAAGATAGGTTGCGAGCGCATCGTCGGATGTCGCGCGCCATTTGTACATGACGTCCTCGGCTTCACGCGGCTCGTTGCGGTCGATCAGCGCCAGCGCCAGCCCTTGCGAGGCCGACGCGCTGTCCTCTTCCTCTCGCGCCTTGCGGAACCACTTTTCGGCCTCCGCCATATTTTTCTGGCGAATATTATACCAGCCGAGCAGCAGCGCGTCGCTTGGGAGCTTTTCCGTTTCGGCAAGCCGTTCAAGCCGCATCAGATAGGCAGAAGGGACGGTGATCCCCTCTTTTTCTCCTGCCTTCGCCACGAACTGGCGCGCGAGATCGTTCTTGACCGGCTCGAATTCCAGCTGTCCATCGGCGCCGGGCTTTTCCTTGGCCAGAAGCTCACCCATCATTTCCGCCGGCAGCAGCGCGGATGCCTTTTGCACGGTGGCGAGCCTGTCACTTGCGACAGTGCAATTGTTGAGAATGTAGAGATAGGCGTCGAGCGCCCGTGCCATCCTGTCCGTATTGGCAAAGGCATCGGCAACCCGCCACAGAACGTCGACCTCGCTGCAGGTCAGCAGACCGGAATTATTGGCGGCGGTATCCACCACCGTCGCATATTGCTTGAGGTCAGACGCATTGATGAGGCGCTGACGCGCCTCGGCCAGAGACAGCATGCCGGTCAGGTTGTCCGGCGGCTGCCAGCCAGGCTCTGTCTGCTGGCGGTCGGCAATCGCTTTCCTGACCTCGGCATAACGGCCGTCGGTATAAAGCTGCCACATGGCATCGAGCTTCGCATCGCCATTTTCCGGAACAGCAAGCGGATCAGCCGGTGGCGTCCAGTTTGGATAAAGCGTGCGAAGTCGCGCGATTTCGGCCTGAAGGCGTTGCGTATCGCCTCTCGCGGCGAAATAGCGCAATGCACTGAGATCGACTTCCGGCATATCACCCGACGCCGCCTCCGCCACGCGCTCGGCAGGCGCCTGCGCCGTCTGTGTTTGCATTGTCTGGGCGCCGGTCTGTGGCAACGGTCGCGGCTCGGTTGCCGGCACCGTTACCGGCGGGGTCGAGGACTGCGCTAACTGCGCCATCTCGCGATTCTTGACGAAAGCGTTGATTTGAGCCGGATTTGCCGCAGGAGATATCCGCTGCGCGGCGCGATTGTCCCCCACCGCGGAGGTGTGGACGTCCGACACGCGACCGAGAATGCTGTCACGCCAGTGGAAGGCGGCAAGCGCGACTAGAAGCAGGATGAGGGCCGAAGTCGATAGAGGCTTGTTCATCGGCATTCCCCGTTATTTCTTGCCAGAAACGACAATGCCAGAAGATGCAATGTGGAAGGATAATAAAGTGTTGGCTGAAAGCTCTTCAGTTCTTCCGGAACGGCGGCCCCGCCTGCGACACAGGCCGCAAGTGCCGGAATGATGCGATAGCCTGGATCCGACAGCACATCCTTGACCGCTCCGCTCTTCAGATCGAAAGTGCCGGCCGCACCGCTTTCCAGCGTCATGCCGTTCTTCAGCCGGTTGAGCAGCTCGGGCGAGCCCATATTCGCCCGAGAGAGATAAAGCGGAATGCGCACCGCATTGTAACCGAACTCCGGCGGGAAACCCGATGCCGGCTGGGCTCGCGTCCGCACCGATACCCAGTCGGCCGGTAGTTTCCTCTCGCCAAAGGCAAAGGCACCAATCTGCGTCACCCCGTCATCGGCTACCGCTTTCCAGAGCGGCGACGGCGCGACGAGATTGAGAACCGGGAAGGCCTCGAATATCAGATACGACGGATTAACCACCGGACCGTCATCCCGGTCTCCCTCGCCAAAACCGGTTGCAGCCGGCAGGAGCAACGTACGCCCTGCGCGCTCAACCACGGTTTTTTTGAGGATGGCGGATGCCATGGCTGTGGATGCCTCGGCGTAGTCCTGCCGATTCCATTGCCCGGCAGCCAGCGCCAGCGCATAGGCGATCAGGATATCGCCATCCGTAGCGTTGTTGATATCGGTCACATGCGGACGTGTGCGCGGATCCCATTTCCAGGCGGACAGTCCGTCATCCCGCACCAGCAGTTCGGTGCGTGTGAAACTCCAGATCAGCTCGAAATCGGCGAGGCTGTCGGACAACACGGCAAGCCACATGCCATAACCCTGACCCTCGCTGTGGCTGATATTGCCGTTGCCCGTATCGATAATGCGGCCACCGGGATCGAGAAACGCACTCTTATAGGCCGACCATGCCTCCGGCGGGATCGACGCGGTGCGGCCCGCTGAAACGGCTGTCAGCAACGTCATGATGGAAAGGACGACAACACCGGCCAGTTTCGAAATTCCGCTCTTCATCGATGTCGCCCCATCATGCGCAGCATGGCAAATGTCGCAAGACCGAGGAGCGACACGAACCCAATGAAGGCCAATGAATAGGAGAGAACGTTAGAAGACAGCCAGTTGGCTGCAATCAGCCTGAAGTTCGAGAAGGAAAATGGCCGGGTGCTATAAAGATATGGCCGTTCCACTTCGACGGTCTCGATTTTTTCAGCACCCGCGTCGTAAGCGGCGACACGCCCTGTGACGCCACCCCACCGGTCTTCACGCGTCATCGCCGCCATGCCCCCCAAAAGCTCTCCCGAACTTGGCGCGGTTGCGAGCGTCCAAACCCCTTCACCTGAGGGGCTCAGTCCCTGGGCCAGCATGAAGGAAACATTGGCAGGCGGCGCATAGGGCTGCTCGGCTGCAGGCAGGAAGCGCAATGTATCCGAACTCAGGTCGAAGTTGCGCTTCATCCATTCCTCAAAGGACGAAACCTGTCCTTCCCAGATGCCGCCATCGACCCGTTCACGCCAGTCATTAAAGAGGTTTTCACTGTTTTGGGCAGGCTGCTGAACACCGGCTCCCACTTTCCAGGAGATCTGGCTGGAGGGAACGAGATTGAACTGGCTGATCAAAGCCTGCGGAAATTGTGAGATCGTACCAACGAACAACGCGTCCCGGTCGCCGATCACCAGTGGCGACGCGACGGTCTCGATGTCGATCGGATGCCCCGCCACGCTCGCCAGCCGGCTGATGAGCGTAGCCGCCGCGGACATCGTGTCCGTGTCAAAACGATCAAGAGACAGGGCGACGGGAGTAGTCCCAGTGCGGTAGGGTTGCCCGGCGCCAGCCATAGCAGCGAGATCGGGTTTGCGACCAATCTGCGCATAGTCCGGAATATGAATTTCCGATGTGTCGAACAATGCAAAACGGGGCGTTGTGCTCGCTGGCGCACCCGGTGCGCAGGCCTGATCCTGCGCCGTCATCAACACCGCTTCAATGGTCACCTTGTTCGGACCCGGCTTGAAATGCCGCATTGTCACATTGATCGGCAGATGTCTGAAAATACCCCCGCCATTATTGGAGATAGGCACGGTGGAGGCGATCTGGTCATTGACATAGATGTCGACATGGCTGCCGGGCAACACCTGCGAGGAATAGGCTGCATCCAGGAGAAGCGACGCTTCGCCATAGGCCGACGCATAAAAATCGGCGGGCATGCCGATGTAAAATTCATTGCGGAAACGCCGGCCGCTGAACTCGCTGCTTTCGATACCGAGTTCCGAAAGCGCGATCCGACGGTCCGACATGATCAGTGGCACATCGGGTGCGTGCCAGCTGCGCGTCGAAAAAGTGGCTCGCTGAGCGCCCGGTGTTCGCGAGATCGAGGAAAACAGCGTCTCTATCGCCGCTTGCACCGCCTGGGGGGTCGGACCAGTGACGAGAAGCGGCGACGCTCCGCCCGCGATGGAGCTGCCGAAGCCTGCGAAAGCGCCCGCTGATGCTTCAGGTGGCAAAGTTCCGGCCATGCCGGCGATTTCCCGAGCGGTGCCGACGAGGACCGAAAGCGTTCCCGCTTTCCGTTCGACGGGAGGGGCCGTCACAAAACGGACCGTCTGGTTCGGCATTTGGGTTCTGAGCGCCAGCGCCTGCGAAAGACGCAGGAGAGAATCCGCAAATGCCGGATTGCCGAGCGCCGGTGCCACGATTTCGATCGACGTCGTCGCCTTGCCATCGGGTCCGGTCGCCTGGATGTCGTCGATGTTGGCGAAACTGCCCGCAACATCGGCGTTAAAGCCTATGAAGGTATTTGCCGGATCGACATCGGTCCATAGATCGTAAGTGGACTGGATCGTGCAATCTGTTCTGTGGCGCTGCTGCACCCCGAGCGACACGACATTCGCGCCGACCTGAAGGACACCGGGCGGAATTTTAAGGGAAATATTCCCCTGACTGTCCGGCGCCTCGATACGCGCTGCACCAAGCCCGACATTGTTCACGCTGACCTGAAAGTTCGAGCTTTCCGGGGCAACAACGATCGCGTTCTGATAACCGACATTCAGCGATACGGCTGCATTCACCTGCTCTGGCGTCAGATAGATACTCCATTGCCGCCGGTCCATTTCCCCCGAAAGGCTGAGCTTTTCATAGGGAAGGATATAGCGGCGGCGGCCATCGGCTGAAGAAGACGAGGCGCGCATGGAACCGGGTGAGATGCTTTCCCGGCGCGCGGGCACGGTCACCGGGGGAACCGGCGGCGGTTGGGCCGTCACGTCTGGGGAAGGCGCAGGCTGAGCCGTGAGGGGTGGCGGAACAGGTGGCTGCGCTGGCGTCCGGACCTCCGGCTCACGACGCGGTTCCACCGGAGAAATGGCGGGCGGCTCCGCGGGCTTTGGCGCGGTCTGGGCCGGCCTTTCCGGGGACATGTCGAAGGGGGATGACTGCGCAATGGCGCTCGTCGCGACTGCACCCCAGATCATCACTGTCAGCGACTGCCTGATAGGTCCGCGGCCGGTCATTTTACGGCTCCAGCAGGTTTGACGGCCTTGGAACCCGGCCGCAGCGCGCGCGCCAGATAAAAGAGACCACGCTGCGTCTGGAAGAGCGATATTGCCAGGAAGGTCGCCGTACCGCGAATGAGGCCGGGGTTCCTGCGTCGCACACGCTGAAACTCGCTCCATTGCTCGGAATTGGCAAAAATCAGGTCGGCGATAAGGCGGTGATCGACGGCCCGCTGTGGGGAGAAGGTGCAGCCGATCGAAATGAACCCCTCGCCTCGCACCGTCCGCACAATATTGAGAGGCATCGTTTCCGGCACGCCCTCGCTGTGGGGTTTGACCCTGATGATCGCAGTCTCGCCTTTTTGGACCGTGGTTGCGTTATCGAATAGATTGATGAGCAGACCGTGGACGGAAACATTGTCGATGGAGGCCGGCACCCAGGTGTCGCTGCCCTCAAGCTTGACCTCGCAGCGCCGCTTCACGGTGATGCGCCGCGAGGCGGACTTGTCGCCGCGTTCAGAAACGACCCCCAGCGCGCAACCGGCGAAGATGAGGTTCAGCAGGTTCCAGCCGCCGACCACGAGCGTGACATCCGCCTTGTAGGGCTCGCTGTAGATACGCCAGACGGCAAAGATCATCGCCACCACCAGCAATCCGAAAATCACGAAGAACGGCCGGCTGATTTCCGAGAGTCGCGCCTCAGCGATGGATTCATCCTTCGCCGTGACCTTGAAGGTTGGCTTGCCCGGATTGAAGATCACCGAAACGACGGCGGGCAGGAGGTGAACCGTCTGCACATATTCGTAGAGTTCCGATATCCACGGCCAGCGGAAACTGCCGTAGAGATAGTTCTGCATCATGAGGTTCACGAGCATGTAGGCCGCCGTATAGGCTAGAAACTCGCCGCCCGAGGCCACAAATATCTGCAGGTCGAAGAAAAGATAGAACAGCGGCGCAAACAGGAAGATCGTGCGCGGAAACGGAAATAGCCAGAACAGCGTCGAGGACATGTAGCAGAGGCGCTGTGTGAATGTGAGGCCACGCTTGAACAGGGGCTGACGGAAAATCAGGATCTGCATCATGCCCTGTGCCCAGCGGCTGCGCTGACCGATGAAGCTTGCGAAAGTGGCCGGCTGCAACCCGGCAATCAGGGGCTTGTCCACATAGATGCTGTTCCAGCCGCGGGAATGCAGTGCGAGCGCCGTTTCACAATCTTCCGTGATGCTGACACCGCTGAAACCTTCGGTATCCTGCAGGGCCTCGCGCCGCAGTACGGCGGCGGAACCGCAGAAGAAGGCGCCGTTCCACTTGTCGAGACCGCGCTGGATGATGCCGTAAAACATCTCATTTTCGCTCGGCATCGTCTCGAAGGTTCGCAGATTGCGCTCGATCGGATCGGGATTGACGAAGAAATGCGGCGTCTGCACCAGGAACAGCCGCGGGTCTTCTTCGAAATAACCAACGGTTTCCAGCAGGAAGTCGCGCGCGGGCGCGTGGTCGGCGTCGAAGACCGTGACGAGTTCGCCGGTCGAATGGGCAAGGCCGTTATTGAGATTTCCGGCCTTGGCGTGGACATTGCGCTCGCGCGTCAGATAACGCACGTCGAGGTCTTCGCAGAGCTTCTTGAGCTCTTCATGGCGGCGCTGCGCGGCCTGCGCTTCGACAATATTGGCGGCATTGCGCTTCTGAACCGAGCCGCCATCGTCCAGCAGCCAGACCGTGAAGCGGTCCGCCGGATAATCCATGTTTTTGGCCGCCGCCAGCGTATTGGCCAGAAGCTCCGCATCCTCGTTGTAACTGGGCACGAAGACATCCACTGTCGGACGGTATGTGGGCGAGCCGGGCCTGGTCTTGCGCGACGGCAGCGGCATGGACACGATGACAAGGCTGAGCGCCAGCATCACCACGCTATACATTTCCGCCAGATAGAGCAGAAAACCGGGAATGAAGTTCTCAAGCTGATTGATGGGCGGCAACGTGCTTGTCGTGCGCCAGTAGACGTAACGAAGCACGATGGCCGTACCGAAACCGAGGGCCACCAGCCGCCAGACCCCCTGCCCGTTGAAGCCCTTGATCGTTGCGAGGAGAATAAGCGAGATTGCTGTTGCGACCAGGTGGGTCTGCAAGCTGACCGGCATCGTGATGATGGCCAGAACGCAAAGCGACACAAGCAACCAGACAATGATTGTGATGGCCTTGTTCATCCAGAAACTTTCCGTTCTTGTCCCCATCCGGAATTTCGGCCCGGCATCTCCGCTCTCGTCCCCGCCATCATCTGCATCCCTGGCCCGCCCCCGAACCGGAAAGGCACGATGGCGAGGGAATGGACACCTGCGGTACGCCCGATGATTGCTGTTGGCCTGTGACTGCCCCACCGCCGGCGGTGCGCGGGGCCGTCACCGCAGGCTGACCCGACGCACCCGCCGATACCGGCGAAGGAATGTTAACTGCTGCAACGGGCGGCAGCGGCTGTTGTTCCGGCTGAACCGGGGCAGTGGCCGCCGCACGACGAACCGGCCGGACCGGCACGCTGGCGGTGACCTCGGCGCCGGGTCGCATCGGCACCTCTTCCGACTTTATCGGATAGACCGGATTGCCGGGACGGCCGAGATTTTTGTCCACCGCCTGCGGCGTGCCATAGGGGTTCCAGCTTGGCGAGGCATAAGTCCCGGTGATGGTATAATTATACATCACCGCCAGAAGCCGCTCGATGCTTGCGCCGGATTGACAGAGGCGTAGCCGCACCTTGATGCGCCCCAGATTGCGGAAATCCTGCCGCATGCTTTCGGGGGAACGTATATCCTGCCAACCATAAAGGCAGGTATCCTCACCACGTCCCTTGCCAGCGGCATAGGAAAACGCGCCGTAACTGTTCTGCAGGTAATTTGCCGACATGGCGATAGTTTCACCGGGAAATTCCGCACGGATTTCCCGTGCGAGGGAGGAAGCCCTGAAACCGGTGAACGCCAGGGAATCGAGATCTGTATCGCCCGCCTGCTGCGGACCGAAGAACTCCGCCTTGAGATAATTCTGTCCCGGCGTAGCGGCCTCGGAACGCAATATGACCTGCTGCGCCACGGCATTGGAATAAGTACGGCTGACGACGGTAACGATTTCGGGACCGCCAGGCGGCGGAAAAATCAGCGCTTCGGAAGGGGACAGAAGCTGCGTCCCGCCGAACGACCGAACGCCCGCGGGAGTATTGCAGCCAGAAAGAACCGCAATGGAAAACAGCAATGAAGTATAGGTAGAAAATTTCACTGCCCTTCGCCCCTTTTTTTCCCCGACGCCGCCCAGATTAAAAGGAAACCGAATCACCAATGACCAGACCATTGTTACGAAATACGTGAGGACTGCGAATAAGCAATCGCAAATTTCCGTTGCAATTTCTGATAGTTTATGGCCTGCGAATCGCTTTTTCGCTGCCGTTGGCGAGGGGAAAAAGGTGGAACCAATCACGCCGCTGCGGGTTGGCTTTGCGTCAGATCGATAATTTTTGCGGTTGCAGCGCAATATGCCACATGGTCTATTTGCCTCCATAGTCACGTATTTTTATTGATCTCAATTTATTCAACTGTAAAAACAGAGAGTTACCGCATGACCGTGCAATTTCCGAGTATCGCGCAAACACTTGCCGAGGAGATCGGAACATTACGCAAATGGCTGGATGAGGACGCCCTTCCATTGTGGTGGGAGGCGGGGTCAGCCCGGCCGGATGGCGGTTTTTACGAGCGTCTCGCTCAGGATGCGAAACCGGTTTTTTCCGATGACCGCCGCGCCCGCGTCCAACCGCGCCAGGCTTATTGTTATGCCGCCGCCGGCCAGCATGGCTGGCATGGCCCCTGGAAAGACGCAGTGTTGCACGGGCTGTCCTGGTTCGAGAGGGTCTATCGCCTTGAAAACGGCCTTTACGGCAACCTGGCCGACCAGACCGGAAAACTGATCGACCCCTCCTTCGATCTCTACAACCAGGCTTTTGCGCTTTTCGCCGCAGCACAGACAGCTGCGATCCTTCCCGAGCGGAGGAATGAGATGCGCAGCCGCGCGCTCGAAATCCTTGCCATTCTCGAGCGCGACTACAGACACCCGGTCGCCGGCTTCGAGGAGGCGAACCCGCCGCGCACACCGCTTTGCTCCAATCCGCATATGCATCTTTTCGAAGCGATGCTGGCCTGGGAGGAACAGGATCGTGACGGCCCGTGGTCGGCGCTGGCGGACGAGATTGCCGGCCTCGCACTTTCCCGCTTCATCGATGACGGCAATGGCGGCCTGCGCGAATTCTTCGCCCATGACTGGACGCCCTACGAGGGGGAGAAGGGCCGGATCATGGAGCCGGGCCACCAGTTCGAATGGGCCTGGCTTCTGGTGCGCTGGGGCAGCCTGCGTGGAAACGAAGAAGCGATCAGGAAGGCGAAACGCCTGTTCGAGATCGGCGAAGACCACGGTATCTGCCCGCGCCGCAAGGTGGCGGTGATGAGCCTTTACGACGATTTTTCGCTGCGTGACGGGCTTGCGCGACTATGGCCACAGACGGAATGGCTGAAGGCGGCGGTGCGGCTTGCCAGTGTGACTGATGGCGAGGAGCGGCAGCGTTACCTTGCCTCAGGTCTGAGCGCCATCGGCGCGCTGCAGCCTTTCCTTGACACGCCGGTCAAGGGCCTGTGGTTCGACAAATGGCCGGCGGATCGGCCCATGCTCGACGAACCGGCGCCGGCAAGCACGTTTTACCACATCGTCTGCGCCATCTATGAGGCAGAGGCGGTGCTGGCAGCAGGGTGAGGAACGTCACGTACCGGGCGAGCGGCATCGCCGCTCGCCGGTTTTGATACCGGTCAAACCTTGGCCGGACGCACCACGCGCCAGTCAGGTCTGCCGAGATTGTGTGGCCAGGCATGAACATCCTTGTCATTGAAGTAGACGACTTCTTCCAACTTCGGAAAATCCGCCTGTTTCAGCGTCACGTCGTTCATCCACGGACGAACATAGGAATCGCTGCCTTCATAACCCAGTTCGGCGACCCAGACCGGCTTGTCGAAGGTCTCGACGAGTCCGTAGCCCTTGCGCAGCAGATCCGTGAAGGTCTTCGGCGCGCCATATTCGATCTTGTCGTAATCTTCGAGACCGAACACCGACAGACCGACCAGATCGGCGTAATTGTCACCGGGATAATAGGCCCGCAAACCATCCAGACCTTTCGGTGACCACATCACTTTCACACCGGGAACAGCCTTGCGCGTCATATCCACCACGCGCTTGTAGGCGGTGATGTAATCACGCGGGTTCCAGCCCGACCACGAGAAGCGGCCGGTCGTGTCTTCCATTTCCTGTCCCCAGCGCAGGATCAGCGGGCTCTTCATGGCCGACATGCGTGCGGCGATCGCCTGCATGTTCTTATCGTAATCGCCACTCAGAACCTTGCGGCGCAACTCGTCTGAAGAGAGGCGCCAGTTGACGTCCCACGACCAGGGTTCGACCGTGATCATCACATTGCGCTTGCGCTCCAGGGCATAGGCATCCGCAAGTGCGAGACTATCGAGATCCACGTCTTCCCAGGGCAAGAACAGGTGTTCCGTCGCCACCCCGGACTGGCCGGTGAAATCGCCGTGCGGATCATATGCGCCGAAACGTATTCCGTCCGCATGCAATGTCGGTCTTTTGTCGGCAAGTGTCTTCATGCCCGTCGAGGTCATGGGGGCGACCCCTTGCGCGTCGAGCTTGAGCACCGGATACATTCCGGCGGTAAAGGCTGCGGCGGCACCACTCGCGAACAGAAGTGTTCGTCTTGTTATCTGCATGACACCTTACTCCCTACCTTGTTGCCGTCATCGCCTTATCGTAGGCGGCGATCTGGGGCGTGACATCGTCCTTGCGGACGAGCTTGAGGAATTCATCGCCAGGGCGGGGCGGATTGTGCCGGAACACGTACCATTGCCCGCCCTGTTTGCGCTGGTAGAGCACGTTGCCGATACGGCCATGGTCGAAGCAGGTATCGGCCTTGCCGCTTCCCGCCTCGGCTTTCCAGGTGGCGCGCATGCACAATGTGCCATTGGCATCGACGGTCCAGCGGCCTTCACCGATGGACTTCTTGCCCTTTTCTTCCGTTGCAGCGATGAATTTACGGCCGTCGGCGATGAAGCGCCCGCCGCCCGTATCCCATTTCCAGGTCTTGTCGAAATACATCTCCACGACCTCGCTGGTTCTGAGCGGCTTCGGCGTCTTCGTGCCGCCTGCAGCATGGACGACGCTTGGCGCGACCACCGCAAGACAGAGTACGAAAGCGGAGAATCCGCATGTGCTTATTGTTGTTTTCATCACAGCCTCCTCCTTCATTGTCCGACCCTATTGTCGGCCAGCATGATCTCTCCGGTTGCCACCGCCGGCGGCGGCGCAACGATTGGTTCTGCCTGCATTTCCTGCGGCCCGCGCAGTCCAGGCAGTGCAATGCGCAGTTTCAGACGCACCGACCTCGCACCTTCCGCGCCCGCGCCTGCGACCGTGAACCGTGTTTCGGTAAAACTGACATAGGGTTGTCCATGCGAGAGAGCTTCCAGCCCACCAATTGCATGGGAGCTGAGCTCCGCAGCACTTCCCGCCACCAGCAGCAAGGAACAGGCGGCAGCACTCGCTCCACCGCGCAGGGCCGGCAGCTTCGGCAAACCGTTTTCCACTGCATGGCGGATGAGCAGAAACACCGACAGGCCCGCATAGATCGCCACATTGATGGCAGCGAAGATAAAGAACCCCTCCGCGCCGTTTTGGCGCGGCGCCAGAACCATGGCAAGAAGGCTGAGCGCCGCGAGGACCATGTATGGTGCGACTACCCGCAGCGGCAGCGGCGGTTTTGCCTGCGTGCCCTTAGGCGTGATGCGGAAATCGACAAAATCGCCACGGATCGTGTCACGTATGGCTGCCAGCACACCCATCAGCGACCATGGCCAGCGCAGGAACAGGAACACCATGGCCTCCCAGCTGAAAAGCTTCGCATCATGCGGACGGAACGCGCCCGTGGCCCGCCAGAAGAAAGCAAACACGATCATGATCAGCGAAACCGGAAGGAAATGCGCCAGAAACGCCGGATAGGACGCGTTGACCAGCACATGGCCTCTCATCAGCGCCACGGCCGGAAGCACGAACATCAGAGCCATGAAGCCGGAGAACAGCGGATACCAGAGTTGCGAAAACAGGAACTGGAACTTCAGTCGCGCGGGTAGCTTCGGCACGTAATGCCGTGAATACTGCAGCAGAATGGTCATGAGGCTGCGCGACCACTGGAACTCCTGCACGATGAGATCGGCAAAGGTCACCGGCCCGTCGCCATGGGCGATAGCATTGACGGCGTGGACGCCGCGCCAGCCGCCGGCATTCATCAAAAGCGTGGTGGAATGATCTTCGGCAAGCTCCGGCCCGAGGCCGCCCACCTCCCGAAGAGCCTTCGTGCGCACGGCGTAATGCGAGCCGATGCAAAGCGGCGCCCAGCCATTATTGTATCCCAGCTGGAGCGCACCATGCAGGCTTGCTTCAGCATAAAGCCTGCCGCGTGCGGCCCAGCTTTCATTGGCATTGGCGTCGCAAATGCTTGGGGCGGACACATATCCAATCCTCGGATCGGCAAAGGGACGGATTACCTCGCTCAGATAGTCGGGTTCCGGCACGTGATCCGCATCGAACTGGGCGACGAAATCATAACGCTCGTAACCGTAACGGTCGTAAAAATAGGCGAGATTGCCCTCTTTGCAGCGCGTGCGCCGCGGCCAGGTCTTGCGGTGATACTCGGCAATGCCCTGTCGGGTGGAAACGAAAACGCCGTGCGCGCCACACCATTTCAACGTTTCCGCATCCGGGGCTTCATCGGCAAGCCAGACGTCGAACTCCAGCCCCTTCTGCTCCAGCATGGCCAGCAGTGTCTTTTCCACTACCGCGAAAGGTTCCGACGGCGCTTTGGTGACCACCATCGCCACCCTGCCCCGCGGCAGAGGCGAGCGCGGGTCAACAACCCTCGCGTTGAGAAATATGAAGATGAAATAGGATGGCAGAAGCGTGATCCACGCCAGCGCCAACGTGACCACGGAGTAGTAGGGCCAGTCGATGACGCGATCTCGATCGAGCCACCAGATCCAGAAATAGGCGAGCGTCACCAGCCAGCCACCGATGCCAAGCAGGTAGGCAAGGCGGTTCCAGCCTGTGAAAACCGGCAGCATCCGCAACACGCCTGCAGCGGCACGGGGGGATGCGACGGAGGGCGTGGAGCGCATCGTCATGACAGCACCTCCAGTCCAAAACCGGGACCGGCCGTGCGGATGATAGTGTCTATATCGGAGCGTCTGGGCGCAAAGCCGAGCGTCTGCCGTGCGCGTTCTATATCGGCAAAGAGCGCCGGAGGGTCTCCTGCGCGCCGTGCGCCGAAATGAACAGGGACTTCCTGCCCCGTCACGCGATGGATTGCCCGAATGATGTCACCGACCGATGTGCCGTGACCGGAGCCGAGATTAACACGCAACGTCTCGCCGCCATCGGCAAGATAGTTGACGGCGGCAACATGGGCATCGGCTAGGTCACTGACATGGATATAATCGCGAATGCAGGTACCGTCACTGGTATCGTAATCGGCACCGAACACATCGAGTTGCGGCACCCTTGCAGCAGCGGCCATCAGCGCACGGGGAATCAGATGCGTCTCCGGTTCATGACGTTCGCAAAGCTCGCCATCCGGGTCCGCACCGGCGGCATTGAAATAACGCAGCGCAACGAAACGCAGACCATAGGCCGCGGCATAATCGTCTAGCGCCATCTCGAAGATCAGCTTGGTGCGGCCGTAAGGATTGACCGGCGTCTGCGCCGTCTCCTCACGGATGGGCAGTTGCGGCGGCACGCCGTAGGTGGCGCAGCTGGACGAAAACACCAGTCCGCCGATATTCTGGTCAAGACAGGCGTCCAGCAGCGAAAGACTGCCACCGACATTGTTGCGGTAGTATTTGCGTGGATCCTCGACGGACTCGCCCACATAAGCGTTGGCGGCACAATGAATGACGAAGGCTGGTGAGAATTCCTGGAGCGTGGCTTTCAGGAGACCACGATCCAGAATGTCGCCTTCGATAAAGGGACCCCAGCGGACCGAATCCGCGTGACCGGTCGATAGATTGTCATAAGCTATGGGCTTGAAGCCGGATTGCGCCAGCGCCTTGCAGATGTGGCTGCCTATGAATCCGGCCCCGCCCGTGACGAGGATTGTGCGGGGCATCTCATACGGCCTCCACCACTTTCCGGCCAGCCAGCAACGCATCGAAATAGACGATCGTTCTTTCAAGGCCGATTTCGAGCGGTACACGCGGCTGCCATTTCAGCAGCTCGTTTGCCCGCGAAATATCCGGACGACGCTGCTGCGGATCGTCGATCGCGGCAGGCAGATGGACGATGCGCGAGCGAGACCCTGTCATCCGGATAACAATGTCGGCCAGCTGCCGCACCGGAATTTCTGCGGGATTACCGAGATTGATCGGCCCGGTGCAGTCTTTCGGTTTGGCCGAGAAGCGCAGGAAGCCATCGATCAGGTCATCAACATAGCAGAAAGAACGGGTCTGGCTGCCATCACCGTAAATGGTGATGTCGTCCCCCTTCAGCGCCTGGACGATGAAGTTCGAAACCACACGGCCGTCGTCAGGGCGCATACGCGGCCCGTAAGTGTTGAAAATGCGTCCGACCTTGATATCGACACCGAAAGTGCGGTGATAATCGAAAAACAGCGTTTCGGCGCTTCGTTTCCCTTCATCGTAGCAGGCGCGCGGCCCGATCGTATTTACATTGCCGAAATAGGTTTCCGGTTGCGGATTGACGCGGGGATCGCCATAGACTTCCGAGGTCGAGGACTGCACCACGGTAGCACCGCATCTGCGCGCGACTTCCAGCACATTAACTGCGCCGAGTACATTGGTGAGGAGGGTACCGACGGGATCGCGCTGATAATCAGGCGGCGAAGCCGGAGAGGCAAAGTTGAAGATCAGCGAAACATCGATGTCATAGGGTTTGCGCACATCGTGCTCGACCATCAGAAACCGCTTATTGTTCCGCAAATGCTCCACATTCGCGGTACGGCCGGTCGAAAGATCATCGAGACAGATCACCTCGTGACCGCTGCTCAGCAACCGCTCGCAGAGATGGGAGCCCAGGAAACCGGCGCCACCATTAACGAGTACCCTTTGCCCGGGCTTCCAATCTGAGTAAATGGTAACGCCGTTATCATGTTCGTTGGGAACGAAATTACGCATAACACACACCTCCCCACGGTGAATCAGCACAGCCGATTCAACTAAGTGAATTAAACTCTCCATTTGACGCTATCTGAATATCATCCCTCTATTTTTTCTTCTTCCTGAGGTTTTAATATTCACATCTGATAAATTTCCACTTTCATGATAAGCGCAGGCAAAAACAGGTCAACTTCAATTTATCGAAATATTACAATTGATTACCCAAACTTACTCAAAATAGCCCGTTGTTTTAATACTTTTTAACTACGCCTCCATTATGCCTTTCTTATTGAGCATTAGCGCAAGCTTCGCTCAACCAGTCGGGGCTATCCTGGTTTTGTAAGGCTCGGTCCACCGGGAACAAAACCGCCCGGCGAGATGCGACAGACAGTCGATTTCAGGGGACACACATGATGAATGAAATGCCTTATTTCCGTGGCGGCAAAAAAGTCCGTCAATGTCGTCTTGCGCTCGTTGCCGGCGCACTTTTGACTTTCACTTTCGCGACCGCTTCATGTTCCGTCGTCGAAGACGCCGTTCTCACGACCGCATCGGCCAGCCCGACTACGATCAAGAGCCGCGTCACGCCGGCGAAGGCGGCCTATGGCTATCAAAAAACCGGCAACGCAGCCGTTACGCTTGTTGCAGATGCTTCGGACACACCGACAGTGTCGCGACCTTCCTATTCGGGCTCTTCTCCCTATATCTGCTCGCCGAGCGGATTTGGGCAAAAGTCCCGCTGCTTCCTGAGGCCCTGAGCCTCCTGCATAACGTCCGGGCTGCCTCTGGCAGCTCGACGCTCAGTTCTTCCAGTCGGAGAAAGTCGCGCCTTCATCCTTGTTGAAGAAACGCGACGCCGCCTCCGTGCGGTTGCGAACGTTCATCTTCTTGTAGATGTTGCGAACGTGGACCTTCACCGTGTTCTCGGACAGATGAAGCCGGTCGGCAATGATCTTGTTCTGCGTACCCTTGCATAACAGGTCGAGGATTTGCACCTCCCGCGTCGTCAGCGTCGCCATGTCGCTCCTGCTCTCGGCGAGGGCATCGGCACGGTTGGCGATGACAGGGCTGTTCTGCACGCTTTTACCACCGACTGCGGTGGGATAGGGCGTAAGCTTGCCTAGAAGGGCCGCCGGGAAATGCTCCCCGCCCTTCATGAGCAGGTCGACCGCCGCCATGAAGACGTCGAGCCGGAGATTGAGCGGCAGCACACCATCGATGATGCGCATTCCCACCAGCCGCTTCAGGGGCTCTTCAATTTTGTCGATCGTTTCCACGACAAGCGCAATCGGCGCTTCAGGATGTTTTTCACGGATCGCCGACAATACGCTGTGAAGCCGCTCGCCCGCCAGGCGATAGGGCAATACGAGCCGGACATCGGCGCCGTAATCATCGTCAATCGTTGCTGACGATGTCACGCTTACCACGGAGAATGTAGGGAACTTTTTGCCCAACGCCTCCATGAGGCACTCGGAAAACAGGTCCGGATCCGCTACGATCAATAAAGTTCCATTTATATGTGTAACGGCGTTTTTTTGTTTTGCCGCATAATCTGACGTTCCCATGAACATTGACGCCTCCCTCAAGCGCTTACGCATTACTTTCTTTTGATTGCGCAGTCTGTCATCCGCCCGGCGACCTACCCCTTAAAACTTGGGGGCGATTCTCCGCTTCATGTCATGTCAACTATTATTAATCACCCGTTAATTCGTACACGCTAATACGAAAAGCTGTGTAAATAAATGGCCCAAACGGGTTATTTTTACAATTGACATACAAAATAGGTTAAGCCGGATCAGAATCAGTGAACCGGGAACCGGCGTAAAAACAAATATATCGGAAAAGCTTTCGTGCTGGTTTTGCGTTCCGACGAAATGTAACTTTCAGTTGATATCCCTCGACATAGCTCGCCTGCTGCACATGCCGAAGCCTGTGCCTTTTCGGGATGAGAGCATCTCTCCACCGAAATAAACCACGTTTCATGAAAGAGCCGCTCTGCCCTGCCGAAGCGGTGTTTTTTCGAGAATGAACCGGCGAACGATGCCCAAGACAACCGCTGGCGACGTATATATCCGAGTGGAACGCCGATAGGTTTAGCCCAAATTGATATCTAGGAAGCGCAATTTTTCTGCGGCACAGTCTGACCGTCGCTGAACGGCGGCTGATGGAAAGACACTCCCGGCCTTGACGTGTGTTTGAGAGCGCCGGACCCTTTTCAAGAAAACATGCAAGCGAAAAGACGAAGCCACCGCGCTCCCCTGCTGGAGCGAGGAACGGATTTGTGCGCCCTTTTTTACCGAGTAGCGCACAAGGGCTGAACAAAAAGAGCCCGTCCACGGGCCAATACCGAACCGCAGATGATGCGTAACCGAGTCCATCTGCAAAACATCAATCTTCATGCTATCCGGAGCAAGCGCGAAAAAATCCCATTTGAGATGAGAGGGATTTCGAAAGCTGCTCCGAGCTTTTTCGGAGGAAATCGAAATGGGTTATGATCATAAATCCGCTGGCAGCGACGACGATATCACCAAGATCGGCGCGCTTTCCGATGGTTTTGCCAACACGTCTACCAATGACGCCAAGGTGGAAGACAGCAACGTCGGCACCGCGAACGGTGAAAACCGCAACAACGACAATAGCGACAACAGCACCAATGTGGATGTTGATGCCAAGATCGATGTTGCAGTCGGCAATGGTGACAATCGCGATAACGACTATGACTGGAGCTATGACAGCAAGTCGTACAGCGATAACGACACGACGACCAAGACGAGCACCGAAACCAGCACCGAAATCAAGACCGATTACGACTGGAGCTATGAAAGCAAGTCGTACAGCGACAACGACACCAACGTGAAGACGATTACGGATACGGACAACAAGACGTTCTCCTATTCCGACAACGACACCTCCACCAAGGTCTCGACAACCACCGACAGCTTCAACTCCTCGGACAGTTTCTACAAGTCGGATGACGACTTCGGCAACATCACGGGCGTCAAGGATGTCGGCAATCTCGGCATCGCCGGCGGAGACCTCACCTTCAATCTGGGTGACGACTTCTCCTTTACCCTGGATGTCGACAGCATCCTCAACGACTCGCTCAACGGTGACGGCAACGACACGGGCTTCAGCCTCGTGCAGGCCAACCACCTGGCGGATCAGGATGAGGCTTACGACATCAAGATGCAGAACGGTGGCGCCGAAAACCACCTGAGCGCCAATGCAGGCGACGCCTATGGCGCAGAAGGCATCGACGGCAAGGGATGGGATCTCAAGGCCGGCGACGACGCAGCGGGCACCAGCACGGCCGATGCATCGGCAATCCTTGCAAATTCCGGCTTCCATCTGGAGCTGGTGCAGGGCGCCAACATGCTCTCCAATGCCGTTGACGTCACGGTCACAGGGGGCAACTCCAGTGTCTCGGACGTCGGTGAGGATCACTCCTGACAACCATCTCTTGACGAAAAGAGCTGCACCGGCGTCCGCCGGTGCAGTTTGCGGTTCATGGACAGGCCTGGCGACAGAGAAGCACCGCTTCCAAGACGTGTGCCGCCCGCCATCTGTGACGTGCCGCAATGATCGGGGAGGGACCTCCAATGCATATTGACAAGATTTCAGACATGATCGCGCATTTCATCGGCCTGTTCGACACGATGGCCGAAGAAGCACGTCTGCGAAACAACTATAGTGAAGGCCCCGCACGTTCCGGGCCTGAGCAACTGCCGGAAGAGGAAGCAGCAAGGCTGCTCGACAAGAACTATGACGTTGCACTTCAGGACTACGATCCTGGCGTCAAGTACCATGCCGGCTATTACGACTTCGATTATCTGCCGCCGCATTTCGCACGCACGGTCGAACATGACATGCAGCAGTTTGCGAATTCGATACCGGTCGATATTTCCGCTGCGAATTTCCGCTTTCCAGGTCGCCTTTCCTTCGAGGACGAACGTGAGCTGGTAATTCATACCGGCCCAGGCTCGGTTGTCGCCCATATCGCGCAGGTGAATATTCTTCAGGACGATGATTATCTGAATATGACGGACGGCCCCAACGTGGCCCGCGACACCAGCTTCGTCACTGAACGTACAGTCGAATTCTACAACGAAGCGTCCGTCTTCACCCCTTTTTCCGGTTTCCAGCGCACCGACAGCTATGATGCGCTGCAGGCTCTCGCCAGGACCGCGCATGATTATATCGAGCACGCCCGAGACAACGACGTTACCTCACTCGGGACCGGCGCAGATCAGGATTTCGTCCTGGCCGGCAACGACATCAATGGTCTTTATATCAATGGCGTTGCCGCCGCTGAGAAGCCGGCGCTGGACGACTACATGCCGGATCGCGGCATTGCCAAGCCTCCGGAAGAACCGGAACGAAGTGACGTTGCGCTGCATGAAGAAAGTCCCGCCGGCAACAGTCTTGATGTGGCCGCAGGCGCGAATGTCGTCGCCAACGTCGCCACATTGGTCAACACCGCCGTCATGACCTCCGTCACCGCCGTAATGGGTGACTACCACCAGATCGATGCGATCACCCAGGCCTATATCTATAGCGACAGGGACGAAATCGCTTCCGTTTTCACCCGTTCCGAGGATCAGGCCGACACGGCCGCCTACAACATCGCCAATTTCGAACGCAGCGTTTTCCCCGGCGCGGAAAATACGGCTGCGGAGAGCCCTGAAACCGGCGAAATGCCGATTTTCCCCACCGCGTGGCGCGTCAGCGTATTAGAGGGTGACGTTTCCTTCGTGCACTGGATCGAGCAATACCAGTTCGTCAGCGACAACGACACGATGACGATATCGACCTCGGGCGCCACCGTCAGCCTGCTGACAGGCGGCAACGCCGCGCTCAACATTGCGAATTTCCTCGGCATCGGCATGCAATACGATCTGATCATCGTCGGCGGCAATGTGCTGGACATGAACATCATCAGCCAGATCGCCGTGCTCTACGACAATGACTGGGCGCGCGCCAACTCCGATGCGCCGGAAGGCGCCGCCATCCAGTCCGGCAATAACCTGCTGTGGAACGACGCCGCCATTCACAATGTCGGCAGCGATGACCGTTTCGAAACCATGCCGGACTATATGAACCAGACTGTGAACGCCATCAACGAGCGCGATCCCAACATGCCGGATGCGCTTGCCCATGACGTCAATTTCGCCGGCTATGAGGGTCTGAGCGTCCTCTATATCACCGGCAATCTCTACGATGTCAGCATCATCAAGCAGGTGAGTGTGCTCGGCGATTCCGACGACGTTACCCAGGCCGCGGCCAAGGTACTCGAAAACAACGAGAATGCCGACGTCCATATCGATACCGGCAGCAATGCCGTCATCAATCTCGCGCAGATCATTGATTATGACAGCTTCGGTTCCACCACCTATGTTGCCGGCGGCGTTTATTCCGACGCCATTCTGATACAGGGCGGCATCATCGAAAACGATACGTCGCAGCCGGCGCAACCGGGTCAACTTGCGAACGAGGTCATCGCTTTTCTCCACGACGATCCCGCCACCATCGAAAACGAATCCGACGGCGTCATCAATGCCGGGCACGACCTGTCGTGGTCCAATGCCCACTCATCCGACGTCATGCAAGCGGTCACCGCGTAGGTTTTGCCGGCGGTAGTTCCGCCTGTGTAACCGCAAAAGCCGCAAGATCACCGAGGGGACCGATAAAAATGGATCATATTTCAAGAAGAACGATTGCGGATGGACGCTCGCTGGATTTACCGCTGGATCAGGACGCGGAAGACAGCAAGCTGACGGACGCCTGTATTTCAGCTATCAATGAAGCCGTAGAGAACCTTCGCCAGTTGTCGGGTGCGGAACAGATCGCTAGGGCAACCCCGCCCTCTCCGGAGGTGGCCCCACAGCCCTCGCCTACGACTCCGCAACCCGGCACATTGCGGGATATGCCAGCGGGAAATCCGGCACCGCAACAGGAGCCACACCCCGCGTCGCGACCTGCCCCCAAAGCCAAGATCGACAATGCAGAACTGAAGAGCGCGCCCGACCTCCCCTTCGTCAAGACTATCGACAACAATGACGGTCCGATCCGTGAAAACGAACGACGCCCGGCGACGGGCGGTGGCGGCGATGGCAAGGAACCAACGGGCAATGGCGGCGGTGGTGGCGGCGGCGGTGGCAGCAGCCAGAGCGGCTTTCATAAACGCAGCGAACCGATCAATTTCGCCGCAAGCCTTGCCAAGGGCATCGCCGCGGTGCGCCGCAACATGATTGTGGTGATGCTGTTCACCGTCGCCATCAACGTCCTGCTTCTCGCCATACCCCTTTATCTGTTTCAGATTTCGGACCGCGTGCTGACGAGCCGCTCGATGGATACGCTCGTGATGCTGACGGTCGCGGTTCTCGGAGCGGTACTGCTGCAGGCTTTCATGGATGCCATCCGCCGCTTCATCCTGATGCGTACCGCTGTGGAGCTCGAGGTTCAGCTCGGCGCTCCCATCCTGTCTGCCGCCGCACGCGCCTCCCTGCATGGCAGCGGCAAGGATTACCAGATATTGCAGGATTTACAGCAATTGCGCTCATTCCTCACCTCGGGAACCCTTATCGCTTTTCTCGATGCGCCGCTGATGCCGCTCTTCATCGTGGTGGTTTATCTGGTCCATCCGCATCTCGGTATTATCATCATGGTCTGCTGCGCCGTGCTGTTCACCATCGCCTGGCTGAACCAGCGCTTCACCGCACGGCAATTCTCCGAAGCCTCGGGTTATCTGAGCCGCGCCAATTTCCATCTCGATTCCATGTCGCGCAATTCGCAGATCATCAATGCGCTCGCCATGATCCCCGAAGCGGTAAAAATGTGGGGCCGCGAAACGGCGGGCTCGCTGAAATCGCATGTGGCCGCACAGGATCGAAACATCATGTTCTCTGGCGTGTCCAAGGCCGCGCGTATGATCACACAGGTTGCGCTTCTCGGCTGGGGCGCGCATCTTTCGCTCTCCGGCGAGCTGACAGGCGGCATGGTGATTGCGGCCTCCATCGTCTCGGGCCGTGCGCTCGCGCCCATTGAAGGAGCGATCGAGGGCTGGCACCAGTTCAACAAATCGGCCGCCTCCTATGGCCGCATCAAGCAGCTCCTCATCAGCTCACCGCTCAATTTCCCACGCCTGCGCCTTCCCAATCCGGAAGGACGCCTGGATGTTGAGCGCATTCTCTTCGTACCGCCACCGCAGAAGAAAGTGATCCTGAACGGCATCTCCTTTTCGCTGAAAAAGGGCGAATCGCTTGCCATCATCGGCAATTCCGGCTCTGGCAAAACGACACTGGGCAAAATGCTGGTCGGCTCCATCCTGCCTACATCGGGCAATGTCCGCCTCGATCTCATGGATCTGCGCAACTGGGACCAGCGGCAGTTCGGGGAAAGTATCGGTTATCTGCCACAGGACGTGCAGCTGTTCCCGGGCACCATCAAGGCCAATATCTGCCGCATGCGCGACGATATAGAGGACAGGCAAATCTATGAGGCCGCAGTGCTGGCCGACGTTCACGAGTTGATTGCCGGTTTCCCGCAGGGTTATGAAACCGTGGTCGCCGCCGATGGCGCACCACTTTCCGGCGGGCAGAAACAGCGTATCGCACTTGCTCGGGCCTTCTTCGGCGACCCCAAATTCGTGGTACTGGACGAACCGAACTCAAATCTCGACACCCAGGGTGAGCAGGCCCTGGCCAAGGCTCTGCTGCACGCCAAAAGACAGGGCATCACCACTGTCACAATCACCCAGCGGCCGGCGCTTCTGCAATGCGTCGACAAGATCATGGTGCTGAAGGACGGGTCGGTCGCCATGTTCGGCGAAAGGATGGACGTGCTGAAAGCGCTCTCCGGCAATGGCCGCCAGGCCAGCCAGTCCCCGCAGATCGAGGGTTGAGGATCGTCATGTTCAGGAAAAAGAACGCCATTGCCGAAGTCAAACCACAGGGTCAGCTGGAATGGTACAGCGAGGTACCGCGCTCAATCCGCCTGCACAGCTCGATCGGTCTTGCCGTGCTGCTCGCCTCCTTCGGCGGGTTCGGGTACTGGGCTGGCACCGCACCGCTCTCCTCCGCCATCATCGCCCAGGGCAGCTTCGTCGCCACCGGCAATAACAAGGTCGTGCAGCATCTGGAAGGTGGCATCATCAAGGAGATGATGGTCAGCGAAGGCGACACGGTCAAGTCGGGCGACGTGCTGCTCACACTCGACAAGACGACGGCGCTCGCCAACGAACGCATGTTGCAACTGCGGCGGCTTCGGCTTGAGACCATCGTCACGCGCCTGCGCGCCGAAGCGCAGGGCGCAAAGAGCTTCAAAGTGCCCGACATCGTCATGAAGGAAGCCGGCGATCCGGATATCAACGCCATCATCCAGAGCCAGAACATCGTGTTCCACAGCAAACTGATCAAGCTCGAAGAGCAGTTGAACCTGATCGAGAAGAACATCAGGTCGCTGGAGTTTCGTTATGCGGGTTATGACGGGCAGAAGCAGTCCTTCGACCGGCAACTCGCGCTTCTCACGCAGGAACGCGATTCCAAGGAGAGGCTCGCCAAGGATGGTGTCATCCGCAAGACCGACATGCTGGCGCTGGAGCGCGCCATTGCCGATGCGATGGGGGACATTGCCCGTCTCAGCGGCGAAATGAACCAGAGCGAAGCGGAGATCGCCAAATTCAAGCAGGAAGCGATCATTGCGGTCAACGCCAACAAGCAGGCGGCGCTTGACGCGCTGGAGACGGCGGAGTCCGATCTTGACAGCGTGCGCGAACAGGTCCGTGGGGCCGCCGAAGTGCTGGAGCGCACCGTCATCCGCTCCCCCGTCAACGGAACTGTCGTGCGCGCTTATTATCACACGCCCGGGGGCGTCATAACGACAGGCAAGCCGATCATGGAAATCCTGCCGGCCCATGTTCCGCTGATCCTCGAGGCGCAGGTGCTCAGAACCTCGATTGACCAGCTGCACGAGGGGCAGACGGCGGCGATCCGTCTTTCGGCGCTCAACCGCCGCACCACGCCGGTCCTGAACGGCAAGGTTTTTTACGTTTCCGCCGATAGCATCGAGGAGAACGCCGGTCTGCAGGTCAAGGATGTTTATATCGTGCGCGTGCAGGTGCCCGATGAGGAGATCGCCAAGGTCCATAATTTCCGCCCCGTGCCGGGCATGCCTGCCGACGTCTTGATCCAGACTTCGGAGCGTACTTTCTTCGAATATCTGACCAAGCCGATCGCTGACAGCATGTCCCGTGCTTTCAAGGAAAGATGAAGAAATATCAGTAACCTACCCTGTCTTTTCCGCGACAGTCGGCATATGATGTCGAAGGATGTTTTGTCGGGGCGGGAGAAGCGTCATGGCGGCGATGTCGGATGTATTGCTGCTGGTCGGCAGGCTGAACTATGTGTGGACCAACACCGAGAGCCTGATGATCTATCTGATCGTCCACCTTTTGAAAGTGGACAAGGAGGCTGCCATCGTCGTGTTCCTCACCCTCAATACCACGCGGGCGCGCATGGATCTCATCGAACGCCTGGCAAAGCTTCCCTCCACCGACGCGAAGGACCGGAAGACTGTCCTCTCCATCATGGCGCGGCTGAAGAGGGAAGCGAAGACACGCAACAAATACAATCACTGCATCTATTCTTTTGACGAAAAGGGCGATATCGCCAGCACCCAGCTGATGCGTCTGGTGGAAGATGACAGCCAGGTCCGCTACGGCAAGGTCGAGCGCATGGACGAAAAGGAAATCGGCCAGCTCGAAAAATCAATCGCCGACATTGTCGAGGTCAGCAAGGACATGTGGAGCTTCATTCACGCCAGTCCACATGTCTCGGCGGATTATCTCTAGGGTCTGGTCTGCAGCCTCATGCCGATCGCGGGGTGAGTCTCACCGTTCCGCGCCGCCTTTACCGGAAGGCAAAGTTTTCCGGCCGCGAAATAAAGCAGGAACGAACCGATCTGATAGGGGAAGATGATGTCAATCTCCACGAAGGATCGCACCACGAACAGCGCGCAAATCGCAAAAAGGATAACGCCCTGCGGGTCGCTTCGACGCATCAGCACCGATCTCAGATGCCCCAGCAGCGTGCCGTAAAGCACCATGCCCAGCAGGATCATGCCGACAAAGCCGTTTTCCACCACTGTCTCGATATAGGTATTGTGGAAATGGAAGCCGCTGCGGCCGGTGATGAAGAAGTCGTTCCACAACCGTTCGGCATCGGCAAACCCTGCGACCCAGAATCCCTGATAGCCGACCCCCAGGATCGGAGCCTGCTTTGCAGCCTCTATGCCCTGCTGCCAGAGATAGGTTCGGCCGGTCAGCGTCGAATCCTTGCCGAAGATACCGAGAATGGCATCTAACAGACCGAATTGCAGCGAAGCCACCGCAAGCAGTGCTCCGAGACCGCCGAGAGCAAAAAACATCATTTTACGGTTTGCGGGCGAAAGCATCCCGATCGGGATAAAACCGATGATGAGGGCGACAACGGCCGCGGTGGTGATGGCGGAGGTGGCAGATTGGGATGCGATGAGGCTATAGGCAGACAAGAGTCCCGTCACGCCTGCAATCGGCAGCCAGATGCCCCTTTGCTTGAGTACCAGCACAGACGAGGCAGCAAAAATGACGCCCAGCGACGCATAGAAACCGAGCTGGTTTTTGGATGAGAAGGCACCGACGAAACTGTAGGTCCCATCAAGCGCGTCAAAAAGATAGATGCCGAACAGCAGCGAATAGAGCAGGACGACGCCTATGCCAATCAGAGCGCCCCGCGTCAGGGTGCGGATTGAAATCACGCGCATGGCAACCAGCGCGCAGACGATATGGGTAAGGTATTGAATGGAGGCGCGCATGGTTACAGACACCGCCTCCGACCAGAAGCTGGACAGGACGGTAAGAATGCCGAAGGCGAAAATCCACAGGTAACGTGGATAATTGCCGAGCACGCGCCGGTAGTCGACCGCCACCAACGGCAACCACATGCCATAATAGGCCAGAACCGAGACTTGCCCGAAACGCGACGAATAGGCGAAGACGAAGAATGACAGCGCAACGGCCGTCATTCCATAAATCTCATTGCGTTCGGGATCGATCAGCGCCGACTTGGCGATCCGCATTGAAACCTCACTGCATCAGGATTTCGGAAGAGACCTTGATGACGTCGCCGGGCTGAAGCAAGGCATTTTCATCGACTTTCAACTCCTTCGGCTTGCCGTTTTCTTCACGCACCACGACATAGCTTATCGTCGCGGACTTACCCGATGGATCGAAGCGGATCGCCTCGGCCGATTGCGCCAGTGCCTCCGACATCAATTCGCGACTGGTGGTCAGCTGCAGATTGAGCTTGTCGAGTTCCGCTTCCGTATCCTGCAACTCCTTGGAGCGCTGCGCCACCCAGTCGTTGCGCAGGTTGATCTCGTCCTGGGTTGCCTTGTTGATATCCTGTTTTGCGCGCAGCGACTGCGTGTCGATATCGAGGAGGGTTGATTCCACCTCGGCCGCACGTTCTTCTGCCGAAATGCGCCGCTGCGACAAGGCAAGGCCTTGCTCGTTCAGCCTGTTGACGCGGTCGCGGTCCTCATTGGCGAGTTGAAGCTGCCGGTTTTGCGTTTCCGACTTTTTCTTCAGGGATTCGACTTCGCTCTGCAAAAGCGCGTGCAAGTCCGTCAGCGCCTTGAGCTGAAGTGTATAACGCTCGGTCCGCGATTTCATCAGCGCGCTTTCGCTGGCGAGAAGCGTGTCGATCTCGGCGATCTTTTCCATCTCCGGCGTCTTGGTAATCGTCTGATCGCCCTTTACCTCGGCGATCAACCGCGCCTGGCGGGCAAGCAGCCTTGCCCGCTGGTTATCATAAACGGCGGCATCACCACGTGCATTGATGAAGTCGCGGGCAAAACGCTGTCCGGCGTCGGACCTCCGCAAGCCGCCTGCAAGACTGACAGCCTTCAGCACGGTGATGTTAGGGGCATAGGGATATTCACCCGGTGTCTGCACATCGCCACTCAGAAAGATCGGCCGGAACTGGGCGATCTCTACGGAGGCCGAAGGCAGGTTGCGGAGGGCGAACTTGCTCTGAAGCTGAGCGCCGATCTGGTCGCTCACCTCGGAAGGCGTCTTGCCTGCGACGTCGAGCTGACCGATGAAGGGCAAGGACAGCGTACCGGATGGCCCGACGGAATAGTCGCCGTTGATGACGTCCCAGTTGCGGATGCTGCCGTCGGCCGGTTGCCATTCGGCAACGCGAATACGCAGCTTGTCCGCGGTACCGAGCTTATATTGAGCGCCATCCGCAGCCATTGTGGAAAGCGGCGCGGAAAAAGCGACGGTAGCAGCAAGAACGAGGGCCACAAACGGGCGGTGGGCGGCGGAAAAGCCGTTCATCGGGAAACTCCCTGTTAGCGGATCGCCATACAGGCGATCAGGCCGTCGCGAGACCGGCAAGGCGGCGCCGCAAGAAGCGGCCGGTATGATTAGCACCAATGACGCACCCGAAGACCGGACTTGGGATCCCGGTCGGGGTGCGTGTCGAAGCGAAGATCGATATAGCCGAACTCAATATCGGTTTTCAGTAGCTTCCGCGTGACAGGCACACGGCGGGAATGGTCTTGACGATGATGAAGACATCCTGCCGCATCGACCAGTTCTGGACATATTGTGTGTCGAAGGCAACGCGGGTCTTGTAAGACACGTCGTTACGGCCGCTGATCTGCCACAGGCCGGTCAGACCCGGGCGGGTGCTAAGATAATAGGCGGCAGCGCTTTCATAGTAGCTCAGCTCCTCGTCCACGACGGGACGCGGGCCAACCACACTCATTTCACCACGAAGGATGTTAATGAGCTGCGGCAGTTCATCAAGGGAGAGCTTGCGCAGCACGGCGCCAACGGCCGTAACACGCGGATCGTTCTTGAGCTTGCGGGTAGCCCGCCATTCCTCGGCGGCTTCCGGATTGGCGGCAAGATATTGCCGCAGGATCTCATCGCCGTTCATCGCCATCGTCCTGAATTTCAGGCAATGGAAATAGCGGCCATTATGTCCCACACGACGGTGACCATAAAAGATCGGACCGGGGTCGGACATCTTCACCAGAACGGCGATCAGCAGGAATATCGGGCTGAAGATGAGCAGCGCAAGAGCAGCCGATGTCATATCGAAGCTGCGTTTTGCGATGCCCCCGATAGGGAAACTGACATCGAAATCTTCGGAGCTGCTGAGTGTCTGTTCAGCCGATTGGGTCGCGGACTTCATAGAGAGAACTCCATTTATGTTTTGCGATTGGTCGGTGCCCGGAGGCGCGTCTTTCCGTCTAAAGGAGATAACAAGTCTGTGTTCGGAATTTGATGCTAATGGATTTTTTGTAAGGCACATTGCCCATAACCGTCTATGCGATTTCTTGCGTGAGCGGCCGATCAATGTCCGGGCAATATTAACGGTTGCATAAAAAAGCAACAAATGTGCTGGAGGCCATGTCTTGAGAGCATGGGTGACGCCGTCTCATGTATTGGTTTTTGTGCGAGCGATAGCCTTTTCTTATGTGTTTCTTATAACTTGGCGAGATGAGACAGGAACGTTAAGAACAGCGCAGCACATGACAGACTATTAAATTTTTTTGCGGCGCAGCAAGATTGTGGCAATGCATATAAAATTTGACATATTGGCTGGGATTTTTTTACCCCCTACCTGCACCTCGCCAAGAAAAAGCAATAGAAAAATCGCTAAAAGGCGGCAAAGGCGGCAAAAGAGTGGCGAGAAACTGCATTATTGTCATGGCAGCCACGCGAAAACCGCATAGCTAACGGCCACTTTTTTTGAACGCAGCCCTGCGGGCCTGTCCTGAAGGTGCTTCGAGGCCCAAATTTGGGGGAATCAGAAGGTTGGCGGTGTGCAGGCGCTGATGACCTCACAGGCCACCGGTCCGACGCAGCGGAAGCGATGTGGCCTTCGGCTTTCGAAATAATAGGCATCACCCGGGCCGAGCACCCGCCTCTCCTCGTCCACCGTCACTTCCAGTCGCCCTGAAAGGATAATGCCGCCTTCTTCGCCATCATGGACCAAGGGCACCTTGCCGGTATCGGCGCCGGGCTGGTAGCACTCTTTCAGTATCTGCAGGCTGCGGCCGAAGACATTCTCGCCCACCTGGCGAAACGAGATCGGGCCCTTGCCAATTTCAACCAGCTCGTCCGCCCGGTAAAAAGCCTTACGGCTCGTCTCCGGCTCAAAGGCGAAAAATTCGGCCAACCCTATCGGTATGCCATCGAGAATGCGTTTCAGCGCGCCCACAGAGGGGTTCGAGGTGTTCGATTCGATCAGGGAAATCGTAGAATTAGTGACACCAGCACGCCTTGCCAGTTCCCGTTGGGAAATATTGTGACGCAGCCGCAGATGGCGCAAACGTCCCCCTATATCCACCGACATCCCGTCGCCCCCGTTGCCGTTGTTCGAAATATCGAAAACCCGTCTTCACGCCTACAGTATTTTCAATCACTTCGCCACATGGAGAAAAGGGCTTGTCCGGTGAAGAAAATAGCTTTCAATCGTCGGCCATGAACAGGAGAACCGTGATGGACAACCCGAGCCGATCTAATTCCACATCGCTTGACAGCTACTGGATGCCTTTTACCGCCAACCGGCAGTTCAAGGCCAATCCCCGTCTGCTGGCGAGCGCCGAAGGCATGTATTACACCAGCAATGATGGCCGTCAGGTTCTCGATGGAACGGCTGGCCTCTGGTGCGTTAATGCCGGCCACGGACGCCAGCAGATTGCCTCCGCAGTGAAGCATCAGCTTTCCACTATGGATTACGCACCTTCATTCCAGATGGGTCACCCGGTCGCATTCGAATTTGCCGAACGGCTGGCGGAAATCGCCCCCGGCCCGGAAGGCGGCAAACTGGACCGCGTCTTCTACACTGGTTCGGGATCGGAATCGGTCGATACGGCGCTCAAAATCGCGATCGCCTATCAGCGAGCCATTGGCCAGGGGACGCGCAGCCGCCTCATCGGCCGCGAACGTGGGTATCACGGTGTCGGTTTCGGCGGCATTTCCGTGGGCGGCCTCGTCAACAACCGCCGCGTCTTCCCGCAAATCCCCGCCGACCATCTGCGTCACACCCACGATCTTGCGAAGAACAGCTTCGTCAGGGGCCAGCCAGAGCACGGCGCCGAGCTCGCGGACGATCTGGAACGATTGGTCGCCCTGCACGGTGCGGAAACCATCGCCGCCTGCATCGTGGAACCCGTGGCGGGCTCCACCGGTGTCCTCGTGCCACCGAAAGGCTATCTGGAACGCCTGCGCGCCATCTGCGACAAGTACGGCATTCTGCTGATCTTCGATGAGGTCATCACCGGTTTCGGACGGATGGGCTCATCCTTCGCCAGTAATTACTTCGGCGTGACGCCCGATATCGTCACCACGGCGAAGGGGCTCACAAACGGAGCTATCCCCATGGGTGCGGTCTTCACCAGCCGCAAGGTTCATGATGCCTTGATGCATGGCCCCGAAAGCCAGATAGAACTGTTCCATGGTTATACCTATTCCGGCCATCCCGTCGCCTGCGCCGCAGGCATCGCAACGCTGGACATCTATCGCGACGAGGGCCTCTTCACCCGCGCCTCCGAATTGCAGGACGCCTGGCACGATGCCATTCATTCGCTCAAGGGCTCGCCCAACGTCATCGACATCCGCACCATCGGTTTCATCGCCGGCATAGAACTACAGCCGCGCGACGGCGCGATCGGCGCCCGTGCCTATGATGTCTTTGTGGATTGCTTCGAACGTGGCCTGCTCATTCGCGTCACCGGCGACATCATTGCTCTTTCACCGCCGCTGATCGCCGAAAAATCTCACTTCGACGACATCGTTTCCATTCTCGGCGACGCGCTGAAAAGAGCGGAATAACTGGATTTACCAGGAAGGCTGCAATCTAAATTGCAGCCTTTTTCATTTTTCTACCAGTAACATGGAAAGTTCCTGAATCGAGCGCAGGCCGCCCTCGCCCGTGGGACGCCCATATGTGCCCTGTCAGATCACCATGCGGCCGGGACCGGCGCTTGAGCTTGGCCAGGCGGCTGGCGATGGCACGCACCTTTTCGACAAGGGGGCTCTCTTTTCAGATCGTTCTGCCAGTGCCACGCCGGCGAAGCGTATCGGCAACCGTATGGATATGCGCAGCGCCAATACCGCAGCAGCCGCCGATCAGGGTGGCCCCCGCATCTGCCCAGGAGCAGGCGAAGCGGGAATAGACATCATCGGTCAGATCCACTCTCGTGCCGTGCAGCCCCTCATTGGCGGCGGAGTCGCCCTGTTCGCCTTCGAAGGCATTGGCATAGACGCCAATATCCAGAGCAACACCCTTTTCCTTGAAGACGGCGGCTGTGGTTTCTAAGGCAGCCCTCATCACTTCCGGCTTGCTGCAGTTGAAGAGCAGCGCTGTGGCACCTGATCCGGCGGCCCATTCGGCGGCGGAGCGCACGGTCTCGCCGGAACGCAGCTTGGGCTCCGCACCGTTCACCTGAGCGGGTTCGTCGTTCAGCGTGAAGGAAATCCAGAAAGGCTTGCCCGTCTCGGCTACCGCCTGCCGCACCGCCTCACCCTCAGCGACAAGGCTCAGGGTCTCTCCAAGCCAGACATCCACATGTGGCTGAAGATTTTCGACCAGCACCTTCAGATAGTCCTGAACGCGAGAGGGATCGAAATTTTCTGGCTCGTAGGAGCCAAAGATCGGAGGAAGCGAGCCGGCCACGGCCACATTACGCTTCGAAGCATCCGCCGCTTCACGCGCCAGGCGACCGGAAAGGGCGATCAGTGAAGCACCTTCTTTGTTGAACCGGTCTTCGCCGATATGAAAAGGGACCAGCGCATAGGAATTGGTGGTCACCACATCCGCGCCGGCCTCGATGAATTCCGCATGCACCTGGCGGACGATGTCCGGGGCGTTGATGAGCGCGAGCGCCGACCACTCGGGCTGCTTCAGTTCAGCGCCCAGCCGCTGCAATTCGCGGCTCATGCCACCGTCCAGAATACGAATATCGCTCATGAGAACTCCTTGATAGGCTATCGGCGCACCGGCACCTGCGCCTCGATGAAACCGAAGCAGCGGGCAATGATGGCGGTGAGGATGAGATAAAAAATCGTCACGACGAAAAGCGGCTCGTAGACCAGCAAGGTGTCCTGCCGCACCTTGTAGGCGACGGCGTAAAGATCCATGACTGTCACCGTGAACGCAAGCGGCGTGGCTTTCAGCTGCATCACCACTTCACCCGCGATCGTCGGCAGCGCCGCGCGGATCGCGCGCGGCAGCCAGATGCGGCGCGCCAGCGTGAAGCGGCTCATGCCGAAGGCCCTGCCCGCCTCGAGTTCGCCTTTTGGAACGCCCAGCAACGCACCACGAAGAACTTCGGCTTCATAGGCTGCGTAGTTCAGCGTGAAGCTGACCGCCGCAAAAAAGAAACCTTCGCGCAGCACCGGCCACAGAAAGCTTTGCCGCAGCCCCGGCACCATGGGCAAGAGCGACCCCACGCCGTAATAGAGCAGCCAGAGCTGTATCAGCAGCGGCGTGCCCCGAAAAAAGGTGCAATAACCACGCGCGAGAATCCGGGTCATTCGGCCGCCGCTGACCTGCGCGAAGGCAAGTCCGATGGCGAGAACGAAACCGCAGCAGACGGAGATCACGAGCAGGGCGATCGTCTGCCATGCTCCGGAGAGAAGAAGCGGCCAGTATTTCCCGACCCAGGAAAAATCCATCGCCAATCTCCCTCACGCCAGACTGGGCTGACCACGGCGCACGTGCCGTTCGATCTGCCTGAAGATGAAATTGGAGACGAGGGTGATCGCCAGATACATCAGGGCCGCGGCCATGAAGAACAGGAAATACTGCTTGGTACTTGCACCCGCGAGCCGGGTCGCGAGCGCCAGTTCCTGATACCCCACAACGGCGACAAGCGCACTGTCCTTGGTGACGGCGAGCCACAGGTTGGAAAGCCCCGGCAGGGCATTGGGCAAAAGCGCCGGCAGAACGACACGGCGAAACCGCAGGAGGGGAGACATGCCGAAAGCCCTCGCCGCTTCGATCTGGCCGTTGGGGATCGCCATTATCGCCCCGCGCAGCACTTCCGTCATGTAGGCGCCCTGCACGAAGCCCAGAACCGCCACTGCCGCTATGAAGCCGTTGACTTCGAGCACCGGCAATCCGGCCAGCTGCAGCAGGCGATTGAGCCCGTCGGTTCCGGCATAATAAAGCCCGACAATCAGGATCAGTTCCGGCACGGAGCGGATGAGCGTGGTGTAGAGATTGAGGACGGTTTCGAGCACGCGGTTGCCCGAAAGCTTGCCCAAGGCGCCCGCCATGCCGATGACGATGCCGATGAGATAGGCCCCGGCCGAGATGGCAAGCGTCGCTGCAGCACCCGTCAACAGGGTACCACCCCATCCCGGAGGATAGGGCGACAGAAGCTGCAACATTGTATCCAGGCTTGCCATCTGCCGAACCCGACCCGGATTACTTCGCGCCGTAGATATCGAAGCTGAAGTACTTCCTGGTGATCTCATCATATTTACCGCTGGCGCGGACGGCGGCGATGGCGGCGTTCAGCTTCTGCTTCAGTTCGGTGTCGTCCTTGCGTACGCCACCTGAAACGCCAAGTCCGAGGATTTCCGGGTCGTCAGCAACATTGCCGGCATCCGCGCAGCAATCCTTGCCGGCATCGCTTTTCAAGAACGTGTCGAGAACAAGTGAGTCACCAAAGACGTAATCGATACGACCCGCAGCCAGATCCTGAAACGCCTCATCCAGCGTCTGGTAGGTTTTTTCGTCGGCTACATCCTTGAAATACTTTGCATAATAGGCAGACTGAATGGTGGCGACCTGGATACCGATGGTCTTGCCTTTCACGTCTTCAGCCGTTGCCCCCGGCTTTCCGTCCTTGGCCCCGATCAGCTTGCTCGGGGTATTGTAATATTTGTCGGTGAAGCCAATCACCTTCTGGCGCTCCTGCGTGTTGGACATGGAAGACCAGATCACATCGAATTTCTTGCTCTCAAGCGCGGGAATGAGACCGTCCCAGGATAGCGCGACGATGGAGCATTTCTCCTTCATCTCGGCGCAGACGGCATCCATCAGGTCGATTTCCCAGCCCTGCCATTTGCCGCTGGCGTCCTGCGCGAAGAAAGGCGGATAGCTTTCGTTCATGACGCCGAAGCGGACGTCTGCGCTGGCGGAGAAAGCGGACAGTGCGAAAGCCGCACCGGCCAGCATTGAGGCGAAGAATTTCATTTAAATCTCCTGTTACGAAAAAATCAGCTCGCGAGCGCGCCGGTGAATTCCCGGCACCTCGCACTCAGAGGATTGCCGAAGACCCGTTCCGGCGATCCTTCTTCTTCCACGCGGCCTTGATGCAGAAACATGACATGGCTCGACACATCGCGCGCAAAACGCATCTCATGTGTCACCAGAAGCATGGTGCGGCCTTCCTCGGCGAGATCACGGATCACCTTCAACACCTCGCCGACCAGCTCCGGGTCCAGCGCCGAGGTGGGTTCGTCGAACAGCATCACCGCCGGCTCCACGCAGAGCGCGCGGGCTATGGCTGCCCTCTGCTGCTGACCGCCGGACAGGAACGCCGGATAAGCATCCTTCTTCGCGTAAAGCCCGACCTTGTGCAGCAGCGCTTCAGCCTTCTCGATGGCTTCCGCACGTTTCACGCCCATCACATGCACCGGGGCTTCTATGATGTTCTCAAGTACAGTGCGGTGGGCCCATAGATTGAAATTCTGAAAGACCATGCCAAGACCGGTGCGCAAACGCTCCACCTGGCGCCAGCTCTGCGGCAGGGCATTGCCGTCCCGACCGTACTTCACGGCCACTTCCTCGCCATTCACGATAACGCGCCCACGATCCGGAACTTCGAGGAAGTTGATGCATCTGAGGAAGGTGCTCTTGCCGGAGCCTGAGGAGCCAATGACGGAAATGACGTCCCCTTTGTGCGCCTTGAGCGAAATACCTTTCAGAACCTCGTTAGAGCCAAAGCTCTTGTGGATATCGTCAACCGCCAATGCGCAGGGAACGTCAGTCGTCATCAAAGGGTCCGGGTCATGTCAATAGCTGCGCACATCTAGCAAAGTGCGCGTTTTCTGACGCGGAAATAACCGCTCTATTGCATCGCGGAAAGGAAAAAACACTCCCGCCAACGGAAAAGAAAGAAAATTGCGGTCAACTGCCGATATCCGGCCACCGTTCTCCGTACCGCCCTATGGCGCAGTCGGAGCGATATAGCTGCGGAAATACCGCTATTGCGGAGATGCGCCGCGTCCTTCGGCCACGTCAACCGGCGGCGCCTGATTTTGCTGATCTCTTTTCACACCAAACTCGCATAACGCCAACCGGCGCATCGTCGCGAGCAACTCGAGGTCGATGGCTGCACCATCATCCTTCAGCAGAAAATCCTGAAGAGTTTTGCGTATCGTCTTTTCCACGAGTTTGGCCTGCAACGTCTCATCTGATGTGAAACGGGCGGCCCAACGAACGAGAATTCGTCGTAGCAGACAATATTCGAAATTTGACGGATACAACATATGTGCATCTCCGCAAAAAGCAAGCGGGAGCACATAGCAACCCTCAGTTGCCACCGCCTACGAATTCGGTTGATGGCAATGTATGAACCATAGCATCATTCGGATCGAAGTCGACCCCTGAATTCTGGCCCGTACAGAGTGCCCGCCTCGCATGGACATTATCCCGAGGCGATGCGTCAACTCCGGCAACCGGCAACGCCGTTCAAGCGGGCTTTTCTTCCACCCCGAGGAACATTTCTTGCCCATCACGGTTGGTGGAGCCTCAACCATCAGGAGGCTCAACAATGAAGACCATTCTTTCCCTCGCGTTCGCACTCGTCGCCGGAACTGCTTTGGCGCAATCCGCGACGGAATCCACCGGCGTCAATTCCGCACTTGGCGTCGCGCCAAAAACCGAGGATTTCATCTTGCAGGCCTCGGCAAGCGATATCTTCGAAATTGAATCAAGCAAACTCGCCCTCACCAAAGGGAACGAGGAAACCAAAGCCTTTGCGCAGCAAATGATCGCCGAGCATGAGAAAACCAGTTCGGAACTGAAAACCCTGTTATCCGGCGGCAAGGTGAACGGGACACCGGTCACCGCTCTGACAGATGATCACAAGGAAGAAGTAGACGACCTCGCAAAACTCGACGCCAACGAGTTCAACGAAGAATATATCGATGATCAGGTCGATGCGCATGAAGACGCCGTTGATCTTTTCAAGCGCTACGCCGAAGGCGGCGATAATCCGGAGCTTAAGGCGTGGGCGGCAAAAACTTTACCGGCGCTCCAGCATCATCTGGAAATGGCCCAGGGCCTCGACAAAAACTGACGATAGATGGCTGCTGGTGATCTTTGTGTGATGGAGAAGCTGGCGCGACACGGCTAGGCTCGCACCCGGACGTGCGAGTTGATCAGGCGGCGCGCCGGCGAAGTTCTTCAGACCGGATCCCGGGCAGAACTTCACAATCCTCCGCGCGTTCATCGCAAGAAGGACGGCTGAAAAATGAACGATGCGAACACCCGGAACTACACTATCGAACAGATTCAGGAAGTATATGCGTTGACCTTGGTGCAGGCGGCAGAACTGTTTGAACGGTTTGCAGGTGATAGGGCGGCCATCGACAAAATGATGAAGCGCTGTCCGCACAGGGAGGATAAAGAACAACGCTAGGTGCCGACGCTTATCGGCGCAGCGAAAATTTGTGTGTCCGATCTTGATCCGGGGCGCCGCCGCTCCAATATTTTTCAGGCTTCTTGATCTGGTTGTTTAAGATTGGAGGTAAAGATGAACAGCCCGGAAGTTTTGTTTAGAGCGCCTGTTCGGGTGCGCATGCAATGCGGCCTTGAGAGATCGTTTCTCAGCGTTTACGACGCCCTGGATTTTCTGGAAAACGAATGGCCGCTTCGCCGTGGTGAACGCTATAAGCGCGCCGTGCAAAAATGCCGCGCCGCGCTGTCCAGGCTCGAAGCCGCGGAAGTGGCACGGGAAGCATTCATCTCCGCCTGCCTTGAGGCGAGCATGCCGCTGGTTATGGCCGGTCCGGTCCATTTCGATGAAATGTTGCCCATGAGCCGCGCAGTCGGCTAGAGGGCTGTGCCAGAACACATTCCCTGGCTAAGCCCCGCTGTTCCGGCGGGGCACCGGTAACGTGCTGCGCCGTTTACCTGGGAGGTACAACGCCATGAATGATACCGACAGCGGACCGCCCGACGCGGTTGAGCCGCCGTTGCCGGCGGCCCACATCTCTTAAGGTCAGTAGGTCTGCATCGGCTGTGACAAACCGTCACCGACTGCGCCATTGCCATATTGCGCGACAGGCACGCCTTCCTGACCAATCGGCACACCCTGCTGTGCGGGACCGAGCGCTGTCACCACAATCGGCGTCCCATCTGGCACGCGATTGTAGAGATCGACTATGTCCTGGTTCAGCAGGCGAACGCAGCCTGAAGACACGGATTTGCCAATTGTCCACCATTCGGGCGAGCCGTGCAGACGATAGATCGTGTCCTTGCCATCTTTGAAGATGTACAGTGCACGCGCACCGAGCGGATTCTTGAGACCCGGCTCCATGCCGCCATTGCGGCTGCTATAAGGCTCCAGCTCCGGCTGACGGGCGATCATTTCGTCTGGCGGTGTCCAACGCGGCCATTGCCGCTTGTACTGGATGACGCCGCGGCCCGACCACTCGAAGCCCGCGCGGCCAAGACCCACGCCGTAACGCATGGCCTGCCCGTTTTCATAGGTCAGATAAAGGGAAATGGTTGGCAGTATCGACCACGATCACGCCGGGGCGCTCGCCGGTCGGGTTCGCCACCATCTGCCGCAGGAACTGGCGCGGAATGCGCTTATAGGGAATTTCCGGCAGCGGGAACTGCTCGTCCGGTTTCGGGCCGTACATCAGCGCATACATCGGATCTTCCGCGGGAGCGGCCGGCCTCGCGGTTTCACGTGCCGTGGTGTTGCAACCCGCAAGTCCGGCAAGTGCCAAACCGCCTGCTCCAAGCAGGAAACCCCGCCGGGTCGTCATCGTCTCGTTCAATTGAAAAACCTCATTTACGTCATCTCACACTGGCAAAGGGATCTGCCAGCGCCGCCTCGGGGCGGCTTATAGGGTACTTCGTGCCGGAAACCTGCGATGCCATTGCCTTGGCGCCGCTCGATTTCAGTATGGCCCGGAAGCTCGGATGCATGCCGCCGTCTACATACGCGCTGAGGGGGGCGGAAGTTCCCTCGCTCATCGCCGCGGCAAGTTTTTGTTGCTCCTCGGCCAGCCTCGATGCCACCAGCGGGTCATTCTGGTTGACGGCCGGCGGGCATGCTGCCAGCGGATCGGCAGGCTCGCCTTCGGCAAATTCACTATTGAAGACATAACGGCGGCCGCAGACGGAGACCTTGGGCTGGCGCCGCGTCACCTCGAAATAATCATAACCTTCCTTCAGCGTCTTCCAGAAGGGCATGTTGGGATCGTTCCGGTGCGCCACCATGTTCCTTGCGGTCATGCGGAAGGGATAGGCCTGGACCTGGAAGCGGTCCTGCCCACCCTGCAGCGCACGCGCGACAATGGCATAGATCTCACCCACCTGCGCGTCTGTCATCGCGTAGCAGCCGGAAGATGAACAGGCGCCGTGCACCATCAGCGCCTCGCCGGTATAGCCGAGCGCGGATTCCAGCCGGTTGGGGTAACCGAGATTGAATGAGACGTAATATTGCGAATTCGGGTTCAACATGCCGGCCGAGACATGATAAAAACCCTCCGGCGCCTGACGGTCTCCCGTTTTCATCTTCGGCCCGAGTTTTCCGGACCAGCGGCACATGGGATATGTCTTCAGCAACGCATAATTGCCGGTCTTGTCGATCTTCCAGACCTCGAGCTCGCTCTCCTGCTTGAAGATGCGAACGAGAACCGGGCTTTCCGGACGCATGCTTTTGGCTGACATCTGCGCCATCATCTTGGACGACAGCTTCGGCGGATCTTTTTTCACGCTGTCGAGACCCATTGAGGTGCACGCGGCAAGGCTACCGCCGATCGCGATGACCGCAGCCAGTTTTGCCCCCGTCTTGAACTTTTGCCGCAACCCCGCCACCGCGAAGTTCAGCACAGCCTGCATACCCATGGATATTTCTGCCCGCCTGATTTGCCCGCCTTTCCGGCAGACGCTTAACTATCGAAGGTGGCCACAACACGGCAACCTCATCCATGGACAAAGTCTCGTGAACAGACGTTACCCTTTCGTTAATCATAGGGACACAAGCCCGTGATGGTCTCCGGGCATGACGCCGGAGAAGCATCTAGCGGAGAAGCCCCTGGCCGCCGTCGATCCAGACCGGTGTGCCGGTCACGTGGCGGGACGCATCGGAGGCGAGAAAACCGATCAGTTCGGCGACATCCTCGCTCGTTCCCGCCACACCGCCCGTCACCGGAATATCTCCTGCGGGGAAGCGAACCGGCACCTCGGTTTTTTCCCGTGCGCGTATCTTCGTATTCTCGTCGATTGCCGTTTTGATCGCACCCGGGCACACTGCGTTGACACGGATGCGGTGCCGCCCAAGCTCCAGCGCCAGTTGCTGGGCCATGGCAAGCTGCCCTGCCTTCGTGACCGAATAGGCGGTCGCGCCGGGCGAAGTGAAGGTGCGCGTGCCGTTGATCGAGGAGACAATGACGATGGAACCGCCGCCTGCCGCCTTCAGATGTGGCACGCTGGCATGAACCGTGAGATAGGTGCCGCGGAGATTGATGCGTATCGTGTCGTCCCACTCCGAGGGTTTGAGTTCATCGATAGGCGCCCAGACACCGTTGACGCCAGCATTGGCCACCACGACGTCAAGGCGGCCAAAATCCTCCACCAGCGCTGCAACGGCGCTCCGCATGGCCTCCTCATCCGACACGTCGGCGATGAGAATTTTCGAGGCGCCGGAACGGGCGGTAATGTCGTCGGCAACGTCCTCCAGTTCGGACTGCGTGCGCCCGAGCAGCCCGAGCGAAAAACCCTTGGTGGAGAGATGAAGGGCGGCGGCGCGTCCGATACCTGAACCGGCCCCGGTCACGAGAGCGACTTTACGAACAGTCAATGTCACAGCCCCCCTTTTCGCGAGGCGATGGAGGTAACGGTCGCCGAGACGGGATCACTGGCCGGAAAGCTGTCCTCCAGCCCCTCTTCCAGCTCCTCCTCCAGAACGTCACGGTCCCTCGCGGTCCGGGCGCTCGCCTGCACGCGCTCACCCTGCTCGCGCGTTCCATCATTCTGAGCCGTTCCAAGGCGGGAAAATTGCGAGGGTGCGTCGGCACCCTGGCGCGTTCCAAATGCGGTGAGTTGGACCATCACGGCGCTCGCCCGTTTAATCGCTTCTGCGTCGTCGATCCCTTCCAGACCATCGGCAAGGCGAACCGAAACGTGATCGCCGTCGCTGCCGGCAAACTCGACGGAGATAGATCCGTCATTGCGTTTTACATAAGTCGTCGAAAGTTGCATGACATGCCCTCCGGCTGGATTCATCGACAAGGCCGATGCGGGAAATGAGTAAAAGCTCACTTCAGAACGACATAGCGTGGAAGGGGTTCCGATGAATCAGGTCTTTGGTCCGGAAATGGACAAGAGTTTTTTCCTTCGCGACGCAGTGGATGTGGCCCGCGCGCTCATCGGAGCGGAATTTCGCGTCGGTAATACCGGCGGCGTCATCGTCGAGACCGAAGCTTATCATCCAGATGATCCGGCGTCGCACAGTTTCAATGGGAAAACCCCGCGCAACCGGGCAATGTTTGGGCCAGCCGGACGTCTCTACGTCTACCGGTCGTACGGCATTCACTGGTGCGCCAACTTCGTCTGTTCCCCGGGTTCAGCCGTGCTTCTTCGCGCGATCGAACCGCGAACCGGTATCGACATGATGAAACTGCGACGGGGAACTGACAAACTCAGACTCCTATGCTCCGGCCCGGGAAGGCTTTGCCAGGCAATGGCCATCACGGGAGAAATGGACGGCGCCGCGCTCGAGGCGCCACCTTTTTTCCTGCAGCTGCCGAAAACGGCAACCGCCGTCAGCATCGGCAGGCGGATCGGCATCAGCCGAGCGATCGATTATCCTTGGCGTTTCGGACTCGCGGACTCACCTTTTGTGAGCAAAAAATTCGAGTCACCCGATCCGGCCTAAAACACCTTCGGAGGCTCGTCGTTTTCGTCGGGATTGGGTGTGGGCACCTCGTCGGGCAAACGATCGGGCTCCGGCTCTTTGATCGGGGGGATGTCGGGCTGGGGTGGAACCGGCATCGGCGGTTCCGGATAGGGCTCAACCGGAATTGTCGTCATTGCGGTCTCCTGATGTCAGCGCGGCGGACCTCACGGAAGTCGCTGCTCTTGATCTATCGCGACACTGCGTTGCAACGCCGCCACTCAGACGGCGCAACACCCAGTTCGCCCATCGGTCATAAAGCCGGGAAGGTCCTCTGGATCAAGTTGCGCCGCCCTGCGGGTCGTAGGAAGGAAACGCAGGCGCGGTCCGTCCGTTCCGTTTCTTTCGAGGAAGATTTCGTGATCGCTCAGGCAAAACCGAGAGCGCTACGGGAAATGTCGCGATTTTCACAATAATCGCGTGAATGGGCTTCATGCCCGTGTTCGCGCGCCGTGGAACGTGTCAATTCCGGGCTCGTTACGTTGAGCAACGCATCGGCATAGGTGCCGGTCGCCTCGACGTCATCGATTACAGGCTGCTGTTGCGGTTTTAGAAATTCAAACATCCATCGTCCTCCATCGACACGTCCCTCAACGCGCCGGTCCGGGTCTCTGTTCCATGAACCCGATACCCTTCCGATTATACATGAGACGATGCTGTCGTATAGATGACTAAAGGCGAACGTTCTCAATCGGCGTTCACAAAATGGAGTGGAATCAGTGAGCTATGGCCCAAAGCTCAGGCAGGGCCGACCGATTCTCGCAAAATCAGCTCCACAGGCCACAGTTCCTGAACCTCGCGGACGGGGCGACCGCCGATGATCTGCAGAAGAAGGTCCGTCACCCTTATTCCTGCCATGCGCATGGGCGAGCGGGTGGTCGAAAGCGGCGGCATCATGCTTTCAGGCGTGAGGTAAGGAAACACATCGTCATGGGCGATGACGGAAACATCCTTGCCGATTGTCAGCCCCATCTGGGTCGCAGCACGGTAGACGCCCTGTGCCGTCATCATGGCACCCGCAACAAAGGCTGTCGGGCGCGGTGTCTGCTCCAGCAGCGAACGGGCGAAGCGGAACGCGGTCTCTTCGCTGAAGTGCTCATTCATCATGAAGCGCGGATCGGGCGTAATGCCGTGGGTAGCCAGCGCCTCGCGGAAACCCTGTTCACGATCCCGTACGAAGGTTCGTCCGACCGGCCCATTGATGAGGGCTATACGCCGGTGGCCGCGCTCGAGAAAATGGATCGTCGGGCGATAGGTCACATCATGGTTGTCTATATCGAGCCAGGCATGTTCGAAGGGTGTCTTTGAGCGCCCGTGCACGATGAAGGGTACGCCGAGCCGGTTGAGCAGCGCGATACGCTCATCCTCCGGACGCGGTGAGTGCACGATAATGCCATCCACACGACCGCTCGCCGCTAGCCGGCTGAAAATAGCCAGCTCCTCATCGAGATTGTTGTCAACTGTCACGCTGACGAGAATGTCGGTCTCTTCCCGTTCCAGCCGGGTGGCCATGCCGCCCATGAATTCCGAAAAGAAATGTCCTCCGCCCGACCGGCCCATAACGACACCGATAGCGCCGGCCCTGCCGGTTGCCAGCCGCACGGCATTGGCATTCGGCAAATACCCGTATTTGAGCGCAGCCTCCATGACCCGCTGACGCGTTTCCTCACGCACTTCGGGATAGCCGCCCAGCGCTCTGCTAACGGTGGTGGGCGACAGGCCAACCTTTTCTGCGAATTCCTTGAGCTTCATGTTTTTTTGCCAATTCGCCCCCTGCATGCGTCGCCGCTGCGGATTTTTCAAGTCGACAAAAATTGAAAACGATTTCAATTTCTTCCCACCTGAAACCTTACAGTCCATCATCTTGAAAGGCAAATGGTGAAAATTTGCAGGCAAAAACGCCCGATTTTCGCTCGATTAGAAAGAGTATTGACAGATTGCCCGGCTTTTGCGAGCTTCCTTTTAGTCAAAAGCGCTTTCAATTTTGAGGACAATCGGGAGCGTCAACGGAGGAGTTTGACAATGAATATTTCCATGAAGACTTTGTTCCTGTGCGGCAGCGTACTTTCCGCCGCCGTTTCCGCGCAGGCGGCCGAGATTTCCATCGCCGCCAATTCCACCGGCAAGAACGTCGCATTCTTCAAAGAACGCATTGCGGCTTTCGAAAAACAAACCGGCCACAAGGTCAATCTCGTCACCATGCCATCATCCTCCAGCGAGCAGTTCAGCCAGTACCGGCTGTGGCTTGCCGCGGGTAACAAGGATGTCGATGTCTACCAGACGGACGTTATCTGGGCGCCGCAGCTTGCCGACCAGTTCGTGGACCTGACCGCGGCGACCAAGGATGTCATCGGAGATCATTTCCCCTCCATCGTCGCATCGCAAACCGTGGACGGCAAACTCGTCGCCATGCCGATGTTCACAGACGCGCCCGCGTTGTTCTATCGCAAGGACCTGCTCGAAAAATACGGCAAGCAACCGCCGAAAACCTGGAAGGAGCTGAGCGAAACCGCGAAGGAAATCCAGGACAAGGAGCGTGAAGCGGGCCAGAAGGACCTCTGGGGTTTTGTCTTCCAGGGCAGCGCCTATGAAGGCCTCACCTGTAATGCCCTGGAATGGATTGCTTCCGCCGGCGGCGGCCATATTGTCGAAAGCAATGGCGATATCTCCGTCAACAATGAAAAGGCTGCTGCCGCCATCGAAACTGCCAAGGGATGGGTCGGCACCATCGCGCCGCAGGGCGTGCTTGCCTACAAGGAAGAGGAAGCGCGCGGCGTCTGGCAAACCGGCAACTCCGTCTTCATGCGCAATTGGCCCTACGCCTACGCGCTCGGCAATGGCGACGACAGCGCCATCAAGGGCAAGTTCGGCGTAACACCGCTCCCGGCTGGCGCCGAGGGCGAGGCACCGGCCTCAACGCTGGGCGGCTGGAATCTCGCCGTATCCAAATATTCAGCCAACCAGGAAGCTGCCATTGAGCTCGTGAAGTTTATCGCATCCAAGGAAACCCAGAAGATGCGCGCCGTTCAGCTTTCCAACATGCCGACGATCGCTTCGCTTTACGACGACAAGGATGTTGCGGCCGCGCAGCCCTTCATGCCGACATGGAAGCCGATCTTCCAGACCGCTGTCCCGCGTCCTTCCGCCTCGGCCAAGGTGAAATATAACGAGGTTTCGGCCAAGTTCTGGGGTGCGGTCCACAACACGCTCTCCGGCAACGGCACGGCCGCTGAAAATCTTGAGCTTCTCGAGGTTGAACTGACCGATCTCAAAGGCAACGGCTGGTAATCCGGCCCGCGCGGGAACGGTCTCGCCTGATCGTCTCCCGCGCCCCAACCGCGAGATATCCCCATGAACGACATCGCCCTTCAAAGACCGGTCACGGCATCCGGCACAGGTTCCGATCTACAGTCAGAACGCTTGAAATCCGCTTGGCTGTTCCTTGCCCCCACATTTCTCGTGCTGGCGCTGGTGGCGGGCTGGCCGCTCGTGCGCACCGTGTGGTTCAGCCTCACCGACGCCTCGCTCACCAATCTGGAGGGAGCACAATTCGTCGGCCTCAAGAACTATCTCACCTGGATCACGCTCAGCAGCGGCCGCACGATCTATCGAGGCCTGCTTGCCGACCCCGCATGGTGGGGGGCGGTTCTCAACACGCTGAAATTCACCATCGTCTCGGTCAGCCTCGAAACGGTGCTCGGCCTCATCGTCGCTCTGGTGCTGAATGCCGAATTCAAGGGACGCGGCCTCGTGCGCGCTGCCATTCTTGTGCCATGGGCCATTCCCACCATCGTCTCTGCGCAAATGTGGGCGTGGATGCTGAACGACCAGTTCGGCATCTTGAATGACCTGTTCCTTAATCTAGGCCTGATCTCCAACAAGATCGCCTGGACCGCCAACCCCGAGACCGCGATGATCGCCGTGCTTATCGTCGACATCTGGAAGACCACGCCCTTCATGGCGCTGCTCATTCTCGCCGGTCTGCAGATGGTGCCGAAGGACATGTATGAAGCGGCCAAGGTGGATGGCATCCACCCCGTCAAGGTGTTCTTCCGCGTTACCCTGCCGATGATCCGCCCTGCCCTGATGGTCGCCGTCATCTTCCGTATGCTGGATGCGATGCGCGTTTTCGACCTCATCTACATCCTGACGCCGAATAATGCCCAGACCCGCACCATGTCGGTGCTGGCGCGCGAGAATCTGTTCGATTTCGACAAGTTCGCCTATGGCGCCGCCGCCTCCACCATGCTGTTCCTCATCATCGCCTCGATCACGGTCATCTATATGTGGCTCGGGCGTGTCAACACCGATGGAGCCCAGCGATGACCTTGCCCAGCATCCTGAAGACCACCGCCTTTTATGCGCTGGTCGCCGTCATCATGGTGATTTCGGTATTCCCGTTTTATTATGCGATCCTGACCAGTCTGAAATCGGGCTCGGCGTTGTTCCAGGTTAATTACTGGCCGCGCGAATTTTCGCTCACCAATTACAGTTTCGTCATTGGCAACGGCACGTTCCTGCGCAATCTCGGCAATTCGTTGCTTGTTGCATCATCCGTCGTCATCCTGTCGCTGTTTCTGGCGGTCACCGCATCCTATGCGCTTGCTCGCGTCCGCTTCAGGGGCCGCGCATTGCTGCTGCTCACCATTCTGTCGGTTTCGATGTTCCCGCAGATTGCCGTTCTCGCCGGCCTGTTTGAACTGATCCGCTGGGCAGGCATCTTCAACACGCCCTTGGCGCTGATCTTTTCTTATATGATCTTCACCCTGCCTTTCACGGTTTGGGTCCTGACAACCTTCATGCGCGACCTGCCGATCGAAATCGAGGAAGCAGCCATCGTTGACGGCGCATCGCCCTGGGTCATCATCACACAGGTGTTCATGCCTTTGATGTGGCCGGCGCTCGTCACGACGGGGCTCCTCGCCTTCATCGCGGCATGGAACGAGTTCCTCTTCGCGCTCACTTTCACCTCATCGAACGAGCAGCGCACGGTGCCGGTCGCCATCGCGCTGCTGTCGGGCGGCTCACAGTTCGAAATTCCCTGGGGAACGATCATGGCCGCGTCCGTCATCGTTACCGCGCCCCTCGTCGTCCTCGTTCTGATCTTCCAGCGACGCATCATCTCCGGCCTCACGGCCGGCGGCGTCAAAGGCTAGGAGAAACATCATGACCACCATTCAATTGCGCGATCTTCGCAAATCCTTTGGCGCCTTCGATGTCATCAAGGGCATCGACATGGATATCCGCTCCGGCGAATTCATGGTTTTTGTCGGCCCTTCAGGCTGTGGCAAGTCCACGCTGCTACGCCTCATATGCGGGCTGGAGGAAATCACCGGCGGCACGCTCTCCTTCGACGGTGAGACAGTAAGCCGCCTGCCGCCCGCCAAACGCGGCGTCGCAATGGTCTTCCAGTCCTATGCGCTATATCCGCACATGACCGTGTTCGAAAACATGGCTTTCGGCATGAAGTTGTCGGGCGCAGACAAAGAACAGCGCAAGAAGCGCGTCGAAGCGGCAGCGGAGATGCTGCAGCTCACGCCCTATCTGGAGCGCCTGCCGAAGCAGCTTTCTGGCGGCCAGCGCCAGCGTGTCGCCATCGGCCGCGCCATCGTGCGCGATCCGAAGGTCTTCCTGTTTGACGAGCCGCTCTCCAACCTCGATGCGGCGCTGCGCGTGGCCACGCGTCTCGAGATCGCCAAGCTGCATCGCTCGATGCATGACACGACGATGATCTACGTCACCCACGATCAGGTGGAGGCGATGACACTCGCCGACCGCATCTGCGTCCTGCGCGACGGTCGGGTCGAGCAGATCGGCACGCCGCTCGAGCTTTACGAAAGTCCTGTCAACACCTTCGTCGCCGGCTTCATCGGCTCGCCGAAGATGAACTTCCTGGCAGGCAAGTATGCGGAATCAGAAGGCGCAAAAACGATCGGTGTCCGGCCGGAACACATCACCATCGCCAGCGACGGCAGCGGTTGGAGTGGAGAAATCGTGCATTCGGAAATGCTCGGATCGGACAGCTACATCTATGTCGAGATCGGCGCCGGCGAGCCTGTTGTCGTACGTGAAGAGGGCGTGACCGGCCGCAAGGCGGGCGAGCATATCACCATCGTGCCGGATACGGCGCAGATCCACCGGTTTGACGCCGAGGGTCGGGCCATTGCCCGCAACCCCGCTCGCGGCGCCGCCTGAACCTAACTTCCGCCGGGACAACCCAAGTAGCCGGCTTTCACCAAGGAGCATGAGAATGACCATCAACACCGTTGTATGGGGCGAAAATATTCACGAACACATCAATGACACGGTGCGTTCGATCTATCCAAACGGCATGCACAACACCATCGCCGATGCGCTGAACCAAAATCCCGAGATCAATGCCACCACCGCCACGCTGCAGGAGCCGGAGCACGGCCTTTCACAGGAGCGTCTCGACAAGACCGACGTTCTCGTCTGGTGGGGCCACAAGGACCACGGCGCAGTTCAGGATGACATTGTGGAGCGCGTCGCCAAGCGCGTCTGGGAAGGCATGGGCCTGATCGTCCTGCATTCCGGCCACTTCTCCAAGCCGTTCAAGCGCCTGATGGGTACGCCTTGCGCACTGAAGTGGCGCGAGGCGGGCGAACGCGAACGCCTGTGGACCATCAATCCCCGCCACCCGATCGCCGCCGGCCTGCCCGAGCATTTCGAGCTGGAAAACGAGGAGATGTATGGCGAGCAGTTTTCCGTACCGGAGCCGCTCGAGACCGTCTTCATTTCCTGGTTCCAGGGCGGTGAGGTTTTCCGTTCGGGTCTCACCTGGCGTCGTGGTGCCGGCAATATCTTCTATTTCCGCCCCGGCCATGAAACTTATCCGACCTATCACGACGCCAATGTGCAGAAGGTCATCAGCAATTCTGTAAAATGGGCCTATAATCCGGTCGGCGCCCTGAAGAGTATTCACGACGCGCCGAATGTTCCCGTCGATAAGGCGCTCGAGCCTATCGAGGAACGTGGTCCCAAGCTGCATAAGGCAGGCGAAGCAGGTTACAGGTAAGGGCTTGGAGATACTGGCATGAGACTTCTCATTCTCGGAACCGGTGGCATGGCCAACAACCATGCCACATATTTCTCTCAGATCCCCGGCGTCGAACTGGTTGCGGCGGTGGATGTGGACGACGTGGTGGCACGGGCCTTTGCGCTGCGCCATAACATCCCGCTCTCTTTCACTTCGCTGGATGACGCCATTGCCTGGGGTGAATTCGATGCGGCGGCGAATGTCACGCCCGATGCCATCCATCACCCCACGAGCCTGAAGCTGCTTGCGGCGGGCAAGCACGTTTTCTGCGAAAAACCGCTGGCGGAAAACTACGCGAATGCCGCCGAAATGGCCGACGCGGCCGAAAAGGCCGGCCTCGTTGCCATGGTCAATCTCACCTATCGCAACGTCGCCCCCTTGCAGGCGGCGCGCGAGATGGTGCTGGCCGGCAAGATCGGCAAGGTTCGCCATCTGGAAGCCTCCTATCTCCAGAGCTGGCTCGTTTCCAAGGCCTGGGGCGACTGGATGACGGAGAGCAAGTGGTTGTGGCGGCTTTCCACCAAGCATGGCTCGAACGGCGTGCTGGGTGATGTCGGCATCCACATACTTGACTTCGCCTCTTATGGCGCAGGCAGCGATGTGCAACGAATCTTCACTCGGCTGAAGACCTTCGACAAATATGAGGGCAACAAGATCGGCGCTTACGATCTGGATGCAAATGACAGCTTCACCATGACGGCCGAACTGGAAAACGGCGCCATGGGCGTCATCCATGCCAGCCGCTGGGCGACGGGCCACCTCAACGAACTTCGTTTGCGCATCCACGGCGACAAGGGCGCACTCGAAGTCATTCACACGCCCGACTATTCCAGCCTGCGTGCCTGCATCGGCGAGGATGTGGAAAAGGCCATCTGGAAGACGATCGATGTCGATCCCGTGCCGACGAACTACGAAAAATTCGCCAAGGCCGTGATGGAAGGCGGCGTCGCCGATCCCGACTTCCGCCACGCCGCCAATCTGCAGAAGGTACTCGATCTGTCGATCATTGCGGATCGGGAGAGACGCGAGTTGGCCGTTTCGGCTTGATGTGAGAGAACAAGCTGCGGCATCACTTTGCCGCAGGTTTCTTCTCGCCGAGGGGAGAAGGTGGCCCGAAGGGTCGATGAGGGGGCAACGTTGCCGGATTTCGGAGAGCTTGACCCCTCATCCCGCTGCCGCGGACGTCTCCCACTGGGGGAGAAGAAACAAGCGGCTTACACTCGCTCAATACATTCTGCGCTTCTTGAGGATGCAAACTAAAGCGTGGAATTTCACTCCCGCGCAACTTCACACCCCGCGCTTGTTCCCCCATAACAACACATGCAGCTGCGGCAGCACGCGGGCGGAAAACCAGCGATCTTCGCTAACCTTATCCACCAGCCACAACATCCGCTCCATTACACCATCGATATCGACACGCGCATCGTCATCATCCGGCGGCGGCGGGGTGTGGTTGCCGGGCTGGAGGTAAACCGGCAAATACGGGAAACGCGCGGATGCCGCTTTGGCATAGGCGTAATCCGCATCGTCAAAGACCACGATCTTCAGGGCCACCTGCGGCCCTTCGCCGGCAGCGGCAAGACAGTCTTCGAAAGCCTGCCAGTCCGTTCCCATGCCGCTCGATGGCGGCTTGGGGCTCAGAACCAGATGGTCGAGATCGGCAAACCAGTTTTTGGCGATACTGCCCTGCGTTTCCAGCGCGAAACGATAGCCTTCAACGTGCCCTTTTGCGATCAGCGACCCAAGCGGCTGGATGGCCGGATTGCCGCCAGACAGCGAGACCGTCAGCGGTACGCCACCGGAAAGCCGCCGCACCTCCTGCCAGATTGCATCGACCGGCATCGGTTTCCACGTGTCGCGATAATCGCTATCGACCGCGTGCAGCGTATCGCACCAGGAACAGCGATAGTCGCAGCCGCCAGTGCGAACGAAAACCGTCGGCAGACCGATCAGCAGACCTTCGCCCTGAATGGTCGGGCCGAAGATTTCACTGATGCGGATCGTGGTGTCCTTCGCTGCACTCTTTTGTTGGGCCGCCGTCATGGCCGGTATTCTGCCCAGGTCTTGGCGGTTTCGCTAACGCGGATGGCACTGGTTTCAGGCAGACGATCCTTGCACCAGTCATAGAAATGCTTCGCCAGGCATTCCGCCGTGACCCGGTCATGGCCGAGGACATCATTCAGGTGACGATGATCAAAATGATCGTCGATATAGCGCTTCAACGGTGCGAGCTCGTGATAGTCGCGCACGAAACCGTGCTCGTTCAGCTCTTCGCCTGACAGTTCCACTTCGACGATGTAATTATGCCCGTGCAGCCGATTGCACTGGTGATCCGACGGCAGGCTTTTCAACTGGTGCGAGGCGGAAAAGTGAAATTCCTTGGTGATGCGGAACATCAACGCACCTCCTGCGCCGCGAAAGCATGGGTCGCGGCCACCCAGAAATCCGGGTCCTCATAGTCTGTCGGATCGGTGACGCCGGCAAGATGGAAGGCTTCGCGCCGCTCCACGCAGGTGCCGCAGCGGCCGCAGTGACGCAAGCCGCCCTTGTAACAGGACCATGTTTCACCGAAGGGCGTTCCATATTTCGCGCCATCGGTCACGATGGCCGCCTTGGAAACGGTGACGTAGGGCGCAAAAAGTTTCACATCAGCATAGCCTTCAAGCGCATGCGCCTGCATGGCGTTGAAGCTGTCAATGAAGCCCGGCCGGCAATCCGGGTAGATGAAGTGATCGCCGCCATGAACGGCAATCGCCACTGCTTCCGCCTGTTGCGCGGCAGCCAGGCCGAAAGCGATGGTGAGCATGATGGCATTGCGGTTCGGCACCACGGTGGAGCGCATGGTCTCTTCGGCGTAGTGGCCATCAGGCACCTCCACATCGTCGGTCAGTGCGGAACCGGTGAGATGCGCGCCGATGGTTCTGATGTCGATGACATGATGCGGCACGCCGAGCCGTCTGGCGCAATCGGCGGCAAAATCCAGTTCCTTCCTGTGGCGCTGGCCATAATCGAAGGAGACGAGAGCTAAAAGTTCATGTTCCGCGGCGATTTTATGCGCAAGCGAAACGGAGTCCAATCCGCCGGAGCAGATGACGATGGTTTTCATAAGTTGGGATCCCTTGTTTTGACCGGGTGGGCTGCGACCGGATTACAGGGGCGGCTTTAAAGCAAAGCGGGGAATTTGTGAAGGCCCTAGCTGAAATCACGAAAAGCGGCAAAGTTACCTTCACCGCTTTTCAAGGAATGATCTTCCGTCCTCAGCGCAGCAACGCCTGCGCCTCCTCAATGCCGAGCGCGGCCGGCTGCGTGCAGGTCGTCGTCATCTCGATGAAACGGCCCTCTTCGCCGGACTTCAGGATCGACGTCATCACGTCGATACCGTGCAGGGAACGATCCAGCGAGCAGCGGGCGTCGCGCCCCTCCAGAATGGCAATCGCCATATCGGCAAGACCGGCCGTGCGGTAATTTGCACGCGGGCCGTTCGGGCTTTCCTGATTGGCGATGCCGAAGGGGTGAGCCCAGTCTTCCAGCGGCTGGATATTCTTGTCGCGACCGCTGGCTTCGACAACACCGCCGAAGAAATTCGGATCCGGCACGTAGATCGAGCCTTCCGTGCCATAGAGTTCCATATTGGCATGACGATGCGACCAGACATCCCAGCTCGCCGAAAGCGTGATCGTCGCACCATTCACGAATTCCAGTAGGGCATGGATATTTGTCGGGGTCTCGACAGGGATGACCTCACCGTTCAGCGGCTGGCTGGTCACCGTACGGGTCGGATTTGCCATCGAGGTGAGCGCGCCGACACGTTTCACCGGGCCAATGAGGTTGATAAGATTGGCGATGTAATACGGACCGAGATCGAGGATCGGCCCGCCGCCCTTGAGGAAAAAGAAGCCCGGATTGGGGTGCCACATTTCCATGCCGGGGCTCATCACATGGCATGTGCCCGACGTAATGCGGCCGACCTTGCCGTCATCGATATATTGCCGGGCAAGCTGATGCGCGCCGCCGAGGAAGGTGTCCGGTGCGCAGCCGACGGAGAGGTTCTTCTCGCGGGCGATGCGCCGCAGTTCCTCGCCCTCTTCCAGCGACAGCACCAGCGGCTTTTCCGAATAGACGTGCTTACCCGCCTCGAGAATGGCTTTCGATACCGGAAAATGCGCGGCGGGGATTGTAAGGTTCACCACCACGTCGATTTCCGGGTTGGCGAGCAATTCCTCGATGGACTGCGCGACAACACCGAATTCTTCCGCTCTCAGTTCCGCTGCATTGCGGTTGAGGTCGGCGCAGGCCAGCACCTTTATGCCCTTGAAGAGCGGTGCCAGCGAAAAATAAGCAGACGAGATATTGCCGCATCCGATGATGCCGACGCCAAGATCTCTGGCCATGATGAAACTCCGAAATCTGAGACTTAATAGGTTTTGAACGACGCGATAGAACGGGTAATCAGCCGATCGATATCTTTCGGGTTGTCGTGTTCGACCACGAAATGTTTCGTGGCGGATTTCGTCTTCAGCGCTGCGACGAGGCCTTTCCAGTCCACCGTGCCGTGGCCGACATCGGTCCAACCGTCTTCATCCTTATTCTCCCCTGCGGGCGCGATGTCCTTCACGTGCACGGCGGTGATGCGCTTGCCGTAGCTTTCGATCCAGGCGAGCGGATCGGCATTGCCCCTGATAATCCAGGCGATATCCGCCTCCCATTTCAGGTCGGGGCCACCGGCAAATATCTGCTCCTGCGGCGTTGAGCCATCGGCAAGCGCCTTGAACTCGAAGTCGTGGTTATGCCAACCGAAGACCAGCCCGGCATCCACGAACGGCTTTCCGGCTTCCTGCAGGCGCTTGCCAAAGGCGAACCAGCCGGCGGCATCGTTAGGGCGCTGGTCGGGCATCAGGTAAGGGCAATAGATCGCTTCCACACCCAGAGCGCTGGCGATATTCAGCGCCTTTTTGGGATCGCCTTCAAGAAGATCGAGACCGAAATGACCGGTGGGCATAGTCAGGCCGTTGGCGTCCAGTTCGGCACGCAGACCTTTCAGGCCGGCTTCATCCAGCGAAGCATACATGGCGCCGTAACCTTCCACGTGTTTGTAACCTGCCGCTGAAAGCTTCTTCAGAATATCGGAAAAGGGTTGAAAATTACGGGCGCTGTAAAGCTGAAAACCGAGTTCTGTCATTGTCTCCTCCATAGAGATGTGGGTCTTGGGAATGTGTGGGAGTGGTCGGCGCCCTTTAGAGCCGTTCCTCGCTTTGCGCGTCGAACAGCGAGGCCATGGTCATGTCGAGGCCAAGGCGCACCTTGGTGCCGGGTGAAAACCGTCTGTGACCGCCAACGCGCACGGACATGGTATGCCCGGCATGTTTAAGCCAGATTAGATTGTCGGCGCCCATCGGCTCCTCGATATCGACGATTGCCTCGTGCACCTCCCCGCCGACGATATCGGCATCAACGCGGACATGTTCGGGGCGAACGCCCAGAACCACCGCGCGACCGGCGACAAGCGGCGTTTCCGCATGATAACCGTCAAGTGCGAAAGTCACGCCATTGGTGGTGAAGACCACCTTGCCGTCTTTTTCGATCAGCTCGCCGCGCAGGAAATTCATCGAAGGCGAGCCGATGAAGCCTGCGACGAACAGGTTCCTTGGCTTGTTGTAGATGGTGACAGGGTCAGCCAGCTGCTGGATGACGCCGCTTTTCATGATGGCGATGCGATCAGCCAGCGTCAGCGCCTCGATCTGGTCATGCGTCACATAGATCATGGTGTTCTTCAGCGACTGGTGCAGCCGCTTGATTTCGACGCGAAGCTCCGAGCGCAGCTTGGCATCGAGGTTGGAGAGCGGTTCATCGAACAGAAAGACATCCACATCCCGCACCAGTGCCCGGCCGATCGCCACGCGCTGGCGTTGACCGCCGGAAAGTTCGGCTGGCTTGCGTTTCAGCAGCGGCTCGATCTGCAAGATGCCGGCTGCCCTTTTGACGCGGCGGTCAATCTCCTCTTTCGGCACTTTGGCGACCTGAAGGCCGAAGGAAAGGTTCTTTTCCACCGTCATTTGCGGATAGAGCGCATAGGACTGAAACACCATGCCGATGCCACGATCCTTCGGTTCTTCCCAGGTAACGTTACGGTCCTTGATGTATATCTGTCCGTCGGTCGGCTCCAGAAGCCCGGCGATGCAGTTGAGAAGGGTCGACTTGCCGCAGCCGGAAGAGCCGAGCAGCACGAGAAATTCGCCGTCGTAAATATCGAGATTGAGGTCTTTCAGCACGGTAACGGCGCCGAAGGACAGCGAAAGATCGCGGATGGAAACGCTTTTGTTCATATAGCTCAACCTTTTACTGCGCCTGCAGCAATGCCGCGGACGAAAAGCCTGCCGGAGAGGAAATAGACGATCAGCGGCACGGCCCCGGTCAAAAGGGTTGCGGCCATGTTGACGTTGTATTCCTTCACGCCCTGCACGGAGTTGACGATGTTATTGAGCTGCACCGTCATCGGGTAATATTCCGGCCGCGTGAACACCACGCCGAACAGGAAGTCGTTCCAGATGCCGGTCACCTGCAGGATCATCGCCACCACGAAGATCGGCAGTGACATGGGCAGCATGATGCGGAAATAAATCTGCCAGAAATTGGCACCATCGATCCGCGCCGCCTTGAAAAGTTCCTCCGGCAGCGAGGCGAAATAGTTGCGGAAAAGCAGCGTCAGGATCGGCATGCCGAAGATGGTGTGAACGATGACGAGGCCGCTCAGTGTGCCGTAAATGCCCAGTTCGCGAAGCACGATAACGATCGGATAAATCATCACCTGATAGGGGATGAAGGCGCCGATGATGAGGATGGAGAAGAACAACTCCGATCCCTTGAACTTCCAGTTCGCCATGGCATAGCCACTGACGGAGGCGACGATGATGGAAATGACGACCGACGGCACGAGGATGCGTACGGAGTTCCAGAAGCCCCGCGAAAGCCCGTCGCAATTCAGCCCTGTACAGGCATTCGCCCAAGCCTTGACCCAAGGCTCGAAGGTAATCTCCACCGGCGGTGCGAAAATGTTGCCGAGCCGGATTTCCGGCATGCCCTTCAGCGAGGTAACGACCATCACGTATAGCGGCAGCAGGTAATAGGCAGCAGCCACGAACAATGTGCCGTAGAGAATGATGTTGCGGCGGGAAAAGGTTTTCCTTGGCTTCTTGCCGCGCGGGCCGGAGAGCTCATTGGAAACCGCATCGTTGGCGGCAACAACCGTGTTCAATGCGCTGAGATTAGCCACGTTTCTTGCCTCCGAATTCAAGGTAGGCCCATGGAATGATGATGATCGCAACCGTCAGGAGCATCATAGTAGAGGCGGCAAAGCCCTGCCCCAGATTCTGCGCCTGGAACATGTAGTCATAGACATATTTTGCCGGGACCTCGGACGCGATGCCCGGCCCGCCGCTTGTCTGCGCCACCACGAGGTCGTAGACCTTGACGATGCCGCTGGCGATGATGACGAGCGTGGTGATGAAGACGGGACGCATCATCGGTATGATGATGAGGGTGTAGGTTTTCCACATCGGAATGCCGTCAACGCGCGTCGCCTTCCAGATGTCTTCATCAATGCCACGAAGACCGGCCAGCATCAGGCACATGACGAGCCCCGTGCCCTGCCAGAGCGCCGCGATCAGAATGCCATAGATAACGATCTCGGAATTGTAGAGCGGGTCGAACGTGAAGCTTTCCCAGCCAAGCGAACGGACAACGGACTGGATGCCAAATTCCGGGTTCAGCAGCCACTGCCAGACGAGGCCGGTAACGATGAAGGACAAAGCGAAAGGATACAGGAAGATGGTGCGGAACGCGTTTTCAAAACGTATTTTCTGATCCATCAACGCCGCCAGCACGAAGCCGATGACAAGGCTGAAAATTAGCGACAGGATGCCGTAAATCGCCAGATTCTGGATTGAGACGATCCAGCGCGGCGCGGCCCACAGCCGCTCATATTGATCGAAACCGATGAAGTTCGCCCGCGGCAGAAGCTTGGAATTGGTGAAGGAATAAACCACCGTCCAGACCGTGCCGCCAAGAAAGATCACCACGGCGGTCAGTATCATCGGAATGGAGGCAATCTTCGAATTGAGATTGCGGAAAAGCTGGTTGGGCCGCCGTGAGCGCGCTTGACCTGCCATGTTACCTCCTCCTGTAACGTTACAGTCAACGGCCGAGCACGGGGCTCGCCGCGAGAAACTCCGGCCATTGCCTGTTATCCTGGCATAGCCCGGACGTTGGAAGGGGAGCGGCGAACCGCTCCCGATCCGAAGAGATTACGATCAGTCAGCCGAACCGATAATGTCCGCGAAACGCTTCTGCCCGTCTTCCGCCGACATCGAGCCCGCGAAGAATTCCGCCATCAGATCTTCCTTCTGTTTCTGCGTATCGGCGGAAATCAGCTGGTCGGTGCTGGTCAGCGCATTGCCCTTGGCCAGAATTGCCAGACCCTTTTTCATGCAGTCATTGGCTGCATTCAGGTCGACGTCGCCGCGGATCGGCAGCGAGCCTTTCTTCAGGTTGAAGGCAACCTGCGTTTTCGGATCAACGATGGTCGCGGCAAGAACATCCTGCGCCTTGGTTTTCGCCTCGTCCTTCAAAACGGGGAAATAAAAGGCGTCGCCACCCGTGGTCAGGTATTCACTCAGGCCAAGGCCAGGAAGGCAGGAATAATCAGTGCCGGCTTTCTGGTTGGCGAGCTGGAATTCACCCTGGGCCCAGTCGCCCATGATCTGGCCGCCGGCCTTGCCGGTGATGACCATGTTGGTGGCCTGGTTCCAGTCCTGAACATTGGTGCCCTTGGCCATGTCGCGCGCCTCGACGGCAGCCGCGAAAATCTTTGCCATTTCAGGACCCGCCGCCGCTTCGGCATCCTTGTCGCCATAGACCTTCTGATAAAGGTCCTTTCCGCCGATCGAAAGCGTCAGCGTGTCGAACAGGCCGTTCGCCTGCCATGCCTGGCCGCCAAGCGCGAGCGGCTGGATACCGGCCTTTTTCAGCGCCGGCGCTGCCGCAACAAATTCCGTCCAGTTCTTCGGAACTTCGACGCCCGCTTTCTTGAAAGCCGCATTGGAAAGCCACAGCCATTGCCACGAATGGATATTGACCGGCGCGCAATAAATCTTGCCGTCGATGGTGCAGCTGTCGAGCAGGCTCGCCGGCTTGATGACCTCTTTCCACTTACCCTTTTCGGCAACGTCGGACAGGTCCCGCATCAGGCCGGCCTGCACGAGTTCTTCCGCCTGCCGGCCGTGGTTGAACTGGGTGGCGCCCATCGGATCGCCGCCGGTGATGCGGCTGATCATGATCGGCCGGGCCGTGCCGCCCGAACCGGCAATCGCGCCGTCCACCCATTTATTGCCGGTCGCGTCGAAAGCCTTGGCCAGTTCGGCCACCGCCGCGGCTTCGCCGCCCGATGTCCACCAATGGGTCACCTCGAGATCAGTGGCCCCGGCAAAGCCCGCCGGAATCATCACGCTGGCCAGAAAAGCCGCAGAAATAACACGCATTCGCATGAGTCTCCTCCCTCACTGAAACGTTGCAGTTGGAACGTATGCGAAGATTTTTGATTAGGCAACCGCCTAAAATACGAATCTCGTTACTGCATTCAGCGGCGTCTCGAAGGATGGCAAAATCCGCCTGACAGGCGGACCGTAGAGGGGCTTGCGCGCCGTAATCCACACGCAATGCCACTGGTTTAAAAAACCTGCGCAGCAAGGAAACAGGTGCAAGAGACAATGAAACGCTGGCATATTCTCCTGATCATCGGATTGATCGGTGTCGCATCGCTCTTACTCGCCGCGTTTGAGCAGCTCATACCGGGACAGCAGGTTTCAATGGCGATGCGCCTGTTGATACTCCTCCAACCAGCAGTTCTGACCGTCGCCTCGGTCGCCACCGGCCAAGCCCTCGCCGCAAAAATCGGACTCCATGCGCCTTTGATCGATGGCTGGCTGACGGGCGGCGATCCGCGTGCGGTACTGCGAAAACAAGTGCCTCCTGCACTTGCTGCGGGTGTTGCCGTTGCCATTGTGATGATCGTCTATTCGTCGGCGATCCTGCCCTTGGTCACAGATGCAGCAACCGTGGCAAATATGATCAGATTTGACATTCCCCTGGCCACCCGGCTCCTCTATGGCGGCGTCACCGAAGAGCTATTGACCCGATGGGGCATGATGTCGTTTTTCGCGTGGATTCTCTGGCGCTCTACAGGAGGCGGGCAGGTTCGAGCGTTCATAATGTGCGCTGCCATCGTGATCGCTGCCGCTCTGTTCGCCGCTGCTCATCTGCCGTTTCTGTTTACCATTGCCGCGCAGCCCCGGCCGGCACTCGTGCTTGCAGTGCTGACCGGGAATTTTATTCCCGGACTCATCTTCGGATGACTATTTTGGCGCCGGGGACTGGAGGCGGCAATTCTCTCTCATGGCTTTGCCCATTGTATAAATGCAGTGGCTGCCTGAACCAAAAGGCGAAGCGGGCAGACGTCCGCTTCGCTTATTCTCTTGGCGTAGGTAACGCCTATTGCCTCTTGTAATCATCCTCGATGCGGATGACATCGTCCTCACCGATATAGGCTCCGGTCTGGATTTCGACCAGTTCGAGCGGGATCTGCCCCTCATTGGCAAGACGGTGCGGCTGGCCGATCGGGATATAGACCGACTGGTTTTCCGTCAGCAGCCGGGTCTCGTCACCAATCGTCACGGTGGCCGTTCCCTTGACGATGATCCAGTGTTCCGAGCGGTGATAGTGTTTCTGGAACGAGATGCGGTGGCCAGGATCGACGGTGATATGACCAACCCGATAACGCTCGTCCACATACATGTGTTCGATGTGGCCCCAGGGCCGGTAAACACGCTTGTGGGTCTGCGTCTGTGGCGCATGTTCGCCGTCCTTCAGCGTCTCCACCAGACCCTTCACGTCCTGCACCCGGTTCTTCGGCACCACCAGAACCGCATCCTTGGTGGCCACCACCACCATGTCCTTCGCGCCCACTACCGTCGTCAGCAATTGCGTCGAATGGATGAGGCAGCCTTCGGAATCGATGAAGACGCCGTTACCTTCCAGCGCATTGTCATTGCTGTGTTTGTCGGCGATCTCCCAGATCGCGTCCCAGCTGCCGATATCCGACCAGCGAAAATGGCCGTGCACGACAGCCATGCGCCTGGTCTTCTCAATCACGGCATAGTCGATGGAATTCTTGGGCGAGGCTTCGAAGCTTTCCTGATGCAGACGCACGAAGCCGAGGTCGCTTTCATATTGCTCGACGGACTGCGTTACCGCGGCCAGAATTTCCGGCGCAAAGGCCTCCAGTTCGGCAATCATCACGTCGGAGCGGAACAGGAAGTTTCCGGAATTCCAGAGATAGCCTTTTTCGAGATAGGAGATCGCCGTCTTCATGTCAGGCTTCTCCACGAAGGCCTCGACCTTGCTCAGATCCTTTTCACCATCAATCGCCTCGCCCGGCTTGATGTAACCATAGGAGGTGCGCGGCTCCGTCGGCACCAGGCCGAAGACGACGATATTACCCTGATCGGCGGCTTTGGCGCCGAGTTTCACGGCATCGGAAAACTTGTCGGCATCGAGCACCACATGGTCGGCAGCAAGCGCCAGAACCAGGCATCCGGGCTCGCGACGCTCGGCCAGCACGGCGGCGGCGGCCATGGCGGCTGCGCTGTCGCGGCGGGCGGGCTCAAGCACCACGGTGGCCGGCAGATCGATCTCTTCCGCCTGACGGCGGGCAAAAAAACGGAAATCCTCGTTGGTGATGACAAGTGGCTCGGAATAAAGCGTTTCGTCACCCACCCGCTGCAGGGTCTGCTGATAGGTCGAAAGATTGCCGACCAGCGGCTGAAACTGCTTGGGCAACTGATCGCGCGAGACCGGCCAAAGTCGGGAGCCAGCACCACCGGCCAGAAGAACCGGCGTGATCTTTCGAGATTGTTCCTTCACAATAAAACCTTTCCAACGTCAAAAAATTTCCCGGCGCGCCGGACAATATACATATTTCCCAATACCGCCATCATCGGTTCATGGGCGGACAAGCGCAAGCTCATAAATCCCCCTTGTGAAAGCTTGGTGAACAGCTGGGTGTCTGCCCCGGCACGCTTTCCTAACGCCACGCGGCAGGTGAGGTTCCGCTTGATTTCTTCGCGCGGATCGATGCAGAGCAAATAAAAACCCCGGGATTGCTCCCGGGGCCGGCTTCAAGTGAGGCGTGACGCAAGCGTCAGCCCGGCAATGCATAGGCGATGACATAGTCGCCACGGTCAGGAGACTGGCGTGCGCCGCCAGCTGAGATGACGATATATTGCTTGCCGGTCTTCGGAGACTTGTAGCTCATCGGGCCGCCCTGGCTGCCGACCGGAAGGCGGGCCTTCCAGACTTCCTTGCCGGTCGCCGTATCGAAAGCGCGCAGATAATAATCCTGCGTGCCGGCGATGAAGACGAGACCGCCCTGAGTGGCCAACGTGCCGCCGAGCGTGGGCATGCCGATCGGGATCGGAAGGCCCATCTTGATGCCGAGCGGACCGGTATCCTCGACAGTGCCCACGGGCACCTGCCACTTGATCTTCTGGGTCTTCATGTCGATAGCGGTCATCGTGCCATAGGGCGGGGCCTGGCAGGGTATACCGAGAGCCGACAGGAAACGGTTCTTGTTCACCGCATAGGGCGTGCCCTTCATGGGAACGACGCCCATGCCGGTATTGACGCTTTCGCCGCCACTCGCGACAGCCTTGGTCGGTGCCGCTTCCTGCATCTGGATCCAGAGACCGAGGCGCATGTCGTTGACGAAGATCGTGTTCGTGGTCGGGTCCGTCGAAAGACCGCCCCAGTTCATGCCGCCGAGCGAGCCCGGGAACGACAGGGAGAGGTCCGTGCCCGGCGCCGTATAGAGGCCCTCATAACGCATGCCCTTGAAGGCAATGCGGCAAAGAAGCTGGTCAAACGGGGTCGCGCCCCACATGTCCGCTTCCGTCAGGGTCTGCGCACCGATCTGCGGCATGCCGACCGAGCGTGGCTGTGTCGGCGCGTAGCGCTCGTTCGGAATATTGGCGGGCTTGACCGGAACTTCTTCAACCTTGGTCAGCGGCTGGCCTGTCGCCCGGTCGAGAACATAGATCTGCGCCGCCTTGGTGCCGAAAACCAGTGCCGGAACAGTGGTTCCATCCGCTTTCGGGAAATCGACGAAGCTTGGCTGCATCGGCACGTCGAAGTCCCAGAGGTCGTTATGAACCGTCTGGTAGACCCATTTTTCGCGACCGGTGGTGGCATCGAGCGCCAGCATCGAAGCACCATATTTATGGTCGAGCGGTGTGCGAGTCGCGCCGTACAAGTCCACCGAAGGGCTGCCGACCGGCATGAAGACGGTGTTCAGCTCCGGATCATAGGACATGGACGCCCAGACGTTGGGTGTGGAACGCGTGTAGGTCTGCCCCTCGGGCGGAAGTCCGGTAATATCAGGGTTACCAGGGTCGAAGGCCCAGCGAAGCGCGCCCGTCACCACATCGAAACCGCGCATCACACCGCCGGGCATATCGACCTGAACGTTGTCGGCGATACGGCCGCCGACAACGACAGTCGTGCCGGCAAGCGTAGGTGCGGAGGTCAACACATATTGCGGGTCCGGCGCATCGCCGAGACCGATCTTCAGATCGACGCGGCCATTGGTGCCGAAGTCAGGGCAAAACGCGCCGGTGTCGGCATCGAGCGCTATCAGTTCCGCATTGATGGTGTTCATCAGAATGCGACGCTGGCAAAGCGCGCCCTCGGCCACCACAGCCGGGGTAACCGGCGTGGAGCCCGGTGCGGTCGGCTGCTTCAGCGGCGACTTGGCGTCGAAATAGGCAAGACCGCGGCAACGCATCCAGACGGAAGATTTCGCGTTGATTTCCGTCTTCCACTTTTCTGCGCCGGTATCTGCATCAAGAGCGATGACATTGTTATGCGGCGTGCACAGGAACACGGTGTCGCCAACCTGCAGCGGCGTTTCCTGATCTTCCGCACCATTCGCGCCGGGGCTGATCGGGGTATCGCCGGTGTGGTAGGTCCAGGCGACTTCGAGGTTCTTGACGTTGTCGCGCGTGATTTCATCGAGAGCGACAAAGCGGCTGCCGCCGGATGTATTGCCGTAATGTTCCCAGTTCTTCTGCTCCGTTTCCGGTGTGACAGGCGTCAGGGCTGCCGGTTCACCATTGAAGGCGACGGTGGGGTGCGGCACGAACATGCCGGCAAAACCCGCGCCGGTGGCGATGGCGAGAATGGCGGCAAGGGCGAAAGAGGCGCCGTATGCCGGAGCCTTGCCGGCCGCGCGACGCAAGAGAGGATAGGAGAGCGCAACGACAATGGCACCGACGCCCATCGCCAGAAGGCGTGAAATGAGCGGCCAGAAGTGCAAGCCGGCTTCCCACACCGCCCAGATGCCGGTGAGGACGAAGACCAGGCCGAAGAGAACCGCACCGGCAGGCTTGCGCAGCAGGATGAGCAGGCCCGAGACGATGAGCGCGATGCCCGCCGTGACGAAATAGAGGCTGCCGCCGAGGGCCACAAGCTGGCCGCCGCCAATGGCGAAGAACAGGCCTGCCGCAACGATGACAGCGCCGAGCACCAACAGCCACAATCTGGCCGGGAGCGATAAAGAAGTTGCTGGATTACCCATGAAAGAATGTCCGGTTAGAAGAGCTGCCCCAAAAGGCTGAAGCCCGGTGATTGTTCAGCGTCCGGCGAAGCCGGGACAGCCTGCGGCCGCAATGGCCAGGCGAAAATGCGCCGAAGGCGGCGCGGCTGAACGGGGAACAATGGTGGGGAAGGCTTCCGTCGTGACTGTCATGCGTGACCCATTCACTGCAGGTAACCGCCGGCCCCATGGACGGCGGGCAAGATGCTTGAACAAATCCTCCCCGGTTTCTCCCATCAAAGTCTGCAAAGCGGCAAAGACGATCGAAACACTGGCTGCGGTATAACGTCGCCTGCGACAAGATGACAATGCGCAAGCTGGGCAATTTCGATAAGCTATGCTTATATCACATCACACCGGACAAAACAAAGAAATCTCCCGATGGATATTCGTCAACTCACGATATTCGTGGAAGCGGCAAGGGCGAGGAACTTTCGTGCCGCCGCCCTGCAGCTCGGCATTGCCCAGCCCGCCGTCACCCAGCGCATTCGACAGCTGGAGGAAAATCTGGGCTTCAGGCTCTTTCACCGCATCAATCGCGGTGTGGAACTTACCCCGGCCGGTCAGTCCATGCTCATCGAGGCGGAAGAAATCCTTGCACGAACCAAAAGTGCGCTGGAAAGGGCGCAGCAGATCCGCCGCGGCCAGCTTGGCACGCTGCGCATCGGTTACGGCACGAGTGTCATGGCCGAGCGTAAACTACCCGCGCTCATTACCCGCTATGGTGACGAGCACCCAGACGTGACTCTTGAACTGTTGCCGGGCATGACAATGGAACAGCTGATCGAGCAGGTGACGACCCGCGAGACCGACGTTGCCTTCATCCGCGCGCCTCTTCCCACGCTGCCGCAGACCTTGCGAACCATGCCGTTCGACCGCTCGAGGCTTTGCGTCGCTTTGCCGGAACGTCACGTACTCGCCAAGCGCCCGCAGGTTTCCGTCAGCGATATCCTGCACGAAAAACTGCTGCTGCCGGTTGACGAGATTGGCCTCGGCCTCAGCAGCAGCGCGCTTTCGCTTTTCGAAGATGCCGGCTGCACGCCGCAAGTCGGCATGCGCATCGCCAACGTCAATACGATTCTCGCGCTCGTGGAGGCCGGTGCAGGCATTTCCATCCTGCCGGAAAGCACGGTGCTTTCCGCAAGGGGCACTGCCGCCGTGTCACTCGATAGCGCGGAGGCATGGTCCGACTGCGTACTGCTCGTCAGGCGCGGCGCGCTTGCCCTGCATGTCGAAGCCTTCGTGAATATGGCCCGCCGAGCCTACAGACTGAGCCTTTGACAAGCAGGACGCGGAATTAATCGATTGAATCGGCCGCAAATTTCATCCCGCTTAAATTTGCTGCACTGAACAACATTCAAGGCTTGGCAGGCGCGCGAAAAATACAATAACAACGGCGGATATTTTTACATTGTTATAGACACGAAAGCACACACAGCCCATGTCCGACACGACCAAGCCCGCCAGCACAAGAACATCGGTTACGGATCAGGAAGCCCTGGATTTCCACGCGGAAGGCAGGCCGGGCAAGCTGGAAATCACCCCGACGAAGCCGATGGCAACACAGCGGGATCTGTCGCTCGCCTATTCGCCCGGCGTGGCGGTGCCGGTGAAAGCCATCGCCGAAAATCCGGCGACCGCTTACGATTATACGACACGCGGCAACATGGTGGCCGTCATCTCCAACGGCACCGCGATCCTCGGGCTGGGCAATCTCGGCGCGCTGGCCTCGAAGCCGGTCATGGAAGGCAAGTCGGTCCTCTTCAAGCGTTTCGCCGATGTCGATTCCATCGATCTCGAGGTCGATACCGAAGACGCCGATGAATTCATCAATTGCGTGCGTTACCTCGGCCCCTCCTTCGGCGGCATCAATCTGGAAGACATCAAGGCGCCGGAGTGTTTCATCATCGAAAGCCGCCTGCGCGAATTGATGGATATTCCCGTATTCCATGACGACCAGCACGGCACCGCCATTATTGCCGCCGCCGGCCTCATCAACGCCATCGAACTGACCGGACGTGACTTCAAGACCACCAAGCTCGTCTGCAACGGTGCGGGTGCGGCCGCAATCGCATGCATGGACCTCATCAAGGCCATGGGTTTCAACCCGGAAAACATCACGCTCTGTGATACCAAGGGCGTCATCTATCAGGGCCGAACCGAGGGCATGAACCAATGGAAATCCGCCCATGCGGTGAAAACCGACAATCGCACGCTGGCGGAAGCCATGAAGGGTGCTGACGTGGTGTTCGGCCTCTCACAGAAGGGCGCGTTCAGCGAAGAAATGATCCGCTCCATGGCGCCGAAGCCGATTATCTTTGCAATGGCCAATCCCGACCCGGAAATCACCCCGGAAGAAGTGTCCCGCATCCGCGATGACGCCATCATGGCGACGGGACGTTCCGACTATCCGAACCAGGTCAACAACGTCCTCGGCTTCCCCTATATCTTCCGCGGCGCGCTCGATGTGCGTGCCCGCCAGATCAACGATGCCATGAAGATCGCCGCCGCGCAGGCGCTGGCGGATCTGGCCCGCGAAGATGTGCCTGACGATGTGGCCGCGGCCTATCAGGGCAACCGCCCCCGCTTCGGGCCGCAATATATCATTCCGGTTCCGTTCGATCCGCGCCTGATCTCCGCCATTCCTGTCGCCGTGGCAAAAGCCGCTATAGAAACCGGCGTCGCCCAGCGCGAAATTCCCGATCTCGACGCCTATGCCCGCGAGCTTTCGGCCCGTCGTGATCCGATGGCCTCGACCACGCAACGCCTTTACGAGCGTGTGCGTCGTTCGCCCAAGCGCGTGGTCTTTGCCGAAGCGGAAGAAGAACAGGTCATGCGCGCGGCGATTTCGTTTACCGCTCAAGGGCTTGGTACCGCCATCCTGCTCGGCCGTGACGATATCATCAAGGCCAATGCGGAGCGTGCCGGTATCGATCTCGACCGCGCCAATATCGAAATTACCAATGCCCGCCTCTCCAGCCGGGTCGATGCCTATATCGATTACCTCTATGCGCGGCTGCAGCGCGGCGGCTTCCTGCTGCGCGACGTGCAGCGCCTGATCCACAACGACCGCAACCACTTCGCCGCCTGCATGGTGGCGATGGGCGATGCGGACGCGGTGGTGACGGGCGTGACGCGCAATTATTCGACGGCGCTGGAAGATATCCGCCGTTGCATCAACACCAAGCCAGGCCATCGCGTCATCGGCGTGTCCCTCGTTGTCTCGCGCAACCGCACCGTCTTCGTGGCCGACACGGCCGTGCACGACATGCCGAATGCCGAGGACCTCGCCGATATCGCCGAGGAGGCAGCCGGCCTCGCCCGCCGTTTCGGTTACGAGCCGCGCGTTGCCATGCTCGCTTATTCCACCTTCGGCCAGCCGGTCGGCGAACGCTCCGACAAGGTGCGCGAGGCGGTGAAAATTCTCGACAAGCGCAACGTCAATTTCGAGGTCGATGGCGAAATGTCGGCGGATGTGGCGCTGAACCATCACCGCATGCAGAGCCAGTATCCCTTCGCGCGCCTTTCCGGCCCCGCCAATGTGCTGGTCATGCCCGCCATCCATTCTGCCTCCATCTCCACCAAGATGCTGCAGGAATTGGGCGGTGCGACCGTCATCGGCCCTCTCCTCGTCGGCCTCGACAAGTCGGTGCAGATAACCTCGATGGGGGCCAAGGACAGCGATATCGTCAACATGGCAGCAATCGCGGCCTATAATGCCGGACGATAATTGAAACGCAGTGCGGCTTGCTTCTCGCCTCTTGGTTGAAACAAGCCGCACACCACTAAAACCTAAAGAACAAGATTCTACGATTTTAAATTATTAGGATATTTTCTTCTGTCCGACAACATTATTGGAACTCGTTTCTATTCAGAGTATTTTTTGCGCAATGACAATTCTCGCTCTCTGCAAGTCCGTCATGTAGGTTCCAGCCACAAGCAAAAGGAAATACCCATGGCCTTCTCCCTCCCCAAGTTTGCCGCGAAACTCATCGCCGGAACCGTTGTCATCGCCTCGCTGGCAACCACCGCTCATGCGGACGCAACGCTTGACCGCATCAAGGGTCGCGGCAAGCTCACCGTCGGCGTCATTCTTTCCGGCGCTCCTTTCGGCTTTATTGACCCAAAAACGCAGGAGCAGAAGGGCCTCAACATCGACGTCGCCAAGGCGCTCGCCGCAGGTCTCGGCGTTGAACTGGTGACTGAGACCGTGACCCCGCCAAACCGCGTGCAGTTCCTGCAGCAGGGGAAGGTCGATATTCTTATCGCCAACATGCAATACACCGAAGAACGTGCGAAAACGCTCGACTACGTGCCCACCCCCTATGACCGTCAGGGCGGCGCCGCCATCGGTCGAAAAGACTCTGGCATCAAGGACTGGTCCGACCTGAAAGGCAAGATCGCCTGCGTGTCTCAAGGTTCCAACTACACTCAGCCGCTGATCGAGCAATATGGCGCGCAGGTAAAGGCGCTGCCGAGCCAGCCGGAATCGCTGCTGGCGCTGAAGGGTGGCAATTGCGATGTGTCCGTTCACGTCAACGGCACGCTGAGCCTGATGCTTCAGGACCGCGCTGATGAGTGGAAGGATTACGGCATCCTCATCCCCACAGATCTCATACCGTCGGATTCCGTGATCTGGCTGCGCAAGGGTGAAAGCGACACGCAGGCGGCTCTCGACAAGATCGTCAAGGAATTGCACGCTTCCGGCAAGATGCTGGAATTCGCTAAGGCAAACCGTCTGCCGAGCATCGGCTATATGGAAGAACAGCAGAAGAAGCTGTCCGCCGCGCAGTAAAGGTCGGGCGCAGGGCTTTCCTGTCATCCCCCGTCACGCCGCAACGTGGTGAGGACGATGGCATAGAGATGGTTCCCATCATCATCAGGAACGGCCGGTTCACCTGCCGTTCTTTTCTGCTTTATAATGGCAGGCCATTCTGGCGCCGCCCGCGTTGCGGCACCCGCAATAACAGCATGGATTTCCAATGCAGGATTCATTTACAGCGCGTTTCATAGAACTGACCGCGCATCTTGGCCTCAACTATGATTTTCTGAACAGCGGCTATGAGGTTCAGATCTGGCTCGACGGCATGAAGATGACGCTGATCCTCGTTGCCGTCACCTTGCCGCTCAGCCTCGTCTTCGGCTTCATTTTCGCGGCAATGCTCACGTCCGGGAAGACCTGGCTCGCCGGTCCCGTGCGCGCCTATGTGGAACTGACGCGCAACACGCCGACGCTGGTACAGCTGATGTGCGGTTTCCTCGTGCTCAACATGCTGATTTCCAATGCGCTGGGTGGCGCGCAGAACAATCCGCTGACGCCGTTTTTCTGGGTCGTTGCGGTCACGGGACTGCACATTGCCGCCTTCCATGCCGAAGCGCTGCGCGGCGGCATCGAGGCGGTGCCCGGCACCACAATCGAGGCAGCGCGTGCAATCGGTTTCAGTTCCTTCGAGATTCTGCGTTATGTGGAGTTTCCGCTGGCGATCCGCACAGCGCTGCCCTCCATCATCAACAATCTCGTCAATCTGGTGAAGCTCACCACGGTCGGCTCTGCAATCGCCGTGGGTGAGATCACCTATGCCTCCATCCTGATCTGGACGCAGCGCGACAATGTGGTCGAGCTGATGATCGTTATCCTCGTTTTCTTCAGCGTCATCAATTTCATCGTCGCAAGGGCCGGTCTCTGGCTTGAACGGCGTCTTGCGGTTCCGGGGTTCGGTCAATGAGTGCGGTGGTTTCTCCAACACGGGCGGTGAAGAAGCCGCCTTTCGGCACCATTCTGCTGCTGGGCGTCTTGGTTGCCGTCATCCTGTGGCTGGTATTCGATCCGTCGCTCGGCCAGGTGCTGCTGGAATGGCTGCCCTATCTCGCCAAGGGCTTCGCCATGAATGTGCTGATAAGCATTCTGGCGATCGCCATCGGCACATTTATCGGCGTTCTTCTCGGCATCATGGAGCTTGCGCCCTACCGTCTGGTTCGCGCACCGGCACTGACCTATGTGCAGATTTTTCGCAATGCCCCGCATCTGGTGCTGATCTTTGCCGCGACTTACATCTTCCCCTTCGAGATCGTGGCCTTTGGCAACTACATTCCTTTTCCGGACTGGATCAAGGCGGTTGTGGGCCTTGCCATTCCCGCCAGCGCCCATATCGCCGAAATCACCCGCGGCGCCATCCAGTCCATTCCGACAGCGCAATGGGAAGCCGCTCAGGGGCTGGGCTTTTCGCGCAACCAGACCCTGCGCTGGATCATCCTGCCGCAATGCATAAAACGCTCCCTGCCGCCGTGGATGAACCTCTACGCATCGATCACCATGGGCACGGCGCTCGCCTCGCTGGTCGGCGTGCATGAGCTTCTTCACGCCGCGACCGACGCCAGCACCGCCGTGCAGCGCAACGATTTCACCGTGGTGGTCTATCTCACCGTTCTGATGGCGTTCTTCCTGTTCTGCTATCCCGTCTCCCGTTTCACGCAGCGCCTCGAGCGGCGCTTCGCTTCCCGCTGATTGGAACAAGCCATGTCCGCATCCATCGCCCAAAACGCCCAGCCGCTTGTTGAACTCGAAGCAATCCATCTTGCTTTTGGTGACAACCAGGTTCTGAAAGGCATTGATCTCACCGTCAACAAGGGGGACGCCGTCTCCATCATCGGCCCTTCCGGCTCCGGCAAGTCCACCATCCTGCGCTGCATCAACGGCCTGCTCATTCCGCAATCGGGTAAGATCACCGTCGGCGGCACCCGTGTCGACCAGCTGAAGACCGAGGCCGAGCGCATCGCGCTGCGCAAGCGCATCGGCATCGTGTTCCAGCAGTTCAACCTCTTCCCGCATCTGACGGTGATGGAAAACATCACCATCGCGCCGATCAAAATACTTGGTACGTCAAAAACGGAAGCGGAGCGCCATGCCCGCGAATTGCTGGAAAAGGTCCGCCTGTCCCAGAAGGTCGACGCCTATCCCGGCCAGCTTTCCGGCGGCCAGCAGCAGCGCGTGGCGATCGCCCGCGCGCTCGCCATGCGGCCGGAGCTGGTGCTGTTCGATGAAGTCACCTCGGCACTCGATCCCGAAACGGTTGGGGAAGTGCTCGCCGTCATCCGCGACCTCGTCAACGACGGCATGACGAGCATTCTCGTTACCCACGAAATGCGCTTTGCCGAAGAAATCAGCGACAAAATCGTCTTCACCGAAAACGGCCTGATCGTCGATCAGGGCACACCGGAGCACATATTCTACAAGTCGACCAATCCGCGCATCAACGCCTTCGTCAAGGGTCTCGGCGGACAGGGCGCGCGCGTGAATGACGGCGAAGGGATCTGATGCCATGGTCGCGGAGGAAAAAACTCACACTTCGTCTTGCAGGGGCCATTGCCGCTTCCGATCCGCTACACGATGAAGAGGCGGTCACCATTGCCCGCACGGCACTGATCGATTTCTTTGCCTGCCTGCTGGGCGGCGCTGCCGACAGGAGCACGAAAATCCTGATCGACACCTTCACGTCAGGCACGCAAGGCGCAGCCGGCATCGTCGGCCACGATCTGCGTACGGATGCCTTCACCGCCGCCCTTATCAACGGCCATGCCGGTCACGTGCTTGATTACGACGACGTCCATGGCAGTGTGCGCGGCCACCCCACCGTCGCCATTGTTCCAGCCCTGCTGGCTGTTGCGGTCGAGGAAGGCTCGACGGCGGATGCATTCATCGCCGCCTATATCGTCGGGTTGGAAACCATGGCCCGCATTGGCCTGTCGCTCGGCACCAGACATTACGAAAATGGTTTCCACGCCACCGCCACACTTGGCCCCATGGGTGCCGCGGCGGCGATCGCTCATCTCCTGAAATTCGATCCGCAGACAACGGCCGTGGCGCTCGGCCTCGCCGCCACGCAATCGGCCGGGCTTCGCCTGCAATTCGGTTATGACGCCAAGCCGCTCCATGCGGGGCTTGCCACGCGTGCCGGCCTCACCGCAGCACGGCTGGCACGATCCGGCTTTCAGGGCGCGCCGGATTTTCTGGAAAATTCCATCGGCTTTTATTCGGCCTTCGCCTTCGGCGCCGAGCAGCCGAAGCGTGTTCTCTCCGGCTGGGGCGCACCCTGGCAGATCGTCTCGCCGGGCCTAACCCTCAAGGCCTTCCCGTGTTGTACCGCGGCACACCCCGTCGCCGTGGGCGCGCTGGCGCTGCGCAGCACCCATGAGCTGCAGCCGGAAGAAATCGAGGCGGTCACCATCACCTTCCCGCCCGGCGGCGATGCCGCGCTTGTCGGCCCTGCCACGCCCGCAACCGGCATAGACGCGCGCTTCAGCCCCGAATATGTCTTCGCTGCGGCGCTGACGGATGGGTCACTGGGGATCAGCCATTTCGACGAACGCCCGGCACGCGCCGACCTGCTCGGCCTTTCCGCGAAAGTCTCGCGCCGGCATGACGAGACCGCTCGCCGCCTGTCGCCAGACCCAACCACCCGTTTCGTGGTGATAGATGTCACGAAGAAGGATGGTACGGTGCTATCGCGCCGCGTCGACGGGCTTCCCGGCATTGATGACCCGGCCGAAAAATTTGCCGACGCGACCGGCGGCAGTGAAAAATTCGCCGGCATCCCGGCCTTGGTGCGGTCCATGAAAACCGCAGCCGACCTCAGGAAGCTCGAAATGCTTCTGGTATCGCCAATATAACTCGACTGACATGAAGGCATGATTCCCATGACCACCACGACCCGCAAAAGACAGATGCATCTCGGCCTTTTCCTGCAGGGTGCCGGACACCACGTTTCCGGCTGGCGTCACCCCGATGCGGAGGCCGGCAGCGAAAACCTCGATCTGCTCACCCGCGTGACGAAAATGGCCGAAGCGGCGAAGTTCGACATGGTATTTCTCGCCGACGGGCTGACCAGCGGCGTCGACGCCCATCCTTCGATGATCGCACGTTTCGAGCCGTTGACCTTGCTTGCCGCGCTGGCAATGGTGACGGAGAAGATCGGGCTGGCCGCAACCGCCTCCACCACCTATGGCGAGCCCTATCACACCGCTCGCGCCTTCGCCTCCATAGACCATTTAAGCCATGGTCGAGCGGCCTGGAACATTGTCACCACCTCTTACGCACGGACGGCAGCGAATTTCTCCAAGGACCACCCCGAGCATGACGAGCGTTATGCGGTGGCGGAAGAATATGTGAACGTCGTTCGCGGCCTTTGGGACAGCTGGGATGACGACGCCTTCATCAAGGACAAGCAGGCGGGCCGCTACGTCGATCCCGAGAAAGTCCATGTTCTCAACCACGAAGGCAAATATTTCACCGTCAAGGGACCGCTCAACATTCCGCGCTCGCCGCAGGGCCATCCGGTTCTCATCCAGGCCGGTTCCTCCGGACCGGGTCAGGATCTCGCCGCACGCACCGCCGATATCGTCTTCACCGCCCAACAGGCAATTTCCGAAGCGCAGGCTTTCTACACGAGCCTCAAGGCGCGCGTCGAAAAATTCGGCCGCGATCCCGCCAGCGTTGCCGTGATGCCCGGCTTCATGCCGATCATCGGCAGGAGTTTCGAGGAGGCGAGTGAAAAGCTGAAGGAACTGAACCGCTGGACGGACATCAAGAGCGCGATGCCGCTGCTCGAAGAACGCATCGGCCACAGCCTGGCCGACTATGATCTCGATGGCCCGTTGCCCGAACTTCCCATCTCCGACCAGTTGCGCAGCCGCGCCGAGTTGCTGACCGAGCTGGCACGGCGCGAAAAGCTCACGATCCGAGAACTGGCGCTGCGCGTCGCGGCCGGCCGTGGCCACCATATCGTCATGGGAACGGCGAGCGACGTTGCCGACAGGATGCAGCAATGGTTCGAGAACGGCGCAGCCGATGGCTTCAACGTCATGCCGCCCTTCTTCCCCGGCGGGCTGGAGGAGTTTAATCGCGAGGTGGTGCCGCTCTTGCAGGAACGCGGCCTGTTCCGCCGGGAATATGAGGGCTCCACATTGCGCGACCACCTCGGCATCACGCGCCCGGCCTTGCGGGGTTAACCGCGCGCAGATGCCCTATCAAGGGCATCCGTATCAATTGATGATCAGCAATAAGCGGGGGCCGGCGAAAGCCGGCTCCCTTCATGCTGCTGCGCGCCCGACCTCCTGATCGTGCCGAGCAGCAGTCGAAAAATCAGACCGTATTGAGGCACCATCCTCACGCTGAACCGTGCGGCGGTTCAGTTTGAACAGGCTGACAAGCTGGGCTAATGCATCCGCACCCTGCGCGAGCGTGGTGCTGATTACGGTGGTGCGTGCGCTCATGGCGGCATTTTCCTGCGTCATCCGGTCCAGCCGGTTGACCGCCTTGTTGATCTCACTGATGCCGACAGCCTGCTCGTCCGCTGCCTTGGCGATCATGTCAACGTTGCCGTCAATATGCCTGACCAGCGCGTCGATCTGCTTCAGCGCTTCGCCCGTTTCACCCACGAGCCTTACCCCTTCAAGGACCTCGCTGCCGGAATTGTTGATCAGCGCCTTGATTTCCTTGGCGGCACCAGCGGAACGCTGCGCAAGCTCGCGCACCTCCTGCGCCACCACGGCAAAGCCCTTGCCGGCTTCACCCGCGCGGGCGGCTTCCACGCCCGCATTCAGCGCCAGCAGGTTGGTCTGGAAGGCGATCTCATCGATAACACCAATGATCTGACTGATTTCCCGCGATGCTGTCTCGATGCGCTGCATGGCATTGACCGTGCGCTCAACGACCTCGGTCGAGGCCGCGGTGGATGTGCGTGCACTGTGAACCAGCTTGCGGGTCTCTTTCATGTTTTCCGTGGATGAACGAACCGTCGCCGTGATTTCCTCCAGTGCCGCAGAGGTTTCTTCCAGCGCTACGGCCTGTTCGCGCGAACGTTCGGCCAGATTGACGGAAGCCTCGCTGACTTCCTGGCTGCTGCGGGTCAGATCGCCCGTCTGGCCGAGAACATTTTCCAGCGTCTTCTGGAATTCCGCGATGGACTTGTTGAAATCGCGCCGCAGGCTCTCAAATTCACCCACGAAGGGTTTGTCCAGCGTGACGCGGATGTTGCATTGGGAGAGCCGCTCAAGCGCCGCGCCAAGCTCCTCCACCGCATGCATGCGGTCCGTCACGTCGAAGGCAAACTTCGCCACCTTCAAGACACGGCCCAGCTCATCCAGTATCGGATTATAGGACGCCTGGATGAAAACGCGTTTGCCGTCCTTGCCGAGCCGCATAAACTGCCCGGCAGAGAAACGGCCGCTCCTCAGCTCCTGCCAGAAATCACGATATTCCTGGGACTGGGCATAAGCTGGCTCACAGAACATCGAATGATGCTTGCCTACAATTTCCTGCGCCGTGTAACCAAGCGCCGCGAGGAAATTCTCGTTGGCGCTGAGGATCTTCCCATCTGGTGTAAATTCGATCATGGCCTGCGCGCGGGAGAGAGCGGCCAGCTTGCCGTCATCTTCCATGCTCTTGCGCTTGATCACGGTGATATCGGTTGCAACCTTGACGATCTTGTAAGGTTTGCCGAAACGAAAGACGGGATTATAGGAAGCTTCGATCCAGATTTCGTCGCCGTTTTTTGCCCGGCGCCGATATTGACCCTGATCATATTCGCCGCGCGAGAGTTTCGCCCAGAACGCCTTGTATTCCGCATTGGCAGCCTCTTCGGGAGCGACAAACATGCTGTGGTGCCGTCCGATGATTTCGGACTGCTGATAACCCACCGCTTTGCAGAAATTATCGTTCGCCTTCAGAATTTTCCCGGTCAGATCGAATTCGATGATGGCCTGCGAACGGTTCAGGGCGTCAAGTACCGCAGATGCATCCAGACCGAGTTTGGAAAAGTGGGACATGCCTTTAAAACCCCCAAATTAACCGCTGTGCAGACCCACTGCCCCTCCGAATGAGAAGGGATGAACATGGATGGGCCTGACTGCACGCGAAACTAGCCAGACACTGTTAAATAGCGATTAATAATGGCTCATAACTATCTAAACCGCGACCTAGCAGATGGGCAAAACGCACTGATGTGCATGGCGGCCTCCCCCACCACAGAACCGCTTATTTGCCACAGTGCTGATATTTCTATCGCCGCAGCGTGATGCGACCTTTCATACCCTCTGCATTCATTGTTATGGCGGGCTTGAGAGATTTGTATTGCAGGAGCGCCGATGACCAAAACCCTGAAATGCGACGTGCTGGTGGTCGGCACCGGCATTATCGGTTCCATGGCAGCGCTTTATCTGCAGAATGCCGGGCGTGACGTCGTGCTTCTTGAGCGTGGTGACATCTCCCGCGGTGCGAGTTCCGGTAATGCCGGCATATTGGCCTTTCCGGAAATCATCCCCATTCCCGCGCCCGGTATCATGAAAAAAGCCCCGCGCTGGCTTTTTGATCCGCTCGGACCTCTCAGCGTGCCACCGGCCTATGCACCGAAGATCGCCCCGTGGCTTTGGCGTTTCTGGCGCGCCAGCGCCGAACGCAATTTCCGTCATGGGCTGAAATCACTCATGGAAATCAACCGGCTGGCAGCCATCGAAATGGCCCACATCGCTGCCATGCCCGAGCTCTCGCCCTTCATCTCAAAAACCGGCACGCTTGATATCTATGATAGCGAGGCGAGCCTCAACGCCGCCGGTAAGGATTGGGACGAAAAGGAAAAAGCCGGCTTCGCATTCCAGCGCGTTGACCGCAACAAAATCGAAGAGCTGCAGCCGGGCCTGGCGCCGCAGTTCCGCCATGCGGTGTTTTCGGCGGATGGCCTGCAGGTCTCCGATCCCTATGATTTCACCCGCGCCATATTTGATCTTGTGATCTCACGCGGAGCCAGCCTTCGCAAAGGCGAAGCTCAGCGTATCGACGCAGTGGGCGAAAGTACGATCGTCACGCTGGAGAACGGCGACAAGATCGACGCCGACAAAGTGGTGATCGCCTGTGGAGCATGGTCCAAAAAACTTGCGGCGACGCTTGGCAACATCGTGCCGCTGGAAACGGAACGAGGATACAACACGACGCTGCCTGTCGGTGCTTTCAACCTGACACGCCAGCTTTATTTCAACGACCACGGCTTCGTTGTGACCCCCTTGTCGACTGGCATCCGCGTCGGCGGCGCCGTCGAACTCGGCGGGCTGGAACTGAAGCCGAACTTCCGCCGCGCGGAAGCCATGTTGAAAAAAGCGGAACGTTTCCTTCCCGGCCTTAAACTGGAAGGCGGACGGCAATGGATGGGGTTCCGCCCCTCCATGCCGGACTGTCTTCCCGTCATTGGCACCGCGCGGACGACACCCTCCGTTATCTACGCCTTCGGCCACGGTCATTTGGGGTTGACCCAGTCGGCAGCCACAGCCCGGCTGGTGACGCAGATGGCAAACGGCGACGAAACGTCCATCTCGGTCGATCCCTTCCGCCCGGGACGGTTTTCCTGAAATGGGGTAGCACTGGCGACGCCACGGCCCGGCCTCGCCAGCAATATGGGTTATTTCACCGTCTGCGTGGAATCGTCAGGGAATTCCACCGTCGCGAAGGACGGGTAGACCTTTCGCAAGATGGTCACCTGCTGCTGATCGCTCACCCGGAGCAAATACCAGTCCGAACCGTCGATAAGCGCCAGCGTGTGGGACTTCGCCTCTATGGTCTGACCGCCGGTTTCCATCACGGTTTTTGTCGGAATGAGCGCATACGGCGTGCCATCCGGCGTCTCAGCCAGGCTGATCGCCTGCGCGTCCATGGTGAATTCGGTTATCTTGACCACCGCGAGCGCCATCTGCATCTGCGCCGTCAAGGCGCTCCGCAACTGCTCCACGGTGACACCCGCGTCACTGGCGATGAACTCGAAGATTTTCGGCGGCACAGTCTTGCCGACCGTTTCGAAATCCTGCGCATTCAGGGCGGTGCTGAAACGCTCGATCTGGGCACGCAGCCTCTCCTGCTCGGCAGGAGAGAGATCACGCGCGGAGACGGGACATGCAACCGCAATCAACAGAAACAGACAGGATAAAAGGCGTTTCATGCCCGGCCTTCCCGGTTGTCCGGCAGAACCCTTACCCGTAAGGGCAACAGCCCGCAAACGGTTCGATCAGCGCAGCAGAACGAACCCGGCCGCCGACAGAACGAGAAAGACAACGAGACCGCCAAGGAAGCCCGCGGATGTGAAAAAACCGGCAACCATGGCCAGCATCAGCACGCACAGCATCATCGTGCCGTATTTGGTCAAGGCCAGAAAACCGTTATAGGTCTTTTCGTGTTCGGCGTAGTTCATTTCAGCGCCAAGTTCGACCGGACCTGTATGGTGTTCGCTCATTCCACTTCCCCTTTGCTCCATCCGTCATTCCCGTCCTGCGGGGAAATCTGCCCCGCGGACGATCACGGGCCATGCCGGATTCTCCGGTGCCAGAGGTAACATGAAGTGGTCGAAAAGCGCAATGCGTTCCGCGCGAAAGTGTCACGCCGCCATCCGTCGGACCGGCTCTCAAGGACAATACTTGCCTTCCGGCAACATTCTTTCGTTAATAGTTGAAAAGGGCCACCGTTCTTGCTCTTTGCGTGCGGTTTCGGTTGCTTTTCGAACCGCCTGCCCATACACGGATTCTGTGGGGAGGAACTCCGGAACCGATGGGTGCGGACGCGCGTGGAGGCGCGGCCGTTGCAGGGGTATCGGGCTTTGCTCTCCGCCATAAACCCGCAAAGGGCCCGGCAAGGGAAGAGGGGAAAGTCATGAAATCGCTTTTAAAAATAAGTGCGTTGATAGATTCTGCGAGCGAGGCACTGGGCAAGGTCGCCGGTTATCTCGTGCTCATCTGCTGCCTCGTCAGCGCCGGTAACGCGATGGTCCGTTACGCCTTGAACTACAGCTCCAACGGCTGGCTCGAAATCCAGTGGTACATGTTCGCCTTCATCGTGCTGATCGGCGCTTCCTATACGCTGCGCATGAACGAGCATGTTCGGGTCGACATCATCTATGGTGCGATTTCGCCACGCAGCCGCATCTGGGTGGATATTATCGGCATTGTGCTGTTCCTGCTGCCCGGCTGCCTTTATCTAGCCTGGCTGTCCTGGCCCATGTTCACGCTGTCCTGGAATCAGGGCGAAATGTCTTCCAACGCCGGCGGCCTGATCCGCTGGCCCGTGAAACTCATCATCTTCGCCGGTTTCGCCCTTCTGGTTCTTCAGGGTTTTTCCGAACTCATCAAGCGCATAGGCGCCCTCAACGGGCTTTATGCGCTCGATACGAAGTACGAAAAACCCCTGCAATGATCGCGCCGATCTGAACCTTCAGGATATTCCCATGTTTGAATACGGTATTCTTCCGCCACTGATGTTCATCGGCATGATTATCTTCATGCTTTACGGATTTCCGGTGGCTTTCTCGCTTGCCACCGTCGGCCTCGTTTTTGGCGTCATCGGCATCTTCACCGAGCATTTTTCACCGGCTTTTCTTCAGGCCCTGCCCCTGCGCATCTTCGGCATCGTTTCGAACGACCTTCTGCTGGCCATTCCCTTCTTCACCTTCATGGGCGCTATTCTGGAGCGTTGCGGCCTTGCGGAAGACCTGCTCGAAGGAACGGGGAAGCTTTTCGGCGCTATCCCGGGCGGACTTGCCTATGCCGTCATCATTGTCGGCGCGATTCTGGGCGCGATCACCGGCACGGTTGCGGCCTCGGTCATCACCATGGGCGTCATCTCGCTGCCCATCATGCTGAAATACGGCTATAATCCGCGACTTGCCACCGGCGTCATCGCCGCCTCGGGCACGATCACACAGGTCATTCCGCCCTCGCTGGTGCTGATCGTCCTTGCCGACCAGCTCGGTAAATCCGTGGGCGACATGTATCTCGGCGCGATCGGTCCGTCGATCCTGCAGGTGGCGATCTTCATGCTCTTCATCCTGCTGATGTCGATCTTGCGGCCGAAGGATCTTCCGGCTTTGCCGCCGGAGGCGCGCGGTGAGCTTGACCGGGCGCTGGTGTTGCGTGTGCTGGCGGGCATGATCCCCTCCATCGTGCTCATCTTCCTCGTGCTCGGCACCATCTTTCTCGGCCTCGCAACACCGACGGAAGCCGGAGCGCTCGGCGTTGTCGGCGCGATGGCGCTGGCGGCGGCACATCGGCGGCTCAGCTGGGACCTCGTCAAGCAGGGAATGCATTCCACCATGCACATCACGTCGATGGTGGTGTTCATCCTGGTCGGCGCGACCTGCTTTTCGCTCGTTTTCCAAGGCATGGATGGTTCGCTTTGGATCGAGCACATGTTGTCGGGCATTCCGGGCGGTCCTATCGGCTTCCTGATCTTCGTCAATATCTTCATCTTCTTCCTTGCCTTCTTCCTGGATTTCTTCGAAATCGCCTTCATCGTCATTCCAATGCTGGCGCCGATAGCCCAGTCGCTCGGCATTGACCTCATCTGGTTCGGCGTGCTGATCTGCATCAACATGCAGACAAGCTTCATGCACCCGCCCTTCGGATTTGCATTGTTCTACCTGCGTTCCATCGCGCCGCGCACCGTCAAGACATCGGATATCTACATGGGCGCCATTCCCTGGCTTGGCATGCAGCTCATCCTCGTCGCCATCGTGATATTCTGGCCGGAATCCGTCACCTACTGGATAGACAAGGCTCCCGACGTCGATCTGAACTCCATCAAGATCGAGGTGCCCGCCTTCGGTAATCAGGGTGGCAACACCATGCCCAATTTCGGCTTGCCAGGAGGCCAGCCAGGAGGAATGCCGGGCATGCCAAATCTGGGCGAGCCGCCGAAGATCGGGCCTTGACAGGCATCCTGTAAGGGAGCGGAAACGCCTGTGATTGCGAAGACGGGGCACGCCCCCCCTTCCGTTCATTCTCTTTAGAAACGGACCCCGGCAGTCACTATACTGCCTGTCCGGTTCTTCTTGATGACGAATGCAACGCTCAGCGTTTTCCACATCGCGTCACGTCCACAATTGAGACCAATGGCCGGGGCTGGGGGCGCCGATCTCAGCCGGCACTCCGGCTGGTCGCCCATCCTGCGATTGTGCTCTGAAGGACCCGATCATAATCCATCCATTGTTGTCGAATGCATGAGGGTACCCGCACAACAAAAACCCCGGAGACCGAAATCTCCGAGGCCTTTGCCCGGTCCGCCGCCGTTACTGAATAATCAGAGCTTGCCGTTACGCTGCTGGATCATCATGAAAGTATCGAAGGTGTATTCCGCCAGCTGCATCCACAGATAGCCTTCGCGCTTGAAGGCGACCTGGTCCTCGTAAATCTTCTTGAAGTCCGGATTGGAAGCCGAAATATTGGCGTATACCTCAAGGGCCGCCTTATAGCACGCTTCCAGAATTTCCTGGCTGAAGGGTCTGAGTACCGCGCCTTCAGAAACGAGCTGCTTGATGGCAATCGGGTTTTTGGCGTCGTATTTCGCCATCATGCTGGTATTTGCGAAGGCGCAGGCGTCCTGCAGCGCCGTCTGGTAGTTCTTGGGCAGGCTGTTCCACTTGTCCAGATTGACAAAGGAATGAATGACCGGGCCGCCTTCCCAGAAGGCCGGATAATAATAGTACTTTGCGACCTTCTGGAAGCCGAGCTTGTGGTCGTCATAAGGGCCGACCCACTCGGCGGCGTCGATGGTGCCCTTTTCCAGCGCCGGATAGATATCACCGCCGGCGATCTGCTGCGGCACGACACCAAGCTTTTCAACCACTTTGCCGGCAAGGCCGGCAATGCGCATCTTGACGCCTTTGAAATCGTCAACCGTATTGATCTCCTTACGGAACCAGCCTCCCATCTGCGCGCCGGTATTGCCCGAAATCATGCCGTAGAGGTTATGTTTGGCGTAGAATTCATTGAGCAGTTTGTTGCCGTTGCCCTCATAGAACCACGAATTGGTCAGGCGGGCATTCAGGCCAAAGGGTATCGCCGTCCCGATCGCGAAGGTCGGATCCTTGCCGACATAATAATAGGAGCAGGTATGGCACATTTCCACAGTGCCTGACGATACGGCATCGGCCGCCTGCAAGCCGGGAACGATTTCCCCGGCGGCAAAGGGCTGGATGGTAAAATTGCCGTCGGTGGCGGCAGCGACGTGCTTCGCAATATCCTCGGCACCGCCATAGATCGTATCAAGCGATTTCGGAAATGACGACGTCAGGCGCCAGTTGATCTTGGTATTCTGCTGCGCAATGGCGGGCGCGGCAAGGGCTGCAGTGGCAGCTCCCGCGAGCGCACCTTTTTTCATGAAGGAACGGCGATCCATCTATATCCTCCCAGATATGAACGCTGCCTGCAGCTTTGAATTCCCCTCGTTGCTGTTCAGGCATTGTAGCGAAGTAAGCACGGTTATCGCCCGACTGACAAGCACCCGCACCAAGAATTAATCGCGGAAAAACGCCGTGTTTCCGGGAATTTTCTTCGCATTTTATATTCAACTGAAATATCTCGGCATCGCCTTATACTTTAGGCGCATGCCGGATCAGCGGGAGGCAAAGGCATGCTTGACTTGGTTCGCCGGCGGTCGCACATATTTCGAAGATTCGTTCCGGAGCCGCCATGCCAAAACCCATCATCGCCGTCCCCGCCGACATAAGGCATTTTACCGGAGCCGACTGGCACGCCGCGCAGAACCAGTATGTTTCCGCCGCCCTGAAAGTGGCTGGTGTCATGTCCTTCATCGTGCCGGCCTTTGAGGACGGAAACGACGTGGACGCCATTCTCGACCGGGTGGATGGCCTGCTCGTCTCCGGCTCCGCCACCAATGTGCACCCTTCCCTCTACGGAAAGGAGGCGAAGGAGAGCGACGGCCCGTTCGACCAGGCCCGCGATGCCACCAGCCTGCCGCTCATCCGCCGTGCGATCGAGCGCGGCATTCCGATGCTGGCCATCTGCCGAGGAATACAGGAACTGAATGTGGCGCTGGGCGGAACGCTGGCGTCCGAAATTCAGGAGCAGCCGGGCATATGGGACCACCGCAAGCCGGAACATGACGACCGCGACGTCGCCTTTGCCATCCGCCAGCCTGTGCATGTGCGCGAAGGCTCCTGCATTGCACAGCATCTCGGCATGTCGGGCGAAATCCAGATCAACTCGCTGCACAGGCAGGCCATTGCCGAAACCGCGCCGCGCCTGCAGGTGGAGGCGACGGCCGCCGATGGCACAATAGAGGCGGTGTCTGTCATTGACGCAAAAGGATTTGCTGTCGGGGTGCAATGGCATCCGGAATACTGGGCCGAGACGGACGCGCCCTCCCGCGCCCTGTTCGAGGCCTTCGGCAAAGCCGTCCACGACTATCGAAACAGCAAAGCATGAGCCGCTGCTGATCCCCTCGCCGCATGAGGACACAAAAAAGGGGCAAGCCTGAAGGCCTGCCCCAAGGTCTGGGAGGAGGATTTAACGCTTGGCGCGTTTCTTCTGCCGGTAGACGTCGGCGACGACGGCCGCCACGATGATGAGACCTTTGACGATCTCCTGATAGTAGGCGTCCACTCGGAGGAAGGTGAAGCCCGATGTCATGACGCCGAGAATGATCGTACCGATTACCGTTCCGGTGATGCGGCCGGCGCCGCCGGATAGCGAGGTGCCGCCGATGACGGCCGCGGCGATGGCGTCAAGCTCATACATCACGCCCATGCCGGCCTGCGCGGTCTGAGCGCGGGCAGCGGTGACAACACCGGCAAGACCGGCGAGCATTCCGGCAATGGCATAGACCTTGATCAGATGTGCCTCGATATTGATACCGGATACACGTGCAGCCTGCTCATTGGCACCGATTGCATATGTGAACTTGCCATAGCGGGTGTAACGCAGCGCCACGTGGAAAATGATTGCCACGAGCAGGAACACCACGACTGGCCAGATGCCTGTGCCAATGAAATTGAAACCGTCGGTCAGGCCGGAGATCGGCTGACCCTTCGTATACCACTTGGAAATGCCGCGCGCGGTCACCATCATGCCGAGAGTGGCAATGAAGGGCGGGATTTTCGTCCGGGCGATGAGCTGCCCATTGATGAAACCGGCCAACATGCCGGCGAGAATGCCGACAGCAAGCGGGATGATGAACGGCAGGTCGGTGAGCCCGGGATAAAGTGCCCGCGGCCAGGTTGAGGACTGGGCCATGCTGGCGGACAACATCGCCGTGAGGCCGACGACCGACCCGGAGGACAGATCGATGCCGCCGGTAATGATGACCTGCGTAACACCTACGGCTATGATGCCGATCACGGAGACCTGCAGGATCATGATGGTCAGTCGCTGCTGGTTCATCAGGAAGCTCTGGCCGATGAATATCCAGCCGAGAATCTCGTAAATCAGCGCTATGCCGATCAGAATGAAGAAAATATTGGCTTCCGGCGGTATGCGCCGGTGCGGTTTGCGTCCGGATTTGGCATCCAGCTCCGGAGTAGCGGCGGCGTTGCTATTCATATCTGTTCCTCCTCGAGAAATCCCGGCGCGCCTCACCGCGATGCGAGATCCATCACCTTAACCTGCGTGGCTTCACTTCTATCAAGGAAGCCGGTCACCCGACCTTCATGCATGACCATGATGCGGTCGCTCATTCCCAGAACCTCCGGCATTTCGGAGGAAATCATGATGACGGCGACGCCCTGGCGCGCCATCTCACAAACGAGCTTGTGAATTTCCGCCTTGGCGCCCACATCGATGCCGCGCGTCGGCTCATCGAGGATCAGAATGCGCGGCTTGGTCAGCATCCAGCGACCGATCAACACTTTCTGCTGGTTGCCGCCCGAAAGATTTTCGATGCGCTCGTAAAGATGCGGAGTTTTCACCCTCAGCTTGCGGCACATTTCCTCGCAGGCGTCCGACAACGCGTTTTCCTGCACGAAACCATTGGCGACATATTTGTCCTGCAGAACGGCGATCTGCATATTTTCCAGAATATTCAGGATCAGCAGACATCCCGTGTCCTTGCGATCCTCGGTCAGAAACGCCATGCGATGACGAATGGCTTCCGTTGGGCTGGTGACTGAAACGGGTTTGCCATCGATGCTGATCGTCCCTGAAGACGCGGGCGTCACGCCGAAGACTGTCTCTGCAACATTGGAACGACCGGAACCGACCAGGCCCGCGACGCCGAGAATTTCACCGGCGCGAACGTCGAAGGAAATATCGTGGAACACGCCATCAAGCGTCAGGTTTTTGACCGACAGCACAACGTCGCCGATAGGAACCTCTTCCTTCGGGAACATCTGCGTGATCTCGCGGCCCACCATCATGCGGATGATGTCGTCGCGCGTTACATCGGTAGAGGCATGCGTGCCGATATATTTCCCGTCCCGGAAAACAGAGAACTCGTCGGCGATTTCGAACAGCTCGTTCATCTTGTGGGTGATGTAGACGATGCCGATACCGCGTTCCCTAAGATCGCGAATGATGCGGAAGAGATGCTCCACCTCGCGCTCCGTCAGCGCGGATGTCGGCTCATCCATAATGAGAACGTCGGAATCGTAGGAAACCGCCTTGGCGATCTCGACCATCTGACGGCTGGCGACGGAAAGCTCACCGACCCGCGTTTCCGGATCGAGATCGATACCGAGGCGATCCAGCAGGGCTTCGGTACGGCGGTACATCTCGCCATGGTCGATAAGGCCCAGCCGGTTCTTGGGTTCCCGTCTGATCCAGATATTTTCCGCGACCGTCATGTAAGCCATCAGGTTCAATTCCTGATGGATCATGGCAATGCCGTTTTCCAACGCATCAAGCGGGGAATCGAGACGAATGTCGGCGCCTTTCAGGCGGATTTCGCCGCTGTCTGGCTGGTAGATGCCAGCCAGAATCTTCATCAGCGTCGATTTTCCAGCGCCGTTCTCGCCCATCAGCGCGTGCACGGTGCCGCGCTTTAGCTTGAACTGCACATCATCGAGCGCCACCACGCCGGGAAACTCCTTGCGTATGCCTTCGACGGCGAGAAGGTATTCCGCATTCGGAACGGCGCCGCTGGCGCGCACGGCGGCCATTGTCGATGGACTGACGACCATCTCATCCTCCACAATAGACAAAATTGACCGGAAACAGGCTTCGCCCAATGGCGCACCTTGCCTCCGGGGAGGCTTACAGCGCCATGTCGACCACAACATGCAGGGCGCTGCAACACTTTGAATTCACTGGAATTCAATCACGATCCCCTCATGCGCCGAAGCTTGTTCGGCGCCGTCGGGAACCGGCATCTGCCTCCAATATCAATCTGAACGGCGCAGATGCCGGAAGGCGGCCACTAGTTCTTGGCCACGTAGTCCTTGACGTTTTCAGGCGTGACGAGCTGGAAGGGGATGTAAACCTTCTTCTCGACCTTCTCGCCCTTGACGAGCTTCAGCGCGGCATCAAGTGCGCCCTTGCCCTGGCCTGCCGCATCCTGGAAGACCGTGGCGTCGAGATCGCCCGCCTGCATGGCGGCGAGAGCATCCTGCGTGGCGTCCACACCGGCGACGACATAATCCTTCATGTCCTTGCCAGCAGCCTTCAGAGACTGAATGGCGCCGATCGCCATTTCGTCGTTATTGGCGATGACGGCGTTGAACTCGATGCCGCTCGACAGCCAGTTGGTCACGAGGTCGGAACCCTGCGTGCGCTGCCAGTTGGCGGTCTGCTCTTCAACCACGGAAATGCCTTTGCATTCGTCGGTTTTCAAGACATCCTTCGCAGACTGCGTGCGCATGCGCGCCGCCTGGTTCGAGAGCTCGCCCATCATGATGACGGCATTGCCCTTGCCACCGAGGAGGCGGCAAACCTCTTTCGCCTCAAGCGTACCAGCCACCGTTTCGTCGGAGGCGACAAACGCCTGTCCGTCCGGCAGGCTGTCGACGTTCACCGGCTGGCGGTTGACGTAAACGAGCGGAATCTTGGCGTCGGCTGCGAGCTTGGACATGGCCGCTGTCGCATCCGTGTCCACAGGGTTGACGATGATTGCGTCGACCTTGGAAGCGATGAAGTTCTGGATCTGGCTCTGCTGCTTGGCGACGTCGTTCTGCGCATCCTCGACCTGCAGGGTGACGCCCTTCAGCTCCTTGGAATAATCCTGCATGCCATTGCGCAGCACGGTCAGGAAGTTGTCGTCAAACAGCGCCATCGAGACACCTACGGTCTCCGCATGGGCCGCCGTGCCGAGAAGCACAGACATAGCTGCGCCGATGATAAATTTCTTCATTGTTTTTCTCCTCCGTGGCGTCCGGCGCCGCCTCTCCCAGCCGGAGGCGAACCCGAAAGCCCGCCGCAACCTCCTCACATCAGAAAACGGAATAATGAAACCGATTTTCTGCCTGTTCGATATATTTATTCCATTTTTGGTTCGAACGTCAATGTTTTCTTCGCAGCCCCGCAGCGGAGTGGTGCACAAGGCTGTGATGATGGGAAATTGCGGTGAAAGCGCCTTCCGGATCGCATAGCCGTGGAAGATGCAGAGGCTCGCTCGGCCTCGTTCCCAACCGGGAGGCCGGGTCCATAAGCCGTTGAAATTATGGTTTACAGCTCGAAATCGGGAGAACTCGGCCGGGATGGAAGATTTATTCCAAACCGTCATCCACCGGCTCTCCTTGAAGAAGGCCGGCCGCGCATCAGCTTTTTTTCCGCTCGAAACAGTCAGGGGATCTTCCGTGCCGCCTGTGGAAATATGGCGGCACGGGGACGGCGGCAAAAGGAGGTGCGTAGCGCCTTACCGGTGGGAACCCGGCATGACATCGGCGGGGATCGGGCAGACATATTTGCTGCCCTCCGTCTTTTCCTGCCATTCCTTCTTGGCGCTGGCGAGCAGTTCCGGCGATGTCATCAGTGAAAGACCTGTCGCTGCAAGCGTTTTGGCGGCATGCACCATGGCCTTGTGGGCGGCAGGAGTTTTGCCTTGTGCCACCACCTGCCAGGTATGCGGATTGGTCCCGATCGCCCAGGCGGGTGTCCAGCATTGTGCCGTCGGTGTCACCCAGCTGACGTCACCGACATCGGTGGAGCCGGCCCGAAAATGCGAATGCCCCTCGAAATCCCGCAGGCCGAGATGCAGGGGCATCGAGCCGTCGATCTTATGGTTGGAAAAGACATCACCCTTTATCTGGTAGAGCCGGATGCTGCTTTTGATCGCCTCGTCAGTAAAAGTATCCTGGATGCGTTTGGCAAAAGCGATATCCGCTTCATCGAAAGCGACAGGGCCAAGCGCCACCATGTTTTCATGCATCGCTGTTTCCAGCGCGATGTTGGGCAGGAGATTGGTGGAGGCGGTATCAAAGACGATCTCCACCTCGGTCTCGGTCATCAGTGCCGCACCGCGCGCCACCTTGTCCACCCGCGCGGCGAGATCAAGCGCCTGACGCATTTCGGGGGCGCGGATCAGATAAAGGACTTCCGCCTTGGCCTGCACCACATTGGCCGCCTTGCCGCCAGTGTCAGTGATTGCATAATGTACCCGGCAATCCTGCGGCATGTGTTCGCGCAGGAAATTGACGCCGACATTCATGAGTTCGACGGCATCGAGCGCCGAGCGGCCGAGATGGGCTGCATTGGAAGCGTGGGCCGCAACACCCTTGAAACGGTAAAAATATTCCAGCACGGCCAGATTATTGGTCGAGCGTACCCCGTTGAACGGTGCCGGGTGCCAGGTCAGCGCAGCATCGACATCGTCAAACAGGCCGGCACGCACCATGAAGGTCTTACCGGAACCGCCCTCCTCGCCGGGGCAGCCGTAATAACGGACGGTGCCGGGCATATTATTGGCCTTCAGATGCCGGGCGAGCGCAATAGCGGCCATCAATGAGCCGACGCCGAGCAGATTATGGCCACAGCCATGGCCGGTGGCGCCCTCCTCTCGCGGCTGCACCTTCGCCACATCGGCCACCTGGCTCATGCCGGCCAGCGCATCGAATTCACCGAGGAAGGCGATAACGGGCTTGCCCCTGCCAAATTCGCCGATGAAGGCGGTTTCCATGCCCGCCACACCGCGCCGAACCGCAAAGCCATTTTCCTCAAGCGCGGCGGCCAGAACGCCGGCAGATTGCCGTTCTTCAAATTTGAGTTCGGCAAAATCCCAGATGCTGTCGCTCAAAGTGGTGAAATCAGGCTTCATCGCCTCGATTTCGGCGGCAATCGACATCACGGCATCACGGTTCATGGCTTTTCCTCGCATTTCCGCCCTTTTTGGGCACGCGCAGGCGCTTCGGCAGAGGCACCGCCAAATTACCGCGCTTAATAATGGAAAGCCCGCGCCGGGGTCAGCCGCCGGCGCGGGCAAGGGTGGGTCAGTTGTCGACCGAGACCTCCCAGAGGCGAGCGTTCGACTGCCAGACAGGCTGGCCCTTCAGCTTCTTCGTCGCGCCCCAGACATCGACCATGTCATAGAGGAAGATACCCGGCATTTCCTTCAGCATCAGCTCATGGAACTCATCGAAAATTTTCTGGCGTTTCGTCTGGTCGGCCTCAACATAGGCGGCCTTCATCAGCTCGATCGCCTTCGGATCATCCCACATCAGGGAAGCGTTCTTGTCCTTGTTGCCGACATAAAAGGCATACATCAGCGCCGGGTCGAGGCGCGGAGCGACCGACTGCGAGATCACCTGATAATTGCCGGAGCGGCGGCGATCCACCTGGGTGGCATAGTCCAGCACCTCGATCTGCACGTTGAGGCCCGCCTGCTGCATCATCGCCTGCGCCATGACTGCTGCCGGGAAGCTCGGCACGTTGCCACGCTTGTTGGCGATGATCGAGATTGGTTCGCCCTTGTAACCGGCCGCCTCAAGCTCCTTCTTGGCGGCCTCGATGTCATAGGCCGGACGCTTCTTCTGGGTCTCACCATAATAGACAGAATCCTGCGAAACCATCGAACCGTTGGCCTCGCCCGTGCCGTTGGATGCGGCGGCAACCAGTTCATCAAGATCGAGTGCCATCGCCATGGCGCGACGCACGCCGGGATTGCTCAGCACCTTGTCACGGGTCTGGATGTAGAACAGGTTCTTGCCGTTGTTGCGGGAAACGATGAGCTGCATCTTTTCGTTGGTCTTGAATTCCGGAATGAGATCGGGGGAAATCTCGGCCGTATCGAGCACGCCGGATTCAAGACCCGCCTTCACGGTCGAGGCATCGGGGATGACCATGAACTTGACGCCATCGGCCAGCGGCCGCTTGGAGCCGACCATGCCGTCAGGCTTGCCGTCATTTGCTGGCGAAACGTAGTCGGCAAACTTGGCGAGGCGGATATACTCGCCCTTCTTCCACTCGTCCCACTGAAAGGGCCCCGTGCCGATCGGCTTGACGAAACTGCCATCGGAAGCAACCGATTCCGGTGAGATCATGCCCGTATAACCGCATTCCGGCCGTGACATGAGGCCCAGGAAAACGCCGGATGGTTTTTCCAGGGTGATCTCGACAGTGGAAGCGTCCGTGGCCTTGACGCCAGTGACGTGTGCTGCGCCGCCCTCGACAAAATCGTTGAGGCAGGCCCATTTGGTTTCCGGCTTCAGGTAACGCGTCCAGTTCCAGACGACATCCTCTGCGGTGAGCGGCTTGCCGTTGTGGAATTTCACGTCCTTGCGCAGCTTGAACGTATAGGTCAGGCCATCAGGGGCAACCTCGACGCTTTCTGCGAGAAGCGGCTTCACCTCACCGGCGTTGTTATAGCCGACGAGACCCTCGACGATATGCAGGATGACCCCATCCGTATTGCCATCGCGGTTCACCCCCGGGTTGTTGCTGCGCAGATCCGAGCTCTGCGCAATGGTGATGTCGCGAGCTGCGGTCATGTTGGCCGTTACGAGCAGGGCAACGCCTGCGAGAAGAAGTTTTTTCACTGTTCTACCCTCTTTGTTGTCGTTGATTGTTCTTGATGAAAGCCATCCCAGCACGCCTGCGCCAGCCGGCCGATCGTTTCGAGCGCGATGGTGTATCCCGGCGTGCCGTCAGGCATGGTTTGCGGCACCTCATCGGTATAGGCGGTGATGATGAAGGACGGCGCGCCGTTTCTGTAGACGATGCCCGCATCCATGCGACCACGTTTGCCGCGACCGCTCTTGCTCGCCACCACGGCCTCGAACGGCAGGCGGGAGCGAATTCCATAACGCAAAATCTGGTTCTTCAGCGTCTGCATCGCCCATTCGCACAACTGCGGACTGCATCCGAGCTTCGCCTGCGCTTGCCGCGAGGACTGGGCATCGAGAATGGTCTGCAACAGCAACACCTGGTCCGCCGCCGACGTTGTGGTGACGGTTTTAAGCGGATGGTCCGCCGCCAGTGCCAATGGCGGAATGAGAAAACGATGATGGGTGTTGGACATGCCGAGCGATTTGCAATAGCCGTCCACCTCTTCCAGCGTCAGCCTCTCCAGCACCATCTTGGTGCAGACATTATCGCTCAGCACCATCATGCCGGCGACGGCATCGCGTAGCGAAATCACGATGCCCGGGGTCATGTAGCGGAACATGCCGCTCGCCACCTCTTCCGCCAGCCGCTTTTCGTAGATGACGGGCTGGTCGAGATCGATCCGCCCTTCGCTGGCGGCCTTGAGCACTGCCATCATGATCGACGTCTTGCGGGTGCTGCCCGATGGCGTCTCCTCGTTTTCTCCCCGGCCGATCTCTTCACCGGTCAGGAGATTGCGCACCATGAAGCGCGTCACGAAAGACTGTGCATCACAGATCGCATTTAATTGGGCAGCCACTGTCATTGTCATCTTCCTGTTAAACTTCATCTTCCAGACGCCATTTCAGTGTCACGCCGCCCTTTTCATTCTGGTCGAGGGCGGGAATGGCCGAGAGCAGCCGGCGCGTATAGGCTTCCATCGGACTGTCGAAAATCGTGTCGCGGTCACCCTCTTCGATGATGCGCCCGTCCTGCATGACGACGACACGGTCCGCCACCTGCTCCACCACACCGAGATCGTGGCTGATGAACAGGCAGGAAAAGCCGTAACGTTTCTGCAGATCGGAAAAGAGATCGAGCACCTGCGCCCGCACCGTCACGTCGAGTGCCGAGACCGGTTCGTCGGCGATCAGGAACCGCGGACGGCGGGCAACGGCGCGGGCAATCGCCACGCGCTGGCGCTGGCCGCCGGAAAGCTCGTGCGGATAACGGGCGGCGTAGTCAGCGCCGAGCCCCACTTCCTCCAGTGTTTCCAGCGCCCGCTTGCGCTTGGCGGCCTGATCGAGGTCAGGCACGAGGCGCAATGCCTCCTCCACCAGCGCCTGAATGGTCATGCGCGGATCAAGCGAGGAATAGGGATCCTGAAACACCATCTGGCAATTCAGGCGATAATCCTTCCAGTCCTCGTTGCGCTCGCGGCCCTGAAAGCGGATATGCCCTTCGCTTTCCTTGACGAGACCGGCGATGGTGCGGCCGAGCGTCGTCTTGCCGGAACCGGAGCCGCCAACCAGCGCCACGACCTCTCCCTCATGAATATCGATGCTGACGCCATGCAGCGCGCGCTTTGGCTTGGCTTTCTTCAGCAGGGATTTGCGGCCGGCATAATCGACAACGATATCGCGGGCCGAAACCATCGGCGCTTTGGAGGTGTCGATACGGCGCGGCTCGCCACGGAACGGCAGGGAGGAAAGCAGCTTCTTGGTATATGGGTGCTGCGGCGCGTCCAGCAGGTCCTCGGTACGGCCCTGCTCGACAATCGCGCCTTTTTCCATGACCACGATGCGTCTGGTATAACGCGCCACCATCGGCAGATCATGGCTGATGAGCAAAACGGCGGTGCCTTCCGCACGTGTCAGCTCCACCATCAGTTCCATGACATCGCGCTGGATGACAGCGTCAAGTGCCGTCGTCGGCTCGTCGGCAATCAGCAAAGCGGGTTTCAACAGCATGACCGAGGCCAGCATGATGCGCTGGCGCATACCGCCGGAAAACTCATGCGGATAGGCCGTCAACGCGCCTTCGGGATCGCGGATGCCGACCCGGCTCAGCATGTCGAGAATTCTCGCGCGGCGCTCTTCTCCCGACTGTTTCGTGTGAAGGATCAGCCCCTCTTCCAGCTGCCGGCCTATCGTCATTGATGGATTGAGGGAGGTCATCGGCTCCTGAAACACCACACCGATCTCTGCGCCGCGCAGACTTCGAAGCGCCTTCACCGGCAGGGACCTCACATCCTGCCCCTTGTAGACGATCGATCCGCCGGTAACAGCGATGGCCGGTGGCAGAAGCGAGATGAGCGCGCGGGTGGCGAGCGTCTTACCCGAACCGCTTTCACCGACGATGCCGAAGATTTCGCCCGCGGCTATATCGAAGGAAACATCCTTGACCACCCGATGGCCGGTTCTGGCGACTTCGAGCGAAAGGCCCCGGACGGTGAGAAGTGTATTATCAGTCATTTGAGACCTCTCATGCGCGGGTCAAGCCTGTCGCGGAGGGCATCGCCCAAAAGATTGATGCCGAGCAGCGTCAGCGCGATGCAGAGACCGGGGAAAAGACCCAGCCACACGGCCTGCTGGATGAAGGGTCGGCCGGCGGCCAGCATGTTGCCCCAGGTGGGGGCCGGCGGCGGCACACCAAGGCCAAGGAAGGAGAGCGCGCTTTCCGACAGAATGGCCCAGCCAAACATGGAAGTGGCAAGAACCGTGATCGGCGCGATGCAATTGGGCAGGATGTGGCGGAACATGGTGTAGATTTCACCATTGCCCATCACCAGCGACGCCTCGATGAATTCACGCTCACGCAGAGAAAGCACGGCACCGCGCACCACGCGGGCCATGGATGGCGTATAAGCGATACCTAGAGCGAAGATGATGCCATACTGGTTTGCGCCGAACACCGCGAGCAGGCCCAGCGCCAGCAGAATGCCGGGAAAGGCGAGAAGCGCATTGTTGATGGCCATGATGACGCCATCCACCCAGCCCCGCGCATAACCGCTGACAAGGCCGATCAGCGTGCCGCAGATCGTCGCGAAGCTGACCGTCAGGAAGCCGATCCAGACGCTGGCACGTGCGCCGACCATCAGGCGGCTCAAAACATCACGCCCGAATTCGTCGGTGCCGAGAAGATGGCTGGCGCTTGGACTGGCCAAACGCGAGGCGAAACCGAGCTTCATTGGATCATAAGGTGTCCAGAACAGGCCGGTTGCGGCGGTAATGAGCAGGAGGGCGATGAGAAAGCCGCCGATAAGCCCGTTGAGTGTGAACTTTTTCATTCGGCAACCACGCGCGGATCGAAGAGGGGATAGAGAAGGTCGACGAACAGGTTGACCAGAACATAGGAGAGCGAGACGAACAGCAGACAGCCCTGTATGACCGGATAGTCGCGGGCAAAAATACTGTCGACCATCAACCGTCCGAGGCCCGGAATGGTGAACACCGTTTCGATAACGGCGATGCCGCCGAGAAGATTGCCAAGGATGAGGCCGATCATTGTCCAGGTCGGACCGAAGGCATTCTTGAAGGCGTGCCGCCAGAGAACGGCGCTTTCCGAAAGGCCCTTGGCGCGGGCGTGGGTGATGTAATCCAGCCGCAGAACCTCCAGCGTCGAGGCGCGCGCCATGCGGATCAGAACACCCATTTCGTGGATTACCAGCGTCATGACGGGCAGGACGAGATAAAGCATGCCGCCGACGAGATTGTCGCTGATCGACACATATCCGAGCACCGGCAGCCAGCCGAGTTTCAGGCCGAAAAACAGAAGAAGCAGAAGGCCAAGCCAGAACGTGGGAATGGACAGAAGCAGCGTCGCCGTTCCGACCAGCGCGAGATCAGTAAGGCTGTTCTGTTTCCAGGCGGCGATCACGCCTGCCGGAACCGCAATCAGGCTGGCGAGAAGCACCGCGACCACGACGATCTCGGCGCTGACGAGAAAGCGCGAGACGACCAACGGCAGCACCGGCTCGTCATTGACGATGGAGCGACCGAAATCGCCCTGCACCACATTGCCGGCCCAGATGACGAACTGTTGCGGCATAGACTTGTCGAGGCCGAGCTCGGTCCTCATGGCTTCGATCTGTTCCGGTTGCGCCATGTCGCCCAGCATCAGGGCGGCCGGATCGCCGGGAATGAAGCGGATGAGCGCAAACACCGTGATCGACACGAATGCGATCGTCGGCAGCGCCATCAAAAGACGGCTCAGTATAAATCTTATCATCGGTTCCCCACGATTGATGGCAGGTAATGACAGCCCGCCTCTATCGGTTTCATTGCTGGCGACTATGACGGATTGAGAAATATCACGCAATATTATGCATAAACGTCATACCTCTATGCAGAATGACGGCGCGGTCATCCTGATGAGGACAAGGACATCTTCCGCCCAAAATCCCGCTTCAGACGATCTTTTGCGAGAGCTGAATTTCCCGCTTCAAGGCATCGCTCAGCGCCTGCGCAGCGATGGAGAGCGGCGCTCCGGAGGCGCGGGCAAGACCGAACTCCTGCGTCGCCTGCGGGACGAACGGCCGCGCGACAACGGGCAGGTGCCGATAGAGGTTGGCATAAAAACTGCTGATGATCGTTACCCCCAACCCGTGCGCCACATAGGCGCAGGCGGAACTGTTGGTGTGAGTCTCGATCTTCACCATCGGTTTGACGCCAGCCTTTTTGAACACCTGATCGAGCGCCATGCGATTTGGCCGCTGGCGGCCGATCAGGATGAGCGGAATGTTGCGCAGGTCCTTCACGGTAATTTCGTCAAGCGCTGCCAGCGGATGATCCTCCCGGACCACGCACACACTCTTGCCGGTCGCGACACGCTCGACGTCGATGCCCGGCCCGATCTCACCTTCCATCCGCAGGAAACCGAGATCAATCACCCGCTCGCCGACAAGCTTGTTGATGGCGGTCGTCGTCTCGAAAAAAGTCTCGATGCGAACGCCGGGAAAATCCCGGACGTAGTCGATCAGCATGGCGGGCGCGAAATTTTCCCACATACTGCTCGGCAGCCCGATGCGCACGATTTCCGGACCAGCCGCACCATTCCGCAAATCTTCCGCATGACCGGACATGCGGTCGACCGCAAGCAGCACGTTTTCCGCATCCCGCGCAAGCAGCACCGCCTCCGGTGTCGGAATGAGCCGCCCTTTGTCGCGGGCAAACAGCGTCAGAGACAGGTCGGCCTCAAGCTGCGCCAGAAGCCGGCTGATGCCGGATTGGCTAAGCCCCATTGCCTTGGCCGTGGCGATGGTCGAGCCGGTGGAAAGAAGCGTGCGAAGAACTTCGAGCTGCTTGATGTTCATGAGGCCATCACCATGGATGAAGAGACAAGCCGGTTTCGGTTCTGAGGTTTTGCCGCCGATAACGCTTCATGTCACCGGTTTTTTTATCTCGCACGCGGCAACTGCCTACAGTTCCACCGAATACACGGTGTCATGGGTGGCCACGCAAGCATCACCCGTGGAGGTAACCCAACCGCGGAACATGCCGGGGGTATTGTAGGGCGCTGCAATCCCGCCTTCGGCATCGATAGCCACAAGACCCGCGCCAATATCGTAGGGCGCCAGATCCTTATGGACGAGATTGCCAGCAGCCGTCTCCAGATCCTGCCCGAGATAGGCGACGCGGGATGCGACCTCGTGACCGACGACGTAGCGGATGAAAAATTCGCCCTTGCCGGTGCCGGAAACCGCGCAGGCCCCATCCCGTGCATAGGTGCCTGCCCCGATCACTGGGCTGTCACCCACCCGGCCATCGGGCTTGTTGGTGTAGCCACCTGTCGAGGTGGCCGCGGCAAGATGGCCCGCCCCATCGAGCGCCACCGCACCCACGGTTCCGTGTTTCTCGTTTTCCGTCGCTTCCGTGCCAGCGGCGGCATGGCGCTTCATCGCCGCCAGTGCTTCACGGCGCTTTTGAGTCGTGAAATAGGATTGCGGCTCGGTCGCGAGCCCCTTTTCCTCCGCAAAGCGGTCGGCCGCCTCCCCCGTCAGATAGACGGCACGATCATCCGCCATCAGTGCGCGGGCGGCTTTCACCGGATTGCGAATGGCGCGGGACGCGCTGATCGCGCCCGCTGCCAATGTGGCACCATCCATGATCGAGGCATCGAGTTCGTGGATGCCGTTCTCGTTCAGTGCGGCACCATGCCCTGCGTTAAAATGCGGGCTGTCCTCCATGACAACGACCGCCGCCTCGACCGCCTCAAGCGCGGTTCCGCCAGCCTTCAATACGCCATAACCGGCACGCAGCGCCGCTGCCAGATCATCGCGCGCAGCGGTCCACTCCTCTGAAGTCATGCTGTCTTCCGGCATAACGCCGCAACCACCGTGAATGGCCAGTGCGATCTTCGTCATGTTCTCTCCCCTCGTCGCCCCGCCAACCGCAGGGCCTCTTACCATCAATGAAAGGCGATATCGCCGATGACCCGCACGCGAACCCGCCGCGCGCCGCCAGGCAGATAGGCAATCGGGATATCTTCCACCTCAAGCGTCTTCAGGCTCGCTCGTTCCGCTCCAGAGGCAATCGCCGCGTTCTGCGCCTCGGTCTCTGCTTTCGCAAGGGCCTCCTCGCGGCTCAGGCCGGAAAAGACCTGGTCGACCTCGCCGGAAACCTGCGCCATCGCCGCGCCCAGCGCATTGGCAACGCCGGCATTTTCCACACGCAGCACTTCCGACGCACCCGGAACCGTCTCGGGAATCAAAAACGCCCCGCCGCCGACGGCAACGAGCGGCACATCTTCCGCCGAGGTCTTCATCTGGTCGAAACTGTCGGCCACCATGTCACGGATGCGTTGGAGTGTGGCCTGCACGAAAGCCGGATCGAGGCCTTTGACACGGTCGCGGTCACCCATCTCGATCAGCCCCGCGGCAACGGCAATATCCGAGGTCGTGAGCGTATCGCCGCCGAAAACACGGGCCTGCGTCAGGATGCGATAACCGACCGAGCGTGGACCGATCTTGCCCGTCTCAGGATCAACGATCGTGCCGCCGCCGAGCGCAATCGGCAGAAGATCGGGCATGCGGAAGAGCGTGCGCACCCCGCCAATATGGACGATATTGTTCGCTTCCCGCGGAAAACCGCCGACAAGGCAGCCAATATCGGAAGTCGTGCCGCCGACATCCACCACCATGGCATCGGTTAGCCCGGTGAGGAAGGCAGCACCCCGCATTGAGTTCGTCGGGCCGGAAGCGAAGCTGTGCACCGGGTTGGCAGCGGCGACATCCGCGAGCGCCACCGTGCCGTCATTCTGGGTCAGATAGAATGGCGCCTTCACACCTGCTTCGCGCAACGCATCCGAAAATGCCTGAACGGTTGTCCTGCCAAGGGTTTGCAGTGCCGCGTTCAGCAGGGCGACGTTTTCCCGCTCCAGAAGCCCGATGCGGCCAAGCGTATGGGAAAGCGTGATGCGTGCATCGGGAATGACCGAACGGACGATTTCCGCCGCCCGTACTTCGCATTCCGTTGTCAGCGGCGAGAAGGTTGCCGAAATGGCGATGGAAGTGATGCCCGCATCGCGGATTTTCATCGCAGCCTCCCGAATTTCATCGGGAATCATCGGCACCAGCGGGCTGCCGTCATATTCATGGCCACCATGGACCATGAAAATCAACGGATCGACAGCATCGTACAAATCTTTTGGCCAGTCGCACATGGGCGGCAGCGAAGAACCGGTCGGCAGAGCGATGCGGATGGCTGCAACCCGTTCCAGCCGGGCGCGCTCCACCACCGCATTGGTGAAATGGGTGGTGCCGATCATCACCGCGTCGATCGGTCGATCCGTCGCGCCGACATGGCCGGACACATGGGCGAGCGCTGCTTTTACGCCCGACAGGACATCCTGCGTGGTCGGAACCTTGATGGAGGCGACAATGGTGTCTCCATCGATCAAAACGGCATCCGTATTGGTGCCGCCAACGTCAATACCGATGCGTTTCATGGGAATACCGATCTGAAGTCAATGTCATAACCGAAGGCGCGCGGGCCGACGGCGGCGATGCCCGCAGGCGTCGTCAAAAGCTCGGGTGCCGGCAGGGCGACAACCGTCACGCGCTGGCCGTAACGCACCGATTCCGTACCGATGGCGCCGCCGGAAACCGTATCGAGAAGGCAAAGCAGGTCCGGCGTCATGGCGACTGGCTGGCCATCGCGGAAGGCAACGGCCCACTCATTCTGAAATGCGAGCTCCATGCGCGAGCCACGGTCGGCATCGATGCCTTCAATGGTGGTGCTGCCGCGCAGGAAACCACCCGTGGTCTCGCGGGCCACATCCACCACCTTGCCGCGGAACAGCTGCTTGCCGCCTTCGTGGTCGAGAACCGCCTGAACGGGATCGTTATGGCGCGCACGCGCCTCCATCACCGCGCGCCCGAGTTCGGTCGCCTTGGTGACGGTGTAATGAATGCCCCACTCCTTCACTTCCTTGCCGGTGCGCGGCGCCTTGCAGGTGGCGGCGGTGGAGCCCACTTCGGTGCAGACCTTACGCGAGATACGCTCCATCCATTTCCATGAGGCAGCCCGCGTTACGATCACCTCATTGTCGCGCACATCGACCAGCGACAGCGGAAACATCGGCAGGTTGCCGATGGCGAAAGATGTCATCTGTGCTTCGGGATAGGCTCGTCCCATGGCGTCCGCATTCACGACCGGCCGGTCGAGAACGGCGGCGGCGAGGAAGGAAGAAAGCGCATTCGAGCCGCCGATTTCAACGCTCATGATCGCCCGGAACGGCTTGCCGAGATAATCCTCCATCACCTCGACGGCACGGGCGAGATGCACGGGATCACCCAGTCGTTCCTGACCGACAAGCGGCGCACCCATCTTGGAGACGACGGCAACCATGTCGTCATCGGCAAGTGCCATGGGGTCCATGACCTTCACCCGCCGTCCCTCGGCATAGAGGCGCCGCAGATTGAGCGTCGAGATATAGGGGTTGCCGCCGCCACCCGTTCCCAGAATCCAGGCACCGGTGGCCAGAGGTTCGATATCGTCTTCGGAAAATTCCTGGATCATGCGTCATCCTCGGGCATGCCGCAGCCTTTCCGGCCGCAGGCGATGCTCCTTCCCTTTGAAGTTCCAAGTCTGGCAGGCCCCGCCTTTGTGGCGGGGCCGGTTTTCATGAAGTGAAGATCACTCCGCTTTGCAGTCCCAATGGAAGTTTGAAAAGTTCAGATCCCAGCTCTGCATGGGAATGAACTCGTAACCCTGAAGGCACTTGTTCGCCGCATAACGGCGGTTCGGCGCAACCGCCCAGACGTCAGGCTGAAGATCAACGATCTTCGTCTGCAGCTCCTTGTAGGTAGCGTTCTGCTCGTTCACATCAGTGGTGGCGCGAACCTTGTCGATCAGCCCGTCGATTTCCGCGTTCTGCAGCCATTCCATCGACATCCAGGTACCGGACGCCTTGGAATGATACTGGTTGTAGAACATCGAATCCGGCGACGGGTAGGTTGGCGAGATGTTCACCTGCGTCGATGCCGGCGTTGTTTCGGGTTTGGAAGAAAGCTCGACGATGCGATTCCACGGCTCGGGCTTGATATCGAGCGTGATGCCGATCTGCTCGAGGCTGGACTGCAACAGCAGCGCCACTTCCGCCTCGAAGGCGAGCGACGCGACATAGCTGTTGACGAGCGTGATCTTCTGGCCGGCATATTTCGACTTCGCCAGCTCTTCCTTGGCTTTTTCCAGATCGTAGACGCCCGGCTGGATATCGCCATTATGGGCGTCCTTGAACGCGTCAGAGAGCGGCCCCTTCATATCGAAGCCCGGATAGATCACTTCCTGGATCGTCTTGTAGTCGGTCGCATAAGCGATGGCGCGGCGGACGTGGACGTCGTCGGTCGGATAGACCTTGGTGTTGAGCTTGATGACGAAACCGCCGGCGGTGCGGGTCTGGATCAGCTTGTAACCCTTCATCCGGCCGATGGATTCATAGGTGTCGTTGCCGAGCCCGTGCGAGGAAAGGCCGAGCTCGCCCTTTTCCGCCAACGCCTTGACGGTGGCGTCGTCGCTGGTCTGCACGAAGCGCACTTCATCGATCGGCTTGCCCTTGGTCCAGCCGAGGAAATAATCGGCATTGCGGGCGATGACCATGTCGGCCGAGCGGTTGTAGCTGATCAACTTGTAGGGGCCGGAACCGGCGGAATGTTCGCCGACATAAGCCTCGCCCCATTTGTCTTCGGGCTTGGCATTGGCTTCGATCAGCGTCTTGTTCATTGCCATCATCAGCGGCGTTGCCGCCATGAAGGGCGAGAACTGGCGGTCGATCTTCATGACCAGGGTTGCATCGTCAGGTGCGGTCACGTTTTCAGGCTTCAGCACGCCGACGATGAGGTTCGACGGGCCCTTGTTGATACCGAGCAGGCGCTGGATCGACCAGGCAAGATCGGCCGCCTTCACTGCCGTACCGTCCTGGAATTTCGCATCGTCGCGCAGGTGGAAGGTGTAGGTCAGGCCGTCCTCGGAAATCTCCCAGGATTTCGCCAGATGCGGCACGATTTCGCCCTTGGCGTTTACCGTGGTCAGACCGTCATACATGTTCACGATGGCCATGTAGCCGGTGTAGTCAGTCACTTTCGCCGGGTCGAGCGAGCTGAATATCTGCATGGTGTTGACCGCGACCGACACCTTGTCTTCCGCAAGAGCTGCGGAAGAGATAAGCGGCAACGCGAGCGCCGTGCCAAGCGCCAGCGCAGCGAGACGGGAAGAAACTACAGGCATTTTCATTTTTTGTTCTCCTCTTTATTGCGGGTCATCGGGCCCGCTTATGGTTAGGCAGCCTTGCTGACCGGAACGGGCAGCGGTGAGAAAGGAATGTCCGGGTAACCGAAGGCCGCCGGCCCGACGACCTCAAGCGCGCGGGCGCTGCGCAGCAGGTCGTGGCAGGGGATGGCGATGACGGCCACGCGCTGGCCGTAGCGCAGCACTTCGGTGGTGATCGGATAACCGGTGTCGACATCGAGCAGGACGATCAGATCGGGAACCGTCACTTCCACCTTGCCGTCACGGGAAAACAGCAGGAATTCGTTCTGGATGGCGACGCCTGCCGTCTGGCCGGCGCAATCATCAAAGCCGGAAAGCGTGAGATCGCCGACGGCGAAACCGCCGCGAAGATGGCGCTTCAGATCGGTGATCTTGCCGTTGAAGATGCGCCGCCCGCCTTCGAGCGCGCAGACTGCGGCAATAGGGTCTTCCTGCTGCTTGCGGGCACGGATCACCGCCTCACCGATGGCAATGGCCTTGGTGTATGTTTTCGGAATGCCATACTGGTGCACGTAATGTGCCTGCATCGGCGCGGTCGCCAGCATCGCGCCACCGCCCTGCGAGACGACGCAAGCGCGTGCCATACGCTCGTGCCAGACCTCGGAAACGGCATGGCTGAAGATGACGGCATTACCGTGCAGATCGCACATCACCGAGGGCGTGGAACTATGGCCATAGATGGAGAAGGTGGTCATCTGCATTTCCGGGAAAGCCCGGCCCATGCCATCGCAATCGAGGATCGGCAGGCCGCCCAGCGCCGCCGTCACCAGTGGGTTCATGGAATTGGAACCGCCGATTTCCTCGCAGACGATGGCGTCAACTGGCGTGCGGATCAGCTCTTCCATCGCCCGCAGGCAACGCAGGCCTTCACGGCCTTCGCGAATGCGCTCGACGCCGACGACAGGCGCGCCGATACCGCCGATGGACATGCAGAGCGCGTCCGGCTCGATGGCGTCGGTTGCGAGAATCTTCATCTCGTAGCCGGCCTTCATGGCCTCCAGCGCCAGAAGCTTGCCGAGATAGGGATTGCCGCCGCCGCCCGTGCCGAGAATGCCGGCGCCGATTTCCAATGCGTCCAGGTCCTCACGGGTCAGCGTCCGCAATGCCGCCTCGTCATATTTCAGCTTGCGTGTCTCAGCCATGATTGGCTCCCATTTCTCCAACAACTTTCACATGAATGCGGGTGGCGTTGCCGGGCAGGTAAGCCAGCGGCATATCCTCGCGCTCGATCACTTCGAGCGTCGCGGCAATCGCGCCGGCGGCAACCGCCTTTTCGCGGGCCTCCGCTTCTGCCTCCGCCAGTGCGCTCTCGCGCGTGCGTCCATCGACGAGTGAGAAGACCCGGTCGGTCTCACCGCTGATCTGCGCAATGGCCGCGCCAACGGCATTGGCCACCGCGAAATTCGCAGGCCGGATAACCTCAAGATCACCGATGCGATCCGGCATCAGGATGGAACCGCCGCCAACGGCGATAACCGGCACCGGTGACGATGAGATGCGGCTGCGCTCCACGCAGGCTTCAAGCATGTCGTTGATCTTGTTGACGGCCGCATCCACGAGCTTTTTGTCGAGGCTGGAAACCAGCTTTTTCTCGCCAACATCCGCCTTGCCGGAGGCAACCGCGATATCCGTCGCCGTCAGGGTCGAGCCACCGAAGCAGAGCGCCTCGCGGCGGACGCGGTAACCAACGGATTTCGGCCCGACAGTCAGGCCATGGTCGCCATTGACCACGAGGGAACCGCCGCCGAGACCGATGGAGAAAACGTCAGGCATGCGGAAATTGGTGCGCACGCCGCCAATATCCACCGTGGTCGAGGCCTGACGCGGGAAGCCGTGTGAAAGCGAGCCGACGTCCGACGTGGTGCCGCCGACATCCACGACCACGGCATCCTTGAGGCCGGTGAGGAAGGCAGCACCACGCATGGAGTTCGTCGGACCGGAGGCAAAGGTGAGCACGGGGAAACCGCGCACCACATCAGCCGCCATCAGCGTACCGTCGTTCTGAGTAATATAGAAAGGGCAGGTGATGCCCGCAGCCTTCAGCGCTTCGCCGAAAGCCGCAACCGTGCGGTCGGCAAGCGACAGCAGGCTGGCATTCATGATTGCCGCACTTTCGCGTGCAAGCAGGCCATGGCGGCCGATATCCTTGGACATCACCACCGGCAGACCGGGGCAGCGTTCCTGCAGGATTTCTTTCGCCCGAAGTTCCATAGCATCATTGATGCCGCTGAAAACGCAGGTGACGGCAGCGGCCTTCAGGCCCTTGGCGCGAATATCGGCGGCGATGCGGACGATTTCGTCCTCATCGAGCGGTGAAATTTCGCGGCCGTCGAATTCATAACCGCCGCGCACCTGATAACCGTGGTTGCCGACGATTTCTTTGAGATCATCCGGCCAGTCGACCATGGGCGGCAGGCCGGCACCGGACGGCAGGCCGAGCCGGATGGCTGCAACCTCGTCCATATGCCGGCGCTCGATCACCGCATTGGTGAAATGCGTGGTGCCGATCATCACGGCACCGATGCGCGCCCTGTCTATGCCCGATGCCTCGATGACCTTTTCCAGGGCTTCGATGACGCCTGACGTCACATCCTCTGTCGTGGAGGCCTTCACCCCCGCCAGAACGGTCTTATCCTGCAACACAACGGCATCGGTATTCGTGCCGCCGACGTCAATTCCAACGCGATACACGTCAGGCTCCTCTTTCATCAATCGGTCGATTTAACGAGGAAGCGCATGCGCTCCTCCTCAGTCACCGTGGGTTTGAGACGTTCTTCCTCGTCGGTGACGACGGGGATGGCCGCGATCAGGGCGCGGGTATAGGGATGGGCCGGTTCGGCAAAGACCGCCGACGTCACGCCCTCTTCGACAATCTCGCCCCGCAGCATGATGGCGATGCGCGAACAGAAATTGCGCATCAGCGACAGGTCGTGCGAGATCATCAGATAGGTCAGGCCAAGCTCCTCACGCAGCTGCAGCAGAAGGTCGATAACCGTCTTCTGCACGGAGACATCGAGTGCGGCCGTTGGCTCATCGAGGATGAGAATTTTCGGCTCGGCCGCCAGCGCCCGGGCAATCGCCACACGCTGCTTCTGGCCGCCGGACAGCTCATGAGGATATTTGCCGAGATAGGATTGCGGCAGCCGCACCAGCCCCATCAGTTCCTGCATGCGGTTTTCCCGCGCCTGCCTATCCATGCCGATGGATTTCAGCGGCAGGGCAAGCGTCTGTTTCACCGTGCGCTTCGGATTAAGCGAGGTGCCCGGGTTTTGATAGACGATCTGCGTCAATCGCTTGCCGCGCGCAGGCGCGGGAGCGTCAATGACAAGATTGCCGGAGGTCGGGCGCGAAAGGCCCATGATCATACGGGCGACGGAAGTTTTGCCGGAGCCGGATTCACCGGCCAGGCCGAATACCTCGCCTTCCTTCAGCGTCAGATTCACATCCCGCACGGCGTGATAACCGTTGCGCCGACCATAAATCTTGTTCAGCCCTTCGATGGTGACGATGGGCGAACGCGTGCTCTGCGCCAGATCGGTGACGCGCGGGCCATAAAGCGGAGGCACCGCATCCAGAAGCGAGCGCGTATAATCCTTGGCGGGGCTATGGAGGATTTGCGTGCAGGGTCCGGTCTCGACGATATCGCCGTGATGCATGACCACGACCCGATCCGCCACCTTGCGCACGACGCCGAGATTGTGGGTGATCATCAAGAGCGCCATGTTTTCTTCGGCGACCAGCTGGTTGATGAGATTGAGGATTTCATCCTGCGTCGTCACATCAAGTGCCGTGCCCGGCTCGTCCGCGATCAGGAGCTTCGGCTGATGCAGCAGGGCAAGCCCGATCAACACGCGCTGGCGCATGCCGCCCGAAAGTTCGGACGGATAGGCGTTCATCACCCGCTCGGTGTCGGCAAGCTGCACCCGGCGCAGAACGGCAGCAATGCGGTTGCGACGCCCGGCCTTGGACGAGTTGATTCCATCGCGCTTGTCGGCGAAGCGCATGACATCATCGAGATGTGTGCCGATCTTGAAGACCGGATTGAAGGAGGAGAGTGGGTCCTGCATGATCAGCGAAAACGCGGTCCCCTTCAGGGCCTCACGCTCCCTGCGTGGCATGGACAGCACATCCCGGCCATCGATGAAGATGGCACCTGATGTGATCGCGGCGTTTTTTGGCAAAGTGCCGATGATAGCCTTGGCCGTGACGGATTTGCCCGACCCGGTTTCGCCGATCAACGCCACGCGTTCGCCGGCGGCAACCGTGAAGGCGACATCGCGCAGCACCTGCCGGCTGCGGCCGTAATTGGTGAAGGTGACGTTGAGGTTTTCGACCTTGAGAAGCGGTTCAGTCATGGTTTTAGCTTTCCACGTCGAACATGTCGCGCAGGCCGTCGCCCAGCAGATTGAAGCCCAGCGTCACGTAAAGCACGGCCGCGCCGGGGCAGAGCACTTCCCACCAGAAATCCGGCATGAACTGGCGCCCGTCGGCGACCATCGATCCAAGGTCAGGCGTCGGCGGCTTGACACCGAAACCAAGGAAGCTCAGCGTCGCGCCAAACAGGATGACGAAGGCGGCATCGAGCGTCGTCTTGACCGATATGACCGAAACGCAGTTGGGCAGTATTTCGCGGAAGAGGATGTGTAACGGGCCTGCACCGGCAAGACGTGCCGCCTCGATGTAATCTTCCGAAGCGATGGACTTCGATACCGAATAGATCAGCCGCGCATGCCAGGTCCACCATAGCAGCGTGATCGCGATCATGGCGTTCATCAGTGTCGGTTCCAGCAGGTTGGAGACCGCGAGCGCCATGACGAGTGGCGGCATGGCCAGCATCACATTCGTCAGGCCGCTGATGAGTTTTTCGGTCCAGCCGCCGAAATAACCGGCGATCAGGCCGAGCACAGTTCCGACCGGAACCGAAATACCGAGCACGCCGATGACGAGAAGCAGCGAGACACGCAGCCCGAAGATGGTGCGGGAAAAGATATCGCGCCCGGCCTTGTCGGTGCCGAACCAGTGTTCCAGATCCGGCGGCATATGGCGGGCGCGGAAATCGACAACCGCGCCGATATGTTTCGGATAGGGCGTTAGCCATGGTGCGAAGACCGCGAGTATAAGCACCGACAGAAGGATCAGCGAGCCGATTACCGCCGCCGGATTGCGGCTGAAGCGATACCACATCATGTAACCGGCGCTTAAGCCCCGATCAGTGGGTTCGAGCATTTTCATACCGGCCATCAGCGAGCCTCCTTGCGGCGCAGGCGCGGGTCGATGATCGAGATCAGGACATCCACGATCAGGTTCGCAACGATGAAGAACAGGCCGGCCACCAGCACCACGGCGGTCACGGCGTTGAGGTCTTTCTGCAGGATGGCGTTGAGCCCGTAGGAAGCAAAACCACCCCAGGCGAAGACCATCTCGATCACGAAGGCATTGCCGATCAGCGACGCGAATTCGAGACCCATGATCGTCAGCGGCGCGATGGAAGAGAGCTTCAGCAGGTAACGGAAGATGATGACCCGCTCCGGCACGCCGAAGCTTTGCAGGGTCAGCACATGGTCCTTGCGCTGGTTCTCGATCATAGAGGAGCGCGTGATGCGGGTGATCTGGCCGATGCCGGCCATGGAAAGCGCAAAAGCCGGAAGCGCGAGATGCTTCAACGCATCGAGCACGACGTCGAAACGTCCGGCCAGCACGCCGTCGACAAGGATGAAACCGGTGGGGCCGCCCTGCCAGCCAAGCGAATGATCTAGCCTGCCGATGATCGGCCAGCCGGAGAGAAAGCGCGCTGCCAGCAATTGCAGCGTGATGGCGAAGAGAAAGCTTGGGATCGTGACCCCGGTAAGCGACAGGATGCGACCGATATGGTCCAGCGGCCGGTTGCGATAATGCGCCGTGATGACGCCGAGCGGGATGGCGACGAGGAACATGAAGATGACCGAGACCAGCACCAACTCGACGGTCGCAGGAACAGTCTGCGCCAGATCGGTTGTAACGGGGCGCTGCGAAACCAGCGAGAAGCCCAGATCACCATGCAATGCATTGCCGATATAATCGAGATATTGAACGGCGAGCGGCTTGTCGAGGCCCATCTGCCCGCGCAACGCATCCACCTGCTCCTGCGTTGCCGCCGGCCCCAGCGCCATGCGGGCGGGATCTCCCGGCACCACGCGGGCCAGCACGAAAATCATGATGGACAGGGCGATCATGACCAGCACGAAGGTGCCGAGCCTGTTCAAAATCGCGACCAGCGGATGTTGCTGCATCGGTGGAACGTTCCTTGTGCATCGGTTGCCTGAGCACAAGTTTTCACCACATGGCCATTCGAACAATCGCTGAAAGGTATAGTTTTTTAAAGAATGAGTATAGGTTTTTTGAAACTGATATCCTATCCCTTTCCCATGATGCTTCTGCCCCGGACCCACCTCTGCAATCGCATTGCCAGCGAAACCGCGGGCGTGGTGTTTCTGCGCGCACCGGCGGGTGCGGGAAAAAGCGTATTGCTGGAGACGCTGGCAAAGGAACTCGGAGCCCAGATATGCCGCACGCACCAGCCGCAAAGCGATGACGCGGTCAATGGCAACCTGCTGTGGGACATTCCAGTTTTTGCAAGGGCGGTACGCATGCCAGCCCCCATTCTGGAGTCGGTGCGTTTCGTCGTCATCGCCTGCCGGCCGGACCAGAGGATCAGCGGCATGGCGCGTCACATCCTGCATCACGGCTCGCTCACCATAGGACCGGAAGAACTCACCTTTCGGCCAGATGAGGCAGACGACCTTCCGCCCGGGCAACGACGGCTGGCACTCGAGGATTACGCGGGATGGCCGGCCTTTCTTTCGCTGGCGCGCCTGCCGGATGACACGTTATGCGCCGACTATCTGCGCGAAAACTATCTGCCCCATCTCACGCCCGCCCAGACCGTCGAACTTTCCTTCTGGCTCGAAAACCCTTCCGCCGCCCCAGATGCTGACTGGGCCATGCTTCTGCCGCCCTTTTTGACGGGAAAACCCGACAATCACCACACACTGATACGGCTCCTAACGGCCGCGGCAAGAGAACGCCTCGCCACCTTGCAGGCCGGCAGCGCCGTGGTGGAGGTCGCCTCGGCCTTCGAAAAGGCAGGGCATTCGCTCGCAGCCATGGCGATGCTGCTCGATCGCGGTTACGAGACCCATGCCGCGCAAATCCTCGAACGCGCCCATGGGCGGGAACTCATCTACCGAAGCAGCGTCGACAGGTTTCGCGAGATCATCATGCGATTTTCGCAGGATATGATCACCTCCAATGAAACCGTCCTTTTCGCGGTTACCCGCGCCTTGCTGAAACAGGGCGAATTGCAGCGCGTGCGCCATCTGCTCGGAAAAAGCCTCGGCTCGGATTACCTTGACCCGCTGAAGGTGCTAGCCCGCGGCTCGCGGTTTTCCTTCGCCGCCCGCACCTTCCGGCTGAACCTGATGATCGCCGAGGACCTGACGCCCAATGACGCGGTGATAACGCGGCTTGGCGAGTTCATGGCGGATTACCCCATGGACGATCACGGGAAATGGGCGGCCTATTACAATGCGCTGCTTGAGTTCGAAATCCGCCGTCGCAATTTCCGCGAGGCAGAGGCGGCCGCCGCCCGCGCGCTTATCTATCTGCGCAAGATGGGCGGACAGCCTCTGCTCGAATTCTTCATCCATCTGCACCAGATCGTGCTGCGGCTGATGAGCGGCGATGTGCTTCTGGCGCGCCGGGCGGCGCGGGAAGCGCGCGCACGGCTGGAACAGGTGCCGCATGATGCCATGCAGGAGTTCCGGATGCTGCGACTGGCGGAAGCCTGCCTTGCCTATGAGGCCGGAAAACCGCGCGACCTGCTGCATTTCGTCGAACATGATTTTGATCATTTCGCCGCCGCCGAAATCTGGCCGAGTCTGATGCAGTTTGCACTGCATTACGCCTCGCAGGTGCTGATCGACCATTTTCCGATGACCGTTCGTCCGGGTTTTCTGGACGGACTCTGGATTCATCTGTCGGAGGGGTTGCAGTTTCATGCGATGATGGAGATCAGAACGGCCATCGCCTATCAGAACGCCAACCGTTGGGCAGATGCCGCAGCGACGCTTTCAGCAGTTCGCATGCCCATGGGCCGTAACTGGGTGGAGAGCGCCCACGAAGACCTCTCTCGCCTGACACGTCGTGATGAAATCGCCTATGTCATGGCCTGGCTGCGCGACGCGGTGCATCTGTTCACACCCCGCGCCTATCTCTCCCGGCAGATCGATGCGATGATCGCCAATCCAAAGGTCACCAATCGCGAGAAGGTCGCATTGAGAATCTGGCAGAGCTATGCCGCGCACCAGCGCCGTGACAACGCCGCCGCCCGCGCGCATATACTCACCGCGCTTGAATCGGCGACCCGCCTTGGCTGCAACGGTGTGCTGTCGGAAGAGCGCGTCTTCCTTTCGCCGCTTCTCAACAATCGCCGCATCCGCAGTTTCATCGAAACCTCATCCGATGTCCGCACCGCGCTGTCTATTTTCGCCGCCTCGGTGAACTCACCGCAGGCCCGGGCGCTGCATGGCGGCCTTTCTCAACGGGAAGCACAGATGCTGCAACTATTGGCCAGCGGCATGTCGAACAAGAAGATTGCTAAGACGCTCAACATCTCGGAAGTGACGGTGAAGTTTCACCTTGGCAACCTGTTCCGCAAGCTGGATTGCAAACGCCGCGCGGAGGCGATCCGCGCGGCGAAAGCACTGGGCTGGTTATGAGGCTCAGCGGTTATTCTTCTTGCGCCATTCGGCAAAGGCCGTCTGGTGCTCTTCCTTGGTGCAGGGGTAAAGGCCGATGATCGTCTGGCCGGCCTTGACCTGCTCTACCACGAAATCCTCATAGGCTGTCATTTCAACCGCTTCCGTCGCCACTTCATCGGCAATGCCGGCGGGGATGACGATGACGCAATCGGCATCGCCCACGATGATGTCGCCGGGAAAGACCGGTGCATCGCCGCAGCCGATGGGGCCGTTGATCTCGATAGCCTCGTGTTTGGTCAGATTGGTGGGGCTCGAAGGGCGGGTGTGGTAGGCCGGAATGTCCAGTTCGGCAATGGTGGCCGCATCCCGGAAACCGCCATCGGAAACGATGCCCGCACCACCGCGAACCATCAGACGCGTCACCAGAATATCGCCGGCCGAGGCGGCAGAGGCGTCCTTGCGGCTGTCCATGACAAGCACGTGGCCCGGCGGGCAGGTTTCGATGGCAACACGCTGCGGATGGGCGGGATTGCGGAATTCTACGAGCTGGTTGCGATCCTCGCGGGCCGGCATGTAGCGCAGGGTAAAGGCCGGGCCCACCATGTTCTTGCCCTTGTAGCCCAGCGGGCGAACGCCCTGAATGACCTGGTTTCGCAAGCCGCGCTTGTAAAGCGCTGTCGCTAGCGTGGCGACGGAAATCGTCATCAGTTTTTCGCGCGTTTCATTATTCATATCATTCTCCTCGCAATGGCCGGATGGATGTGTTTCAAGTCCTGTGAATAGGCTCATCGATAAAAATGCCGCCCTGATATTTTGCGATCGCTGCCTCGGGGCCGGGGCGCGGGACATCGCGCTCGATTTCCGCCCGGTAACGCGCGGCATTGTCGCGCCGCTGCCAGCCGAGAAACTCGACATGGGAATTATCCCACCAGCTGTCGTCATTGGCTGAAACGCCCCAGATGACCGGGCAGCCGAGTTTCGGCACGCGGAAGGTGGCCTCGATCAGAGACACGAAGTCACCGTAGCTGAGCCAGGTCGACAACATGCGCCAGTTCGTGGGTTTCTCGTCACAGGAGCCGATACGCACGATAGCCGTCTCCTGTCCGAATTTGCAATGGTAGAGGCTTGCCATGGCCTCGCCGAAAATCTTCGAAACCCCATAGAGGCCATCAGGCAGAAAAGGCGTCTCAGGGCTAAGTTGCTGCCCCTGCGGGTAATAACCGATCGTGTGGTTGCTGGACGCGAACAGGATGCGAGGTTTGCCGTGTGCTCTGGCCGCCTCGTAGAGATTGTAGACACCACGCAGATTGGCAGCCTCGATGGGATCAAACGCCCTTTCTACGGAAACTCCGCCGAGATGGACGATACCGTCGCAATCCTTGACCAGATCGTAAACCGCCTGCTCGTCCTCCAGCGCGCAGTGGACGAACTCTTCATGAGGCGCTGGCGAACCGAGATCAACCACATCAGAAAGACGGATGGTTTCGGCAACATGGCCAAGCCGCCCGCGCAACATGCTGCCCAGCTTGCCGCCGGCACCGGTGATGAGCAATCGCTTCAACATGATGGGGCCTCTTAGAAAATATCGGGCTCGCCGGCGGAACGGCCGAAATCTGTCTGCAGGAAGTCGAAGTCGCAACCCTGGTCGGCCTGCGTCACGTGCTTGGAAAAGAGATAGCCGTACCCACGTTCATAACGCGGCGCAGGCGCTTGCCATGCCGCCCGGCGCTGAGCGATTTCCTCTTCGCTGACCAGCATGTCGAGACGACGCTGCGGCAGGTCGAGGCGGACGATATCGCCCGTTTTCAGGAGCGCCAAGGGACCGCCAACGAAGCTTTCCGGTGCGACATGCAGTACGCAGGCACCGTAGGACGTGCCGGACATGCGGGCGTCTGAGATGCGCAGCATATCGCGGTGCCCTTTTTTGATCAGCGCCTTTGGAATGGGCAGCATGCCCCATTCCGGGAAGCCGGGGCCGCCGAGCGGACCGGCATTGCGCAGCACCAGCACATGGTCGGGGGTCACATCGAGATTTTCATCGTCGATGGCGGCTTTCATTTCAGGGTAGCTGTCAAACACCAGCGCCGGACCCTGATGTATATGGAGTTTGGGGTCGCAGGCGGCGGGCTTTATGACGGCACCGTCAGGGCAGAGATTGCCGCGCAGCACGGCAAGAGAGCCTTCCGCATAGACGGGATTGTCCAGCGAGCGGATCACGTCATCATTATAGACTTTTGCACCCTCAAGGTTTTCGCCCATGCTGCGGCCAGTCACGGTCAGCACGGAACAGTCGAGACGACTTTCCAGCTGCTTCATCAGCGCCCTCAGGCCACCGGCGTAAAAGAAGTCCTGCATCAGATAGTTCTTGCCGGAGGGGCGGACATTGGCGATGAGCGGTGTAACGCGGCCAAGTTCGTCCAGCTCATCCAGCGTCATCGGCACGCCGGCGCGGCGCGCCATGGCGATGAGGTGGACGACAGCATTGGTGGAACAACCTGTCGCCATGGCGACGATGGCGGCGTTGCGGAAAGCTGCCGCCGTAAGGATGCGGTTCGGTGTCAGGTCTTCCGAAACCATCTCGACAATGCGGCGGCCACAGGCCGCGGACATGCGCTGATGTTCGGAATCGACTGCCGGAATGGAGGAGGCACCCGGCAGGGTGATGCCGAGCGCGTCGGCAATGGCCGTCATGGTCGAGGCCGTGCCCATCGTCATGCACACACCGGCAGAACGGGCAATGCCGCCCTGCACGCCACGCCATTCCTCGTCCGTAACATTGCCTGCGCGGCGCTCATCCCAATATTTCCAGGCGTCCGAACCCGAGCCCAGCACCTTGCCGGCATAATTTCCGCTCAGCATCGGGCCGGCGGGCAGATAGATCATCGGCACACCGGCCGAGATCGCACCCATGACGAGGCCCGGCGTCGTCTTGTCGCAACCGCCCATCAGCACCACACCATCCAGCGGATGCGAGCGAATCATTTCTTCCGTCTCCATCGCCAGCATGTTGCGGTAAAGCATCGATGTCGGCTTGGTGAAGCTCTCATCCACGGAAAGCGACGGCATTTCGACGGGGAAGCCGCCAGCCTGCAACACGCCGCGTTTCACATCCTGCACGCGCTCTGGAAAGTGCGAATGACAGGTGTTGAGCTCCGACCAGGTGTTGAGGATGCCGATGACGGGTTTGCCGATAAAATCCTCCTCCGCATAGCCCAGCTGCATCATGCGCGAGCGGTGGCCGAAGCTGCGCAGGTCGTCGGGAGCGAACCAGCGGTCGGAGCGGAGTTTTTTATCGGTCATGTCATTGGTCCTACGTTGCGGGTGGTGCCTAAGGCTGTCAGTCCTGCCGGAGCGTCAGCCCGCTCGTCGTGTCGAAAAGGTGGACGTGTTGAAGTGGCGCCGACAGGCGGATGACTTCGCCCGCCGATGTCGAGGTCTGGCCGGAAAGATGCAGCGTTACAGAAGTGCCGTCACCGAGATTGCCGTATAGATAGGACTCGCCGCCCAGCTGTTCCGCCGTGCGCACCGACATGGTCAACGCGCCGCCCTCGCCCGGCTCCACATGGTTCGGGCGGATGCCGAGCGTCACCTTCTGGCCGGGCTTATAGGCAAAGCCGGTCTGTGGCAGTGGGATCAACTCGCCCGTCGCGATCTTGAGCGCGGGCGTTGCGTCCGAGGTCACTTCGCCTGCGAAAAAGTTCATTTTCGGCGAGCCGATAAAGCCTGCCACGAAGAGATTGGCCGGGCGGTTGTAGAGGTCGAGCGGCACGCCAAATTGTTCGAGTTTACCAGCCCGCAAAACGGCGATCTTGTCGGCCATGGTCATCGCTTCCACCTGATCATGCGTGACGTAGATCATGGTGTTGCCGAGACGCCGGTGCAGACTGGAAATTTCGCCGCGCATATCGACGCGCAGTTCCGCATCGAGGTTGGAAAGCGGTTCGTCGAAGAGGAACACGCGAGGTTCCCGCACCACGGCGCGGCCGATGGCGACGCGCTGGCGCTGCCCACCCGACAAATCCTTGGGACGACGCTCGAGAAGCTGATCGATCTGCAGCATCTTGGCGACCTGCGCGATCTTCTCGGCGATCTCCTTCTTCGGCGTGCCGATGTTCTCAAGACCGAAAGAGAGGTTTTCGCGGACCGTCATATGCGGGTAGAGGGCGTAGGACTGGAACACCATTGCAAGGCCGCGATCCGCAGCCGGCACCGTATTGACCACATCGCCGCCGATGACGATATCGCCGCCGCTCAACTCTTCTAGGCCGGAGATCATGCGCAGCAGGGTGGACTTGCCACAGCCGGAAGGGCCGACGAATACGCAGAATTCGCCGTGCTTGATATCGAGATCAACGCCTTTGATCACATCGAGGGCGCCATATGTTTTTTTGACCTGACGAAGCTCTATACTTGCCATTGTCGTATTTCCTCCCTGAGGATTATTTGCCGCCCGTGGACGCAATGCCGGTGGCGATATATTTTTGCAGGAACATGAAGACCAGTGCGATCGGGGCGAGTGTCAGCACCGTCATGGCCAGAAGATTGCTCCATTCCGTCGTCATCTCGCCCTGGAAGGAGTTAAGTGCCAGCTGCAGGGTGAAGTTGTCGTTGCGGGTCAGCACGATCAGCGGCCAGAGGAAGTCGTTCCAGCGCCACATGATCGCAAGGATCGCTAGAACCGCGAGCGCGGGTGCCGAGAGCGGCAGGATGATGCGCCAGTAGATTTTCCACTCGCTGGCCTTGTCCATGCGCGCCGCATCGAGGATTTCATCGGGTATCGTCAGCATGTATTGCCGCAGCAGGAAGACGCCTGTCGGTGTTGCCGCACCGGGAATGATGACGCCCCACAGACTGTTGATCAAACCGAGCTGGCTGGTGATGAGGAACAACGGCACAAGCACAACTGTCTGCGGGATCATAAGCGTACCGACCACCAGCGCCAGCACGGCGCCCCTGCCCTTGAACTGATATTTCGAGAGCGCGAAGGCCGCCATGGAATTGACGATCAGCATGATGATGGTCGAGGTGACCGTGATGAAGGTCGAGTTCCAGAAATAGAGCGGGAAATTGAAGCGCTGGAAAAGCTCGGTGTAGTTTTCCGTCGCGAGCGCCACCTTTTCAGCCGGCTTCAGCTCGTTGAACTGCATCTTCAGCACTTCCGCCGGCTTGGCGGGATCAACCACCTGCGCCACGAGGCCGATACGCCTGATCATGCCGAGCTTGCGGCCATCCTTGTCGACATAGGCCGGCAGCGGATTTGGCTGCCCGTCCACCACCATGGTTTCCTGGCTATAGGGCAGCAGCCGTGGCGGAAAGCGCTGGAGATCGGCTTCCGTCTTGAACGACGAGAGCACTAGCCAAACGACAGGACCGAACATCATCAGCACGGCCACGCCGAGATAGGCGTAGGACAGCCAATCGGTCCAATGCAGTTTGCCGTTACGGCCGCGGGTACGGGTCAGAAATGCGCCAATCCTAGCCATCGACCTTGCTCCTGTTTGCCCGGAATTGCAGGGCGGTCAGCACCACGAGCACCACGGCGAGCAGCAGCGAAGCGGCAGCCGCAAGTCCGAAATTCCGGGGCGTCCCGGCAAAGCCGGTCTGATAGATGAATTGAATGATGAAGGTCGTCGCCGAACCCGGGCCACCGCCGGTAAAGGCAAAGACTTCATCGAAAGTCTGCACGCCCTTGATGACCGACAGGACGAGAACGACGAGCATGGTGGGCGCAAGCAGCGGAAGGGTGATGCGCCGGAAGATGCGCCATGGGCTTGCCTTGTCCAGCTGCGCCGCCTCGTAGACATCGCGCGGGATCGCCTGAAGGCCGGCGAGGAGAATGAGCGTGTAAAAACCCATATGCGCCCAGACCGACAGGAAGACCGACCAGCCGAAGGCAAGATTGGCTTCGAGCAACCAGTCCACCGAACCGAGGCCTAAGCCTTCCATCGCCGCATTGAGAACGCCGAAACGCTGGAGTATCCACTTCCAGATCAAGGCCACGACGACAGGCGACAGCAAAACAGGGAAGAAGAACACCGCACGGAAAAAGCCGCGCGCCCGGATATCGCGGTTGAGCACGATGGCCGTGATCAGCGAAAAGCCGACCATGAAACCCACCTGCAGCACGACGAAGAACAGCGTGTTCCAGACGGAGCGCCAGAACAGGTCGCGCGCACAGGAATTGGGATCAAGGTAGTTCTGACAGGAAAGAAGGACCGAAAAGTTTTCGCCGCCCACCGAAGGGCGCTCGGAAAGCAATATGTGTTCGCTGCCGGTCACGGAGTAGGCCATGTTCAGCAGGATCGGCAGGAAGGCGAAGACCGCAAACAGGATCAGGTTGGGTGTCAGAAACACCCACGCAATCCGCCTGTGGCCAAGAACCTTCTGCAGGAAGGAAAAGGGCAGTTCGACAATGCCCATGACGGGCGCAAGAAATTTATACATGAGGGTCCTCCTTCGATCCGGCGCGGCGCGGCATGCGCCGCGCCGGAAGGCGATGGATCACTTCGCCTGTTTCAACGCTTCCTCAAGGTCCGTCTTCGCACGGGCCATGGCCTCATCAACGGTGCTTTCACCGACGATAGCCTGCGTGATGCGCTGGACTGAGATGTTGAACATGGCGCGGTTGTTCTTGTAGCCCTGGTAGGCGTAGGCAATCGGGCTGAGACCGGGGATCTGGTCGAGCCAGGCATTCATGGCCTTCTGCGTCGCAGGCGTCGCACCGGTATAGGTCACGCCCTTGTCCGCCACCGACTTGTTCGCCGGAACGTTGCGGGTACGCACCGTAAAGTCGAGATAGTTCTCGTCCTGAGCAAGGAAGTTCAGGATGTCGGCAACGATCTTCGGGTTTTTGGTCTGCTTGAAACCGACGATGCCGGTGCCCCCGGGCATGCCGGTGCAGGCTGCGCCACCACAGGGCTGCGGCACGACTTCCCAGTCAAAGGCATCGCCCACCTGGCTGTCGAAGCGCGCTGTCTGCCAGCTGCCGGAATAATAATAGACCAGCTGGCCGTTGATGAATTCCTGCGCGGCGTCGCGGTAGGTATTACCGCCCTGACCAGCCCAGACGTCACGCGCCATGGTTCCGTCCTTGTTCCACTCCACGAACTTCTTCACGAACGTCGTGAAGCCTTCATCGATGAGGATCGGCTTGCCGTCGGCGTCGAAAATCTTCGCGCCGTAAGAAATGGCCGGGCCGGCGATGCGGTGGCCGGAACGGTCGATCGCCATCGGATAAGGCGTGCCCGTTGCCTTGGCAACGGCATTGGCGGCCTTTGCCCAATCGTCCAGCGTTGCATCCTTGCCGGGAACGGCCACATTGGCCTGATCGAAAAGCGTGCGGTTGATGAAGGCGCCGGTGATGGTGAGCTGCGTGTGCATGCCGTAGATGCCCTTGTCGTCAGGGCCGCTGCGGTACCATTTCAGCACGTTGGAGAAATTGTCTTCCCAATACTTCGCGTCCACATAGGGCGTCAGATCGAGATAATAGCGGTTGAGACCGCCAAGATCGGTCACGGTTGCGAAGTCAGGACCACTGCCGCCGGCGAGCTGAACGGGCAGACCTTCCAGCAGCGCCTTGTAGGGCACGACATCGGTGACGATCTTCACATCGGGATGCTGCTTTTCGTAACGTGCGAGAATATCCTTCAGGATTTCGCAGCCGTTACCGTCATAAGCGCAGGTGAAGCGCACTTCCTGGGCCGCCTGCGCGGCACCGGCAAAGGACGCCGCGCCAATGGCGAGCGCCAGTGCCATGCTGTATTTTCTGGTCATCTGGTTTCCTCCCGTTAGATGATTATGCTTTTGCGGATGCGCTCGGAGCCCAGCCCTTGATCCACTCACCTTCGGCGGCGTCGGACAGACGAACCGGCTTTCCTTCCCGGACCGATCGGTAGATGGCTGTCACGAGTTCGATTGACTGCAAGCCGTCATGAACCGTCACTTCCTTGCCGCCGCGTCCTTCCATCGCGTCGGCAATGGCTTCGACAAAACCGGCAAAGCCGTTTTCGCCATCCGCTACGGTCGCCAGAACGGCGTCGATCTGATCCTGTGTGGTCGGGGCGCGGGCGATGAAACGCCAGGTGTCTTCCGCCGGACGATACGGCAAGGTGCCGCTTTCCGCCGTGAAGCCCTCGAAGCAGAAACGCAGGCGCGAGGTGTCTTCGGCCGCGCCGAGCGTGACCGAGCTGGTTGCGAGCGCACCGCTTTTCATGCGGAAGCTGAGTGCTGCGCAATCTTCGGTTTCGATGGTGTTGACCCGCGTATCGGCCATGGCGAAAACTTCTTCGACCGGGCCGAGGACGTGGCAGAGAAGATCATGGGCATGAATGGCATGACCGAGGATTGCACCGCCGCATTCACCCTTCCAGGTGCCGCGCCAGGGAATGTCGTAATAGCTCGCGCCACGGTTCCAATGGACTTCCGAGCTCGCGACGAAGGCCTTGCCGGCAAGACCGGCATCGATGAGCGCGCGCATCTGCCGCATCGCCTGTCCGAAGCGGTACTGGAAGACGGGAAACACGCCGCGACCGGTCTTCTTGACGGAGTCGATCAGCGCATTGGCTTCTTCCAGAGAGCGAACCAACGGCTTTTCGCAGACGACGTCCTTGCCCGCCGCATGCGCCTTCAGCGTCACCGGAAAATGCAGGTGCGGCGGCAGGCAGACGTCGATCAGCTGGATGCTCTCATCGGCCAGAACCTCATCGAGATCGGTGGTCAGACGAATGGAGGTATCATCGCCGGCGACGGAGCGGGCGCGCTCCAGATCGAGATCGCAGATCGCCTTGACGACGAAGCGCTTTGGCAGCGCCCGATAACCGGTCAGATGCTGGGCGCCGATGCCGGCGCCGATGATGGCAACACCAATCATTTGGAGACTCCCTCAGCCTTGGCCTGCGCCTGAAGCGAGAGGTCGCAGACCTTGAAGACGTGTTCCTGCGTCATTGCCGTTTCGGTGCGGTTGCGGATATCGTCGCAGATACGGGCGAAATAGGGCAGGCCAGCACCGGAAGCATCAATATACTCGCAGCGGTCGCCATTCACGAGAACGAGGCGATCAGTGCCTTCGGTGTTGCCGACGTCAACATATTTACGCAGCTCGATGTAACCCTCGGTGCCAAGGATGGTCAGACGGCCGTCACCCCACGTCGGCAACGCATCCGGTGTGTACCAGTCGACGCGGATATAGCCGTGACCCTTGTCGCCGCGCAGCACGACCTCGCCGAAATCCTGAAGACCCGGATCGTGCGGGTTGGCGTAATTGGCAACGGTGGCGGACACGATCTCAACCTCGGTCGAGCCGGTGAAGAACATGAACTGGTCGATCTGGTGGCTGGCAATGTCGGTGATGATACCACCGTAGGCTTCGCGCTCGAAGAACCACTTCGGGCGAATCTGGCGGTTCAGGCGGTGCGGGCCGAGGCCGACAGTCTGGATGACGCGGCCGATGGCGCCCTGGGCAACGAGTTCAGCAGCCTTGGTCACGCTTGGCACTTCGAAGCGCTCGGAGAAATCCACGGTCCAGATGCGCTTGGTCTTTGCCACCGTCTGGCGCAGGCGGTCGAGCTGTTCGAATGTGGTGCAACCGGGCTTGTCGGACATGACATCCTTGCCGGCTTCCATGGCGGCGATTGCGAGATCGGCGCGCTTGGAGGGAATATCGGCGATCACGACGAGATCGACGGTGCCGTCAGCCAGCAGCGCCTCTTTCGATGCTGCGCGCGGCACATCCGGGAAGCGCTTGACGAAGCCTTCCACGACATCGGGCTCGCCTTCCGTCCACCAGCCGGCAAATTCCGCGCCGGCATCCAGCAGGTTCTGGGCCATGCCGAAAATATGCCGATGCTCAATACCGAGAGCGACGAACTTGATTGCTTTACTCATCCTGCAGTTCCACTTCCTTGCCGGTGTCGGCCGAGTTGATGATCGCGTCGATCAATCTGTGAGACAAAAGAGCCGCTTCACCGGTGACGACCGGCGGGCGTCCTGAAGAGATGGCGTCTGCGAAATCATCGAAGACGCCCTGATGCCATTCATGCGTGAAAGCCATGGGGTCGGCGCCGCCGCCCGTGCCAGCGGCACCGCCGCCAAAAGTCTCCTGCCGGCCATCGCGCCAGTCGAGAAGCAACAGACCCGAAGCGAGCCGAAGGCTGGCATTGTCGAAATGCAGCAGGATCGATTCCGCAGCGCCGGGGAAACTAGCGGTGCTTGCAACGAGCGAGCCGACAGCACCGTTCTTGAACCGCAGCCCGGCAGAAACATAATCTTCGGTTTCCATGCGATGGAACCGCGTCGTCGCAGCCATGGCCTGAACACTGGCCACTGGCCCCGTCAGGCTCAATGCCAGATCGATCGTATGAATTGCCTGGGAGATCAGAACACCGCCGCCATCGCGTGCCAGCGTGCCGCGACCCGGTTCGTCGTAATAGGATTGCGCGCGCCACCAGGGCACGGAGATTTCGCAGAGGCCAAGCGCTCCGAGCGTGCCGCCATCAACGAGCTCACGGGCTTTTTGCGATGCAGCCCGCATGCGGTGCTGGAAGATGATGCCAAGCGTGACACCCGCGTCACGACACAGGGCGACGAGACCGTCGGCTTCCTGCGTATTTCTGGCGACAGGCTTTTCCATCAGGATGTGCTTGCCGGCTTTCGCGAGCTGCCCAACGATATCGATGCGAGCATTCGGCGGTGTCGCGATGATGGCGAAATCGACATCCGCATCGCGCGCCGCTTCCTCGACCGAGGAATAAACGACCACTTCATATCCGGTATGTTTCGACGCTTCGGCGGCCAGCGCCTTGGCGCGGCCGGAACCACCATCCACGATGCCCTTAAGGCGAATCTTCTCAGGGCTTGCCGCGCAGGCAAGCACATGCGTCTTCGCTACCATTCCGGCACCAACGATGACGCAGGTCTTGATATTTTGCATTTCGGGAGCCTCCTTCCCAATACGCAATCATTTGCATACCGGTATGCCGGTTGTCAACAGACTTGTGTTCCGGTATACCGGTTATGAGAACGCTGGAGGGTATATGCCGAAAATTCCCGTGACAGGCGGCACCGTGCCGACAATGGAGCGACTGGACCTTAACCGTCCGGTCGTGGACCAGATTTATTCCGCGCTGAAATCCGCAATCCTTTCACGGGAGCTTTTTCCCGGTCAGGCAGTCTCGGAAAACGAAATCGGACAGTCGTTCAATTCCAGCCGAACCCCGGTGCGAGAGGCGCTGAGCCGTCTGCGCGACGATGGTTTGATCGTGACGCTGCCAAGCCGCGGCACCTATGTTTCGAGATTATCGGAAAAGAACATCCGCAGCGCGCAATTCATCCGCGAGGCACTTGAGGTGGCGGCAGTGTGCAGGCTGTGCCAGATAGGCCTGACTGCGGAAGCGGAACAGGAGATCGAACACGCCCTGAACGGCCAGCGGGCAGCAATGCGCAATGGAGACAGAAAGGCTTTCCGCGTTCATGACGACCAATTCCACAGCGCGCTTGCCGCCGCGACGGGGCTTGAACGACTGGAATCCCTGCTGATCCGCGAGAAGGCGGGGCTGGATCGCCTGCGCGCACTCGCCATAACCGACGAAGCGCATATGGCACGCCTGCTTTCCGAACATGAGGCGGTATATGACGCAATCAGGGCAGGAGACGAAGCCCGCGCGACCGATAATTTGCGCAAACATCTGAGACGTGTCCTCGGCATTCTTTCGCAAGTCTTCGAGAACCACCAGGACTATTTCGAGTAATTCTGCGGCATCTTTTTCAACGGTTCGAACATCATGAATACGGCAAATCCCGGACAAGCGCTTGCCATGCCGCAAACGAAACTTCTGTGCGACACGATGAGTACACTGGCGGAATCCCCTGTCTGGGACGAGCGGCGACAGGTGCTTTTCTGGTGCGATATTCTCGGAAAGACCGTGCGGTGCGCAGGTCTTGAGCCCGGCGTCTATCAAGAATGGCCGTTCCCCAGGACGGTTTCAAGTCTCGGCCTTTGCCAGAACGGCGAACTCATCGTCGCTTGTGGCATGGACATCGTCATCCTCGATCCGGACAGCGGCAAAACGCGTCTCCTCTATTCCATTCCGGCACCCGAAGGCATCCCCTGCCGGCTGAATGACGGACGGATCGGCCCGGACGGCGCTTTCTGGGTGGGAACAATGCACAATGTGCCGCTTTCGGACATGGAGCCCCATGGCGAGCTTTGGCGGATCACCGAAAAAAGCGCCGAGCGCATGCAGACCGGGCTGACATGCCCGAACGGCCTCGCTTTTTCTTCCGACGGATCGATCATGTGGCAAAGCGATTCCGTCCAGAAATGGATACGCCGGCGAAAATTCGACCGCCTGAACGGCACCTTCGATGAGGGCGTACAGGTGGCCCGGATGACCGAAGAAACAGGAAGACCCGATGGCGGCTGTCTCGATAGCAGCGGCAACTATTACAGCGCGGGCGTTTCCGCTGGCGTGTTGAACATTTTCTCGCCCGATGGCAAGCTGACGAACGTGATCGCGGCTCCTGTCCCTCACCCCACGATGCCCTGCTTCGGAGGGCCTGATTTCAGCATCCTTTTCCTGACATCACACCGCCACAACATGTCCGAAGACCGGCTTAACAAAGCGCCATTTTCGGGCGGCGTCTGGGCTATCCCGACGCAAACGAGAGGGTTCGCCGGCTTCCGTTTTGGCGAAGGTGGATAACGCCCTCAGGTCGGGTTCGAATTCCTAGTCCTCCCGGAAGGCGCGGCTGATCTGGTCCGTCAGCGGTTTGGCGATGTAGGACAGCGCCGTTCTTTCGCTGGTCTGGATAAAGGCCTCGGCGGGCATGCCCGGCACCAGCGGCGCATTGTTCAGCTTCTTCCGCTCGGTAACCGGGACGGAAACCCGTGCCAGATAATAGGATAGCCCGGTGCGCTGATCTGTCGTGATATCCGCCGCAATGCGGCTGACATGACCTTCCAGCTCCGGCGTGACACGCTGATTGAAGGCGGTCATGCGCAACATGGCCTTTTGCCCCACCTGAAGCTGGTCGATGTCTTTCGGCAGGATCTGCACCTCGAGCGCAAGGTCATCTCCGTCAGGTACGATCAGCATGATCGGATCTGCCGGCGTTACGACGCCCCCCACCGTATGCACAGCCATTTCATGCACCGTGCCTGATTGCGGCGCGACGATATCAATGCGTTTCAATTGATCTTCGGCGGCAACCTTGCGCTCGACGAATTCGCCCATCTGGGCCTGTATTTCGCGCAGTTCCCTCCCGACCTCGGTCCGCAATTCCTGATCGATCTGAAGGATCTGCAGCTTGGTTTCGGTGATGCGCCCCGCAGTCTGTGCCTGATAGGCGATTTTTTCGCCGCGCTCCCCGCCGAATGTCGCGGCCTGAGTCTGCAGGCTATTCAGCCGCTGCACGGAGACGACGCCCTGTTCGCGCAGGGATTTCTGCGAGGCAATTTCAGCCTGCAACACCGCAAGCCCGTTATCATAGGCCACTTCCTGCGCCTTCAGACCTTCGATCTCATGTTCGAACTGGGTGATGCGCTCGGACAGCTGCGCTTTCCTGCCCTCGCGATAGGACTTGCGGAATTCGAACAGCTTCGCTTCACTGCGCATGGCAGAAGCGACATTCGGGTCATCCATGCGCGCGATCAGAGTCCGCGGAAAGGCGAGTTCAAGCAAATCGTCCCGCTCGGCTTCCAGTCGGGCCATCCGTGCAGTCAGTTCGTCCAGGCGCTTGGTCAAGATGGCGAGATTGGCACGGGTCTGCGTCGCATCGAGACGCATGACCACATCGCCGGCCTTCACCCTCTCGCCCTCATTCACAAGAATTTCACCGACGACACCGCCGCTCGGATGCTGGACCTTTTTCGTGTACGAATCCACAACCAGATGACCGGAGGCGACGACTGCACCGGCAAGACGGGTCGTCGCGGCCCAGCCCCCGACACCGGCCAGAAGCGCAATGCTTGCGGCGAGTCCCGCAAAGAGATGCTTGCGGATGGAGCGGGAAACGCTGCTGCGCTGATCAATCTTTGACATCCGTCTCTCCCTTCCGGCTGTTCTCTTCACGGCCGTCTTCCAGCCCGGCGGGCCGGGCCTGGGTATTGGCCACGACGCGCAGCGGTGAGACCGTTTGCGCGGATGCGGTGAAACCTTTGCCGCCCTGCCCCTGCGGAACACGCAGCACCTTGGACAGCACCTCGTCGCGCGGGCCAAAGGCCTTCATCCTTCCCTCTTCCATCATCAGGATGAAATCCACCGCACCGATGGCACTTGGCCGATGGGCGACGACAACGGCAATACCACCGCGCGCCTTGACGGAGGCAATCGACCGGACCACTGCCGCCTCGCCTTCCGCGTCAAGATTGGCGTTGGGTTCATCCAGCACCACGATAAAGGGATTGCCATAAAGAGCGCGGGCCAGACCGATGCGCTGGCGCTGCCCGGCTGAGAGAGCTGAACCCGCCTCGCCTATATCGCTGTCATACCCCTTTTCGAAACGCAGGATCAGCTCATGTGCGCCGGCAGCCCTAGCTGCAGCGATGATGGCTTCGGGATCTGGGTTGTCCGCGAAACGGGCGATATTCTCCCCGATGGTGCCTTCAAAAAGTTCCACGCCCTGCGGCAGATAACCGATGTGGCGGCCAAGCGCTTCCCGGTCCCACTGATCGAAGCTTGCGCCATCGAGCCGCACCTTGCCGGCGGCAGGCATCCACGCGCCGGTGAGAATGCGCGATAGCGTCGATTTGCCCGAACCTGACGGACCGATGATGCCGAGCGCGTTTCCCGCTGTCACGACGAAACCGAGCCCAGCAACGATGGGCTTTTTTCCGCCCGGCGGAACGATGGTGACATTCTCGACCCGTAATTCCTTCTCTGGCTTCGGCAGGGCCATGGCAGCGGCATCGGCCGGCATTTGCGAAAAAAGCTCTCTCAGCCGTGCCCAGCTCTGCCGGGCGGCCGCGAAGGACCTCCAGTTGGAAATGGCGAGATCGACAGGCGCCAGTGCCCGGCCCATCATGATCGAACTGGCGATCATCACGCCGCCGGAGGCTTCCTGCTCGATGACGAGCCAAGCGCCGACAGCAAGAATTGCCGATTGTAGAACGGCCCGAAGCGATTTTGCGATATTGCCGAGGCCGCCTGCCACATCGCCCGCCCTGCGATTGGCGGCGAGATAGGCCTCGTTGGAATTTTGCCAGCGTTTACCGAGCCGGCCGCCAAGCCCCATGGCCTGCACCACCTCTGCGTTGCGGCGGGAGGCCTCCAGCTGCCGGTTGCGGACCATGTTTTCCACCATGGTGTCGCGGATTGGTTTTTGAGAAAAGATATTGGTGAAAATTGTGAGCGAGACCAGCAGCACAGCGCCGGCGAGCGCCGTTGCACCGATCCAGAAATGGAACAGGAAACATATGCCGAGATAAAGCGGCATCCACGGCAGGTCGAAAAAGGCAGTCGGTCCCGTGCCGGATAAAAAGCCGCGTACATTGTCGAGATCACGCAGCGGCTGAAGGCCGTCACCCGGCATGCGGTTGACGAGCGGCAGGCGCACCACGGCGTCATGCACTCTGCGGGAGTAGCGCAAGTCGAAGTCTTCGCCGATACGGATCAGGACACGGGCACGGATGATATCGAGCAGGCACTGGAAACCGTAAAGCCCGAGAGCAAGAAGTGCGAGCCCGACCAGGGTCGGCAGACTGCCGCTTGCCAGTACCCGGTCATAGATCTGCAACATGAAAAGCGGCGACGTCAGCGTCAATATGTTGACGACACCGCTGACCAGCGTGAGGCCGAAAAACGTAGTCTTGAGGGGCAAAACGACCGCCGCAGTGAGGGACTGCGGCGGTGTCTGCTGCTGGTTTTGAAAGCCCACAGCCGGTTTTTCCTTTACGCGGCAAGCGCCGATGCGCTGGCGAAAATGAAGTCCGATGCGTCGAGTACATTGGCATCGACGCCGTTCAGCGTGACGGAGACGGACGTGTCTGTGGCCAAGAGGATAACGGCATTTCCATTATCATCATACCACAACAAATCGTCCACCGATGTTGCGCCCCAGGCGGATACATCGAGCTTGTCCGTACCATCCTCATCATCGAGAATTAGTGCGCCGACGCGGGCCCATGGCCCGAGTTACCAGGGAACCCGGCAATTTTTGCAGCCGGGTTCTTCCATCGTCAGATTGCCCCGTCGACGATGACCATCGGCCTGCCCTGCGAGCAGGGTTCGATACGTGCATCAATGCGATAGATTTCGCGCAGCATGTCGGATGTTATCACCGCTTCCGTGCTGCCGCTCACCACCATTTCGCCCTGTGCGATCACCATCGTCTTCTCGCAATAGCGCAGCGCGTGGTTGAGATCATGCAGCGCAATCAGAACGATCATGCCTGTCTTCTGCGCGAGTTCGGTGACGAAGCCCAGAACCTCGATCTGCCGGTGTAGATCGAGTGCGGAAGTCGGCTCATCCATCAGCAGCACCTCCGGCTTGCGGGCAAGCGCCTGTGCCAGCGAGACCAGCTGGCGCTGGCCGCCTGACAATTCGCCAAGCCCGCGGAAGGCAAGGTCATGGATTTTCAGCGCCTTGAGAATGGCGTCGATCTCGAACAGCTCATGATCCTGAACGCGCCAGCCGCCGCCCTGCTTGGCGGAAAGCAGAACGGATTCATAGACCGTCAGCACCGCGTTTGCGCCGGTGTCCTGCGGCATGTAGCAGATGGCGCGGTCTCCACGGGCGGTATCGGAAAGTTCCACCAGCCCGGGACCGGAGATCAGGCTGGCGATGCGCTTGAAAAGCGTCGACTTGCCGGCGGCATTCGGGCCGATCACCGCCGTCACGCTACCGCTTTCGAGCGTATCGATGCCCACCTTGGAGAGAACCGTGGTGCGCCCATAGGCGGCGCCAACATCCTTCAATGCGAGGGCTACCATGCGCGTCTCCTGTTACCGAAAATAAGCGCGAAAAAGAAAGGTACGCCCACCAGCGCCGTGATGACGCCGATCGGCAGAACAGCGCCGGGAATGAGTATCTTGCTGATGACCGAGGTTGCAGACAACAGCAATGCTCCGCAGATCACCGAACCCGGCAGGAAGAAGCGCTGATCTTCACCCACCAGCATGCGGGCGATGTGCGGCCCCACCAGCCCGACAAAACCGATTGTGCCGACGAAAGAAACCGGAATGGCGGCCAGCAGGCTGACCGTCAGCATCGTCTGCAGCCGCAGACGGCGCACATTGATGCCCATGCTGGCCGCCTTGTCATCGCCAAGCCTGAGCGCCGTCAGCGCCCAGGCATTTCGCATGAACATCGGCACGGTAACGAGAAGAATGGCGGCGGTGACATAGACCTTGTCCCAGGTCGCCTTCGTCAGGCTGCCCATGGTCCAGAAGACGACGGCGGCAAGCGCCTGTTCGGAAGCGAGGTATTCCAGCAGCGACAGCGCCGCATTGAAGGTAAAGACCAGCGCGATGCCAAGCAGCACGATCGTTTCAACCGTCACGCCGCGAAGGGTCGACGCGAAATGGATGAAAAGGGCCGCAACCATTGCCATGATGAAGGCATTGATCGGCACCATGTAGTGCACGGCGCCCGGAAAGATCGCCACCCCGCCGACGAGCGCCAGCGCCGCACCGAAGCTTGCGGCGGCCGAGATGCCGAGCGTGAACGGACTGGCGAGCGGGTTCGACAGGATGGTCTGCATCTGAGCGCCCGCCACCGAAAGCGACGCGCCGACGGTGACCGCCATCAGCGCGATCGGCATGCGGATGTCCCAGATGACCACACGCAGCTGGTTTCCCACCGCGGCCGGATCGGCGATGGTCGCAAGCACTTCGGAGAGGGTGTAGCGAGCCGGACCGAGCGCCATGTCTGCGGCCATACTGAAACACAGGGCGATGAAAAGCCCGAAGAGGATGACGATCCTGCGCGCGGCAAGGGCGCGATATTGATCGCGCCCGCTGACGCCAACGGCGCTTTCATTCAGCGAACTCATTGGTTCAAACCTTTTTCGAGCGAGGCGAAATAGCCGGGCTTGTAGTTGACGGGAAGGAATTTCCGGTGAAACTCCTCGAAATTCTTTTCCGGATCGAGATCGGCGAAGAGGTCGGGGTGAAACCACTTGGCGAATTGCTGGATCGGGAAAAACTCGTAAGGCGCACCATAGAACTGGTGCCAGACGGCGTGCACGTTGCCTTGCTTGACGGCCGTCAGTTCCGGAAACGGCGTGCGCTTCATCAGGTTGGCCAGTCGCTCACGGGAAAGAGCCATCTCCGCACCGCGTCCTACGGGAACGAACTGATTGATGTCGGATTCAGCCGCCCAGTTCGAACCTGTGACAATCACGTGCTCGGGATCGGCAACGACGAGTTGTTCGGGATTGAGGTCGCCAAAGGTCGTCTTGATGATGCCATCGGCAATATTGCGACCACCGGCGAGATCGACCATGGCACCGAAATTGGCCGGGCCAAAAGTGCGGCAGCAGTTGTTTTCACCAGAAATGCCGGGGGAACGCTCAATGAAGACGTTAGGGCGCTTCAAGTCCCTGACGCTGGCGAGCCGGTCGGTCACACGGGCGATTTCGGCACGGCGATAGGCGATGAAGTCCTTCGCGCGCTCTTCGGCACCGAAGAGCTTGCCGAGGATTTCGACCGAGGCTTCACTGTTCTTTTCGGGATCGATGCGAAAATCGAGATAGACGACCTTGATACCCGCAGCTTCGGCTTTTTCTTCGAAACCGCTTTCTTTGGCTGATTTCTCCGCTTCGAGATTGAGTGTGATGACATCAGGCGAAAGCGTGATGGCCGACTCGAGGCTGAAATCCCCCTGTGGCACGTAACCGAAGCGCGGCAGTTTCTCGATCTCGGGGAAACGCTCGACGTAGGCGGCGTAGCTGTCCGGGTCCTTCTTGAGCAGGTCGTCACGCCAGCCAACAATAGTATCGAAAGTCTGGTCGCCCTTCAGCGCCGCGATGACGTGAACCTGGCGCGCCTCGCCAACGATGACACGCTTGGCCGGCAGGTCCAGCTCGATCTTGCGTCCGGTGACATCGGTGATCTCCCCGGCATGAGCCGCGACGGCGAAAAGGGAGAAGGCCAGCATCGCAAGATGCCTGAGGGCGTTGAGCCGCATGAGAAGGTCCTCATCAAGTTCAAAACAAAACGATGAAGCCGCGTGGCTGCGGCTTCATCCATCGAGTGGACCGGCGCTCCTCCTTCACCGTCCCTGTCTTATTTCGCATCCTTCAGCGAAACGAAGTAGCCGGGCTTGTAGTCGAGCGGCAGGAAGCGGGCGTGAAGTTCCTTGAACGTGGCTTCGGGATCGAGATCCTTGAAGAGATCAGGGTGCAGCCACTTGGCGATTTCCTGAATGGCCACGAACTGATAGGGATTATTATAGAACTGGTGCCAGATGGCGTGGACATTGCCATCCTTCACGGCCTGGACGCCTGTGAAAGCCGGGCGTTTGGTCAGGTTTTCCAGCTTGCGACGGGCCTCCTTCACATCCGCGCCGTAACCGACGCCGACCCAGTTGCCGCCGGGAACATAACCGTTCCAGTTGCCGCCGGTGATGATGATCTGCTCCGGGTTGGAAGCGATGATCTGCTCAGGATTGACGGTGCCGAAGGTGCCCGGAATAATATCCTTGGCCATGTTGATGCCGCCCGCCAGCTCCACCATCTTGCCAAAATTCTCGTTGCCGAAAGACATGCAGCAATCGTCGGAGTAACCGCCGGCACGCTCCATGAAAACAACAGGTTTCTTCGGATTTGCCTTTTCAAGCGTGTCCGTTACCTTCGCGATGGATTCCGCCCGGAACGTGATGAAGTCTTCCGCGATTTTTTCCTTGCCGATAAGTTTGCCCATCAGACGCATGCTCGGCTCGGTGTTTTCCATCGGCTTTTCGCGGAAGTCGACATAGACCAGCGGAATGCCGACCTTTGCGAGCTTTTCGATGTAACCTGCCTCTTCGGTCGCCGTCTTCGCGTCGATGTTCATTAGAATGACGTCGGGCTTCAGGGCAACCGCCTGCTCGACATCGAAGGTGCCGTCCTTCATGCCGCCGAAAGTCGGCAGCTTGGCGATATCGGGATATTTGGCGAGATAGGCGTCGTAGGTTTCCGGATCGGCCTTCGACAGATCGTCACGCCAGCCGACCACATGCTGGAAAGGGTTTTCCTTGTCGAGCGCCGCCAGGAAGTAAATTTGCCGGCCTTCGCCGAGAATGACGTGCGAAACGGGAACGTTGACTTCGACATCCCGGCCGGTCACATCCTTGACGGTGACCTTTTCGGCCAATGCCGGCCATGCCGCAGATACGAGAAGGCCAAGGGCAAATGCCGCAGATTTGGCTGAGATGCGCATCGGATATTGCTCTCCAGTGTTAACTGGCGCGGCTGTATTATTTTCTGACTGTACTAGTCAACATTTATGTTTTAGAGCCATTCTTAACTGACCGGTACATGAGCTGAAGACCAATGATCGACACCATAGAATATGGCAAAAACGACAGCCTGAGAGACGAAATCAAAGCCTACTGGTCCGGCCGCGCCGCGACTTTCGACCTGTCCCCCGGCCATGAAATTTTCTCCGAAGAGGAGCGAGAGGCGTGGCACGCGCTGATCTTGAAACATCTTGGTCCGGGTGAGGGGCGCAGCGCGCTCGATCTTGCCAGCGGCACCGGCGTCATCTCTCACCTCATGGACGATCTCGGATTTCAGGTTACCGGCATGGACTGGTCCGAAACGATGCTGGCGCTTGCCCGTGAAAAAGCAAAAAGCCGTGGGCGTAGCATCCGTTTCTTCGTCGGCGATGCCGAAAACACGATGGAGCCGGATGAGAGCGCCGATGTCATCATCACCCGCCATCTGGTCTGGACGCTGGTCGATCCGCGGGCAAGTTTCGCGGAGTGGTTCCGAGTGCTGAAACCGGGTGGACGCCTGCTGATCGTGGATGGCGATTTCGTCAATACCAGCTGGCGCGAAAAACTGGTAAAGAAACTTGCGGCAAGTCTCGAAGGCTTGGGATTGGTCAAACAGGATCAGCCGCACAAGCCAGCGGATCCGGAAAATACCTTCACTAGCATCCTGTCGCGTGTCTATTTTTCAAACGGTGCGAGAGCCGGCGAGGTTGCAGCGCTTCTGCGACAGACGGGTTTCGAACCTGTCGCAATCGATCAGGAACTCCAAGCCATTCACCGCGCCCAAGCGAAAAATTTCAGCCTGCTGAAAGGTATACTCCGGGGGCTGCAGCATCGTTATGCCGTCTGCGCGGTGAAGCCGGACATCACAGGCAAAACCTGAGGCTCCGTCTGTGTCCTCAGGCCAGATCGTGAGATCCAGAGCGTCAAGTCCCTGACCGTAGAAGACTGTCGTCTGATCACCAATCCGCAACGGTGACTGGGGGGCGGATCATTTCCCGGCCCTGTTGCACGGACTGACCGGCACCTCATTTTTTCGCGCGCTCGAAAAGTTCCTCGAAGCGCGGTTTTGCCCGAGCCGGCATATCGACCGTCCGGTAGCTCTGCGGCAGGGTCGCATCGCCGACCTTGATCAGCATGACCATGCCCATGCCATAATGCGGTGAACATTTGATACCGTAGAAACCCGGCTTGTCGAAACCGGTCTCGAATTCATCATTGATCCGGCTTTTGAAACCTTCCACACCTTCAGGAACCATCCCCTCAACGGTCGCGGCATTGTGACTCTTGTGGGTCGGCACGAAGCGTACGCGATCACCGGCGGCGATCTCCAGAAAATCGGGCTCGAACACCATTGGGCCCTTCTCGCCCCTGTTCAGCATTTTCACCTCGAAGGTTTCTGCCGAGGCATGTGCGGATAAACCCGACCCCATGAGCACGGCAACGCCTGCAACTCTTGCAAGCCTAAGCAATTTCATCATGCCATGACCTTTCTTGCATGATCGGCCCGTCCGTGGGCCGGCAGAAAACGAATGTGCGAAAGGCCGCTTCCATCAACCGTCACAACGCATTCCACTCCGAAGACGGACGCTATCGTTGCCGGCGTCAGGACTTCGCGCGGCGCGCCGATGGCGATCATCTCACCGCGATGCATAATGGCGATGCGGTCGCAGAACATGGCGGCGTGATTGAGATCATGAAGGGCCGCCACAACGGTCAATCCCTGCCGGCGCACCAGATCGAGCAAGCCGATCTGGTGGCCGATGTCGAGGTGATTGGTAGGCTCGTCCAGCAGCAGAATATTGGGCTCCTGCGCCAATGCGCGGGCGATATGCAGTCGCTGGCGCTCACCACCGGAAAGGTGGTGCCAGCTGCGCTCCGCCTTGTCGGCCATGTCGACATTATCGAGCGCGGCCTCGACGATCGCGTCGTCATGCGCAGACCACGCCGAAAGTGGACCGAGATAGGGCGTGCGCCCCAATTCCACCGCCTGTCGTGCCGTGATGCGCTCGGTGGTTTCGGCCTGCTGCTCCACAAAAGCCAGCCGGCGAGCGAGTTCACGCCGTCCGAGGGAGGCGAGCGGATCGCCGCCGAGCATGACGTGACCGTGGCGCGGCTTGCGGATGCCGGCCAGCATGGAGAGCAGCGTGCTTTTACCGGACCCATTCGGGCCGATTATGCCGAGAAACTCTCCGGAGCCGACATCGAGCGAGACACCGCGTACGATGTCGATATTGCCTGCGCGAAATTTCAGGTCATGAGCGGATAGCTTCACGAACGTCCCCTCTTCTGTCCGAGGATGAAGGCGAAGGCGGGCGCGCCGACGAGCGCGGTGATAACGCCGATGGGCAGCACCTGCCCGGGAATGACAATGCGGGAGAGAATATCGGCGATGATCATGAATACTGCACCGGTCAATGCTGTCACCGGCAGCAGCAGCCCATGGCGGACGCCGACGAAGATGCGTGCCGCGTGGGGAATGACGAGGCCGACAAAGCCGATGGACCCGACCAGCGAGACCATCACCGCCGTCATGATCGCCGAAACCGAGATCAGTACTGCATAGGTCCGCCGCACCGGAATGCCGAGCGAGGCAGCCGCCTGCCCGCCGAAGGCGAAAGCATCAAGCGCCCGGGCGTGCCAGAGGCAAACCGCAAGACCGGCAACACTGACCGGCAGGGCCAGCCACACATCCGGCCAGCGCACACCCGAGAGGTTCCCCAGCAGCCAGAACATGATACCGCGCGCCTGTTCGGCATTGGCGGATTTGGTGACGATAAAGGACGTCATGGCATTGAACAGTTGCGAACCAGCCACCCCGGCCAGGATGATGGCACTGTTGCCGTGCCCTGCACGCACCGCCAGAAGACTGACAAGCGAGAATGCGACGAAGGCACCGATCAGTGCCCCCGCCGGCATTGTCAGAAAGCCCGCCCCAAAGCCGAGAAGGGCCACGCCCACCGCTCCGGTGGAGGCGCCCGCGGAAATACCGAGGATATAGGGGTCGGCAAGCGGGTTGCGCAGCAGCGATTGCAGAACCGCGCCGGCAAGCGCCAGTGAAGCCCCGCAGCAGGCGGCCACGACGGCGCGGCTGAGACGATAGCTCCACACAATTCCCTCATCCAGCGGTTCCAGCGGATAACCGGCGTCAAACACCCGGTTGGCGATGGTTTTCGCCACCACATCGAATGGAATGGCGGTTTCGCCGATGGCCGCCCCGGCCATCAGCGCGCCTAGCAGCAGGGCGAGCGCGGCAAAAACCAGCCCTCCTCTGCCGAGATGGATTGAAAACCCGCTCACTTGGCGAGACCGGCAGCCGAAATTGCCTCAGCCAGCGTTTCAATGCCTTCGATCGTCCGGATGGTCGGGTTCATCGCCTGAGCATCCATCTCGAAGACGTGACCTTCCTTCACAGCTGGCATGATGCTGGCCACGGGATCGGTGGCGAGGAATTTCTGCTTGACGGCGATGTCGTCAGCCGGGAAACGGCGGCGGTCCATCTTTCCGGCCACAATCACCGAAGGATTGGTCTTGGCGATGGTTTCCCAACCGACCGTTGGCCATTCTTCGTCGCTCTCGATCACATTCTTCAGGCCGAGCGCCGACATGATGTAGCCGGGCGCGCCATTGCGGCCCGCCACATAGGGATCGATATCCAGTTCCGCGCTGGAGAACCAGAACACGGCGGAAAGCTTGCCGTTTGCGGAAGCAATCTTCGCGCGGGCAGCATCTTCCCGTTTTTTGAGATCATTGACCACTTCTTCGCCGCGATCCTGGACGTTGAAAATCTGCGCGAGGTCGCGGATTTCCTGATAGATCAAATCCATTGTGAAGCCGGTCTTGCGCACGCCGTCGCCGCCCCCGGAATTGTCCTTGCCCACGCAATCTGCCGGCGAGGTGTAAACAGGAATGCCGAGTTCGGCGAATTGCGCTGGCGTACCGACAACGCCCTCGGGGCCGATCTGCCACTGGAACTGCGTTGTGACGAGGTCCGGCCTCTTTCCGACGACGGCCTCGAAGCTTGGATCATTGTCGGCCAGACGCTCCACCCTGGAATTGGCCTGCTCATAGCCCGCAAGGACCGGGCCGATCCACAGGGCCGTGCCAACGACCTTGTCGGCCAGCCCGAGCAGATAAAGAACCTCAGTCGTGCTCTGGCCGACGGAGACGGCGCGGGCGGGCGGCTGCTTGAAGGTGATGTCGTGACCGCAGCTTTTGATTGTCAAAGGATATACCGTTTCCGCAGCATTGGCGGTGGCGGCGGGCAGAACTGCAAGCGCAGCAGCGAGAAAGCCGGCGCGGACCGGCAGGCGTCCAGAATGAAACATGTGTTCTCCAATCGAAATGAAATCGCTTGTTCCAGAGCAGCGGCGTCAGAACGCGCAGCAACCACGGAACGTCTTGTACGGAGAACGGTAACAGGACGCAAACCAAATGTTATGAAATAACATTACAATCTCCTCTTCCGGGCTTCCCCGCCCGTAACGATGGTTTATATTTTGACGGCAGGTCTCCTGACTCACGGATTTGCGCCTTTCATCTGCCTTCCCGCATTCCGGAGAATGCAGTGGCATGACGCCATCGGCGTCACGAGGATGAGCGGCAATCCGCTTACAGTTGCGGGGGCAGCCACGGCATTGGGCGATAATCATCACCCGCACCGTGTTCCCTATTAATCCCTTCGCCTTTCGGCTGCAGGAACCGTCGCTTTCTCACATAAGGGTCAAGGGGCAGTGCGTCAATCATCAAAGCATGTTTCTAGCGCAGCGGAACGCATCGCGTCGGGCGACGCCCGAAAAAGGACCACCACATAATCAGTCGAATTGAGGCGGTTCAAAACTGCGCTTCAGCACAGCGATGGACCCGCAAGGGCGAAAATCCTCGCCGGACCCGAACCCGCAGGCTGCGGCGTCTGTTTCGACATGGTGGTAAGAGTTTCGATCACGACCAGGCCGGATTGCGTCAGAAAATCGGTCAATACGCCCTGGTCTTGCACGGCATCCAGACGGACGAGCTGATCGTCCAGATCGGCAAAATGCCGACTCACCAGCGCGACCGCATCTTTCTCCTCAACTGCGACGACCGGACCGACGATGTGACCTCGCCCGGCCGCCCGCCGCAGCGCGAAAGCCACCAGACGATCGACCTCGAAAAGGCCATAGCCAGTATTGTCGCGCAGAAGACGTTGCAGCACGCCCCGCCTCGATACGCCCAAAGCCACCCGGTCAATCGTCACGACCGCCGACAAATGATCTTCCGAGAGGGGCTCGATCCGTTGCTTTCTGCCGAGCCCCGGTGTCTGCACGGGGGAGCGCGCCCTGCCCCGAAACAGCTGCACCTTTTCCGCATCTCCGGAAAAGCCTAACCCTGCAAAAAGACGACGTGAAACGTCCGTGGCGTTCAGCCGCAAGACGGTTGCCGGGTATTTCGCCAGAAGCTGCCGCACCAGCCAGGGCGCCACGCCACGCCCCTGCAGACGTGGCGATACGATGACCATGCCGAGCGTCGCGAAACCCTGATCATAGGGAAAGAGCATCGCTGTCGCGACAACACGGTCGATCTCGTCCAGCGCAGCGAGACCGACACCGCATTGCCTCAGGAAACACCATTCATTGGCGTGATAGCGCCATCCGACCGCCATGGAGAGGGCGTGCAGACGATCTGCCTCCACATCGGCAATATCCACGGTCCGCAACTCGAAACTATCGACTTTGAGCAGCTCCATCGCAAACGGCTCTCACTCCCTCCAGCGCGGGGAACCAGCGTTCCCGGCGTCCAAGCCATGACGTGCGAGGATAACGAGCCATGCCAGCACGAATTTTCTGAAAGCACTGGAAGGACACAACAATCTACCGAAATACCTCGCTTTTCAGCAGATAAACGCCTTCGGCCGTTCTAAGCTTTTGCAATGAGCAATGCTGCCATCATAACGGGCCAACGGGGACGACCATGAACGCAATCGAAATCCTTGAGCGTCTCGTCGCCTTTCCGTCCGTGGTGGGAACGGCCAATGGCGACATTGCCGGATGGATTGCCGAATATTTGGAAAGCCATGGCGCAAGAGTATCCGTGATTCCGGGGCCGGAGGGAGACCGCGCCAATCTCTTCGCCACCTTCGGACCGGCCGATCGGGCCGGTTACATTCTGTCCGGCCACATGGATGTGGTACCCGCCGGAGAACCGGAATGGTCTTCCGATCCTTTCCGGCTGAGAACGGAAAACGACAGGCTTTACGGACGCGGGACGACCGACATGAAAGGTTTTCTGGCAACCGTCCTCGCCGCAGCCCCTGCCTATTCGCGCATGACGCTTCAGCGCCCCGTGCATATCGCCTTTTCCTACGACGAGGAGGCAGGTTGCCGCGGTGTTCCCCATCTCATCGCGCGCCTGCCGGAACTGTGCGCGCCACCGGCGGGCGCCATTATCGGCGAGCCCAGCAATTTGCGTTCCGTGCGTGCCCACAAGGGAAAAGCCGCGGCGCGGGTCAGCATCCGTGGCAGGTCAGGCCATTCTTCACGGCCCGATCAGGGAGTGAACGCCATTCATCTGATGGCAGGCATCATCGCGACGGCGGTGGAGGCGGCAGACGCGTTGACCCGGGGTCCTTTAGAGAAGACCTTCGAGCCGCCCTACTCGTCCCTGCAGATCGGTACCGTCAACGGCGGACAGGCGATCAACATCATTCCCGATCATTGCGCCATCGAACTGGAGGCAAGGGCGATTTCAGGCGTCTCGCCAATCGACCTGCTGGAGCCGGTACGACGTCGCGTGGAGGCGCTCACCGCGACAGGTGTCGATATCGAATGGCTGCCGATGAGCGCCTATCCGGCGCTGTCGCTTCCCGCCCAGGCCCCGCTTGCCTCGCTTTTGGAGGAACTGACCGGCACTCCCGGTCTCGCGGCCGTCAGCTATGGCACGGAGGCCGGGCTCTTTCAGGCAGCGGGCATCGACGCCATCATCTGCGGCCCCGGCGATATCGGCCGCGCCCATAAACCGGACGAATTCATAACAGCGGGCGAACTTTCCGCCTGCCAGTCGATGCTGGAAATGCTCGGCCGGCGCTGCACGGCTTGAACCCTCGAAACCACGGATCAGATGACATTTCTCTTTAACTCCGACGCCAGACGCGGCGAAATCTTCCGGCAGGCCCTGGCTGACGAATTGCCGGATCTCCCCTTCGCAATGGATGCCTCCAAGGTCGATCCCGATGCAGTCCGTTACCTCATCACCTGGACGGTGCCGGAAGATATAGCGCGTTATCGTAACCTCGAAATCCTCTTTTCGATCGGGGCCGGTGTGGACCAGTTTCACATCGATACGGTCCCGCAGACGGTGAAAGTCGTACGCATGGTGGATGAGGGGATCATCCGCATGATGCAGGAATATATCTGCCTCGGCGTGCTCGCCCTTCACCGCAATCTCCCCGCCTATCTGAAACAGCAGCGGCAGCAGTTGTGGAAGGCGCTGCCGCAACGGCAGGCAGAAGAATGCCGGATTGGCGTTCTTGGCCTCGGCATGCTGGGCGTCGCAGCGCTAGAGCGGTTAAGAACTTTCGGCTTTCCGCTCGCCGGCTGGAGCCGGTCGCCGCGCGAGATCGATGGCGTCACCTGTCACCATGGCGATGACGGGCTGAAAGCCATACTCTCCACCAGCGACATCCTCATCTGCCTGCTGCCGCTGACGGACGAGACCACCGGACTTCTCAACGCCCAGCGCCTGAGCCTTTTACCCGATGGCGCGGGACTTGTTCACGCCGGACGTGGCAGACAGCTCGATCACGGCGCACTCCTCGATGCGCTCGATAAAGGCCGGCTCTCGGGTGCAGTGGTCGACGTTACGGATCCCGAACCGTTGCCCGAAGACCATCCTTTCTGGACCCACCCCAAAATTCTCCTGACGCCGCATATCGCCAGCGTCACTCAGCCCCATTCCGCGGCACGCACCGTTGTCGAAAACATCAAACGCCACGAGTCCGGTCTTCAACCGCTCGGCCTTGTCGACCGCCGCCGCGGATATTGATCATCACGCCTGTTTCAGAAAGGAAAATCCATGCCGCTTCTCAAGCCCATCGATACCAACCCCGATTTCGAGCCCAAGGCCTCCAAGGCGCTGCCAGAACGCCTCATTGCAGGCGACCCGTCGTTCAAGACCTGGGCGCTTGACGAAGCTCGCGACGGAACCGTGAAGACAGGCATTTGGGAAGCGACACCGGGGGAAAGCCGTTCCATCAAAGGTGAGACCTTCGAGTTCTGCCATATTCTGGCCGGCGTCATCGAAATCACCCCTGATGGCGGCGAACCGCAACGTTATACGGCGGGCGACAGTTTCGTAATGAAACCCGGTTTCGTCGGCGTCTGGAAGACCATTGAGACGGTGCGCAAAATCTACGTCACAGTGAACGGATGAGGCGTATCTCGCCGGTTTTCCAGGTTGCCCGCGACAACGGGAACCGGCGAGAGACCACAGGCAGCACGCACCAAAGATTGCGCTGTCTGGCAACGGTAAAACGGGATTTTCGTTCACTGCCACGGCTGCAGTCGGTCGATTTCGCTTGCCGACAGGAATTAGCTTTGAGGGCATATTCAAAGGGGATTTCCCATGACGCTGAGCTTCGATCCAGACAGCCTGTCCCTGCCAATCGGCCACTTCATCGGCAGCAGGCTCGTCACCGCTGAAAACGGTATCGACATGCACCGCCCATCGGACGGGGCCCCATATGCCGGGTGCCCGAAGGCGGATGCAGCCCTGGTGGATGAAGCGGTGCAAACGGCCAAGGCCGCACTGAAAAGCAGCAACTGGGGCGGCGTGCGCCCGCGCGAGCGCACCCGGGTCCTGCAACGCTGGGCTGACCTGATAGAGCAGGAAGCCGAGACGCTGGCAAAGATCGAGGCGCTGTCCTCGACCCGGCCGGTGGGCCAACTGATCGCCGGCGATATCGCCGTGACCGCCGAGCAAATCCGCTTCTTCGCCGAATTCGCCGACAAGGAAGGCGGCGATCTGGTGCCGACCGACGACACGAGCCTCGGCATGATCATGACGGAGCCCTATGGCGTGGTGGGTGCGATTACACCGTGGAATTTTCCGGTCTCCATGGCTGGCTGGAAGCTTGGCCCGGCGCTTGCGGCAGGCAATGCCGTGGTGCTGAAACCTTCGGAGATGACGCCCTTCTCCAGTATTTTCATGGCGCAGCTGGCGATCAAGGCCGGGTTACCCGCCGGCCTCATCAACATCGTGCTGGGCGACGGTCCCGTCACGGGCAACGCCATCACCGGCCATCCCGAGATTTCCAAGGTGAGCTTCACCGGCTCCACCGCCGCGGGAGCCGCCATCATGGCCAATATCGCCCGTACAGGGATCAAGCCCATGACGCTGGAACTTGGTGGCAAGAGCCCACAGATTGTCTTCGCCGATGCGGATATCGAAAAGGCGGCGACGGCCATCGCCGCCAATATTCTCTCCAATGCCGGGCAGGCCTGTGTGGCCGGCTCGCGCATCCTCGTGGAGGACAGTGCGGCAGATGCCCTCTCCGCCGCGATCATCGCCCGCATGAAGGCGGTGAAGCCCGGGCCCACCTGGGACGAGGCAACGCAATATTCGCCTATTATCTCCGAGGTGCAGCGCAAGCGCATCGACGGTATCGTGCAGGCGGCGGTCTCCCATGGCGGCGAATGCCTTACCGGTGGCGCGATCATGGACGGCCCCGGCTATTTCTACCAGCCGACACTGATCGCAAACGTCGACCAGACCTCCCCCGCCGTGACCGAGGAAATCTTCGGGCCGGTGCTGACGCTGCAGACCTTCCGCACGGAAGAAGAGGCTCTTTCGCTTTCCGATCATCCGACCTACGGTCTGGCGGCGGGTCTTTTCAGCCGTGACGTCTCACGCGTCATGCGCCTGTCCCGCGCCATCCAGGCGGGTACGATCTGGGTCAACCGTTACGGCCGCTCGCGCGACCACATTCTGCCTACCGGCGGCTACAAACGTTCCGGCATCGGCAAGGATCTCGGACGGGAAGCCTATCTCGCCAACCGCAAGAGCAAGAGCGTCCTAATTGGACTGTGACAGGGGAAATTTCTTGAAAACGCATCGCATCGCACTCATTCCCGGCGACGGCATCGGCAAGAGCGTCACTCATGCCGCATGGCAGGTACTCAACGCCGCCGCCAGAACCTCCGGTTTTGCGCTTGAAGGAACGGAGTTCCCCTGGTCCTGCGCCTTCTATCGGGAAACCGGCGCGATGATGCCCAAGGACGGTATTGAGACCCTGCGCGGTTTCGACGCCATACTCCTCGGGGCCGTAGGCTGGCCGGCCGAAGTTCCGGATTCGGTATCTCTGCACGGCCTGCTGCTGCCGATCCGCAAGGCCTTCGTGCAATATGCCAATATCCGACCGCACCGATTGCTTCCCGGTGTCGAAGGTCCGTTGAAGGCGGATCGATTCGATATCCTCTGCATTCGCGAAAATACCGAGGGCGAATATTCCGGCGCCGGTGGCCGGGTGCATCAGGGCACAGACGATGAGGTGGCCGTGGAAACCTCGATCTTCACCCGGACGGGCGTGGAGCGCATCCTGCGTTTCGGCTTTGAACAGGCGCAGAAACGTCGCGGCAAGCTGGCCTCCATCACCAAGTCGAATGCCCAGAAATATTCGATGGTGTTCTGGGATGAGGTAACGCACAGGCTCGCCGCCGAATATCCCGGTGTCGAGGTTTCCAGCTACCACATCGACGCCATGGCGGCGCGCATGGTGATGGCGCCGGAAAGCCTCGATGTCGTCGTCGCCTCCAATCTCTTCGGCGATATTCTGACCGACCTGGGCGCGGCCATTCAGGGCGGTCTCGGATTTGCCGCCTCCGCCAATATCAATCCCGACCGCAGCGCGCCCTCCATGTTCGAGCCGGTGCACGGTTCAGCGCCTGACATCGCCCATCTCGGCATCGCGAACCCAATAGCCGCCATCTGGTCGGGGGCGATGATGCTCGAGCATCTCGGGGAAAAGAATGCCGCGGCTCGGATTATGGCCGCACTGGAAACGACGACCGGCCGGGGTATCGGCACCGTGCCGGGCAGGGATGAGACGGACGCCATAACGGCTGCAGTTCTCGCAGCGCTCGACTGATTTCGGAGACAGATGATGCAAGGTTTGAAGGATAGGGATCTCTTTCGCCAGGCCGGCCTGATCGGCGGCGCATGGAAGGCAGCGGCATCGGGCAAGGCGGTCGACGTGATCGACCCGGCAACGCAGGCAGTCATCGGCAGCGTGCCGGATATGGGCGGAGGGGAAACCCGGGCGGCGGTGGAGGCCGCCGATGCGGCCTTCGGCCCCTGGAGAAAAAAGACCCATGCCGAGCGGGCGGCCCTTCTCGAAAAATGGTTCGCCCTGATGATCGAGCATATGGACGATCTTGCGCTGATCCTGACCACGGAACAGGGCAAGCCGCTTGAGGAGGCGAAGGGAGAAATCCGCTATGGCGCATCCTTCGTCAAATGGTTCGCGGAAGAAGCTCGCCGTATTGGCGGCAGCACCATCCCTTCACCGACACCGGACCGGCGCATTGTGGTGCTGAAAGAACCGGTCGGCGTCTGCGGCATCGTCACCCCGTGGAACTTTCCGAACGCGATGATCACGCGCAAGGTTGCACCCGCACTTGCCGCCGGCTGCACCGTCGTCATCAAGCCTTCTGAATTCACGCCCTATTCGGCACTGGCGCTCGGTGTTCTCGCCGAACGGGCCGGTATTCCCGCTGGTGTCATCAACATCGTGACCGGCATGCCGACCGATATCGGCAACGAAATCATGGCGAATGAGACGGTGCGGAAAATTTCCTTCACGGGCTCAACCCGCGTTGGCTCAATCCTGATGCGAGGCGCTGCCGACAGTGTAAAGCGGCTCTCGCTGGAACTGGGCGGCAACGCGCCCTTTATCGTTTTCGACGATGCCGATCTCGATCTGGCCGTGGAAGGCGCGCTCGTTTCGAAGTTCCGCAATGGTGGGCAGACCTGCGTCTGCGCCAACCGCATTCTCGTTCAGGCAGGCGTTTATGACGCCTTTGCAAAAAAACTGGCGGATCGCGTTGATGCCATGCGGGTCGGTCCCGGCACGGAGGCCGGTGTGTCCGTCGGCCCAATGATCAATGAGCCGGCCATAGCGAAGATCCGCGCCCATGTGGAAGATGCCGTGGCCAAAGGTGCGAAGATCATCACCAGACCCCGCCCTCTACCCGAAGGTCCGCAATACACCGCCCCCATTGTGCTGACCGGCGCAACGACCGGCATGCGTCTGGCAAGCGAAGAGACCTTCGGCCCGGTCGCTCCCCTCTTCCGTTTTGAGACGGAAGAAGAGGCGATCGCCATCGCCAACGGCACCCCGTTTGGGCTTGCGGCCTACTTCTACACTGAAAGCCTCAGACGCGCCTGGCGCGTGGGTGAAGCGCTGGAATTCGGAATGGTGGGCCTCAACACCGGCGCGATTTCCACTGAGGTCGCCCCTTTTGGCGGCGTCAAGCAATCCGGCCTTGGCCGCGAAGGCGCGCAGGTCGGCATCGAAGAATATCTGGAAATAAAGACGTTCCATATCGGCGGACTTGCCTGATACTTCTTTCCCATCCCCGACTAAAGGGTCGCCCAGCGACCCTTCTTTTTTGCAGATCGACAAAAAACGAGATGCCTGTGCGGAATGGGAAGCGCGGCCCGAATGAGCGCCTTCTTCAGTGGGCCGCGTCGATCATCGCGATCCAGCCGGCAGCCCGGCGGGCGGCTTCGGCCAGGACGGGTTTCGGAGCCTTATACCACTCATTTTCCGGCAGTTCTCGTTTCAGACGAACGAAGCTTATCGCGTCGCCCAGGGCCGGAAACTCCGCTGGCAGTGTAAGATGGAGGAAGAGCGCGACGACGGCGACAGAGCGGGAACGACCGCCCCGGCAATTGATGAGCACATTGCCGCGCTCCCGGCGGGGGTAAGATGGTTTTTCCGGCAGAATCTGCTCCAGCGCCGCCCGCAGAATATAATGGGCTGCCACCATCTGGGTATCAGGATTTCCGGCCCCGTCGATCAGACCGATCTTGTAATATCGGATTTCGCCCGGCCCATAGACGCTGCCTTCATGATCTGAAACCACATCGGACTGTTCCACGAAATTGAAGTCCAGATTGACGGCGCAATTGACGACGGTGGTAATGCCGTTCTGACGCAGAAGATTGAGGTCGCTCGCACCCTCTTTACCCGAAATGAAGAGATCGACACCATAAAGCGGATGCCGTTCATAGATGCGGCTGAGCTTCGGCAGTTCGCCGCTCTCCTGCTCTCGGGCTATGGTCTGTTGCGGTTGCGGCATGTCATGTCTCCCCGGCACCGGTACGGCAGCCATCATATCTTTGCTTTTTCAGTTTTCTGCGGCGGTTGGCCCGTGTTGCACCGACGTCTTGGCGCTGCGGCTTGCGGATATGGCTCGTGCCACCCGCTGCAATGTCGGATAGTTGGCCCCCTCACCCGTGGCTATATAACCCGGGCAAAGGAATTCGGCGGCGCCTTCCGCCACCTTTCCAAGAGTGAGAGGTTCATAGGTGCCGCCGGCATTTTTGAGAATGAGGATGGCGGCTGCCACATCCCAGGCGTTGACGCCGAAACCAGCGGCCGCATCCGTCCAGCCCGCCGCGACGTGAGCAATGCTGAGCGCAGCACTGCCGGGCCGGCGCAATGTAGAAAAGGTCTCAGTAAGAGTACCGAAATTGGCGAGCGCCGCTTCCCGCCCATCCAGCCGGAAATCGCGCGAGACGGGATAGCCGGTGATGAGCGTCGCCCGTGTCTCGTCCGAGACGCTGCGCGAGCGCAGCCTTTCGCCGTTCACATAAGATGCCTGGACATCGGCCGAAAACATCTGCTCCGCGACAGGGTCATAAACCACGCCGGCAACAACCTTCCCGTCGATAACAGCGGCAATGGACACGCACCAGAAGGCAAGGCCGCGGGCGAAATTTGCCGTGCCGTCGATGGGGTCGACATACCATTGCACCTCACCGCTACCGATCTGGCCGCCCTCCTCACCCATGATGGCCGAGTTGGGTTCCCGTTCGAGAATGATGGTGCGAATGGCGGCCTCTGCGCGCTTGTCGTGGATAGTCACGATATCGTGGAGATCGACCTTGTAGTCCACCGTCATATCCGATCGGAATGCCGCAAGCAGGGGATCGCGCACGGCACGCGCCGCTGTTTCGGCGATCTTCATCAACCGCACGGAGCGGGAAAAAGCGCCCTCATCTCCAGGATTTCGTTCGCTCAATGAGGTCTGCATCGGCATGTCCATTCCGTTCATTCGCAAAAAGGAGGAGGCGGCGCGGCCAGGACCGCGCCAGCCGGGATTACTTCGTGTAGTTGACGCGCCAGAAATCCTGCCACTCCTCGCGCCGATCGAAATCATCGAGACCCGTAGCAGAATTGTATCCCATCAGCCGGTCAGCAACCTTCATCAGCCCAGAAGGCTCATCATCCGGCATCTTGATGTCGGTATTGGTCGGCAGCTTACCGTCCTTCATCTGCGGGGCGATGCCCTCTTCCGTCAGGATATAGTGGATAAAGAGCTTGGCCGTGTTCGGGCTTTTGGTCTTGGAGGCCATCAGGCCGAGCTTGATATAGGTCCAGCCGACCCAGGGATCGAGGTCGGTGCAGAGGCCGAGCTTGTAGCCCTTGTCGGCATTGTCGCGAAATTTGGCTGAACTTAGCAGGCCGAAGAAGGGCTGGTTCTGGCCGGGCGCGCCGACCGCTTCCGCAACCGGGTCGTCGCCGTCGGTGGCGAGCGGGCCATTCGCAGCCAGCGCCTTTATCCACGCAGCTGCCGCACTCTTTTCCTCCGTCTCCCTGCCGAAATGAGCCTTATAGGCCGCCGCTATCTTTTCATTACCGTGGGCTTCAAGCTGGTTGAACCAGTCGGTATAGGTGCTCTTGCTGAGCGGATCGACCATGGCGACCTTGCCTTTCCATTTCGGCTCGGTCAGTTCCCAGATATTCGTCACGGGGCATTTGTCATAGGCTTCGGTATTATACGCCCAGACGTTGGCGTTGGTGGAAATGGCCAGTGGGTTTTGAAACTGCGCCGGAATTTTCGAGTTCATGTCGCCCGGCAGGTAATTTTCCACAAAACCCGCCGGCAGAAGCTGGGCAAGTGCAGAGGGCGCATCGGTAATCAACACCACATCCCCCTGCACATTGTTCGACTGGCTTTCGCGGATGATCATCTCCAGCTGGCTATTGGCGGAAACCTTTACGCCCGTCGCCTTCAGCCCGTATTTGGCGCTGAATTTATCCGCCATCTCAACGATCTTGCCGGTGCTGTCATAGATGTTGATCGGCTTCTCCTGCTTTGCCGCCGCGAGGACGGCGTCGAGATCGAATGGTTCTTCAGCCGTGGCGGCCAGAGCAGAAGCGCCTATAATCATTGCACCTGCGGCCATAGCCGAGGCAGCCCTCAATTTCATTTTTCGCATCGTTTCCCCTCCCAAGGAAAGACAGGCGGGTTTGCACCCCGCCTTCCGTTTATTTTTTGTAATTCACACGCCAGAAATCCTGCCAGCCTTCGCGCTTGTCGAGATCGTCGGCCGCCGTTGCGGCGTCGAAAGCCATCAGCTCATCGAGATGATCGGCGACCCTCGAAGGCTCATCCGCCGGCAGGGCGATTTTCATATTGCCGGAAAGCTTGCCGTCAGCGGTCTGTGGCGCGATGCCTTCTTCCGTCATCAGATAATGCAGGAAGAGTTTCGCGGCATTCGGGCTTTTCGTTTGCCCGGCAATCAGGCCGAAACCGGGATAGAGGAATCCGGAAAATGGCTTTACACCGCTGCAAAGACCGAGCTTCAGCCCCTTGGCTTCATTGTCACGATACTTCGCGACCGAGGTGATGACGAAGAAGGGATCGGTCTGTCCCGGAGCACCGGCAGCGTCCGCCACCGAACTGGAATCCGTCAAGAGCGGCGCATTTTCGGCAAAGGCTTTCACCCAGGCAGCCGTTGCGCTTTTTTCGCCCGTTTCCAGCTTCTTGCCGTAGAGGTCCTCGTAGGCTTTGGCGACATCGGCATCGTGGTGGGTTTCGATCTGGTTGAACCAGTCGGCATAAAGCGGTTTGTCGAACAGATCGAGCATGGCAAGCTTGCCCTTCCAACGCGGCTCCGTCAGCTGCCAGATGTTGGTGACCGGGCATGTGTCGTATTTCTCGGTATTGTAGGTCCAGACATGCGGGTCTGAGACGACCACGAGCGGATCCCGCAGCTTCTGCTGAATATCGCCTTCGATATCAGGCGGCGTCCAGCTGGTAGCGATACCTGCCGGCAGAAGCTCGCCCATGGCGGAGGCAACATCCGTGGCCACGCTCACATCGCCGACGACATTGCCAGCCCGATGTTCGCGGATCATCAACTCGACCTGCGTCGCCTCGTTCACCTTCTTGCCGCTGGCCTGCACGCCATACTTGGCCGTAAACGCCTGCGCGGTATCCACGATCTTACCGGTCACCGCATAAACCGTAATCGGCATTTCCTTCTTCGCGGCAGCGATGAGCTCATCGAGATTGAAGGCTTCCTGCGCATGCGCGGCCCCGCCAAGTGCCAGCGAGACGCCGAGGCAAAGTGCGGAGGCGGTCCCCCGCCGCCTGCGCTCGTTGCCATTATTATTGCTAGCCATGATCGTCACGAGTTGATCCCCCATTATTTTTTGTAGTTCACACGCCAGAAGTCCTGCCAGGTTTCACGCGCATCCCAGTCTTCAAGACTGGTCGCCATGCTGTAGGGCAGAATGTTATCGAGGACGGCGCCAATACCCGATGGCTCGTCAGCGGGCAGACTTACCTCCCTGTTGGTCGACATTTTGCCGTCGATCGCCTGCGGCGCGATGCCTTCGGCGGTCATGATGTAGTGAATGAAAAGCTTCGCCGCATTCGGGCTGTTCGTGCCCTTGGTGATCAGCCCGACGCCCGGATAGAGCCAGCCGACCCAGGGTTTCAGCTCCTTGCAGAGGCCGAGTTTCATGCCCTTCTCGGCATTGTCGCGGAACTTGGCCGAACTGATGAGGCCCATGAAGGGTTCTTTCTGACCGGGAGCACCAACGGCTTCGGCAGCAGCCGCATCGGCGTCGGTCAGAAGCGGAGCATTGGCGGCAAGCGCCTTCACCCAGGCTGCCGTCGCGCTCTTTTCCCCGGTTTCGAGGTCCTTGCCGTAAAGCGCCTTATAGGCCGCTTTCACTTCACCATCGCCGTGGCTGGCCATCTGGTTGAACCAGTCGACATAGGATGCCTTGCCGAGCGGATCCTGCATCGCCACCTTGCCCTTCCACTTCGGGTCGGTCAGTTCCCAGATGTTGGAAACGGGGCATTTGTCGAAGAGTTCGCTATTATAAGCCCAGACATTGGCGCTGGTGACGACGGTCAGCGGGTCCTGATACTCCGGCGGAATATTGCCGGCCATATCCGGCGGCAGCCAGCTTTCGACAAAACCGAGCGGAATAAGCTGCGCCATCGCGGCCGGCGCATCGCTGATGATCGAGACGTCACCCTGAATATTGTTGGCGCGCGCCTCGCGGATGATCATCTCCAGCTGGGCGGAGGCCTTCACCTTCGCGCCCTCAGCGCCGACACCGTATTTCGCGGCGAAGTTCTTCGCCATTTCAACGATCTTTCCCGTGCTGTCATAGACGGTGATCGGTTTTTCCTTTTTCGCCGCCTCGATCAGGGCATTGAGGTCGAAAGGCTCTCCCGCTTTCGCCACGCCGCCAAGCGTTGCGGCAATCGCCGTTGCGCATAAGAGCCGGCTCAGGCCCGCTGTTGTCCGCTTCATCCTGCTTCTCCTTCAGCCGTCTCGGCGGCGTTTTCAGTTGTAGGTGCTGTGGCGCAGAACGGCGTCCGCCTCGGTGATCCTCTGCCCCCTGGCATCGAAGGCGTGAAGGGCTTCAGGCGGCACGTGAAAGAACACGCGGTCGCCGCTGTCGATACGCGGCAGGAAGTGGGTGGTCAGGAACAGCGTGTGGTTCTCGCTTCTGAGTTCGAGAATCCAGCTGCCGCCGGTCGGCAGCACGCCGGTGACCGTCATCTCGCCGGCGAAGCTGCCTTGCGGCACATCCTCGGACTTCATCACATAGCCCATGGCTTCCGGCCGCATGCCGATCGAGGCAATGCCGCGCAGTTGCGGATAACGGGTTGCGAAATAGGCTTCCGCCCTGTCCGCTATGTCGGACACCCCGGGCTGGCCGAAAGTCAGTATGTTGATCGGCGGGCTGCCGACGAATTCGGCGACGAAACGATTGGCCGGACGGTCGTAGATATCGTTCGGCGTGCCCATCTGCTGCAGCGTGCCTTCGTTCATGACGGCAATGGTGGTGGCAAGTGTCATGGCTTCCCACTGGTCATGCGTCACGAAGACGATGGTCGTCTTGAATTCCTTGTGCAGCCGCTTCAGCTCGGCGCGCATTTCAAGCCGCAGCCGGGCATCCAGATTGGAGAGCGGCTCATCGAGAAGCAGAACGCCCGGATTGACGGCGAGCATGCGGGCAAGCGCCACACGCTGCTGCTGACCACCGGAAAGCTGCGACGGATAGCGGTCGCGATATTTGGCGATGTCGAGCGCCTGCATGACGCGCTCGACACGGGCTTCACGCTCGGCCTTCGGCAGCTTGCGCAGGCGCAGGCCGAAATCGGTATTGCGCTCGATGGTCAGATGCGGCCATAGCGCGTAGCTCTGGAAAACAAGGCCCATTTCACGTTTTTCCGGCGGCACAAAAATGCCTTCGGTCACGGAATCGATCACCCGGTCGCCGACGCGGATCTCTCCGCCCGAGAGGTTTTCGAGGCCAGCTATCATGCGAAGCGTGGTGGTCTTGCCGCAGCCGGAAGGCCCGAGCAGGCACATGAACTCGCCGTCGCGGATTTCGAGATCGAGATCGGAAACCGCATTCGCGGAATTCACGCCGTAGTTTTTCTGCGCACCGCGCAGGTTGATGGTAGGCATCAGCTTCCAAGTCCTTCTGCAAGATTTGTGCGGGTCAGCTTCTGGGCCAACAGCGTGCCGAAATAGGCAATGGCGGCGATGATCAGCACCACGGCGTTGGCAGCCTGCGTGTAGTGGTAGTCGACCAGCCGCAGCGAATAGGTGGTCAGAACATCCGTGCTCGGCACGGCGAGGATCACGAAGAGGCTGAGACCCTTGATGCCCGAAATGAAGGGCAGGAGAACCCCGGTCACCAGCGATCCTTTCTGGATCGGGATGATGATCGAGATCATGCGGCGGAACCAGCCTGCACCGGCGATCTGGGCAGCCTCTTCCGGGTCCTTTCCAAGCTGCGTCATGGCGGAAATGCCGGCTCGCGAAGCATAGGGCATCTGGTCAGCGATCAGCGCCAGGATGAGGATCGTCACCGTACCATAGAGCGCCGGCATCGGCCCGCGCGGAACGGCAAAGAGCGACAGATAGGCGGCGGCAAAGGCAATGCCGGGCACGAGATAGGGCAGGAACGTCACCTGTCGCAGGTAGACGGACAGGGCACGCACCGGCGTGCGGATGACGACATAACCAACGAGCAGGCCAAGAATGCCCGATGTGAGCGAGGCAAGCCCGACGATCATCATCGTGTTTTTTGCGGCAGCCCATAGGTCGGGGCTCAGGAGCACGCCGGTCTGCAAGGCGACGGTGTTGAGGTTGCTGCCAATCCAGTAATCGAGGGTGAAGTTGTCGAACGTGAAGCGGGCCGGCATTTTCATGACCGTCGAGAGCGCCAGGGTGAGAAGCGGCAGGCCGACACTGAGGACGAAGATGGCAGCCGCGAAGCCCGTCGCCGGAAGACGCATCTTGCCGAGACGGCTCTGCCTGTTCATCGAGCCTTTCGAACCAATGGTCACGAAACGGCGGGCTTCGCGAACGAGGCGGGCGTCGATCATGAGCGTGATGATGCCGATGAGCATGATCGAGGCCGCGACGACACCGGCAACGCCCGTCTGGCGCGACGCAATGCTGCGGAACAGCGATGTGGAGAGAACCTCGAACTTCACGGGCAGCCCGAGAACATAGGGCACGCCGAACTCGCCAAGGCATTTCGCAAAGATCAGCACCATCGAGGACAATAGCGCCGGGCGCATCAGCGGCAGGATGACCTGCAAGGCGACCTGATAACGATGGGCACCGAGAATGCGGGCGGAATCCTCGAGCTGCGAGTCGAAGCGGCGAAGCGCCGAGCCGAACAGCAGGATGACGAAAGGCGTGTAATGCAGGGCAAGGATGATGGTGATCGGGAAACGCCCGTAAGCCACCCAGTCCGGCGGCGTGAGGCCTATCGCCTCGAACCAGCCGGGCTGGCCGCCAACGGTGCGATTTTTAAACAACGTCGTCCAGGCGAGCGCGAAGGTCCAGGCCGGCAGCATATAGGGCACGATCAAGGCCGTGGCGAACCAGCGGCGGCCGAACATGTCCGTTCTGCTGATAAGCCAGGCAAGAACGGTGCCGATGACGAGCGAAAGTGCAATCGCCCCGAATGCGACGGTCAACGTATTGAAGAGCGGACGCCAGAAAAGATCCGATGCGACGGGCGAAAAAAACGCCCTGTCGAGATAATAAAGCGTGAGATCGCCGACATCCTTGCCGAGGCGCCGTTCGTGGCCGAACTGGACGCGGACGGCATCGAGAATGATCGAAACGATCGGAACGACGATCAGATAGGTGAAAAGCAGAGCCGTCAGAACGCCGATCAGCGTCGTCGGCTCCCTGAGTGCGACCTTGAGACGATACCGCCAGGCCTGCCATGCCGAAGGCGCGGTCGTCGGGGGACTTCCCAGCGCCTCCGCCTTCGTCGTTTCGCTTAAAAGAGCCATTCTCTCTCCCCATATGGCCACGCTTTGCCCTCACGCGCCGGCAAACACCTGCCTTCGCGCGACCCGTAGAACAGGCGGCGCGTGCGTAACCTTCAGCAATGCATCAATGCTTCAGAAGCGGGAGTTTCACCCGCTCACAACGATGATCCCAGCTCCTCCCGAAAACATCGCGGGCAAAGCGATTATGGAATAAAAATTCCATATCTCACTCTACCTTGGAATGCATGATCCGTCTTAAAAGACGTGTTGTCAATAAAAAAATGCACACGTGATCATTAACTTATTTATTTGTTTTCAAACGTGTTTTTGTCACAAAACTGTAATTTTTGAACGGCGCGGGGCAGGAAATGTTTTTCCTGTCCCGACGCCTGTGGAACGGATTGGATATTTCCTAAAACGCCAGAGAGCTTTTCTCAAGGGTGACGGGGTGCTGGTGAAATTGGAATAGCCGACATCCCGTAGCCTGTGATATCAGGCATTGGATTTCGGAACCGGGGGAGTCGGATGGCAAGAGGGTTCGTGACGGCCGAAGAGGTGGCGAAAAAGGCCGGGGTTTCACGCTCCGCCGTCTCTCGTACCTTCACACCCGGCGGCAGCGTATCGAAGGCCGTCCGGCGCAAGGTGCTGAAAGCCGCGCAGGAACTCGGCTACCGCGTCAACCGTCTGGCGCAGGGCCTCAACAACGACCGCTCCAATCTCATCGGGGTCGTCGGTGCCAATCTCAGCTCCCCATTCATTTCAAAACAGCTCGATCTCCTCAGCATCGGCCTCCTGCGCCGGGGCTTGCAATGCCTGTTGCTGAATGCGGCAGACGCCCGCAAGGACATTGCGCCACTGATCGAGCTTCTCTTCGAATTCCGCGCGCAGGCCATCGTGGTCCTTTCCGGCGAACCGCCGGCCTCGATCGTCGATGAATGCATCGCCAATGGCGTGCGCCTCATTCTCATAAATCAGCGTCTTGATCGCACCGACACGAATATGGTGTTGAGCGACGATTCCCATGGCGCCGATCTTGCCGCCATGCGGCTTGTGGCGGCGAAATGCAGGAAAGTCGCGGTCGTTTCCAGCGGTAGCCAGACGCCGGCTCAGCTGCGCCGCGCCGGTGCCTTCACCCAGCGCATGACGGTTGAAGGTATCGAGGTCGTGCCCTGGTCCGGTGGTCCGACCAGCTATGACAGCGGCTATCAGGCCGGCTGCGAATTGCTGGCGGACAAGTCCATCGATGGCGCCTTCTGCGTGACCGATCTGCTCGCGCTCGGCTTCATGGACGCCGCTCGTCTCGAAATGGACCGCCGGGTGCCGGGAAGACATCTCGATCGTCGGCTTCGACGACATTCCGCAGGCGGGCTGGAAAAGCTACCAGCTGACGACCGTTGCCCAGTCCTTCGACGCGTTGACGGAGAAGGTCCTGACCGCTCTTGACAGCGACGAGCCGGAAACGCGGCTCCAGGTCGTGCCCGTTTCCATGGTGGAGCGCATTACCGCACGCTAACCCGCCTGCCGGATCCGGCTTTCGATCAGCAGCCCGCTCTCATCGAGGATCGGGTGGGCGACGGCTGCAAGATGGGCGTTGATGCGCTTGAGATCGCGCAACATGTCCAGATGCACCGAACTCGTCTGAATGCTGTCAACCCGGCCGTCGCGCAGGCGCTGGAGATGGCTTTCCGACGATTGTTTTTCCAGCCGCCGCACATCTTCCTTCACTTCCACCAACCGACGGGCAAGATCGGCGTTGCGAGTGGCGAAAACGGACTGTGCCATGCGGATATTATCGAGCGTGACGGCAAAAAGACGCTCAAGTTCACTTTTCCCATCATCGGAAAAGCGGAGGCCGAGATCGATCTTCTTGGCGATCTCCGGACGGATGCCTTTCTCGATGATATCGCCGATATGTTCGAGATTGATGGCATATTCGACAATATCCATCGCACGGCGCTGGTCCTTGCGGGCCAGGCCATTCTGTCCGACCTTCGAGACATAAACCTTGATTTCATGCTGCAGGCGGTCGACCCGGCCCTCCAGGCTGCTGATATCGTTGAGCTTTGCGGCATCACTGTCCCGCATGGCCTCACTCGCCTGCCGCAGCATAAGCTCGATCAGGTCGCCGACCAGCAGCACCTCGCGGCTTGCACCGGCAAGCGCCGCAACCGGTTGATCGAGATCGTGACTGTCGAGATAGCTGTGATTGTTTTCGGTGCTCTCTCTGTCCGGCAGCAGCATCGTCGTTATTCGCAGAAGCACTGGCGAGAGCGGCCACGCGAAGGCGGCAACAGCGAAATTGAAGGCGAGATGCGCATCCACCGCTAGATTCGCATGCGAAAAGGGTGACATGTCCAGCAGGGCCGCGGCATATCCGGCCAGCGGCAGCGCTGCGAGGCAGCCGATGGCCCTGACGACGAGATTTCCCACCGTCACCCGGCGTGCCGCGATCGGGGCTTTCAGCGTCGCCAGTACCGGCGGCACCGCGCCGCCCAGATTGGCGCCGAGCACCAGAACGATCACGAGGCTCGTTTCCATGCCGCCGCTGGCGGCAAGCGACAGGATCAGAACGACGATGGCGAGACTGGAGGAGGCAAGAACAGCAAGGACGGCGGAGAAGATCAGCGCCACAGGCCAGGCATCACCGAGCATGCCGATAAAGAGACCCAGTGCTGGCGACTGCCTGATGGGATCAGTTGCAGCCGAGAGAAGATGAAGGGACAGCAGCATGAGACCGACACCGGCCACCGCCGCCCCGCCTCCCTGCCGCTGCACCGATTTGCCACGCGACAGGATGACACCCGCAAGGATGAGCAACGGCGACAGCCAGCCAAGCCCGAGAGCGACAATCCACGCCGTCATGGCAGTTCCGACATTGGCGCCGAGCAGGACGATTTGCGCCATGGCCGGCGCGATGAGGTCCTTCTCGACGAAAGAGGCGACCATCAGCGCGGTGGCAGTGGAACTCTGCAAGGCGATTGTCGCCACGAGACCAGCGAAGAAGGAGCGATACCGGCCGCGCGTGCCGGCGGCCAGACCGATGCGGAGCCTCGCACCAAAGGCGCGTGACATGCCATCCTTTATCTGCGCAAGCCCGAAAAGCAGCAAAGCCACGGCACCGAACAGGTTGATGCCGACAACGACCGATTCCATTCAATCACCCCGCCTGCCGTCCCGGCGGCCGGACAGCAATCAACCCAGCCATGATAGACCGCCCCTTCCGCAAATCGTCGGATCAAACCGCAACGCGTTCACGCTGCGACCCGAGCCGAAGCGTAATGTCGCGCGGGCTGCCTTCTGCACGCTCAAGAAACAGGCCGAGCGCTCCGAGGAAGATTTCGATAAAACTCCTGACGGACCCGTCGTGACGATCCGGCGCGCGGCCGAAACGCTGCGCCAATTTCCGATAGAGGCAGAGCCGCTCATGCGGGATATGCGGCAGGGCTAGACCCGCCGCCTGTCGCAGGCAATACCAGTCGGCAATCAACTCGAACATGGGCAATTCGAATGACAGCGCAAGTCCATCAGACAGTTCGTGGCCATCCTGCCCAAGCAGGAGGAGAACCTCCCGCACGGTTTTGCCGGAGATTGCCGCAACGATCTCTGCCGGCCATTCCTTGCTGAAATAGCGATGCCTGATCAGCGCCCGCTTGTGGCCAAGCAGGAAGCCACCATAATCACCGGCTGCAAAAGACGGGTCGTCCTCTTCACCTGCCAGTACCGTCTCCTGCGCGTAACCCCGGCAAATACGGTCATTGACCGGCAGAGCGGTCATTTCCACCGTTTCCACGCTGATGTCCTGCCGGGCTGGATGGATGACCTTGAATCCGGGAGGAAAGGCGACGAGCGAAGGGACGGCAATATTGGTGAGCGACCTATCACCCTCCCCACCCTGCGTCACCCCCTCGACATGCAGGTGCCCGCTGAAATGGACGGTTAACCCAGCCCGCACCAGCGCGTCTTCCACCGCTTTGCGTGGCGTACGGCGCACGACATTGGTTTCACCGAACAGGGCACCTTCGGCACGGCTTGCTCCATCGAAGGGATCAAGCACCGGATAATGGGAAAAGCCGAGCAAGGTCTTGCCGAGCAGCTCCGCCCTGTGGCGCACGTGGGCAATCCAGTCAATGATGAAGGGCTTGCAACGCAGGAGCGCGTTCCAGCCACCCGAAGTGCTGTCGGTAAAGGCGGCTTCCTCACCTCGCTGAAAGACACCGTCGAGCGGCTCGAAAATATTCGCATCGATCATCAGGAGCCAGAGGCCCTCTTCCGGCTCGACAAGATAGGAGGCGTCCATCAAGCGATAGACATTCCGCCCATCGGGAGAGCGCACGTCGTAGAGCCGGTCTTCCGGCGCGTCGGACGCGCCGAAGGGCGTCTCCCAATGCAGATAATCCGGCTGGCGGAAATAACCGAAAGCCCCCATCGGATCGAGGCCGGCGGGATAACCTTCGCAGTACATGCGGTCGGTTATGACGACCCCTTCCCCGGTGCGGCGCGCATCGCTGGAAACCAGGACGCCTTTGCCGTTCTCCGTCAGGAATTCCTTGGTGTGATTTCGGCCGCAAGGGCCGAAAATGTCATGGTTCCCGGGCAGCGCATAAAAAGCGGTGCCATGGGTATCGCGATGGCGCTCCAGAATGCCCTTCAGCGTTTCAGTCGTCACCCGCTGGCCGTCATCGGTATAATCGCCGAGCAGCACCACATGGCGAATGCCACGCTGGCGCACCTCTTCCAGCGCCGCATGCAATGCAACCGCGCTCTCGTTGAAAACCCGGGTGGATTCACGCGTTTCCGACCAGCTGCGCATGGTGATGCGCTCGCCATCGATTTCGATGCCGGGAAACCCGAAATCCGCTGAAGTATCATGAAAATGCGCATCGGCAATGACGGCAACGGAAGGCAGCATATGTGTCAGCATGATTGCGCGATCTTTCTGCCCTCAACCAAGTCGATCCATTCGGAAGCGCGGCGGGCGGCGGCATAAAGCATCGGTTTCGGCGTCTCGAACCATTCGTCAGGCCGCAATTCCCGTTTCGTGCGGATCACGGCCAGCGCATCGTCGAGGGTCGGATAGAGGTCGGGCTGCTGCTTGTGCAGGAAAAGCGCCACCAGCGAGACGGAACGGCTGCGGCCGCTGCGGCAGTTGACAAGCACATTGCCGCCATCGACAAAGGGATAAGTCTCCCGCTTCGGCATGGTCTGGCGAAGTGCGCCATCGAGTATGTAATAAGCGCCCAGCATCATGGTGTCAGGGCTGCCATCGCCGTCGATCAGGCCAAGCTTGTAATAGCGGATATCACCATAACCCACAGCCCGCCGGTCGCCTTCTTCGGCCATCGTCTGCACGAGATTGATATCAAGATTGACGGCGCAATTAACGACGGTCGTAATGCCGTGCCGGCGCAGAAGCTCCCGGTCGCCAGCACCATCGCCGCCGCCGATGTAAAGGGCGGCATTATGCGGACCGAGCCCTTCCGCAATCAGGCTGATTGCCGGGCGGGCATAAACGGGTCCATCCATTTCATTCCTCCACATGCGCGAACACCCCGAACAGGTGTTCGCCTGAAATCAGGCCGAGGCGGCGCGCTGCCGCTCCGACGGCGTCCTTTCGGCAAGGGGTATATTCGCTGCCTGGCTGACGCCTCTGGCAACACCGCGGGCCGCAGCCAGAACAGGCCCGCCATCCCGAAGACTGCCAATCTCCAGAAATGGGCAGACATCGCCGCCAGCTTCGCTGACGAGTAGCAAGCCCGCAAGACAATCCCATGAATTCATATGCAATTCGAGATAGGCGTCGGAACGACCGTCGGCCACATAGGCAAGCGCCAGCGCTCCAGAGCCTGCACGACGAACATTGCTGCCCATATCGAGCAGGTTCCTGACGATATCGAGATATGTGGAATTCGCGACCCGGGTCGACCAGCCCATCTCGATCGATGACGCATCAAAGCGCGTCGTTTCCGCGGTTTGAATCGGCTGCCCGTTGCGCGTTGCTCCCTCACCGCGACGCGCGAAATAAAGCTCGTCAAGCGCAGGATTATAGATCGCGCCGATTTCCGTTCGCCCCTTCTCGACATAAGCAATGGAGATGCAGAAATGCGGGATGCCACGCGCGAAATTCGCGGTGCCGTCAACGGGATCGACGACCCACACCCGATCGCCGATCTCACCGCCGCCTTCTTCACCAAAGAAACTATCGTCTGGGAAACAAGCCGAGATCGCCCCGCGAATATGCGCCTCGGAAGCCGCATCGGTCACAGTCAGAAAATCCTGCGGCCCCTTCATGGAGAAGCTTCGTGTCGCCTCACCCTGAAAACCTTTGAGCACCAGTTCGCCGGCGGATAAAATAACGCTGCGGCACAGTTCAGCGCGAGCTGCCAATGTATCCGGATAGGGCATCGAGTCCATGCGCAAAACCATTTCTTTTGAGTGAACGCGTGTTCATATTGCACACGCGTTCATTAATTTCAAGAGGGTTTCCTCGGTCAAACATGACTATCGAATGACAAAGTATCGGCATGTTCATTCCGGAAGCTTGCAGGTCTGTTCGCAAGGCAGCGCAATGACTGCGACCAACAGCCAATGGAACGGTTTTGCACCGCGGGAGTTTCGTTCCTGTAAACCACGACAGGAGGAAAAAATGGATCATAGCAATCACGTACGTCTGGTTGAAACCGAACTGACGCCGTCGGTTCTAGAAGGCGCGACCGTCTATGGCGCCGATGACCACAAGGTCGGGAAGGTTGACCACGTACACGGCGTCGGCGCCGGCAGCACGGCGATCATCGATGTCGGCGGCTTTCTCGGCATCGGCGCAAAGCCCGTCGCAGTTCCGCTCAGCGACCTTGACTTCATGCGCGATGAGGACGGCGATGTCCACGCAGTGACCTCATGGACGAAGGATCAGTTGAAGGACATGCCCGAGCATCGTCACTGAATGCATCCCACCAGATTTCAGAAGCGCCCGGCCATTGCCGGGCGTTCGTTTATTGGGGCACACCCCGCCCCGCACCGCTTCCGCCTGCAAATGGAACACATGCGCATGTCACGCATTTTCACGTCGCGCAATAAATGGTTGCAAGGCATTCAAGGGGACAACAATTGAACAGTCAGATTCAGGCCAGCCCACTGAGCATTGACGACGTGACCGTCATCGATGACGAGAAGGTCAAAAAAGCCGTGACGGCAGCCGCCCTCGGAAATGCCATGGAGTGGTTCGATTTCGGTGTTTACGGCTTTGTCGCCTACGCCGTTGGCAAGGTCTTCTTTCCGGAGGCTGCCCCCGCCGTTCAGACAGTGGCGGCACTTGCGACATTTTCGGTGCCGTTTCTCATTCGTCCGCTAGGTGGCGTTTTCTTCGGGGCGATGGGCGACAGGTTCGGGAGGCAGAAAGTCCTCTCTCTCACCATTATCATCATGGCGGCCAGCACCTTCTGCATCGGCCTCATTCCGGGTTATGCGACCATCGGCATCTGGGCCCCTATCCTTTTGCTGCTCTGCAAGCTCGTTCAGGGCTTTTCCGTGGGCGGGGAATATACCGGTGCGGCCATCTTCGTGGCGGAATATGCGCCCGACCGCAAACGCGGTTATCTCGGCAGCTGGCTCGATTTCGGCTCGATTGCCGGTTTTGTGCTTGGCGCGGGGCTGGTGGTGCTGCTCAGCACCGCCATGGGTGAGGCGAAATTTCTTGACTGGGGCTGGCGCATTCCGTTCTTCCTTGCCGCTCCGCTCGGACTGATCGGCCTTTATCTTCGCCACGCCGCGGAGGAGACGCCGGCTTTCACCGAACGCCTTCACCGCGCTGAAGAGGAGGACCGTCAGTCGCTGAAGGAACGGCCCATGGTCCCCATCGCGGAGATCACCAGCAAACATCTCCGTTCGCTGGCAATCTGCATCGGCATGGTTCTCGTCACCAATGTCACCTACTACATGCTGCTGACTTACATGCCCACATACCTGTCAAAGACGCTGAATTACAGCGAGGATCACGGCGTCCTCATCATCATCGCCGTCATGGTGGGTATGCTGTTCGTCCAGCCGGCCATCGGGCTTTTGAGCGACCGGATAGGCCGCAAACCTTTCCTCGCTGTCGGCAGCACGGCGATCTTTTTTCTCTCGCTACCGGCTTTCCATCTCATCGCCAGCGGGCAGGTGGTCCAGATTTTCTTCGGCTTGCTTATTCTCGCCGTCGCGCTGAACTGCCTGATCGGAATCATGGCCTCGACCTTGCCCGCCCTGTTCCCGGCGCGCATACGCTATAGCGCCCTGGCGATCGCGTTCAACATCTCGATCATCGTCGCCGGCCTGACTCCAACGGCCACGGCCTGGCTGGTGGAAGCGACCGACAACATCTATATGCCGGCCTATTACCTCATGGTCGCCGCTGTCTTCGGCATTGTCACCACTTTCTTCCTGAAAGAGACGGCGAACCGGCCTCTCTATGGCGATACGCCCAACGCCTCCAGCCGCAAGGAGGCGAAATCGCTTCTCGCCGCGCAATATCTGCACATCGAAAAAAGCGTTGAAGAGATTGACGAGGAGCTTCTCAAACTGGAACAGCAGAAAGAAATTCTGCAGGCGAAACGCAGTCAGCTCGTCGGCCGGCACCCGGACCTGAACTAACTCCATCCGCCATAGATGAAATGCGCGGGCAATGCGTATCGCACCCCGCGCATCGATTTTTTCAGGTTTCAATCGGCCTGCGCCGAGAGCAGCTGTTGTTTCGCTCAAACGGCGAGGAAGCCGCCGTCCACCGGCAATACGGCGCCTGAAATCATCTTGCTGTCATCGGAAAGCAGCAGCGCGATGCTCTGCGCCACCTCTTCGGCTTCTGCGAAGCGGTTGAGCGGATGACGCACCATCATAGGCTGGCTTTTGACCGGATCGTTCCACGCTTCCGCAGCCAGTTCAGTGAGCGTGATGGTGGGCGCGACGGCATTGACGCGAATACCATGCGGGCCAAGTTCCTTGGCAAGCACGCGGGTTGCGCCCTCAAGCCCGGCCTTGGACGCCGCATAACACAGGTGATCCTGAAAGCCGCGATGCCCCGCAATCGAGGTGATGTTGACGATGGCGCCGCCGCCGCCCCTTGCAACACGCGCGCGGGCGAATTCCTGGCAGGTGATGATGGCTGCGCGCAGATTGATGCCCAGCACGGCCTCGTAGCCTGCATCGCTCATGTCAAGCACACTTTCCAGCACGTTGATGCCGGCGCTGTTGATCAGGAAATTACAGGTGCCGGCTTCGGCCATGGCGGCGCGGGTGGCGGCGACGTCGGCAAGATCGGCACGGATCGAACGTCCGCCGATTTCGCTTCTGAGGCTGTCGAGATCGGACTGCGTGCGGCTGATCGCCACGACCTCCGCACCGCGTGCGGCCATCAGCTGCGCGCAGGCGCGGCCGATGCCTTTGCCTGCGCCGGTGATGATGACGGATTTTCCGGAAAACTGCATGGAATCCTCGTTATTTGCGGCCAATGCGGCCGGATGATCTAAGCTTGTGACGCGGCTTAGGAATGGCTGGCCGCGCGAATGGCGCGCGCTGCGTTCTGCAACGCAAGAAAGGCGTCGTAGCGTGCCTGATGAACCATCTGGAAAGCGGGATCGGGAGCCGCACAGCTGGCGATACGCGACATCGCGGGCATCGCCGCCATCAGGTCCGGATAGGTTCCGGCGGCGACGGCGCCCAGCATGGCCGAACCAAGCAGCACCGGCTCCTCGCATTCGGTCAATTCGACGGGAAGCCCGGTCGCATCGGCCAGCAACTGCCGTGCAAGCGGGTGGGCACCCGCACCGCCGCTGACACTGATGGTTTCCACCGGCGCGCCGTTGCGGGCCTGCGTTTCGATGATCTGACGAAGCCCGTAACCAAGGCCGAGAAGCCCGGCCACATAAAGCGCGACAAGGGAATCCACGCCGGTTTCCATGCCATATCCGGCAACGACCGCGCGGGCATGGGGATCGGCGAAGGGTGCGCGGTTGCCGAGAAATTCCGGCACCACATGAAAATCCTCTGCAAGCTTTGCTGCGGCGGAAGCGGATTCGGCGAGGCCGAGGGCGCGGTCGGCAAGCCAGACCGGCAAGGCTTTGCCATCCTTCTCGGCAAGCACCTTCGCTTCGGGGACTGCCGGATGTAGCTGAACCAGATAATCGATGGCCGCACCGGCAGCAGACTGGCCGCCCTCATTCAGCCACGCACCGGGAACCATGGCCGAATAATAAGGCCCCCAGACGCCAGGCACGAAGGCGGGTCCGGCTGTCGTCGTCATGGTACAGGACGAGGTCCCGAAAACATAACCAAGGCATTTCGAAGCATCGCCACCCGCAGCAACCGTACCGACGCCGCCGGCGTGGGCATCAATCAGGCCCGCAGCAACGGCGGTGCCTGCCACCAGCCCCATCGCCTTTGCGGCGTCTTCCGTCAGACCGGTGCCGAGCGCCGTGCCCGGATGGACGACGCTTTCACCGATGCGGCGGAAGCCCTGTTCCGCCAGATCGCCAAGGCCAATATTGTTGAAATATTCCGAATCCCAGCGGTTCTCGTGGGCGAGATAGGTCCATTTGCAGGTGACCGTGCAGGCAGAGCGATCAAGCGCGCCGGATGCCTTCCATGTCAAAAAATCCGTAAGATCGAAGAAGTGCTCGGCGCGGGCATAGACATCCGGTCGATTTTCCCGAAGCCACAAAAGCTTCGGCGTCTGCATTTCGGGAGAGATGCGGCCACCGACATATTTGAGAACCGCATGTTCTCCGGCATTGATGCGCTCTGCCTGTTCAACGGCACGGTGATCCATCCAGACGATGATATCGCGTTCGGGATGATCGGCAGCGCCAACCGGCAGGGTCTCATCGTCCGGCCCGCGAACGACGAGTGAGCAGGTGGCATCGAAACCGATGCCGGCAACATCGACAGGATCGATACCAGCGCGTGAGACGCTCTCCCGGACGCTGTCGCAAACCGCCTGCCACACTTCCGCGCTCGATTGCTCGGCAATGCCGCCATCTTCGCGATGCATGCTGATCGGACGCTTGGCGGTGGCGAGAAGCTTGCCCGCGACGTCGAAGACACCGGCCCGCGCCGAGCCGGTCCCGACATCGACACCAACGAGATAGGAAGCCATTTGTGATACTCCTCGGAGCGGATGATCCGGTACTTGAACAGATTTGAGCGGCGGAACCGTTTCCGGTTTTCCCGCCGCTCCAGACGTTTTTAAACGCGGTCGAAGTTGGTCGGCAAGACCAGCATGTCGCGGATGGTGACGGTGCGCTTGCGTGTCAGCATGTAGACAACGGCATCGGCCACTTCGCTCGCATCGATGAGGCTGCCCGATTCCTTGGCCTTTCGGAGGTTTTCCTCCGGCCAATCGGCCAGCAGTGCGGAAACGACCGGGCCGGGGGAGACCTGCGCAACGCGCACGCCGTGCGGGATCATCTGGCGGCGCATGCCCTGCACGAAGCTGGTGATCGCCCATTTCGAGCCGGAATAGACCGGCTCCCAATAGGTCGGGAAGTGGCCGGCGATAGAGCAGGTGACGATGATATCGCCGGTCTTGCGCTCCGACATGTGCGGTACGACGGCATGAACATTCTTCATGACGGCGTTGACGTTGAGATTGAGCATCTTGTCGATGGCTTCCGGCGTCGTCTCGGTGAGATCGCCGCCGATATAGGTGCCGGCATTGCAATAGAGAATGTCGATATGATCGACCTTCTTGAGGATCTCAGGGATCATCGCGTTGCAGCTGTCGGCATCGAGCAGATTGGTGACCTGCGGGATGGCGCGGTCGCCAAGCTTGGCAACCAGATCATTCAGGGCCTTCTCGTTCCAGTCCACCATGACCACGGTCGCACCCTGTTCCAACAGCGCTTCTGTGGTGGCAAGCCCGATGCCGGATGCGGCGCCGGTGATGACCGCAATCTTGCCTTGCAGCGATTCAGACATTTAATTCTCCTGCGTTTATGAAGATATTTCCGGGCCGGCTCAGCGCCATTCGCGCCCGATATAGATGGCCAGCAGAATGATGCCGCCCTTGATGACATCCTGCAGATAGGGGTTGATGCCCATCAGGTTGAGGCCGTTATTGAGAATGCCGAGCAGCACCGCGCCGATGAGCGTGCCGAGAATGAGGCCCCTGCCGCCTGCAATCGCCGTGCCTCCAAGAACAACGGCCGCGATGGCATCGAGTTCGAAGCCGACACCGGCATTGGGCTGACCGCTCATCAGGCGACCGGTGAGGATCAGTGCCGCAAATGCTGCCGTGACGCCCGAGATGCCATAGACGGCAAGCTTGACGCGCTGGGTCTTCACGCCCGAAAGACGGGCTGCCAGCTCGTTTCCGCCGAGCGCATATACGTGGCGGCCGAAAGCGGTGCGCTGCAACAGCACCCAGGCGATGGCGTAGATCACCACCATGATGACGACTGGGACGGGAACCACACCGATACGGCCGACACCAAACCAGGAAATCCAGCTCGGAATACCGCTGACGGGGTAGCCGCCGGAATAGATAAGGCCAAGGCCACGGGCCATGCCCATGGTGGCGAGCGTGACGATGATGGCGGGCATCTTGCCCCAGGCGACAAGCGCCCCGTTGAAGATGCCGATGCCGAGACCGATGAACAGGCCGGCCGGCAGCGCAATTGCAGGCGAGAGGCCGGTGTTCACCATCAGGCCAGCGGAAAGCGTTCCGATAAGCGCCATGACAGCGCCGACCGACAGGTCGATACCGCCGGTCAGAATGACGAAAGTCATGCCGACGGCCAGAATGCCAACGACGGAAACCTGCCGCAACACGTTCATGATGTTGTTGAGGCTGAAGAAATTGTCGCTCGCAAGCCCCATCAGGATGGATACGACAATCAGACCCGCCAGCGGCAGGGCGAGCGGCGAGCGCAGCATGGCACTGAGACTGAAACCGCCCGTTTTCGCGGCAACGCCGGTGTTTGCATCAAGCGACATGTTCAACTCTCCCGGTGGTGGCGTTTGTCATTATTGTTTCTGAATTGATGTCGTCTCCCTCGACCGTGGCAACGATGCCGCCGGACCGGAAGACGCAGACCCTGTCGGACATGCCGATGACTTCCGGCAGTTCCGAGGAGATCATGATGATCGAATGGCCCCTGGCAGCAAATTCGCGCATCAGCGAATAGATTTCTGCCTTCGCTCCGACATCGATGCCACGTGTCGGTTCATCGAAGATCAGCACGCGCATGTCGTGGTTCAGCCAGCGCGCGATAACGATCTTCTGCTGGTTGCCGCCGGACAGCGTGTCGACGCGGGCGTAAGGCCCTTGTGCCTTCACCTGCACCTGCGCCATGGCCTTTGTCGTGTACTCCAGTTCCTTCTTGAGATCGAGGAACCAGTGCGCCTTGCGGTATTTGCCGTAATTGTTGAGCGAGATATTCTGCAGGATGGAGAAGCTGGTGATCAGGCCCTCTTCCTTGCGGCTTTCCGGCAGCAGGCCAATGCCGCGCATCAGCGCATCATCGGGGCCGGAAAAACGCGTCTCCACACCATCGAGCTTGATCTTGCGGCGCGTCGCGGAATGCGCGCCGAGCATGGCGAGAACTGTTTCCGTGCGGCCTGAGCCAACGAGCCCGGCAAAACCAAGAATTTCGCCCTTGCGCAGCGCGAAACGCGAGACAGGGCCGCCCTTCTTCAGTTGCAGCTCCTCGACTTCGATCACCTTCGCGGCGGAAGGATCGAGTTGCGGCTTCGGCGGGAAGCTGGCTTCGATGCGCCGGCCGACCATCATTTCAACCAGGCGGTCATTGTCGACCTCCGACGTCAGGCAAGAGCCGATCAGCTCGCCATCGCGCAGGACGGTGATGCGGTCGCAGATCTCGAATATTTCCTCGAGGTGGTGCGAAATGAAGATGATCGCGACACCCTGACGTCGCAGTTCGCGCATGACCTTGAACAGATGTTCGGTCTCGGAAGGCGTCAACGTGGCGGTCGGCTCGTCGAGCACGAGAATGCGGGCATCCAGTGACAAGGCCTTGGCGATTTCGACAAATTGCTGCTGGGCGACGGAAAGGCGGTGCACCGGCACGTCGAGCGGTACATCCACGGCGAGCCGGCCCATGATTTCGGCTGCGCGCTTGCGCATCGCGCCCTTGTTCAGAAGGCGCAGCGGCCCGCGGATTTCGCGGGCAAGGAACATGTTTTCAACGGCGTTGAGATAAGGGATCAGGCTGAATTCCTGAAACACGATGCCGACACCGGCGGCAATCGCCTCATCGTAATTGGCGAAGCGGCGATCCATGCCGTCAATGCGGATCGTTCCTTCCGAGGGCTGCAGGATGCCGCTCAGGATCTTCATAAGAGTCGATTTGCCGGCGCCGTTTTCGCCCAGAAGCGCATGCACCTCGCCGGCGCGCGCCTCAAGGTCGACGCCGCGCAGGACTTCGATCTTGCCAAAGCTTTTTCTTATTCCATTCAGTTCCAGCATTTCACCCTCCTCAATGGTCGGGATTTAACCCCGCCCCCGCATAAAGCGGGGACGGAGCCTGGGAGGAGTTCTTACCAGCTGAACTCGCCGGCGTTCTTGCTGTCGACGACCATAACGTCGATCGGGACTTCCTTCGGCACGACGCGAGCGCCCCACTTCTGGGCGAGCGCCATGGCGAGGCCGACACGCACCTGGTCACGCGGGAACTGCGCGGTGGTTTCGATGAAAGGACCACCCTCAGCAATCGCCTTCACAGCTTCCGGAGCACCGTCGACCGAGGTCAGCTTGATGTCCTTACCGGAACCCTGAATAGCAGCCAGAGCGCCCATCGCACCGCCATCATTCACCGAAAAGATGCCGGCGAGGTTCGGACGCGACTGGATCATGTTTTCAACGACGCCCAGAGCGACGGAGCGGTCCTGACGGCCGTTCTGTGTATCGACCAGCTTGATCTCGGGGAATTCGGCGAGTGCGGCCTTGCAACCTTCGACGCGCTGAAGGATCGGCACGACCGGGATACCGTCGAGGATCGCGACTTCACCCTTGCCGCCGAGCGCGTCACCGAGATGCTTGCACGACTTGTAGCCCGCGTCACGGTTCTTCGAGCCGACGAAGGTATCGACCGGGCCATTGGCGTTGGCGTCAACTGCAACGACGATTGCGCCGGCAGCCTTGGCAGCGTGCACCGCGGCTTCGATGCCGGCGCTATCCGTCGGGTTGAGGAGCAGGATGTCGATCTTCTGCTGAAGCATGTCTTCAACGTCGGAAATCTGCTTGGCCACGTCGTGGCCGGCATCGGTCACGACAACGTCAGCGCCGATGCTTGCCGCAGCTTCCTTCAGCGCTTCCTGCATCGACACGAAATAGGGGTTGTTCAGCTCCTGGAAGGTCATGCCGATCTTCAGCTTTTCCTGCGCCAGCGCCGGAGCGGCCATCATTGCAATTGCGGCTGTCGCCATCAGAAACTTGGATTTCATTTTCATCTCATTCTTCCTCCCATTAGGAAAGTTGGGGCAACAAGTGCCCGTTTCCGGACAGACCTCTGCCCGAATTGGTAAAAATCGGCGATGTGTCGCTGGTTTACTCCGCCATAACAGCTGCCTTCTGGGCCGCAAAAATGGTTCGGAACCTCGACGGTGACATTCCCTTGAGTTTCAGGAAATGCCGGTTGAAATTGGAAAGATTGGAAAAGCCAACATCGTAGCAGACCTCGGCCACCTTCACATCCTGATCCGCCAGCAACATCTGGCAGGCAAGATCGATCCTTAACTGATTGCGATAGCGCACCAGCGTCGTGCCGGTATGGCGCTTGAAGGCCCGGGAGAAGGCGCTCGGGCTCTGGCCCACCATGTCGGCGAGATCGATTTCCTCCACCTGTTCGGTCAGATGCTCGCGCAGATGAGAGAGGGCGCGATTGATGCCGCTGTCGCCAATCCCGGTCAGATCCAGTTCGTAGCTGAGGCTTGCCAGCACCTCGGATGTCGGCGCATTGACCAAGAGATCGAGAATTTCCCAGAAAAGTGCCAGACGCGTCAGGCCCTGCGCCTCGATAAGCCGAAGGATCAGCGGGCGGACCCGATCGCTCGTCTCGTCGTCAAAGAGAATACCGCGACGGCTGCGGTCCAGCAGGCCGCGCACCACTTCCATCTCGGACATGGAGGCGCAGGCATCCTCGATAAAACTCTCCGGAAACTGGATCACGAGGGAACGCGTCGGCACGATTTCGTCCGGCTCGATCTCGCTGATCCAGTTCTGGGGGAGATTGGGGCCGGTCATGATGAGCTGACCGGGGCCGAAACGGCCGACGAAATCACCGATATAGAAGGTGCCTGACGTCGCGACGACCAGATGAATTTCATATTCGGGATGATAATGCCAGCGCACGGTACGGAACGGATAGCCATGCCGCCAGGCAGCGAAAGATTCGCCCTTGCGGATGTGCACCAGTTCCAGATCGGGCTGCATCATGGTTCCTCCCATCAGTCACGTCCGCCGCATTTGCGAAGCGAAGCCATTCCTCTTTATGGCTCGTCCCAGGCGTTGATGAGGAGCATAGGGCGGGCCGCGGCTAAACATCCACATCACGCCGGAGAAATTACCGATACTTTTTTGACTGTTTTTTGCCAGAAATTGAATAGTGCCTCAACGTGATTGACAGCCAACGTTGCGGAGAGCCTGTTTTTTTTGCTCAATTTGCCGTGATGCGCCCAAACAATTCTCAACAGGAGGCGATCTGTGATGAATTTTTGGAGTAGGGCCTGCCTGCCACAGGCAGGCCCTACTTATACTTTTCCGCGCACCTTTCGCCGCTTATGCATCAGCGAGCGAATGTCCGGCACTTATTGCGGCATCACTATCTGCAGTTTGACGTCCGTTTCCCGCGCTTCCACCGCACGGTCGAAACCGGCAATACTGTCTTCAAAGGGAATGGTCGCAGAAATCAGCGGCTTCAGATCGACCTTGCCGGATGCGATGAGCGCCACGGCGCGATCATAGACATTGGCGTAGCGGAAAACCGTCTCGACCCGAAGTTCCTTGGCCTGAAGGCCGACAATATCGACCGGAACCGGATCGACCGGCATACCGACGAGCACGATTGCGCCGCCCGGTCGTGCGAGGGCGGCAACGCCAAGAATGGCGGGGGCAGCGCCCGAGCATTCAAAGACGATATCGCAGCCCCAGCCGTCCGTCGCCTCAGCGATCGCTTCAGCGAGGTTGCGCTCGCGGATATTGACGGTCTCGATGCCATCGTAAGAGGCGATGATATCGAGCTTGGGCTGCGCAAGATCGGCGACGATGACTTTCGCGCAGCCGCCCGCGAGCGCGGCAAGCGCCACCATCATGCCGATCGGACCGGCGCCTGTTACCACGGCGACATCGCCCGGCTGGATGCGGGCACGCAGCGCCGCCTGCATGCCGATGGCAAAGGGCTCAACCATGGCGCCTTCGGCAAAGGACACATTGTCCGGCAGCTTGTACGTGAAAGCAGCGGGATGAATGACTTCCGGCGTCAGGCAACCATGCACAGGGGGCGTCGCCCAGAAGCGGACGGCCGGATCCACATTGTAGATGCCGAGCTTTGACGCGCGCGATGTTGCGTCGGGAATTCCCGGCTCCATGCAAACACGGTCGCCAGCCTTGAGATGCGTTACCTCGGCGCCGGTTTCGATCACCGTTCCAGAGGCTTCGTGCCCGAGCACCATCGGGGCGTTGACGACGAAATGTCCGATTTTGCCATGTGTATAATAATGGACGTCGGAGCCGCAAATGCCGACCGTGTGGGTGCGGATACGCACATCCTTCGGTCCGAGTTTACCGGGAATATCAAAGTCCCTGAGCGCGAGCTTCCCTTTTTCTTCCAGCACCAGTGCCTTCATCTCATCCTCCGTGGTTTACGATACGCCTGGCAGCGAATTCAGTCAGCGTGATGGCGCGCAACCTCGGCAAAAGTAAACAGAAATCCGCCGGAATAACCGGTTTTTCTTCACACAGGAAAAACTGTATCGAGGAGCCTGCAATTTCTCATCACTGGCGCGATGTCGTGTCCTTTCCGGAGCCGGACATGAGGACTGATTCGTCTGCCGGAGCTATTCGCCCGGCACGGCGGCGATCTGGAATGGGGCGTGCTGACCGCGCGTCGACAGCCAGAAGCGGGCCGGAACTGCATCTGGCTTGCCTGGGGATCAGGCCTGGATCAAAGCGATACCGCGGCTCCTGAAGCCGAGTGTGACGTCGCTTGCCGGCGGCAGGCCGGTTTCCGCCATATGATCGATGATGAAAAGCGTGCCGATCTCGGTTTCCACCTCGTATTCCACGTGGCCGCCCAGATAGGCGCTGTGCAGCACCCGCCCGGCAACCCCCTGCCCGCCGGGCTGACCGATTGAAATCGAGCCTGGGCGAACCGCAAGCTTCGCCGGCCCCAGCCTGGCGTTGCCTGCGGAAAGCCGATAATCGATGCCCCCAACGCGGACCATTGCGTCCGGTCCATCCAGCCTTACCACTTCGCAGCCCACGACATTCGCCTCACCCATGAAATCGGCAATGAAGGCGGAGGCTGGCGCCTCATACAGCTCGCGCGGGGCGCCAGACTGGGCGATCTCTCCATCCTTCATCACGATGATGCGGTCGGAGACGGCGAGCGCCTCATCCTGATCATGCGTCACGTAAACCGCAGTGAAACCAAGTCTTTGCTGCAATTCACGGATTTCGGTGCGGACCCGGCGGCGAAGGCGGGCATCGAGGTTCGAAAGAGGTTCGTCCAGCAGCAGCACCTGCGGCTCCAGCACCAGAGCACGGGCAACCGCGACACGCTGCTGCTGCCCACCGGAAAGTTCGGCAGGCAGGCGATGCCCCATGCCGGCAAGGCCGACAAGCTTCAGCCCCTCTTCCGCCTTTTCCCGCGCTTCCGCCTTGCGTAGCCCGGAGGATTGCAGGCCATAGGCAACATTGTCGAGCGCCGTCATGTGTGGGAACAGCGCATACGACTGGAAGACCATCGAGACATCGCGCTCGTTGGCTGGCAGCATCGTGACATCCTGATCGCCGATGAGAATGCGGCCGGACGTCGGGTGTTCGAGGCCCGCCAGCATGCGCAACGTCGTCGTCTTGCCGCAGCCGGATGGGCCGAGCAGAGTTACCAGCGTGCCTGGTTCGATGGTGAGCGACAGGTCCGGTATGGCGGTGAAAGCACCGAAGGTCTTGCGGACATTCTTGAAGGTAACGGAGCCGGGCTTAACGGAAATCATGCGGTTTTCTCCTGGGCAAGAGGAACGGGGGAAGCGGATGGTAGGCCAGCGACGCGGTTTTCGCGCCGCAGCCGACGCTCGCCAACGAGGAACTGGAAGCCGGCAATGACGGTGATCATCACCACGATCAGCATGGAGGAATAGGCAATCGCAACCCCATATTCGCCGTTTTCGACGAGGCCGACGATGTAGGACGTCGCCATGTTGTATTCGGCGCTGACGAGGAAGATGACGGCGCTGATGGAGGTGATGGCGCGCACGAAGGAATAGACCAGTGCGGCCGTGATCGCGGGCCTCAGGAGCGGCAGGATGACCTTGCGGATGGTGCGGAAACTGTTGGCCCGCAGCGTCAGCGAGGCCTCGTCGAGGCTCTTGTCCAGCTGGCTCATCGCCGCAATGCCGCCGCGCACACCGACCGGCATGTTACGGAACACAAAGCAGGCGATGAGGATCAGCGCCGAGCCGGTCATTTCCACCGGAGGCAGGTTGAAGGCCATGATGTAGCTGACGCCTATGACTGTGCCGGGAATGGCAAAGCTCATCATCAGCGCAAATTCAAACAGGTTCCGCCCGGCAAATTTCTGCCGCACGATGATATAGGCCGTCAGGAGACCGACTGCGGCGGTGAGCGGAGCGGAAATCAGCGCGATCTTCATGGTCGTCCAGAACGAGTTCCAGGCAACGCCGGTCCACGCGATGGAGCTGTTGGAGAAACTCACGGAAAATGCGCGGAGGTAATGGTCGAAGGTGAGGGAATTGTCGAGACCCCAGGTCTTCACGAAACCGCCCACAAGGATCATGCCATAAACGACGATTGTGAAGACCATCCACGGCACGACAACGGCATGAACGCCGATGGACAGGCCACGCGGAAGCGCGATATGCGCGCCGCTGTCGCCCTTTCCCGTCACCGTGGCGAAATTCTTGCCTGCCAGCCAGAAGCGTTGGGCAAGGAACGCCGAAAGCGTGAAACACAGCAGGATGATCGCCAGAACCGCGGCGCGCGACGGATCGTTCTGCGAACCAACGACAGCAAAGAAGATTTCCGTCGACAGGACGCCGTGTGTGCCGCCAAGCACCAGCGGGTTGCCGAAATCCGCCATGCTTTCGATGAAGCCGATGAGAAAGGCATTGGCGAGACCGGGCTTCATCAGCGGCAGGGAAACCCGCCAGAAAGTGCGCCAGCGGTCGGCGCGCAGCGTCTGGGAGGCTTCTTCCATGGAGGGGCTCACCCCTTCGACTACACCGATCAGCACCAGAAACGAGATGGGCGTGAACGAAAGAACCTGCGCGATCCAGATGCCGGTCATGCCATAAAGCCAGCGACCCGGCTCAATGCCGAAGAGATAGGAAAGCCATTCGGTGACGACGCCGGCGCGGCCGAAGAGCAGCGTCAGGGCAAGACCGATAACGAAAGGCGGCGTTATGATTGGCAGCACCGTCAGGAGCCGCAGTCCCGTCTTGAAGGGAAAGCGCGTGCGGGTGGCGATCAGGGCAAAGCCAAGGCCGAGCACGGTCGAACCGAAAGCGGTCATCAGCGCGAGGAAGAGTGTGCGCCAGGCAACACCGCAGCGCTCCTCACCCACGACGCAGCCAAGGCTCCATATGCCGGGATCCTTGATATTGCGAATGAATCCATCGGCATTAAAGGAGCCGTCGAAATCCTGAACGGACGCAACCAGCATACTGCCGATCGGATAGAAGACAAAAACCGTAACGAGGAAAACCAGAACGGAAATGGCGCCGACGACAAAGGCATCGCCCTTCATGACACCACGTTCGGCAAGCCCGAAGGCAAAAAGAAGCACGAAGACGAACGACATGACGACGGCCCCCGCCCCCATGGACGGCTGGCCATCGGCGAGCATGCCGAAGAGATTTTCGCTGATTGTCCAGGTCCAGCCGGTAAAGCCGATGGCCAGCCCTTGCAAGGCAAGGAAGACGAGACCAGCAGCGCCAATGAATGCAAGCAAACCGCCCCGGCGCATCGGATCACGGATCGGCCGGACAAGGCATGCGGCAAGGAAGAAAATGACAATGCCCACCATCCATGGTTTTCCATAAGACAGTGTCTGCAACACACCGGGTGCATTGCTGGCGGAGGAGAAAAACCCGGACAGCCAGCGCAAGCTGTAAAAGCCGCCTTCGATGCGATACCAGGGAAGAAGAATGAGGGCAAAAGCCCCGAGCGCCAGGACGATGTCCAGCCTGCGATTGCCACGTGTCATGGCCGACCTCGCTTGTTTCATGCCGATGAAAGAGTGGCGGACACCCCGGCTTCAAAAGCCGGGATGCCGATCGCCGGAGTTCAGATCAGTTGGCGACCGCACCAACTTCGCGATCCCAGCGTTCCAGCAGCGCCTTGCGCTTGGCAGGATCGCCATAGGTCTTGAAGTCGTAGTCGATGAGCTTGATGTCCTCGAACTTCGGTGCCTCTTTCGGCACTTCCGCCGTTTTGTTGGACGGCAGCTGGAAGGACTTGGCGTCCTTCATGCGCGACTGGACCTCCGGCTTCAGCGCCCAGTCGTACCAGGTCTTGGCATTTTCGAGGTTGCGGGCGCCCTTGATGATCGACATGGAGCCGATCTCGTAACCCGTGCCCTCGCACGGAGCGATTGACTTGACCGGGAAACCTTCCGCAGTCTGGGCCACCGCATCATGCATGAAGACGATGCCGAGCGCCGTCTCGCCGCGCGCGGCCGCCTTGACCGGTGCCGAGCCGGACTTGGTATATTGCGAGATATTGGCGTTGAGCTTCTTCAGGTAATCGATGGCCTGATCCTCGCCCATGATCTGCACAAGTGAGGCAAGCGCGGTATAGGCGGTACCCGAAGAGTTCGGATTGGCGATCTGGATTTCGCCCTTGAGTTCCGGCGCCAGAAGGTCGGCCCAGCACTTTGGCTCCTTGTAACCCTTGGACTTGAATATCTCGGTGTTGTAGCCCCAGCCCAGGGCACCGGCATAAACGCCGACAGTCCGGTAACCCGTGCTCTCCGCCTGCTTGACCGCCCAGTCCTGCAACTGGTCCAGCATCGGCGACTTGTATTCGAGCGTCAGGTTTTCCGAGGCTGCCTGCATGTGCGGGTCGCCCGTGCCGGCCCACCAGATATCGGTTTTCGGGTTGCGGGCTTCCGCGCGCACCTTGGCATAGGTCTCGCCCGAAGACAGGCGCACCATATTGACCTTGATGTCATGAGACTTTTCAAAATCACCCTTCATCTGTTCGCAGATAACGACATCGGCCGAGCAGATCAGGTTCAGTTCGCCGGCCGCCTGCGCGGAAACGGCGCTCAGTGCCGTACCGGCAAAAAGCAGAGTGGAAAGTATCGTCAGTCGCATGGTTATCCTCCTGTAGCTTGCGTCTGAATTTTGGGTCACGTGCAGACATAGCGCTGCCGGTCGCGGCACCTTGTGGCGCGCGTGCTGTCGTTTCGGGGCTTTTGGTATTTGGCCCTACTGGGTCTGGCTCGGGTGAATCTCGCTGTCGAAGCGGCTCAATAATCGACTTCGCTCTTCCGGCTGGCCGAAGGTGGCAAAGTCGTAATCCACCATCTTGATCATCGATATATCAGGTGCTGTCAGCGGCAATGTCGCCCGGGCGTTGGACGGCACCTGGTTCTGGCCTGCTATGGCGCCGGTTTCCTGTCCTTCAGGGCTCAGCGCAAATTCCACGAAGGTCTGCGCAAGCGCCGTATTGTGGTTGCCCTTGACAATGCTGACCGCCCCGATCTCGTAGCCGGTGCCCTCGCAGGGCGCGACGATGACCAGCGGGAAACCCTCGATCTTCTGGGTCACGGCATCATGCATGAAGGAAATCCCGATAAGAACCTCACCCCGCGCCGCCGCCTTGACGGGTGCCGAACCGACCTTGGTATAACCCACGACATTGAGGTTCAGCTTCGTCATGAAACCAAAGGCTTCTTCCTCGCCGAACAGCTGCACAAGCGTGGCGAGCATGGTGAAGGCCGTGCCGGAGTAATTCGGATTGCCGGTCAGGATATGGCCACGATAGACGTCCTTGGCCAAATCCTTCCAGCAGGTGGGAGCGGGTAAGCTGTTTTTGGCAAGCAGTTCCGAATTATAGGCAAAACCAAGCGCGCCAGCATAAATTCCAGCCGATTTCGACCCGGACATCGCATTGAAGTTCTGCGCCCAGGGCAACAGATCCTGTTGATTGGCGGGCCGATATTCGTCCAGCAGGTCTTCGGAACCTGCCTGCAAATGTGTATCGCCGGTGCCGCCCCACCACACGTCGACTGTCGGATGGGATCGCTCGGCGCGAATCTGGTCGAGAATTTCGCCGGTGCTTTTGCGAACCATCGAAATTTCAAGTCCGGTCTTGGCTTCGAATGCCCGCTGCATGGTCACGCACCAGGCCTCATCGACGCCGCACAGGACGTTCAACTTCGGTTCGGCCATGCCATGCCCTGCGCCGCACAGCCAAAGGACCATGCTCGCCGCAAGTGCGGTCAATGCTTTCAATTAAGCCTCCCTGCCTGGAACCTCCCCGTTCCAGTCTCCATCAACAGCATGTCACATCCTGTCCGCACCGCAATCGAAGAATGGTTACCAATCTTTCACCGCACTGCCGAACAAGATTACAGATATTACAATTATGACAGGAGAGATAACCAGCGAGCCTTTGAAGATAGCCGCCACCATGCCTATGATGGTGGCGGGAGGAAGTTGCAGTGCTTAATCAGAAGGTTCGCATTCTGATCGTCGAGGACGATCCGGATATGGCCGAGCTTATCTCGGATCTCGTCGAGGCCGAGGGCTGGCTGCCCACCTGTGCGCGCTCCGCAGAGGAGGCCGACGAGATACTGGCAAAGGACAGGATGCAGCTCGTCCTCGTCGATCACAATCTGCCTGGCACGTCCGGGCGCACCTTCGCTCAGCGGCTGCGCAGCCAGATCGACATCGGCATCGTCATGGTCACCGCCGCCGGAAGTGCCGCCGACCGGGTGCTCGGCCTGGAAACCGCCGCCGACGACTACGTGGTCAAGCCCTTCGAACCAATCGAGCTCACGGCGCGGATCAAGGCCGTCCTGCGCCGGACAATTCCCTCGCTAAAACAGGAGAAGGACAGCGAGCGTGACCACGGGCGCGCGGCGCTGCGGCTTGGGGACTGGGCGATTGATCTTGATGCACGCCGCGCTGTCTGCCTCGCGGACCGCAGCCGGACACTGACGAGCGCCGAATTCGCGCTTCTGGAAGTTCTTGCCGAGACGCCCAACCAGCCCGTCAGCCGTTCCCAGATTCTCGACAGGCTGGGTTCGGAGAGCGACCGTTATATCGACAGAAACGTCGACGTGCTGGTGCTGCGGCTGAGGCGCAAGATCGAGATAAACCCCGATCTGCCGCGCCATATCAAGACCCGGCGCGGTAAGGGTTACGTGCTCCACACCGATGAGGGCGAGCCCTACCCGTGATCAGCCGCTCCTTCCTTTCCTCCATCGCCTTTCGCCTGCCCTTTGCGATCGTCTTTACCTGCGTCCTCGTCTTCAGCCTGTCCGCCATCGCGATTTACGGATTGCAGCGCGCCCGCGATGAAATGGCGGCCTATGGATTGCAGGCCTTCTCCAGTCTCGCCAAGGCCTCGCTGGTCTCGCGGCAGGTCTCCGATCTCGTCTCCAGTGCACCTTTCCTGATGAATGCCGCCTCGCCCTATCGCGTTTCCAGCGAAAGCCGCTCCGTTGTCCAGCAGGTCGATCTGCTTCTGCAGATGACAGAGCCGGGCAGCGGCGAGCGGGCAGCACGCGGCTTTGCGAGCGAGCGTATCGTTGAACTGCTGCAGCGTATCCGAGCGCAGACACTCGATCTCGCTAAGGATGCCGATGCCGCGCAGGGCCACAAGGCGGAGGCGGCAGCCGCGCTTGGCGAAATCGCCACCGGTCAGGGTATCCTCGATCCGGAGCTGCGCCGGCGGATGAACGGCATCGTACAGGCCGCGTCCGCGTCCGACAGTCTTTTTCAGCTTGGCGAACTGCGCCGCCGCTATGTGGCGGAAACAACGGCACGTCAACAGGGTTATCCGGGCGAGCGTCTGCCCGTTGCCGAGCTTCAGCCATATGAGCGGGTTTTCGAGGCCCAGAGCCGTTACCTTCTGGAGATGTTTGCGATCCGCGCCTCGGTCTCGCGCCTTCACACCGTCTCGCGCGATCTTTCGCATGTGACCGAAACGCAGGGCGACGCGGTCGCGCGCAGTCTGAACGAAGACCTTATCTCCACCTCCGATGCTCTCAACCGGCTGCTGATCATTGTGGCCGTTGCCTCGCTATTGGTTCTCATCGTGGCGATCTTTTCGATCCGGTCGGTGATGCGTGTCTCGCGCGGGATCGTGACGCTCTCCAACGGCATGAATGCCCTCGCCAAGGGGGAAACGGATGTCGGGCCGCCCTCCTATACGGGTCCCGAGACGGAGCTCATCCGCCTGCTCGACGCGTTTCGCGCCTTCCACGACAGCGTCGACCGCGTCTCTCGCCTCAGGCGTACGGCCGAAGCCGCAGCCCGCACCATCCGCTCCACATTCCGCAACATGAATGAGGGAATAGCGCTGTTCGATCCGGCCGGGCGGCCTATCACCATGAACCGCCGCATCATCGAACTTGTCGGGCGTTCCGGCTCGTCCCGAAAGCTGCCGATCCGCCGGTTCGTCGAGCCCATTCCCGAAATCGATTCGACGCTGCTGCCCTTCGATGGTGGGCATGGGAACCTGCTGGAGCGCGCCGTGGTGCGGCATCGAACTGCCGACCAGCGGGTTATAGAAATATCGATGTCGCGCCAGCCGGATGGCGGCATCGTGCTGCTTGCCCGCGATGTGACCGCGCTAGACCGGCAGGAGGCGGAAGCAGTCAAGGCCCAGCGGCTGGACGGCATCATGCGCATGACCCACCAGGTCAGCCACGAGGTGGGCAACATGATCGGCATCATCACCGGCAGCCTCGGCCTTCTGGAGCGAGAGGCCGGTTTCAATGACCGCCAGAACCGGCATATTGCCCGCATTCGCAAGGCAGCTGATCGCGGCCGCTCCCTGGCCAGCAGCATGCTGACCATCGGCAGCCAGCAGCCCATCCATCCAAGCTGCATCAACGTGGCCAATCTACTGCGCGGCATGGCCGATATTCTCGAGATCGCGGTTGGCCCCAAATGCCGGATTGCACTCGATTTCGATGATGATCTTCCGGCCATCCCGCTCGACCCCGCCCTCTTCGAGCAATCCATCCTCAATCTCTGCCTCAACGCCGCGGCCGCCATGCCGGAGGGCGGCCTGATTTCAATCGAGGCGGCCTGCGAGAAGGATACCCTGGCGATAACCGTCTCGGACGAGGGCATCGGCATGACGCCGGAGGCCGTGGACAAGGCCTTCGAACCCTATTTCACCACCCGGGGGGACCATGGAGGCGCAGGCCTGGGACTTGCCATGGTCTATGGTTTCGTGCGCCAGAGCGGTGGCGAAGCCCACATCCATTCAAAGCCCGGTGAGGGCGCAAGGGTACAGCTGCTTTTCCCGATTCATGCCGGACAGGCGAGATAACATTGCAGGATCGGGTGTCGGGGCACTGCCGCCCGGGGATCAGCCCTTGCTGATGCGCAATCCATCCAGAAAGGTCCGGAAACTCCTTACGGCCCGTTCCGACGTTGTTTCCGGATCGTCAGAATTGGCAATCCACTGGGCTGCGCTGCTGCTCGCGGCATTGATGAAACGGGCACACGCCTCGGAATCGATATCGGCGATCGTTCCCTCCTGCTTGAGCGCATCGAGACTGCGCGAAACAGCGGAAATACAGCCATTGGCATTTGGCCAGCGGGATGGATCGCCAAGGACGGCCGGTCCATCGCGAAACATGATCCTCTGGATTTCCGGTTCAAGCGCCATACGGACATAGCCGACATTCTCCTCGACGAACCCTTCCCAACGCGTCGAGGCTCTCGAAGAAATCTCGCAAAGCCTTTTTGTCATCTCCGCGTCGATCTCGGCCACCACCGCCAGCAACAAACCCTTTTTGTCACCGAAATGATGGTAGAGCGCACCACGGGTCAGCCCTGCCTCGGCGGTAAAATCATCCATGGAGGCCTCAGCATAACCAATACTGCCAAACGCCCTGCGTCCGGCAGCCAGCAGCTTTGCCCGCGTTTCAGCAATCATTTCACTGCGAGGTTTGCGCATTTTTGCTCCAGCATCTACATACGTCGCGTATATTAGTTGACATACGCCGCGTATGCAATTATTTCATTCACATACGCCACGTATGTTTGTGGTGGATACTCCCTAAACAAGGTGCATCCGATGTCTAATCCATACAGAGAAATTTTCCGGGTTCCAGGCGCCAAAGGCTTTTCAGCTGCAGGTTTCTTTGCCCGCCTCCCCATCGCCATGGCGCCGATCGGCATCGTGGCCATGTTGTCGCAAACGCATGGCGAATATTGGCTGGCAGGCGCCGTATCGGCAACCTTCGCGCTGACCAATGCCGCCGTCGCGCCGCAAATCTCGCGGCTGGTGGACCGCCGGGGCCAAAGCAGCGTTCTCATCCCCGCGACCATTCTATCCGTCCTCGCCTTTGCGGCGTTGATCATCGCCACCAATCAGCGATGGCCGGCGTGGACGCTGTTTCTTTCCGCTTTCCTCGCCGCCGCCATGCCAAGCATCCCCGCCATGATGCGGGCCCGCTGGACGGAACTCTTTCGGGACCGGCCGGAACTGAATACGGCCTTTGCCTTCGAATCCGCGGCTGACGAACTTGTCTACATTGCGGGTGCATCGCTTTCCGTCGGGCTTGCGGTTTCGCTTTTTCCAGAAGCGGGCATGATGATCAGCACGGCATTTCTGGCGGTCGGAACATTTGCCTTTCTTCTGCAGCGATCCACAGAACCCAAAGTGCGTCCGGTCGAGGGCGGCCGTCGGCAGCGTTCTGCAATATGGCTGCGTCCGGTACAGATCATCACGGTCGCGCTGATCTTCGTCGGCTCGACTTTCGCCACCGCCGAGGTGAGCGCCGTCGCCATCACCAAGGAACTCGGCCAGCCGGAAGCAGCCAGCCTCGTCATCGGCGTCTATGCCATTGGCTCTTTCGTCGTCGGCCTGCTTCTTGGTGCGCTCAACCCGAAAACGCCGCTGCACCGGCAATTGCTGATCGCTGTCAGCGTTCTTGCCCTGACGGCGCTGCCGCTCCTCGTCGCGGCATCCAGTGTCGCCCTGCTTGCCTTTGCCGTGTTCCTCAGCGGTGTGGCAATCTCTCCCATTTTCATCACCGCTTTCGGCCTGATTGAACGCCGGGTGCCGGAATCGATGCTGACGGAAGGCGTGACCTGGGTCATGACCGGTATCGGTATCGGCATGGCGCTGGGCGCTTTCGTCTCGGGATGGGTGATCGACAATTTCGGCCCGGACAATGGCTTCTGGGTGTCGGTCGCCGCAAGCCTTTCAACGGTGACGATCATTGGGCTTGGTCAGCGCAGCCTCTCGGCGGAGCGAAGGCATCCGGGTGGGTCTCCGGCAGCGCAGCCCGCCGAATGATCCGGGCTGGCGGACACTGAAACGAACGGACCGCACCGCTTCTCATGAGTAGACGCTTCAAAAACGCTTCTCCGCGCAGGATATGCGGAGAAGTCAATAACCGCCCGTCAGGAAAATACTCTCGCCGGTCATAAAGCTGCAGGCCTGCGAAGACAGGAAGATGGCGGCGCCCACCATTTCCTCCGGCTGACCGGCTCGTCCCATCCAGTTCAGGGTCCGGACATATTCAGCCCAGCCTTCGGGGTCTTCGTCCCGGCGATGGGCATTGCGATCCGTATCGACCAGACCGGGCGCTAGAGTGTTGAGGAGAACATTGTCCTTCGCATAGTCGCGCGCCTGACTCTGGATCAGATTATGCTGCGCAGCCTTGGTGGCGGCATAGGCGGTGACGATGCCCTTCGGCCGCAACTGGTTGACCGAGCCGATGGAAACCACCCTTCCCCATTTTCGCGACGCCATGCGCGGCAGGATCGTCTGCAGCATGTCCACTGTCGACCCGAGATTGACAGCCAGCTGAAACGCCAGATCATCGGGCTTCAGCTCCGACAGTACCGCATTGATCTGGGCGCTCGCATTGATGACGAGAATATCAACCGGTGCGACCGTCTCGGCGCGCTCGACAAGATCGCGCCCGGCGCCCGGTTCGGAGAGATCACCCGCCAGCTCTTGGGCCAAGCCACCGCCGTCCGCGATGCGTTGCCGCACGGCGGTTGTCGCACCCGGCTTCACGCCATGCAGGATGACATGCGCGCCGGCCCCCGCCAGCCCTTCCGCTATGGCTGCCCCTATGCCGCGGCTGGAACCGGTGACGAGCGCCGTGCGGCCTTTCAAACCAAAGACGCTTTCAAGACGCATAATTTATCCTTCGAACAGTGAAATGCGCGCGCCGGCAATTCCGGGGCGGCAGGAGAACAGGCCACCAGACAGCGGGGCGTCGGCGAGCGTGGATGCCGGCAGGCGCGTGCGGGCACTGGTGATGAAGAGCGTCGACAGGTCCGGCCCGCCGAAGGCCACACTCGACGGGCGCGGCACCGGCATCTCGATCACCTGATCCAGCTTGCCGTTCGGAAGATAGCGGCGCACGCACCAGCCGTCCCAGATCGCACACCACACCCCGCCTTCCGCATCCACGGCGAGGCCGTCCGGACGGCCGTCGGCCACGGGAATACGGGCAAATTCGCGGCGCTGCGACAGGGCGCCCGTCGTCGGATCACAATCATAGGCATGGATAAGGCCGGGCACCGTATCGACGAAATAGAAGGTCCTGCCATCGGGGCTCCAGCCGAGACCGTTGGAGACGACGATGCCGCCTTCCTTGCGTTCGAATGCCCCATCGGCATTGATCCGATAAAGCGCGCCGGTGGGCTTGGAGGCATCGATGCGCATCGACCCGACCCAGATGGCGCCGTCCGGCCCGCATTTGGCATCGTTCAAGCGGTTATCGCCAATGCCAGCCTCCGGGCTGACGAAGGGTGTCAGCCGGCCCGAAGTGAAGTCCAGCCATTCGACGCCATCCTGCGACGCCACCAGCAATCGCCCTCCGGAGACTGGAATGACGGCACTGACCAGCTTACCTGTCTCGCAGGTTTCGTTACGGCCGGTGGCGGGATCGAAACGATGGACGGCGGGGTGCAGAATATCCACCCAGTAGAGCGCGTTTTCGCCTTCATGCCAGACCGGGCTTTCCCCAAGCTGCGCCCCCCAGGGAAGAATGCAGCTGAGTTCGGCGCTGGGACGTCCTGTTGCCGAACGCGGTCGTGGCCGCGAGCTGATGGCGACAGCCCCGGCGGCGCCGGTAATCCGGCGTGCAGCGGCAATCAGTTCACGCCCGGCAGGATGAATGTTGGACGCATCGAGCCGCGACGACGGCCCGAGCGCGACAAGCACACCCATCGGCGTATTGTCACGGCCCATGACGGGTGCGGCAACGGAATTCACCCCTGGCAGGTGCTCCTCATAGGAGATCGAGTAACCCCTCGCCCGCGTCAGCGTCAGATCGGCCTGAAGTGAATCGAGCGTGGTAATCGTCCGCGGCGTCTGCGCATCGAGCGTCAGCCGATCGAGCAGGGAACGGCCGACAGCAGGGTCCTGAAAGGCAAGCAGCGCCTTGCCCGGCGCGGTACAATGCAAAGGAACCCGGCGTCCCACTTCTACCCGCACGGAGAGACCGTTTGGAGAACGTTCCGCAAGATATTGCGTCATGATGCCGTCCAGCCGGCAGAGCGCTACGGTCTCGCCCAGTTCGGCAGCCAACCTCTCGAGTTCGGGTGTCGCGGCCGATACCAGATCGAAGCTCTCCCAGACTTTGTGGGACATTTCGAGAAAGCGCTGGCCCAGAACATAGGTTCCACGCGCCTCATCCTGACGGACGAGCCCATAGGCTATGAGGGTGCGCAGGATGCGGGCAAAAGTCGGCTTGGGCAGGCCGGATGCGCGCAACAGTTCCGCAAAACGCGGCGGCTCCGGCGCATCGGCCACCATGTCGAGAAGGGTCAACCCCTTCGCCAGCGCAGCGGTGCCGCCCGGTGTCTCGGGTTTCATCGCGTCTCCTTCGCGAGACGCTGCCGCCTTGCGGCGGCCGCCTCTTCCAGCATCCGGTCCATCGTCCATTGTGCCTCAAACCCCAGGGTGTTTTTGATCCGCGCGTTAGACGTATGGTAATAAACGCCGTCGCCGGGAAAATCGACAGTCACGATGGGGAGGCCGGTCACCGCGGCCATTTTCGGCAGAAGCTCGGCGAAATCGGATGGCTCATCCGCGCCGAGATTGAAGATGCAGCCCGCCGCGTCAGGGTGATCGAGGGCGAGCAGGATCCCGGCCACCATATCGCGTGTATCGGTTATGTGCATGCGGTATGGCCGGCCGTTTTCATTACGCGCCAATATATGTGACGCTTCGCCGATATCCCGGGACTGTAGCAGTTCGGCAATCGCAACGTTCCCGAAATTCCGCTGCTGCCGAATGCGCGGTCGCAGGAAAAAACGCGGGCCGGAGAAGAAGCTGTCTTGATCCAGCAGCTCAGCCGCATCCTGCGTATGAGAAAAGCGCAGGATCACGGTTTCCATGCTGCCAGTCCGCTGGTGAAAGCGAACCAGTTCCTCGCCCAGAAGCTTGGTCAGGCCATAGGGCGAACTGGGGCGAAGCGGATGATCCTCGGTGACCGGCAGGAATTCGGGGCGGTTTTCCGGATAGACTTCTCCTGAAGAGGCGAAGACGAACCGCTGCACGCCTGCGGCTGCGGCCGCATCCAGAAGACGGCGCGTGCCTTCGACATTGACCGCAAACATGCGGTCCCGGTCCTCCGGCGCCCATGACATAAAGGCCCCGAGATGCAGAACGGCGCTCACACCTTCCATGGCTTTGGACAGCGCCTGCCCGTCCTCCAGCGATCCGACGACCTCCTCACCGCCCGTACCCGACGGACGAAGGTCAAAGCCGCGGACCGCCCGAGCGTCCATACGCAAGGCAGCGGCGACAGCACGACCCACACGGCCTGCCGATCCGGTGACGAGGATCATAGCCGTGCTCCGGTCTTTGCGTCGAAGAGATAAAGCTGTGCCGGATCAAAGCCGAGCTGAAGCGCTTCGTCAGCCCGAAGGTTGCCGCTATGCGAGACGCGGGCGATCAGCCCCTTGGACCTGCCCTCCTCGCCATCTGCGACCCTTGCGCGTTCCGCATCGAAATAGACGTATTTTTCCGATCCCAGACTTTCCACCAGCGTCGGGCGAACGCTGAAGGTCACCGGCCCATCGCCCAGAACGAGATGCTCTGGCCGCAAGCCCACGATCACGCTACCCTGCCTGGCAGATGCCGCCGGCAGGTTTACCTTCTGGCCGAAAACAGTCAGTGCGCCGTCACGCAGTTCCGCGTTGAGGAAATTCATGCCGGGCGATCCGATGAAACCGGCGACAAAGAGGTTGGCCGGATTGTTGAAAAGCTCATCGGGCGCCGCGATCTGCTGGATGATGCCGCCCTGCATGATAACCACCCGGTCCGCCATGGTCATGGCTTCCACCTGGTCATGCGTCACATAAACGGTGGTGACACCGATACGCTTGTGCAGGGCGCCGATTTCGGCACGCATGTGGACGCGCAGCTTGGCATCGAGGTTGGACAGCGGTTCGTCCATCAGAAAGGCCTGCGGCTGACGCACGATGGCGCGGCCGAGCGCCACGCGCTGCCGCTGTCCGCCCGAGAGATCCTTCGGCTTGCGATCGAGATAGGGCGTTACCTCGAGAATGCGCGCCGCGTCATCCACCCGGCGATCAATCTCCGTCTTGTCCGTGCCGCGCATCTTCAGGCCGAAGCCGATGTTCTGCCGGACCGTCAGGTGCGGATAAAGCGCGTAATTCTGAAACACCATGGCGATGTCGCGGTCACCCGGCGCCAGATCCGTGACTTCGTTTTCGCCGATGAAGATCTGCCCTTCGCTTGCCGGTTCAAGGCCTGCAAGGATTTTCAGCATCGTCGACTTGCCGCAGCCGGAAGGCCCGACCAGCACCACGAACTCGCCGTTTTCGATCTCGAGCGAAAAGGGCCTGAGCACGTTGAGGGCGCCATAGGACTTGCTGACATTGCGAATGGAAATATTGGCCATGCTTATTTCTCCGCGCCAGCGGTGAGTCCGCCGACCAAATAACGTTCCAGAAACAGGTAGATTGCGATGATCGGCAGCGCGATGAACACGGATGCGGCGGAAATGTCGTTCCAGTAGGTGACGTATTCGCCCTGCATCGTGGTGATGCCGAGATTGGCCGTCCAGTTGTCCGGCGAGTTGACGAGGAAGGTGCGGGCATAGGCGTAATCCGCCCAGCTGAGCACGAAGGCATAAAGTGCCGTGGCAGCAAGACCGGGTGTGGCGATCGGAAGCACGACCCGGACCATTGCACCGATCGGCGAGCAACCGTCGACCATCGCGGCCTGCTCCAGTTCCTTCGGAATGGTGTCGAAATAGCCTTTCAGCATCCATGTGGCGAAAGGAATGATCATGGTCGAATGCGCCAGCACCAGTGTCCAGAGGCTGCCGATCAGACCGAAGCTGGAAAAGATCGAAAACAGCGGAATGACGAGCAGCGTTGCAGGAAGCATCTTCGCCGTCAGGACGAAGAGACCCATGGTCGCGCCGCCCCGCATGGAATAACGCGAAAGGGCATAACCGGCGCTGACGGAGACGAGCATCGACAGCGCCACCGAGCCGACGGCCGCAAGCATCGAGTTCCACAGCCATAGCAGGATCGGCTTCGCGGCCCAGACCCTGGCGAAAATGTCCCATTGCGCATCATCCGGCCAGAAGGTCGGCGGAAGGCGGTACAGTTCATCGGTGGTGGAGAGCGCCGTGACCAGAAGCCAGTAGACCGGGAACAGGATCATCACCAGCGTGAAGATGACAGTCGCGTAAAGGGCAAGGCTCTGTAAAAATGTCCGTTTCATCAAAGCCTCCTCAATAGATCGATTTCGAACGCCGGCCGAGCATCAGAAGGCTCGCGACGATACAGATCACCAGTGTCAGCACGCCCACGGCGGCGGCGCGGCCGAAATTGTGATACTGGAAGGCCTGGTCATAGGTCATGATCGACAGGGTCTGGGTCGACCTCAGCGGTCCGCCACCGGTCAGAACCTTGATGATGGAAAAGTCGCGGAACACCCACAGAAGCGTCAGCACCAGCGTCACGCCCAGCACCGGCATCAAAAGCGGCATGGTGATCCAGCGGAAACGCTGCCAGACGCTCGCGCCATCCACCTTGGCGGCCGCGTAATAATCGGCGGGAATGGATTGCAGACCAGCGAGGCACATGATCGACACGAAAGGAAAACCCTTCCAGACCATGGTGATAGCGACAGCCCAGAAGGCGGCTGTCGAACTGCTCACCCACGGGATCATCTGGTCGGTGAAACCGAGCTTTATCGCCAGCCATCCGAACAGCCCGAAGGACGTATCGAACATCCATGCGAAGATGACGACCGCGATGATTTCCGGCACTGCCCAGGGCAGCGCCATTCCCAGCCGCGCAACGGTTCGGCCCTTGAAGCGGTTATTGGCCAGAAGCGCCGTGCTGAGGCCAACGGCCACGCTGCCCGCGGTGACGACGACAACCAGCTTCAGCGTCACCCAGCAGGCGAGCCAGAATTCCGGCGATGAGAAAAGCCAGGTGTAATTGCTGAGTGAAAACGGCCGGCTTGCGCCACCGAGCCGCGGTATCTTGACCTGCTGGAAAGACAGGTCGATGGCCAGCACAAGCGGCCAGACGATGATGGCGGCAACCATCAGGACCGCGGGTGCGATCAGAATATAGCCGAGGAGATGTTGCCGGCTGGGACGCGCAAGATCAAAGAACTTGCGGCGCCCGGCCCGAACGGGTGCGGTCATGGATGGTCCTCCTGCCGGATGCGGATGGTAACCACGGCCCGCCAGGCGGGCCATGGCAAAACGGGATCAGCCCTTGATGGCCTCGGCCTTCGCCTGCATGGTCTTTGCCACCTCCGCGGGATCGAGGTCCTGAATGATCATCCGCTGGCTTTCTTCCATCACCATCTTGCTGAATTCATTGTAGAAGAGCTCAAGCCCGGTCGGAATGCGGTCGATACCCGCCTCGGATGCGGCCTTCATCGTCTCGATCAGTACCGGAAAATGCGGGATGGTCTTTTCGACACCCGACACGTCGGCCTTGGGGCTTGGCGGGGTGTTGCCGCCAAGGGTGGCATAGCTGCGCTGGAACTCCGGCGACATCGTCAGCTTGATGAAATCCCAGACGAGCGCCTTCTGGTCGTCGGGAATATCGGCCGGCATGGCGAGCACGTTGGACGATCCACCCAGCGGCGGATGAAGCGGCGGTGCCGCGTAAACGATGTCAGCCTTGGCTGAACCCTTCTCGGTGGTGCCGTAAAGCCAAGGCCCGTCGAGACGCATCGCCATCTTGCCATCGGCAAAAAGCTTGCGCACGTCGCTGGCGCTCATGTCGACCGGGCTGATCCCGCTCTTCATGACGGTTTTCCAGCGTGAAAGACCCTCCACCATCTGCGGCGTATCGATGGTGATATTGCCGTCCTTGTCGGTCCAGTAGGCGCCGGCGTCGAGGATGTAGTTCAGCATCTCCGTCAGATATTGCCCGGGACCGCCCTTGGTCTCGTGGCCGGTCCCGAACTGGTCGATGATACCGTCACCGTTCAAATCCTTGGTGGTGGCTTTTGCGGCCGCCAGAAAGTCGTCATAGGTCTTCGGAACCGCGACGCCCGCCTCATCCAGGATCTTCTTGTTATAAGCCATGACGAAGCCGAAGTAGTTCGTCATGATACACACGGTCTCACCGTTCCATTCGCATTTCTGCTGACCGGCCCAGCCGGTCATGTCGATGCCGTCCTTCTTAAGCCACGGGTCGAGCGGCTCCAGCCAGCCGCTGTCGGCGAACATCTGGAACTCGAAGGATGCGAGATGCACGATCTGCGGCGGCTGGTTGGCGGCGAAAAGCGTGGTCATCGTATCCGCGTAGGAGCTACGTTCCGCCTTGGTGAACTCGATCTTCACCCCGGGATGCTGCTTCTCGAAGGCGGCGATTGCGGAACGCCACCATTCACCCGTTCCCGCGTCATCCGTTTGCCAGGAAATGAATTTCAGGACGGTATCGGCCATGGCAGGGGCAACGGCGCTCATCGTCATCAAAACGGCGGTCGCCGTACCCAGCGCCAGCTTCTTCATTCTTTTGGTCATGGTTTCCTCCTCCAAAGAACCAAATCAGATACGTTCAATAAGGGCGAGCGCCGCCTCCGACGGTCTTACGCCCAGTCCCGGACCCGACGGCAGGTGATACCTGCCTTCGCGGCAATCCATGTCGCCCTCCAGCAGGCGGCGGTTCGGCTCGAAGATCGAATGCTGGAATTCGTGCCCCTTCAGCGTCGGCAACGTCGACGATGCCTGCAGGCTGGCGGCAAGGAATATGCCGGCGCCAATGGTAGCGTGCGGTATGACGTCGATGCCGTGTTCGGCTGCGAGAGCGCCGATACGGATGAAATTGGTGATACCCTTATGGCCCATTTCCGGCTGCACGATCGCAATACGGCAGCGTTCGATGCGGGCGCGCATATCCCAATGGGTGCGCCATTCCTCGCCCACCGCGATCGGCACGTCGGTATTCTTCGAAACCTTTTCCAGCCCGGCAATGTCCTCCGTCCAGACGGGCGCCTCGGCGAACCATGGATCGAATGGCTGCATTTCTGCGATGAGCTCCAGCGCCCGCTCCGGTGTCTGGTTCCAGTGCATATCGGCGGCGATCTTCGCCCGCGGGCCGAGCACCTGCCGGAGATTGGCAAGTTCCGCCGCCGGCCCATCATCGGCAACGGGCGTGGCGAATTTAAAGGCGTCGAAGCCACGATCCTGCCAGTATTTCGCCAGTTCTCCACGCGCCTTCAGCGTCTTCTCCGGCAGGCCAGAAACATAGGCCGAAAAATTGTCCACGCCGCCACCCAGCAGGTCTCGAATGGATTTTCCGGCTTCCTGTCCGGCAATATCCCAGAGGGCGATATCGATTGCAGCAAGCGCATCCACGTAAAAGCCACCGGTATAACCGCGCACGCGCATCATATCGTAAAGATCGTCGTAAATCGCCGATGGATCGGATGCATCGCGGCCGATCACGAAACCGGCCAGCAGGTCGTTGATGAGAGCCGCCACCGCACCGGGCGCAACGATGCCATAGGTCTCACCCCAGCCGACGGTGCCGGCTTCCGTCGTCATTCGCAGAAGCACGCTGCGGTCGAAGGTTGGATAGACCGTGCGGTTGCCCTTTCTGACGATGTATCCATTGGGGTTGACCACTTCACCTTCCCGCAGCGCCCCGAGATAGGGAACCTTGCGTGGCTGGGTCAGCGTGAAGACTTCGATTGTTGCAACGGGGCTGTTCATGCGGCCTCCGAGGCGACAAGGCCGAGCTCGACGAGGTTGGCGTCGATATCGGCAATCGCCGCCCTGTCGAGTTCCGGGGTGGGCGCGCGGACACCGAGACCCTCGATCACCCCACGGCGGGCCAGCACGTACTTGGTCAGCCGCATGCGATAAACCGCCTGCAGAACCAGAAGCGGAAGAGTGCGGACATAGATTTTCCGGGCCTCATCCTGACGGCCTGCGCGGAGAGCGCGATCTATTGCCACGTGTTCCTCGACGATCTCCAGCGCCGGCATGGCAGCGGTCGCGCCACGCGCATATTCATCCAGAATGTAACGGGCGCCGCCGCCGCCGATGATACCCTTCAATGTTGAGGGCGCATGGGCGATGATATGGCTGATGGCGGGACCGGCCGGCAGCGTTTCTTCCTTGACGTAGGTGACCTGCGGCAGAGACCGGACGATCTCGACAATCGCCTCCGGCGACAGATCAGACCCGCGCGGCGCAGGCGCGTTCTGCAGGATGATTTCGACACCGGGCAGCGCCTCGACAACCTTACCCAGAAACTCGATCAGCGCCGGCGCATCCGTCCCGACCGATTTTGGCGGCTGAACCATCAGGTGGCGAATACCGAGATCAGATGCGGCGCGGCCATGTTCAACCACGTCTCTCCAGTCTGCCGCGCTCGCGCCCGCCACGACCGGCACCCGGCCAGCAACAGCATCAACAACGATCTTCAGCAGCGACGCACGCTCTGCAGCATCCAAAGTCTCAACCTCACTGGCAAAACCCGGGAACACCACACCATCCACGCCTTTTTCGAGCGCGAAGATCACCAGTCGCTCCATACCCGCTTGGTCAATACCGCCATCCGCCAGAAAAGGCGTTGGCAAAACGGGCAAAATCCCCTTCAGGCCAGCCACCATCTTACTCCTCCCAATTAAGTATCATATATTGATACCTTGAATTCACTAATTGACACTACATAGACTTGAGCCCTATGACAAGCCCCCAGATGAAATGAACGAGGAGGTTCAGGGAAATGGCAGCACGGGCGACATCGATCATCGTCGATTGGGGAACGACATCATTGCGAGCGGCGCTTGTCGGTAACGACGGGGCGGAACTTGAACATCTGGAAACCGCCGACGGCATTTCGAGCCTTGCCGAAGGGCAACATGAGCCCGCCCTCATGAGCGCACTCGCCCTCTGGTTTTCAAAACACGGCGCTCTGCCGGTGGCCGCGCTCGGCATGATCACCAGCCGCAACGGCTGGGTCGAGGTGGCCTATGTGCCCTGCCCGGCGGGACCGGCGGAACTTGCCGCCGGCACGGTGCGCAGGACGTTGCCCAATGGGTCCGACCTTGTATTCCTGCCCGGCCTGAATGACCCCGGCCGCCAGCCGTTTCCGGATGTCATGCGCGGCGAGGAAACCCAGATCGTCGGCCACGGCCTTACGGAAGACGCCACCCTCATCATCCCCGGAACCCACAGCAAATGGGCACGGGTGAAGACAGGGCGGATCGATGGTTTCCAGACATTCGTGACCGGTGAAATCTTCAACCTACTCATCAATCACTCCTTCATCGCGCGCGGTTCCGCACAGCCGCCGGTCGACGATCCGGAGGCATACCTGTGGGGTTTGAAAGAGGCCAAAAAATCCGCAGCCATGCTGTCGCTGCTGTTTTCCGCACGCACCGGCGGGCTCGCCGGCAAACTGTCGGCACAGCAGCTGCGGTCTTATGTCCGTGGGCTGGTCATCGGACAGGAATTTCGGCAGGCCCGCGATGCGGGATGGTACGCAGAGGGAGACGATGCGGCGATTGTGGGCAATGATGGGCTCAACGATCTCTATCTGATTGCCGCTGGCGAATTCGGCCTCAGAATATCAATGGGCGATGACGACGCGTTGACGAAGGGAGCCCTGGCGGTTCTGCGGAAGACGCTTTCCTGAATGGAAACGCCGGCTGGACACCTGGTGTCCGGCCTTCACAATACCAGGGACCAACATGTACGATTACCCGGCCAGCATCGGCACCAGCCGTCACGAAAACGATGTCCTCACCATCCTGACGCGCCTTCAGCGACTCGGGCTGCCGGAGGACCCGATTGCCTTTTATGGCTCCTCATCTTTCCGGATATGGAACTCCATCGCCGAGGATCTGGGCACGCTCGACATCGTCAATCTCGGCTTTGGCGGCGGCACCTGCCTCTCGGCCGTTCACTACATGGAAAAACTCCTGCTGCCGCTGAGCCCCCGGAGAGTGGCGCTCTATTTCGGCGAGAACGACATAGCCAGCGATGGCTTAAAGGCGGCCACGGCGCTGCAACATCTGCAGGGGCTCAGGCATCGCATCCTGCAGGCGCTGCCGCAGACGCAGGTTTTTGTTCTGGCCATCAAGCACAGCCCCGCGCGCTGGATTTATCGTGGCGAATTCGACCTTTTCAACCGCATGGCACAGGACTGGTGCGAAAACTCCAACGACGCCGTCTGGCTGGACCCGAATGCCGGCCTTATGGGGGAAAACGGCCTACCGATATTCCGCTATTATCTTCCCGATCTGGTTCACCTTAACACCGCAGGTTACGCGGTCTGGGCGGAAGCACTTCGGAAGACGCCGGCGCTTCTCGCCTGATTTTCAGGAAAGAACCCCGGCATCGACATGCTACCGCGTCGCCTGGGCGGATTCGATTGAGTGCGCCAGTATTTCCAGCCCAAGGTCGATCTCGGCATCGGATACGGTGAGCGCCGGCGCAATGCGGAAAACACCGCCCATGCCGGGCAGTTTGACGATGTTCATGCTGAGCCCTCGCAGCATCGCCTCCTGCATGATGCGGGCGCCGAGCTCGAAACCGGGCGCTTTCGTATGCCTGTCGGCCACGACCTCAAGCCCCAGCAGAAGCCCGCGGCCGCGCACGTCGCCGACACATTCGAACCGCTGTTGAAGTGACAGAAGGCCTTCCTTCAGGCGGTTGCCACGGGCGATTGCCTGCTCGACAAGGCCATCGCGGGCCACCACGTCGAGAACCGTAACGCCGACAGCCGCAGGCAACGGATCCGACACGTGGGTCGTATAGAAGAGAAAACCTCTCTCAAAGGCTTTCTGCTCCACCTCCTCGCTGGTCATTACCGCGGCGAGCGGGAGGCCGGCCCCCAGCGTTTTTGAAAGCGTCATGATGTCGGGTGTAACGCCATCCCGCTGAAAGGCGAACATGTGCCCGGTCCTTCCGACCCCGGTCTGGGCTTCATCGAGGATGAGCAGCATGCCGCGCTCGACGCACTTCTTCTTGAGCGCAGCAAGATAGCCGACGGGCAATTCGAGGATGCCACCGCTCGACAGAATTGGTTCGGCAATGAAGGCGGCAAGATTGCCGGTGGACTGGCGGTCGATCAGTTCGAAGGCGTCATCAAGCTCCGCCTTCCAGTCATTCGATCCATCAGGATTCGTGAATCGCGGACGATAGGCGTTCGGTGCGGGGATGACGAGCGAGCCAGCCGTTGCAGGGCCATAGCCCCTGCGGCCGGCGCTATAGGTCGCGGAAGCCGCTGCGCCGGTCATTCCGTGCCAGCTCTGGGCGAAAGCGACGATCTCGTGACCACCGGTGACGAGCTTCGCCATACGGATGGCCGCCTCGTTGGATTCGGCGCCCGTAGTCAGCAATTGTACCCGGTCGAGACCCGGCGCGAGAGCTGCCAGCCTCGCCGCGAGCTCGACCACGGGACGGGACAACATCCCGGAAAACAGATGCGCAACCGACGCCATCTGCCGGTTGACGGTGGCGACGATGTCGGGATGGGTGTGCCCCAGCAGGGCGCTCATCTGGCCGGAGGTGAAATCGAGGATGGCACGGTCATCCGCATCATAAACGAAACTCCCCTCGGCCCGCTCAACAATGATCTCCTCGAAGGCAGGCCCATAACGGGTGAGATGACTGTTGGCCGCCGCCCAGAAGGCCGGCTCCGCATTCAACGATGTGAAGTTCTTCGAAAGATCGTCCATGCCGAGGTTCCCTGTGTCTGATTTTGCCGGACGATAACAGGCTCTTGCAGCGGCAGTCCAATTGATAGTATTTCAAGCGGATATAGATAATTTTGATATCGCCATGCTTGATCTCACACTTCTGAAGAACTTTGTCACCGTTGCCCGCGCAGGCTCCATCAGCACCGCAGCGACGCAGGTGGGGCGCACGCAATCGGCGCTCAGCACACAGATGCAGCGGCTGGAAGAACAGGTGGGGCAACCGTTGCTGCAACGAACCGGTGCGGGCGTACGGGTGACGGCGGCGGGCGAAAAACTGCTGGCCCATGCCAGCACCCTGCTTGCCCGTCATGACGAAATCCTCGCCGACATGAACGGCGCCACGGTCCAAGGCACGGTTAGCCTCGGATGTCCCGAAGATTATTCCATCGCCTTTCTTCCCGAATTGCTCAGGGGCTTCTGCGCCACCTATCCGGAAGTGGATTTGCGTATGGTCTGCGCGCCGACGATAGAGCTGCGCCCTCTCCTTCAGCGCCGTCAGATCGACATGGCGCTGGTTTCGCGCTCGGAACCGGATCACTCCGAGGTTCTTCGAAGGGAAAGCTTCGTCTGGGTGGCGGACAGGCCGGACACGGAACTTCTTGCCAAGGATGTGCTGCCGCTCGCTCTTTCGGCACCGGCGACGCTGGATCATCGCGCGGCGTGCAACGCCATGGAAACCGCCAATCGCCGCTACAGGATCGCCTTTGCCAGCAACAGCCTTGCGGGTCTCATCGCAATTGCGCGATCCGGCCATGCCATCAGCGTGCTCACGAGAACCGCTGTTCCACCGGATCTGCATGTCGTTAAAAGCTGGCTGCCTCCGCTGCCGACAATCGGCATAGCAATCGAATGCTCCGGCCCGCAGAGCTCCCCGGCGGCCAGGGCTTTGGGTGATCACATCCGTGCTGTTCTTCCAGGGTTGACCCCTTGAAACATTCCACCCAAGGCCACCGCATTCGCACGGCTTTTGGATGAACGCAATACAGTTTTGCCCCAGAACCAAAAGAGGCCCGTTGTTCTTTTAAAACAACGAGCCTCTATCGTGCCGCTGGGCGGAGCGACCGGAGACAAATTCGCCTCCTGCACATGAACCTCAGATGAACAGCGACCCTTAACAAAGCCCGAGAAACCACCCGTAAGAATCCGGCGTAACGGCAGACCGGATCGTTGAGATAATTCCGACAGAGCTTGGAATTGCGTCGAGGGATCAGATCGGATCAAGACCTGCTCAACGAAAACGTGTATCCAGCGATCAGGGCAGCCATTTGGTCAAACCTTCGGACGCCCCTTCCGGGTGCACATCGGCAGGCGACCATCTGCGGCAGAAATATCTCATGGGGTTGATGGCTATGGGGCCAGCATTGCACATGCCGAGGGACCGGTGATGGAAACAAGACGAAACCGCGTCATCACGACTGGAATAATTCTGGGGCTTCTCGGCGCGATGATACCGATCGCCACCATGGCCTACGCATCATGGATCATCGCGGTCAGGAAGGATCAGGACATTTTGAAGACGCTTGCCGATCAGGCTATTCAACGGGCGTCGGACACGTTCAGGGACGCAGAGAATGCGCTCGATGAGGTGGAAGCTGCCCGCTTGCATCCCTGTTCCAACGACCACATAGAACTGATGCGCAGACTGACGATAAATGAACCGTCAGTGGAAGAAATCGGATATTTCGAAAACGGCATTCTAAAATGCACCTCCTGGGGAGCCACCCAGGAAACGATACGCCAATCGCCGATCGATTTTACGACCGGTCAGGGATTAGAGGTGGCTATTCGCGTGGAGCCAAGCGCCAGTCGCGGCACACGGATGATCGCCCTTCACCACGGCGCGCACGGCGCACTTGTCAAACCCTCGCGTTTTGTCGACATCCTCATGGACGACAGCATGTCCCTCGCTCTTACGAACGACCGGGGCATTTTGATAAATGAACTGAATGCACCTGACCGCGCCCTGGTGCCGGCACCGCTCGGCAAGCCCGAAAAGGGCATGACGGAAGACACCATCTATGCTGTCAGCCGCCATGACGATCTGGTGGCGATTGCGATGGAGCCACGTTCCAACGTCGCAGAGCAGGTGCGGCGTGAACGGCTCTTGTTTCTTCCCGCCGGGGCAATTGTCGCGGCCTTTGTGGTCGGCATCGTGGCATGGTTGTCGAAGAAGCGCCTGTCGCCACTCGCGGAGCTCGAGATAGCCGTTCGCAAACGGGAATTCATCGTTCATTACCAGCCCATCGTGGAATTGAAGACGGGCATCTGCGTTGGGGCGGAAGCGCTGGTGCGATGGAGGCGGCCGGACGGTACGCTTGTCCGCCCCGACCTGTTTATCCCCCTGGCGGAAGAAAGCGGCCTGATCATGCCGATCACCGATCAGGTCATCGACGCCGTCATCGCCGATCTTCGCAAGGTGCTTGTCGAGGACCGAACCCTGCACATCGCCATTAATCTCTGCGCGGACGACATCAAGTCTGGGCGTGTTCTCGCGGTCATCGCCAGCAAGCTTCAGCATACAGACATCCGGCCCGAGCAGATCTGGCTTGAGGCCACCGAGCGTGGCTTCATCGACATCAACGCGGCAAAGGTCACCCTTGCCGAGGCGCGCCAGCGCGGCCATTCGGTGGCGATCGACGATTTCGGAACCGGCTACTCCAGCCTTCAATATTTGCAGGGCCTTCCCCTGGACGCGTTGAAGATAGACAAATCCTTTGTCGACACGGTGGGCAAAGATACCGCAACGAGTTCGGTCACATCACACATCATCGGCATGGCGAAAGCGCTTGGCCTGTTCACCGTGGCAGAAGGTATCGAGGCGGAAGACCAGCGGGACTATCTGGAAGGTCAGGGTGTGGATTTCGGTCAAGGATGGCTGTTTGCGAAAGCGCTTCCCGCCAGCGAATTCCTTGCCTACCACCGTCACACGAAGCAGAAACACGGCGTCTCTCCCGAAATCATCAAGGCGGCGGGCAAATAGGACATGGTCGTGTGCGAGGTCGAATCCCGGGCTGGCAGGCAACACAGGTTGAAACTGCGATATCTCAAAAAGAGACCTCCCCAAAAGCATCTTGGAGGAGGCCAGTTGGGGAGGTCGTCCACGGTGACCAAGCCAGGGGCAGTTTCGGAGCGCTTGGCCACACAGCCCATCGGACGGGCCGCCCTCGAACCGGGCACTGCGGCAATTGTTCCCTGAAAGGCGTTTTTTGACTTCATGCGCATCCCAGGGGCAGCAATTGATACCCCTGAGAGAAAAGCGCGAACCTCAGCCGGCGGGAACATCATCTGGCGAGGCGAGTTAGGGGCGGTTCAACAACAGGAGAAACGCGATGCCCCGCGGCGACAAATCGTCCTATACGGACAAGCAGAAGCGCAAGGCCGAACATATCGAAGAAGGATATGAGGATCGTGGCGTACCCGAAAAAGAGGCCGAACGCAGGGCCTGGGCCACGGTGAACAAGGAGAGCGGCGGTGGCAAGAAATCCGGCGCCGGCCGCGGACACGCGGAAAACCACGCGCCATCGAAAAAGGGTGGCCGCAAGGGCGGCGAGGCCGCGGCTGCGAGACCCAAGACCGAACGGTCCGCCTCCGCCAAGAAAGCTGCGGCCACCCGCAAGCGCAATGAACAGCATGCACAGCATTGAACCGTAAACCGATCGTGTGTTCGCCAACCAGAGGCGCTGATGACGTCCATGACGTCATGACATCCGATGCGTGCAACATGAATGCCGGGGAAACCGTTCAGGAGGCCTGCGTGGCTGAACAATCAGCCAAGGGCGGTCACCTGCCTTCCCAACCGGCACCGATCAGTCCCCCTCGGTTTCAGCGTTCTCTCCGCCCCGCATCATCGTCAGCAGCGGTTCGCGCGCGATGTTTTCTTCGATCCGCTGATGGCCAGAGGTTTCCGGTAGAGCCTTCTTGAAGTTTGCTGCGTAATCCTTCGGCATTTTCGGTGGCATCATCGGTTCGTATCTATCGACATTGGCCTGGATAATGACCGGTCCCTCCACTGCGAACGCCTCGTCAAGAACCCGCTCGATCTCATCAAATGTGGAGATCGTGAAACCTCTTCCCCCCATTGCATCTGCCGCCGCGGCAAAGTCGATCGGCGCGAGTTCGCAGGCGAATTGCGGGTGGCCGAGGAACATCATCTGCTCCCAGGCGATCTGGTTCAACATTCCATTGCATATGACCAGGATCCTGAGCGGCAGGCGATGCCGCACGGCGGTGGAAAATTCGCCCAGTTGCATTGCAAGGCCGCCATCGCCCACAACCGCATGCACATGCCGGCCGGGACACGCCAGTCCTGCGGCAATTGCATAGGGCAAACCGGAGGCCATCGAGGCGAGTGCACCCGAAACGGAAAAGGCATTTGTGGTCCTAAGATCGATGTGGCGCGCCGCCAACTCGGTATTCTGGCCTGAGTCGGTCACGAGCATTGCGTCCGAACCCATGCGTCGCCCGAAGGCATGAGCCACCGGCTGCGGCTTCAATGGGTGCGAGCGGTCCGAGGTGAGAAGCGCCATCTGCTCACGCCACCCGCGCATCTGGTCCTGTGCGGCTTCAAGAAAAGACCGGTCGCCCTTTTTGTCCAGCATGGCGTTCAGGCGGCGCAATATGTCGCCCGCATCGCCCACAAGGCCACACTGCACCGGATGACGAAGCCCAATGCGTTGCGGGTCGAGATCGATCTGGACTGCCTTGACTGCCCGGGGATCAGGGTAAAATTCGATATAGGGAAAAGTCGATCCGACAATCAGCAACGTGTCGCAGTTTTTCATGATTTCCTGGGATGGTGCAGTGCCCAGGATACCGATACCGCCGGTGGTGTATGGGTCGTCATCATCCAAGGCCGCCTTGCCGAGAAGCGCCTTCGCCACCGGTGCGCCCAGCAGTTCCGCGCTTTGCTTCAGCTGGTCGCGAGCTTCGATAGCACCGCGCCCGGCCAGGATAGCCACCCTTTTTCCGCCGTTGAGCAAGCCGGCGGCCTCTCGGACAAGATTGTCAGCGGGTTCGTGGCGGTAAGAGAACCATTCATTCGGAACGTGCCTCGGCAGGTTTCGCCGGGATCGGCCTTCCTCTTCTGCCGGCTTTTCCTGCGTGTCGTTGGCGACCGAAAGATGCGCCACACCGCGGCGGGCGAGAGCGGTCCGGCAGGCAAGGCTGGCGACATTTTCCATATGTGCCGCGTCGCTGACAACAGTATTGTAGACGCTGACATCTTCAAAGACCCGTGTCAGGTCAACATCCTGCTGCGTGAAGGTTTCGACTAGGTCATGATATTGCATCCCGGTGATCGCAAGGACAGGAACCTGATCGAGTTTGGCATCATAGAGGCCTGTCAGCAGATTGGTGCCGCCGGGTCCCGAGGTCGCGAGACAGACCCCCAGCTTTCCCGTCCATTTGGCGTAGGCCGTCGCTATGAAGGCCGCAGACTGCTCATGCCGGGTCTGGATAAACCTTACGGCGTCCTGACGCTTGCGCAGCGCTTCCATCACGCCATTGATACCATCGCCCGGAAGACCGAAGACGGTATCGACGTTCCATTCGATCAATGTCTCCACCAGAATATCGGCTGCTGTGGTCATTGTCCGTTCCTCGCTCCTGTCGCACCCCACCGATTGCCGTCGGGATGCTCATTTTCCAAGAGAGTCGTATTCGGCTCCACGATACGACGCTGTCGGGGTCATCGCCGCGGCCGAAGCGAGCCCCAAGGCAGCAGACCCGTCACCCAGGCACGCGCCCCTCCACACGGCTTGCCCACCGGGTTCAGATGATCGGCTTGCCGCCGGTCACGGCTATGGTTGCGCCGGACACATAGCTCGACAGAGGCTCAGCCAGCATGACATAGGTTGTCGCCAACTCGGCCGGCTGGCCCGGGCGCTTCATCGGCACCTGCTTGCCAAACTCGGCTACTTTTTCCGCGGGCATGGTGGACGGTATGAGGGGTGTCCAGATCGGACCGGGCGCGACCGCATTCGCCCGGATGCCTTTTTCCGCCAGCAGCTGCGCCAGGCCAGCCGTAAAATTCTGGATCGCGCCCTTCGTGGTCGCATAAGCAAGGAGAGTCGGATTGGGACTGTCGGAATTGACGGAGGCGGTGTTGATGATTGCCGCCCCGGCCTTCATGTGTGGAACGGCTGCCTTCGTCAGATAGAACATTGCGTGGATATTGACGGCAAAAGTCATCTCCCACTCGTCGTCACTGATGTCTTCTATTTCGGTGAAGGTGTTCTGATGGGCCGCGTTGTTGACGAGGATGTCGATGCCGCCCAGTTCCGTACGGGCCTTTTCGACAATCTGGCGGCAATGGGAGGATGACTGGATGTCGCCCGCCACCAGAACCGCCCTGCGTCCGGCTTCCTCTACCAGACGCCTCGTTTCTTCAGCGTCATCGTGTTCGTCGAGATACGCTATCAATATATCGGCGCCCTCGCGCGCATAAGCGATGGCGACTGCCCGCCCGATACCGCTATCGCCACCGGTAATGATCGCCTTTTTTCCCTCCAGTCGGCCAGACCCTACATAGGTCTTTTCACCGTGATCAGGAACAGGTGACATCTCATTGGTACGGCCTGGGATTTTCTGTTGCTGTTCTGGAAAAGGGGGCTGCGGGTAACCGGTCATGGAGCTTTCCTGTCTTTCACAAAATAAACAAAGAAATCCCCGCGGCGCGCGCGGGGATCTTTCGGCTATCGGTAGTCACTAGGAGTTTTTATGGCTCTGCTGGCCGGCCTTTACATGCTGCTCATGCGTGCCGCCGCGGGTTTTGCCGTTGTCACCGCTGCCGGAGGCCGATGCAGACTGCGAACGCTTATCGCTGCCTTTATGGCTCTGCTGGCCTGCTTTCACGTGCTGTTCGTGCGTACCACCCTGATTTGCCATGGTATGTCTCCTCATGTTGGTGATTTATCACTCGCGCGCCTCATGGCCCGCACCAGTCGAACTGCGCGGCCCGAAAGGAGTTCCGAGATTTAACATTTCGTGAGGACGTATTTCAGGGACCGGCGTGGAACGCTGGCTCGCGGCCCTTGAGCTTTTGGCCCAGATGGTCGGCAAGCCGCATGGCAAGCGCCACGGCCGGCAAGGTGGGATTGGCGTGCCCGCCCGTCGGGAACACGCAGCTCCCTGCGACATAGAGATTGGTGACACCGTGGACCTTGCAGTCACTGTCGACCACGCCCGCATCGGCTGTTGCGGCCATCCGGGTCAAGCCGATCTGATGGAACCCGTCATAGGCCTGAACACGAAGAGCCTGCCTCCGCTCTGAAGAGGGGTGTAGAAAGTCGAGCTTCCCTACCCCATTTTCCCGCAGCCACTGATCCAGAAAAGCATGGGATTTTTCGATCGACTCCAGATCTTCCTCGCTGACCCGGTAGTCTATCGCAACAGCGGCGGGCCGATCCTCCACGCCGGCGGGAGCCGGCAGAACCGTGCTGGCGTGATCAGGTATCTGCTCTGCGTGATAACGCAGGAGATAGCGCCGTGCCGGATTCACGAGCGGTTTATTGCGATCGCGGCGGCGGAGGAGCTGGCCGACTGTGGCCTGCAGATCGCGAAAAGCCGTCAACGTAGGGACCAGATTCCGGAAATGCTCGCGATAACGAACGCCTGTGCTCAGGCGGGACCCTGCGGCCTTACCCTTGGCCAGCAGACCATAAAGTCCGGTTAATTGCAGCGCTAGAAACAGGGCGGAAAGACCGGCAGAATGGTGAAGCGCGTTCGATATGGAGATGGTATCGAGCCAGAAGACGGAATTGAGCAGACCCAGACGCTGCTGGACATCGCCTGAAAGCTGGAACCTTCGACGGAAAATTCCACCGGAAGGCGCTCTTTGAAAAGACAGCTGTTCCACCGTGGCGTCATTCTCAAGCTCGATCACCGCAATATAACCGGTAAGATGGCCTTGATAATAATGCCCGAGCGTCGGAGAAATACGCTCGGGCTGTTTCTTGCGTAGTTCGTGAAGCAAGCGGACATTGCCCACGCCGCCGCAGGCCAGCACAAGCGTCGTTACCGGAACACGCATGTCGCCATGCCCGTTGCTGAGCCGGACATCCGTAACCGCCCCCGTGTCGTCGACATCGATTGTCGTTGCGGATGTATCCGAAAGAAAATGTATCAAACGGGATTTTTCAATTCGCTCCCGGCATGTCACGCCAAGGTCCGGCTGGCTGCTCCACCACTCGATAGAGTCAAGATGGACATCTCCTGCCGGTGAAGCACCGACGCCCGGCGACAGAGCCGAAGCCCTGACATTCAGAAAGTACAGGGCATCGGCATAATAGCGGCTTATACTCTCATGACCGATCGGCCACCCGGAATTGGGAACATGCGCACGCTCGAGAAAATCAATGTCATCGAACGGCACACAACGCCCGCCCCACAGTGACGTGGTTCCTCCGAGCCCTCCTGCCGTCGAAGAAGCCAGAGGCGCATGGTGGTGGTTTGTAATGCTGGCAAGCCGTCCATCATGGCCATTTCGGCCCGCCTCCACCAGCAGAACACTTACACCCTGTCTTTCGAGGGCAAAGGCAAGCGCGAGCCCGACCGGCCCCGCCCCAATAACGCAAACCTGAAACGATATCGAAGACGCGCCCGGATTGTATTCGACCATCACCCCTCGCTTCCACGGATCATTTCACACTAACGGATGGTGGGGGGTACCTTGCAACGCCAAGTTTTCACCGTTCACTTCGCGCCACTCGCCCCCCCCCGGGCGGGAGCGCCGTACAGGCTAGCCAGAGAGCCCGCCGGACGCAAACCCGAGTGCGAGAGAAGTGCTTATGCGGCAGCGGCTTCGGAACCATGCAGATGAAGAGCAATTTCAAAGCCGCGCCGTTCCAGCCAACGGGCCACGACCCGGGCGCGAGCTTCCAGCGGCTTATCTACGGCAACGGTGCGAGCGGCATCTTTCATAGGCTACACACATGTCTGCCGCGGAGTTTCCGAAACGAAGCCATCGTTAACCGTCGCCCCCCCGCGCTCAGCCCGCGCAGAATTTTTTCTCGACATCGTGATTGCTAACTGGGGCAGTCCCCCTTTCCACCGACTTGGGCGAAAGACAGTGCGGGGCGATTTCTCTTTCAATTTCAAACGGTCACGTTCCCCACACCCCACGCAAATCGCCCAAAGAATTATCAAAATCGCGACACGCGAAATCTTTAGGCACACCCGCTTGCGAAATCGAAAACTTCGTGATTGTATAGACAACTTGAGGGCAGCAATAGAGGGTGGTCAAAAACCCCGGCTACAGAGGATTGTGTGCGTGATAACGTTCGATCAGGTCAGCAAGCATTATCGTGGCGCGACAACGGCTGTAGACAGGTTGTCGCTCACCGCGCCGACAGGAAAATTGACCATTTTCGTTGGCCCCTCAGGCTGCGGCAAGACCACATCGCTGCGCATGATCAACCAGCTGATCACGCCTTCGTCCGGGTCGATCCTTCTTGACGGCGAACCCACGGACAAGATGGACGTAGCGCTGCTGCGGCGTCGGATAGGGTACGTCATCCAGAACGCTGGTCTCTTTCCCCATCGAACGGTGGTGCAGAATATAGCGACGACAGCGCGCCTGAACGGCACCCCCAAGCAGCAGGCGCTTCGCACCGCGCACGATCTGCTGGAGCGCGTAGGACTGTCGGCTGCCTTTGCCGATCGGTATCCGTGGCAGCTATCCGGTGGACAGCAACAGCGTGTCGGCGTTGCCCGGGCTTTGGCGTCGGATCCGAAATTCATGTTGATGGACGAGCCCTTCAGTGCGGTCGATCCGGTCGTTCGCGCACAGTTACAGGATGAATTCCTGCGTCTTCAGCGCGAAATCGGCAAAACCATCATCATGGTGACACATGATATCGACGAGGCACTGAAGCTTGGGGACCAGGTGGCGGTGCTGCGCACCGGCGGTACGCTGGCGCAAATTGCCACGCCACGGGAGTTGCTCGCGCGGCCGGCGGATGAATTCGTCGCAGACTTCATCGGCCGCGATCGCGGCTACCGGATCCTCGGTTTCGCCGAGTTCAAGGAAGGCATTTCTCTTGGCAAGGAGCCGACGGCGCCCCTCGGCACCAGTCCCGAGTCACTCCGTCAGATTGCCACAGACCGTTGGGTCCTGATAACCGACGCCGCAAATCGTCCGCTCGGCTGGGTGGACGTTGAAAGCACCGGAAATACCGTGCGCGAAGGCGACCTTAATCTCAGCGGGACCCTCGCTGTCGAGGGGAGCAGCCTGCGCCACGTCCTCGACGCGGCGCTCAGTTCACCTTCAGGCCGGGGCGTGATTGTGAGGCCGTCCGGCGAACTCGTTGGCACTGTGACCTTGCCTGATGTTGTGGCCGCGATTGAGGCCGCGCGCAACGGCCGTCAGGGGACGAGGTCATGAGGTTCGACTGGTTATACCGCGAATCCGGCCGCATCGCCGAACTGTTCGCCTGGCACGTATGGCTTTCCGTCATCCCCGTTGTGATCGGACTCATCCTGGCGCTGCCCCTCGGATGGCTCGCGCAGCGGGCAGGTCTTTTTCGCTCCGCAATGCTCGGCGCAGCCGGGCTGCTTTACACCATTCCTTCGCTGGCGCTGTTCGTCCTTCTGCCGCTCGTATTGGGTACACGCATCCTCGATCCTCTGAACGTCGTCGTCGCACTGACGATCTATGCGCTGGCTCTTCTGGTGCGAACCGTCAGCGACGGACTGGAGTCGGTGTCGCCGGATGTTGTCCAGGCCGCGAATGCCATGGGGTATCGCCCGATGCATCGTCTGCTCCTCGTCGAGCTTCCCCTCGCCGTTCCCGTGATTGCAGCGGGCCTGCGCGTAGCCGTGGTTTCGAATGTCAGCATCGTCTCGGTCGCGGCGCTCGTGGGGACACCCCAGCTCGGCCTGCTTTTCACACAGGGACTGCAACTGCGCTTTCTGACACCGATCATTGCAGGCATTATCCTGTGTATTGTTCTGGCGGTCCTTCTGGATGGCATTGTGCTTTTCATCGCGCGTCGTCTCACACCGTGGCAGGCTGGAGGTGCTGAAAGATGATCGACTGGTTTTCAAACCCGGCACACTGGACCGGCAATGACGGTGTCTTCGCGCTTATTGTGCAGCACCTGGTGTATAGTTCCATCGCCCTCTTTTTTGCGTGCCTGATCGGCCTGCCGGTCGGCCTCTATGTCGGCCACACCGGCCGTGGCGTTTTCCTGATTGCCGGTCTCGCCAATGCCTTACGTGCACTTCCGAGCCTTGGCCTGATCGTTCTGCTGGTAATCCTGTTCGGACCCGTCTTTGCGTCAGACATGGCCTTTATTCTCCCCAGCATCGTCGTTCTGGTGCTTCTGGCGGTGCCGCCCATCATGAATGGCACATATGCCGGCGTGGCGGCGGTTGATCCGGCCGCGGTCGATGCGGCGCGCGGCATGGGCAAACGCCCGCTCGACATTCTCTTCGATGTGGAACTGCCATGCGCACTGCCGCTGATCTTTTCCGGTCTGCGCAGCGCGACATTGCAAATCATTTCAACCGCAACGATCGCCGCTTACGTGTCACTCGGCGGACTGGGCCGCTTGATCATCGATGGGCGGGCGCAAAACGACTATTATCAGATGGCAGCGGGCGCCGTGCTTGTTGGCGCTCTGGCGCTGGCCGTCGACCTGACGATAGGCATCATCTCGAAGCTGACGATCTCACCCGGACTGACGCGCCGCCATTAGGCGCGACATGCCCGAAACACCGACGCATTTTCACCCAAGTAAAAAACAAGAGGAGCAGCTGCATGGCATTCAGGATTTTAAAAGCCGCTGGCGCATTGGCCTTCATGGCGCTTTCGGCGACCACATCGTTTGGCCAGACCGACCCGCTGGGCGCGGCCCCGGCGGCGCGAACGGACACCTCGACCATCATCGTCGGCTCTGCCGACTTCCCCGAAAGCCAGCTTCTGGCGACCATCTACGCCAAGGCGCTTGCTGCAAAGGGCATCAAGGTGGAGACGAAACTCAGCATCGGCAGCCGTGAGGTCTACATCCCCGCCCTGCTCGACGGCTCGATCGATCTCCTGCCCGAATATGCGGGTGCGACGCTGAGCTATCTCGACAAAAACGCCACGGCGCACGCACCGGCGGACGTGGCGGCTGCGCTCAAGGCCGCTCTGCCAAAGGGCGTGTCGATGCTGACGCCATCTGAAGCACAGGACTCGGACGGCGTCGCCGTGACACGCGCAACCGCCGAGAAATACAAGCTGAAGACAATTGCCGATCTGGCACCGGTCGCCTCAGAATTGGTGCTCGGCGGTCCGCCGGAATGGAAAACCCGTAAAGAAGGCATCATCGGCCTCAAGGACATTTACGGCCTGGAGTTCAAGTCCTTCAAGTCGCTCGATGTCGGCGGTCCCTTGACGCTGTCTGCGCTGGTGAACGATCAGGTGCAGGCGGCAAACCTTTTCTCGACGGATCCCGCCATTGCCGCCAATGATCTCATCATTCTTGAAGATGTGAAGAACCTCTTCCCGGCACAGAACATCGTCCCGGTTATCGCGACACCAAAGGTCAGCGATGTCGTGACAACGACGCTCAACGCCGTATCCGCAGCCTTGACCACCAAGGATCTCATCGTCATGAACGGTCGACTGGCCAATCATGACAGCTTCGACGTCGTCGCCGAAGAGTGGCTCACGGCTCACAAGTTGAAATGATCATCATTTGCGGGTATGGCCCACCCATACCCGCATACATGCATTTCCCTATGTCAGACGCCGAGATTTCGGGCTGTGACGACCAAGCGACTTGGAACCCATGCACACGGTAAAGAAACAGGTCGAAAATCGGCAGGATGAAGCGGCAATTTCCCCGCCGCTTTACGTCAAACTCAAGGACTACGTTCGCAGCCGCGTCGAAACGGGCGAATGGTCGATCGGCCAGCGTGTACCATCGGAGAATGAACTGGTGGACATGCTCGGTGTCAGCCGCATGACCGCCAACCGGGCGCTGCGCGAACTGGCGGACGAAGGATTTCTGGTCCGTGTCCGAGGCAAAGGCTCGTTCGTTGCAAGCAAAAAGCGAACGTCCCAATTCCAAAGTGTTCCCAATATTGCCGACGAGATCAACCAGAATGGCGGCATTCACACGGCAAAGATCGTTCTGCTTCGCATGGAGACATGCGATGCCGAACTCGCCGAAGCGCTTTCTGTCGATGTGGGCGCGACGGTTGCTCATTCGATTATCGTCCACGCGGAAGATTCCGTCCCGATGCAGATCGAAGATCGTTTCGTAAACCACGGGATCGTCCCGGATTACGTCAATCAGGACTTCAGCACCAGAACGCCGAACGGCTATCTCACCGCCGTGGCACCGATCATCAGGGCTGAACAACATATCGAGGCCGTTACAGCGCAGCCTTGGGAATGCAAGCTTTTGGCGATCTCCAAAGCAGAGCCCTGCCTTCTGGTGCGACGCCGGACATGGTCTGACGTTGGCGTCATCTCGTCGGTGCGCCTGCTCTATCCCGGAAGCCGCTACCGCCTGTACAGCACCTGATACACAGGCAGGCGTACAAACCGGATCAGTCAATGGCAACACAATGTCGTCGTCTTCCGTCTAGACGGCGTTCCCCGAGGAGAACCTCATGACGGTCATGCTGGACAAGGCCCTGAGCTGGCACGATGTCGCCCTTGTGAGCCAAGGCGATCATCTCGTCCTTTCGGACGAAGCCTACCGGCGGATCGAAAGGGCAAGCCGAATTGTCGACGGCATCGTTGAAAACGGTATCCGTGCCTATGGCGTCAACACAGGTGTTGGCGCTCTGGCTGACACGGTGGTCGATCGCGCTGCCCAGGGAAAGCTTTCCCGCAGTATCGTTCTCAGTCACGCCTGCGGCGTCGGCCCATTGCTTGGCCGTCACGAGGTACGCGCAATCATTGCCTCACAAATAGCCAACTTCGCCCATGGTTACTCCGGTGTCCGCAGGGAGATCGTTGCCCATCTGACGAGGTTCCTGGAATGCGACTGTATCCCTGATGTGCCCTCAAAAGGGTCAGCCGGATATTTGATACATAATGCCCATATTGCGCTCGTGTTGATTGGCGAAGGCAGGGCAAAGCTCGGTGGCAAATCATTCAGCGGTCGGGACGCTTTGGCGGAAATGGGCCTTCAACCGCTCGTTCTTGGCGCCAAGGAAGGTTTGAGCCTTGTCAATGGCACGTCATGTGCGACGGGCCTCTCCAGTGTCGCTCTGGCACGCGCAGCACGGCTGCTTGATTGGGCGGATGCTATTGCCGCGCTGACTCTGGAAGCGGTCGGTTGCCAGATGTCGGCCTTCGAAGAAGCCGTGCTCTCGCTACGCTCCTCACCGGGCATGGCAACGGTGGGAAAAGCCCTCAGGACGCGTCTTGAAGGCAGCGGTCTCATCGAAGCGTCGCTTGGCAAGCGTACACAGGATGCCCTCAGCCTGCGCGCCATTCCCCACGCGCATGGCGCGGCACGCGATGTGTTCGATAGCTGCGCGACCATCATCGACCGAGAACTGGCCTCCGTGACAGACAATCCGGCGCTCGCCGGGTCACCGGAAGAGCCCATCGTATGGTCGCAGGCTCACGCGGTGGCCCCGGCCCTTGGACAGGCAGCCGATAGTCTTGCCATCGCACTCTCCCAGATCGCGGCGATGAGCGAACGGCGGATTGACAGGCTCGTCAACCCTCTGGTGAGCGGGCTTCCTCCATTTCTCGCTTCCGATCCCGGCAGCCATTCCGGTTTCATGATCGCGCAATATACCGCAGCTGCGCTGTCCAACGAAAACCGGCGACTTGCGGCGCCCGCTTCCACCGATGGCGGGCTGACCTCCGCTCTGCAAGAAGACTTCCTGGCCCATCCAACCGCCGCCGCCAACAAGCTCCTCGCAATTATCGAAAATGCCGAATATATCCTGTCGATAGAATGGATGGCGGCGACACAGGCGCATGATTTCATTGAATCCGTTGCGGCAAGGGCGCCCGGTACCGACGCGCTCTACGGCCTGCTCCGCACCCATGTCGCCCCTTACTCGGATGACCGGCCGCCTTCGGCGGACATCGAGGCTATCCGATCCCTTATGTCGCAAAACACGCCGCCAAACTGATATGAGGCGGCGCTACAGGCACATGCAAAACCGACTGACGGCCACACTGTTTCCAGCTTCTCCGTCACATCGCGAGTTTAATATCCATACCCTTAGCGCGGATGAAGGGCAGGCCTCTGCGCCGCGCGGTCCAGCCGACAACGTGAAGGCCTGCTGCTGCCGGCTCATATCGTTGGGCAATCATCCAGGATTTGCAATCAATCGCGGCAATATCGGCATCACCGTGGGCAACGGCAATCACCGAAGCGCGGTGCGAGCCGGTCTCAACCAGTTCCCGGAACATATCGAGGCCTTGACCGGCCGCCTGTAAATCGCGTTTGAGGCTGAGATAACCGGACAGGGACCGGTGCTCATTAAACGCCAGCCTTTTCTGACTGAAAAATCCGAGCGGCAGAAATGCCTCGCCTTCCTCGGACGGGGCGACATCGTCGCTGCCTTCACCAATCCGGGCGATGAGGGCACTTGAGTAAGATGAACCCGCGCCGCCTGTGATCCCGTCATAATTGCCTTGACCGATGACCTCGACGTGTTCTTCGAGGCCAAGCTCCATAGGACCCCAGCATGTCTGGGAAACGAGAAGGTTTGGATGGCGCCACAAGACTGCGAGATCGAGGGAGAAAGGATCAAGCGTGGCAGGATCCGGAGCGATGACGGATCCTGCCTCATCACGAATGCCACCGGGAACGGGCGGCATATCTGCGTTGCGCCGGACAAGGCGCTCGGGAGCATCGATGCCTTGCGCAAGAAATCTTACGCGCATTCCCGCCCACACGGCATCGGTCTCAGCACGCAATTCCGGCCAGTCATACATCGGCAGCGCCGCTATCAAGGTCACGTTGAGGCGTCCGATCTCAAGGAATTATCGGGCATCACGTAGGCTACGAAATCAGTTGGCACATAGGCGACGGCCGTTGTTGCGGGAACCAATTCGGGCCGTCCCAATACGGGATGCACTACCGGCTCTTTCGCACGGAAGGCAAAAGCGCGGAAAACCTCGAAGTAATTGGCAAAAACATAGCCCTCGTTCATCGTCTGCCATTCGGCGCGTCTGGCTTTATAAAGCGATGGCAGCTTATACCACGCTGCAGTCGGCAGCTTGTGATGCACGAAATGCAGGTTGTTGTAGAGAAACAGGGGGGCCAGAACAGAGTTCTCGACGATGATCGTCCGCCCGTCCGGCCGCTCGGCCCACTGGTGCTCACAATAGGAGCGGATGGCGATGATGGAAATGCCGAGATAGGCAGCGACACCGATATATTGCCAGAGCGGAATACCGAACAGCAGGGATATGACCAGCAACGTGGGAATGAGACCAGCCATATGCAGGACCCAGGCATAGATGACCCGCCGGTCGCCTTTGGCGATCTTTCGCCACTCTGATATCGTGAATCCGACGACCATCAGCGGCGGACCGATCAGAAGGCGTCCAATCAGCGTGTTGTTCCATCCGAGCAATGTCTTTAAAAATCCAGGCAAAGTCTCCCAGTCGCCCATGGCGCGGTAATAGCTTTCCGGGTCATCGAACGGGTCCGTCAGCCGCTCATCCGCATGGTGCTGCAGATGTGTCCGCTTGTAGCTGCGGTAGGGATAGAAAATGCCAAGCGGGGCAAACACCAGTGCTTCATTGAGCCTTGCGTTGCGGGTCGGATGCCCATGCAGCACCTCGTGCTGAAGTGATGAATGCAACGCGACAGCGATGCCCATCAAGACAAGCGCTGCAAAGGGATAAAGCGGATAGAGGGCGTAACCAGCGCCGGCCCAGAGACCATAACAGACGATCAGCAATCCTATCGTCGGCCACTCGATCCTGAGCGACTTCGGGCGAGGCCGGCTTACTGCGTTGGATTCACTGGCAATGTCACTCATAATATCCCTCGATTAGAATGTAATGAGAGATTTTCACCCCAGGGGGCGGTACACAACGGGATTATGGTTACCAACCGTTGATTTTGATCACAAAAAGTAGAATATGGTGATAATTGTAAACAACGAGGTGAAAAGTGGACAAGCGCGCGCTTTCCAACTTGTTTCGCATCAGGCTGACGGAGCTGGTCTCCCGCTCTGGATTAAGTCATTCGGCCTTTGCAGCCGAAATCGGGATCGACCGATCGGCTCTGTCGCAACTTCTATCAAGCGATTCGGCGCGGCTGCCGCGCGTCGAAACGCTTCTGAATATTGCCGAACGTCATTCCGTTTCACTGGACTGGCTGCTTGGCATTTCGCACGATCCGGGGCTGATGGGCGAACTGCGCCCGAGCTTCGAGATAGAGGAAGGTGGCGAAGACTACACCGACACCCTCCTGATGAAGTGGCATGCAGAGGCCGCGGGCTCCAAGATACGCTACGTGCCGGCCCGTATTCCCGACCTGCTCCGCACGCCACAGATCATCGCATTCGAGGCGAGATCCGCGCATCAAAGCGTCAAGGCGCAAGCAAGCGAAACGGCATTCAGGCTCGATTACAATCGTCAACCCGGCACGGACATGGAAGTGTGTATGCCACGCGAGACACTTGAGGCGTTTGCCCAGGGGAGCGGCATGTGGCGGGGACTGAAAAGGGAGATACGTGCCGAGCAGCTTCAGTACATGTCAAACCTGATCAATGAACTCTATCCGTCGTTCAGATTGTTCCTGTTTAATGAGAAAGAACGGTTTTCCGTGCCCTATACGATTTTCGGATCGCAACGCGCTGCGATTTTCGTCGGCGGCATGTATCTCGTGCTGAACAATGCTGAATCCATCCGAAAGATGCAGCGGCACTTCGATGAGTTGATCCGCTTCACGCGTGTTCACGCGCATCAGACTGCCGACTTCGTCAGGACGCTCGAAGTTTCGTGAAGCGAGCCCTCGGCATCCGCCGTCCAGAAATCATCCGACACAAGGCCTGCAACGCCATCTAAATCCGGACTGAGCCGCCGCGTCGTTCACACTGTGCCCGCCTTTGGGGTCATTCTCACACACTCCGGCTGCTTCCGCCGTTCCGGGGCTCTTCCTGTTCTCACAATACCGGGCGCGCCGTCCGCCTCAGTGAGATCGCCATATTCGCGGACAACAATGGTGACGGTTGCCTGATGCCCACGCGGCGCGACCGGAACTTTCGTTGGTGGCGAAGGTTGGGGCAGGACAATATTGCTTCACACCTCAAAGGGAGAATGAAATGGGCACCGATCGCGAGGAATGGATTTCGAAGCGCGCTTACGAACTGTGGGAGCAGGCCGGTCGTCCGGAAGGTCAGGACGAAGAGCAGTGGCATGCCGCAAGTGCCGAGTGGGAAAGTGAATTCGGTCCGGTCGACGCCCCGGTCCCGGACGGCGCAGCGGAGGAAAACCTGTCACCGCAAACGTAACAGAAGCTCGATTTCACCACAAAACTGCCAGACTGTTCAGGAGCGGCGCAACGTCCTGAACAGTCGCTCATCTCCGGGGCGATAATACCAGCGCCCGCAGGTCTTTGTCTGTTCCGGCCGACATCGGATAACTCACTCGCGAAACCGAATGGCCCATGCCTCTGGCTGCAAGATTGTCGCCATACGGGAGGGAACGTTCCTGACGCATTTGTGTTTCTCATGCGACGAAAACACCGCGTCTCCACTCACCCGCAAGATCCCACCCGTTTTCCAGAGGCATCCATGATCAGCAGAAACTCCCGTATTCTCGCCGGTGACCACCGTCAACTCGGCGCGACTGTGGACCGAGATGGCGTGAATTTCGCGCTGTTCAGCGCCCATGCGGAGCGGGTGGAACTCTGCCTGTTTTCAAACGATGGGACCGCGGAGATCGAACGCCTCGAGCTTCCGGAATACACCAACGAGGTCTGGCACGGCTATGTACCGGGCCTGAAAGAAGGCGCCGTTTACGGTTACCGCGTTTACGGGCCGTTCGAACCCGAAAGCGGGCACCGGTTCAACCCTAACAAGCTTCTGCTCGATCCCTATGCGCGCGAAGTCGTGGGCGACATAGAGTGGGGCCAGCCGCAATTTGCTTACGTGACAGACAGCCCGGACAAGGACTTGTCCTTCGACGACACTGACAGCGCGCCGTTTGTGCCAAAGGCTCGCGTGGTCGCCAGGTCCGACGCGCCAAGGGGTCAACAGCGCCCCGACGTTCCCTGGTCGAAGACAATATTTTATGAGACCCACGTCAAGGGTTTCACGCAGCTTCACCCCGCTGTTCCGGAAGCTCTCCGAGGCACATTTGAGGGCCTTGGGGAGAAAGAGATCGTCGACTACGTCAAGAGTCTGGGGGTTACCTCCATTGAGCTGCTTCCGGTACATTGGTTTCCGGACGACGCCCATTTGCTGGAAAAAGGTCTGAAAAACTATTGGGGATATAATACGCTTGCCTTCTTCGCTCCGGCGAACCGCTACATGGGTCCGCGGGGCATCCAGGGCTTTCGGGACATGGTTCGCGCTTTCCATGGCGCCGGGATCGAGGTCATCCTGGACGTCGTCTACAATCACACCGCCGAAGGCAATGAGATGGGACCAACCCTCTCTTTCAGAGGCATCGACAACTTCTCCTATTACCGCACAATGCCGGACGAACCGCGCTACTACATCAACGACACCGGCACCGGAAACACGGTAAACACTTCCCACCCGCGCGTTTTGCAGATGGTTACGGACTCGTTGCGCTACTGGGCGCAGGAGATGGAGATCGACGGGTTCCGATTTGATCTCGGCACGATCCTGGGACGCGAGCCGGAAGGGTTCGACCAGCGCGGCGGTTTCTTCGATGCCGTCGGGCAGGATCCCGTGCTGTCACGTCTGAAGCTTGTTGGAGAACCGTGGGACATTGGGCCGGGCGGCTATCAAGTCGGCGGGTTTCCGCCAGGCTGGGCCGAGTGGAACGACAAGTACCGCGATACCGTGCGGGATTACTGGAGAAACAGGGATGGCACGACCAGAGATTTCGCCGCCCGTATCCTCGGCTCCGGCGATGTTTATGACTTGCGCGGCCGTCGTCCCTGGTCCGGCGTAAATTTCCTGACAGCGCATGACGGCTTCACGCTCAACGATCTCGTTTCATATAACGACAAGCACAATGAGGCGAACGGGGAGGATAACAAGGACGGTCATGGCGACAACCGAAGCTTTAATTTTGGCGTGGAAGGGCCATCCGATGACGAGGGAGTGATTACTCTCCGCGACCGTCAGAAGCGAAATTTTCTTGCGACGCTTTTTCTTTCTCATGGAACACCGATGCTTCTGGCTGGCGACGAGTTTGGCCGCAGCCAGATGGGCAACAACAATGCCTACTGCCAGGATAACGAACTGAGCTGGGTGCATTGGGAGGATCTACCCGCAAGCGCCGCACAACTGCGCGATTTCGCCCGCAGATTGATTTCGCTGCGTCACGAACATTCGATTTTGAGGCGCGACGACTGGCGCGACGGAATGGTCATAACGTGGTACAACCCGGCGGCCAGCGAGCAGACCCGGGAGCAATGGGATGATCCCGGCGCCACCACCATCGGGCTGCGTGTTCGCCGCGATCACGATGAGGAAGAAGGTTGGGATGATATCCTCATCCTGTTCAATCCCCATGACGGGTCCGTTCCATTCGCTCTTCCGGAGGTAAGCGGAGGATGGGTGGAAGTCCTCACGACAGTCGATCCCGAAGCGACTGACCGAAAAATCGAAGCCGCCGAATATGTTCTTATCGACCGTAGCCTCGTGCTATTGCGTGCGGGAAAACAACCTTAAAGCGGAAAAAGAGCGCTTCGCAGGATAGTATCCTGTTCGGGGCCGGCGCCGGCCCACCGGGACCGCAGGTCGGAGGCGAACCAGAACGACGCAGCGGTGCTCCAAAGATGTCAAGGCCGGAGCACCGTAGCGGCTGGCCTGACAAAACTCTTGCGCCCCCGCTTGAAACCCATGACGGGCTCGCCCAACCCGCCGAAGACCTCGGTCTCGTCTTCGCCTTCCATTACGAGGATGTCGGCCATCGCGCCGACATCCAGCCCGTAACCGTCGATCCGCATCAGCCGGGCTGCATCCTCCGAGACGAGATCCAGGCAGGCCGCGAAATCCTCCGGCCCGAGATGCATCACATTGGCGTAGAGATTGGCCATGCGCAGAAGTGAACAGTCGCCAAAAGGCGTGAACGGGTTGAGTATGTTGTTGCTGGCGATCGATGCCGTGACACCCCGATCCTTGAGGATATGCACGGGTGCTATGCCTCGCACGGCGCGAAAACCGGCTTCCCGGCCGTTCAGATAGAGATCGGTCGAAGGCAGCGCCGTTACCGCGACGCCCGCTTGGAACAACCGCGCGACCCGACGTTCAAATATTGCTTCGTTCATGGTTGCAAGCTTGGTCACGTGGCCGACAGCCACCCGCCCGCCCCAACCGGCTTTTTCCGTCCGGTCGCAAATCTCCTCAAGATGCCCCCAGCTTGGATCGAGGTCAAAGTCCAGATGGAAATCCAGGTCCACGTCATGTCGCGCGGCCAAGGCGAAAAGCCGTTCCATCTGGCCGGACGGATCGCTGTCGGTATAGGGGCAGCCGCCGAGAAGGTCCGCACCTTCGGCAAGCGCCTGTTCGAGCAATTCCTCCGTGCCCGGATCATTGGTCAGCCCTTCCTGCGGAAACACGCAGATGGAAAGATCGAGTGCAAAAGCATAATCCTGTCTCAACCGCTTCATCGCCTCGAAACTGCGCAAGCCCGCCCGCGGATCAACCTCCACATGGGTGCGCATGTGCATCGTACCCTTGCCAATTGCCATCTCTATCGTCCGGGCTCCGCGGGCATAGACGTCCTCGACCGTATAGTCCCGCTTCAGACGGGCAACCGCGGCAATCGCGCCCTTCAGCCCGCCTCCTGCATCGCTGCAACGGCACAAGAGGCACGACTTGTCGAGATGAACATGGGTATCGACGAAACCCGGCAGCACCAGCCTCCCACCGACTGCCTCATCCTTCCGGCCTGCTCCCGTCGCGATCTGACCAATAGCGGCAATGCGGCCATTGGTGACGCCTATATCCTGCAGCGCGGCGCATCCGTTCACGCGTGCATCGCGCAGCACAAGATCGAAGGATTCTTGAAATGACATATTGCAACTCGATGGGTAGTTTGCGTAACAATAACTGTATGCACTTTTGAAGAAACATTCGCAACAGATTTGGAGATTCCCATGAACGAGGCAACAGAACGCGATCTGCAATCGGTGAAGGACTATCTCGCTGCCTCAATGGCGCGCGATCCTGCTCGCGCCGCGACCTATGTCGCCCCGGGCTTCATCTGCCGCTTTACCGGCAATCGGCTTTTTGACACACCGAGCGGCCCAACCGACTTCAACACGGCTCGCTATAAATGGGTGAAGAAGCGTATCGAGCGTTACGACGTCGTGCCTGGCGAAACGGAAACCATCATCTATAGCCTCGGCTATCTCTACGGCGAATGGCCGGACGGCACCCCTTTCGACAACAACCGATATATCGACCGATTCACCGTGCGTGACGGCCTGATCCTGGATACAGACGTCTGGAACGACAGCGCCGAATGGATACTCGACCCATCCGTCGCCCGCTAAACGTCAGAGGAGCCCGGCTCCTTTCAGTCTGCATAAGGCGCCAGGATATCCATCAGGTCGCGTGGCTTGGCGCCTGAGCTTTGCAACAGCGCCCGCGAGGCAACCGCCTCGAGATGCTCGACCATCATCGCCTCAGCCTTCTCCGCCGGCCCGGTGCGGATCACCTCGATCAGGTCAAGATGCTCGCTGACCGCGCAGTCGGAGGAGTGTGGCCGCCCGAAGGCAGCAAGCGACAGGCCTGCACGATAACAGATTTCCGTGACATATCGGATCAGGATAGGCTTGCCGGTCATCTCTGCCAGAAGCACGTGGAAGTCTGTGGCGAGGCGGATCGAAGCGCCTTCAGGCCCGTGCCGGGCCTCATGCTCGGCCTCGACGATTGCCTTCAGCTGCTTGGCCTGCGCGTCCGTCAACTTGCCCGCGAGACGTCTCACCACCTGCTTTTCCAGATCAAGGCGGATGTCAAAAATATCCCGTGCATCCTCGAAGGATGGCGTAGCGACCACGGCGATACGGTTTCGCCGAAGGTCGACGAGACCTTCGGCCGCAAGCTGGCCGAGCGCGTGACGGGCAATAGTGCGACTGACACCGAACCGCTCACCGAGCGCATCCTCCGGCAGCCGGTCACCCGGCTGCAGCGCCCGCTCGATGATGGCACGGCGCAGAGCCGTACAAATCGCTGCGACGCGATCCCCTTCACCTCTTACCGAACGTTTACTGCCGGTCATTGCCAACCCTCTTCTACGGCCAATCGATAAGCGAGGCGACGGGGAAAATCAACTCGGCGCGCTGCCGCATTTAAATGCAAGGCAAATCAAAAATGCCCAAAACACATGCATACAATTAGTGCATTCATTTTACACGCCGGAGATATCGCATGCAGAACAAGACAATTGAACATGCATGTATGTTGGCACGTTGATTGCATACAGTTATCGAAACGCTTTTCACGGTGACCTAATGCTGACTGTGCCTAAACTGACGACATCCGCCGCTCCCGCCGTGGAGCTCTCGCAAGCCGCGGTTTCCTTCGGCCGCAAGGAACAGGCAGTCGTTGCGCTGCAAGAGACGAATCTGCGCATTGCCGACGGGGAATTTGTGGCACTCGTCGGCCCCTCCGGCTGCGGCAAGTCAACGATCATGCGGCTTACCGCCGGCCTGCTGCAGCCGACCAGGGGCGCGGTCATCGTTGGCGGGCGAGAAGTTGGCGCCAAGGCGCTGCGCATCGGCATGGCCTTCCAGAACCCGACCATGCTTCCCTGGCTGACGATAGAGCGCAACGTGATGTTGCCACTCAAGATCGTGAAGCCGTTCCGTGCCGAATACCGAGCGAAGAAAAACGGTGAATTCCGCGACCGGGTCCGCGCCTTGCTTGCAGATGTCGGCCTGGACAAGTTCGCCAGCCATTACCCATGGCAGCTCTCCGGTGGAATGCTCCAGCGCGCCAATCTCTGCCGAGCGCTCGTTCACGAACCCAGCCTGCTTCTGCTCGACGAACCCTTTGGCGCGCTCGATCAATTTACCCGCGAAGAACTATGGGGCACGATGCAGTCGCTCTGGATGAAGCGCAAGCCGACCGTCCTGCTCATCACCCATGACCTGAAGGAAGCAGGTTTCCTGGCATCCCGCATCTGCGTCATGAGTGCGCGGCCCGGTCGCATTATCGATGATAGCCCCGTCGATTTCCGGCGCCCCCGCACAATCGAAATGACCTTCGAGCACGATTTCGTCGCGCTCAACCAGCGCCTGCGCGAACTCATCATCGATGCCCGGTCTGACACCGCTATCCAGGGAGCCTGACCCATGACCTACGAATTGCGCCGCCGCTTCTGGGCCGCCGCTCTCATCCTCGCGTTCTTCGTCCTTTGGGAAATCCTCTGTATCGCCTTGCAGGTGTCCGATCTCGTCGTGCCTCGTCCAAGCCAGGTCTTCCAGACGCTGGTCGAGCGCTTTCCGATCCTCGTGCCACATATAATACAGACACTCTGGACGACGATGGTTGGCTTTGTCCTCGGAGTGGCGGTCGGCGTTGCCATTGGGGCTGCAATCGGCGTGTCGCGCGTGGCTTACGATACGGCTTACCCTTTGTTGATCGGTTTTTCGTCGATCCCCAAGGTAGCGGTTGTGCCAATCTTCGTTCTGTGGTTCGGCTCCGGCTCCGTGCCGGCAATTCTCACTGCGCTCGCCATGTGCTTCTTCCCGATCGTCGTCAACATCGCTACCGGCCTTGCAACGACCGAGCCGGAGCTGGAGGACGTGCTTAAATCGCTGGGCGCAAGCAAGCTCGACATCCTCTGGAATGTCGGACTGCCGCGCACGATGCCCTTCTTTTTCGCCTCGCTGAAGATCGCCGTCACCTTCGCCTTCGTCGGTTCTGTCCTGTCGGAAACCGTGGCCTCCAACCGCGGGATCGGCAATGTCATGATGTCGGCCTCGTCCAATTTTGATGTGCCGCTGGTCTTTGCCGGCCTTTTCATCCTCGCCCTTCTGGGTGTGCTTCTCTACGTCGCCTTCTCCCTTATCGAGGCACGCGTCACGGGCTGGGCCGCCCGCGGCCAGGATTTCACTGCCGCCTGAACATCTACTCAAAACAAATGGAGCCAGACATGCTGAAGAAACTGATCTCGACTCTTGCACTTAGCCTTTGCCTCGGCGGTGTCGCCCGGGCTGACACGGATATCAAGTTCACCCTCGGCTGGAAGACGCAAGGCTCGGACGCCCCCTTCCTGCTCGCCTTGCAGAAGGGCTACTTCAAGGACGAGGGCCTCAATGTCACCATCGATCAGGGCGAGGGTTCGGCGGCAACGGTCACGCGTATCATGTCGGGCGTCTACGATGCCGGCTTCGGCGATATCAATGCCATCATCCAGAATGCCGCCACACGGCCGAACGACGTGCCCGTCATGGTCTACCAGCTTTGGAGCAAGCCGCCCTTCGCCATCGTCAGCAAGAAGGAAACCAACATCACCAAGCCGGCCGATCTGGAAGGCAAGAAGCTGGGCGGTGCGCAGGGCACACCTACAACCCGCCTCGTCAACGTGCTGGGTACGATCAACAAGGTTGACATGACCAAGGTCGCGATCGAGAACATGGGTCCCAACCTGCAGGAGCCGATGCTCATCAAGGGCGATATCGACGGCGCCCTCGTGTTCAACATCACCAGCTGGTTCAACCTCATCAATAATCGCCAGGACCCGGCAAAGGACTACAACTGGCTGTCCTTCGGCGATTATGGCCTTGATCTCTACGCCAACGGCATGATGGTGTCGCAGAAACTCGTCAGGGAAAACCCGAAAGCGGTGGAAGGACTGGTACGCGCGGTGAACAAGGCCACCAGGGAAATCGCCGAAAATTCCAGGGCAGGCATAGAGGCCGTGTTGGCCTACGACAATCTTGCCAAGGAAGAACTCGAACTTGCGCGCATGAAATTCTCCTACGAGAACCTGATCATCTCGCCGGAAGTCGAAAGGCTCGGCCTCGGCGACGTTGATGACGCTCGTCTTGCGCGTTCGATCGATATCGTGGCCGAAGGCTATCAGCTGCCTTCCAAGCCAAAGCCCGAACAGGTATTCACCCGCCAGTTCCTGCCGTCCTTGGACGACCGCAAGCTCGCCTACAAGATCGACTGAGCGAGCCACGATGTGCATCCCTGGCCGGAAGTTTTCGGCCAGTCCGTCAAGAGAGGAAATATCATGTCGCTACGTGTGCCGGAAGCTGCCCTGCCGGGAATGGTCACCAGTCCACATCCCCTGGCAAGCGAAGCCGGCGCAGCGGTACTAAGACGTGGCGGCAATGCTATCGAGGCGGCCGTTGCGATCGCTGCGACACTTGCGGTGGTGATGCCGCATTTTTGCGGTCTGGGCGGCGATGCCGTATGGCTGGTCGCCGACAAGCAGGGCCTCCGCCGGTCCTTTCTGGGAATAGGTCAGGCCGCGGCGGTCCTTCCCGACTATCAGACGGCAATCCCGCTGCGCGGCCCCTCTTCCATGATAACGACCGCCTGCGCGGTAGATAGCTGGGGTCATGCCCTGGCGTTTGGACAGCAGCATTGGCAAGGCCGCGAGCAGCTTTCCGATCTTCTGATGCCCGCAATAGCTTTTGCGGAAAGCGGATACCAGCCGGGCAACACACAAGATTTCTGGCTTGAATTCAGACGCCCCGAAATAGCCCACTGGCCGGGTTTCGCAGCCGCGTTTGATCATCCAGCAAGCATGGGCATTTTCACGCAACGTCCGCTCGCTCGAACCCTTCGGCACATCGCCGAGCATGGCTATCGGTCCTTTTATGAGGGAGAGTTGGCGCGCCGCCTTGGAGAGGCGATGGCTTCGCTGGGCTCGCCGATCACTGCTGTCGACTTGCAGCTCACCCACACCCGCGATGCGGAACCCGTGTCGCAGGACTATCGCGGCGTAACGCTTTTCGCCCCGCCCCCGCCGACGCAGGGGCTTTCCACACTTGCAATCCTTGGCATTCTGTCCCGGCTGGATTTGGCGTCACTACCGCCATCAAGCGCAGCGCGTTACCATCTTTTGGTTGAAGCCGTGAAACAGGCGTTCCTCGATCGCGAGCACATCGCCGACCCGGATTTCGCCGACGGCAACTCTCCCGGCTTTCTTGACCCAACCCGGCTTGAGAAGAAAGCTCAGGCCATCGACCACGAGCGGGCGCTCGAATGGCCTCATGCTTACCAGCATGGTGACACGGTCTTCTTCGCGGCAACCGACGAACAGGGGCGCTGTGCAAGCGTGCTTCAGAGCACATATTTCGACTGGGGCAGCGGCGTGGTCGTTGGCGACACCGGCGTCATCTGGCAGAACCGCGGCGCGGCGTTTTCGGTTGCAAGCGGCCATCCGAACGCCATAAAGCCTGGAAAGCGGCCCTTCTATACCCTCAACCCGGGCATCGCGTTCAAGGATGGATCCCCCTATTTGCTTTACGGAACGCAAGGGGCGGATGGCCAGCCGCAGACATTGTCGCTGGTGCTCACAGGCCTGCTCGACTACGGCATGACGCCCGAACAGGCTTTGGCACAACCTCGTTTTCTGCTTGGCAAGACATTTTCCGACGTGCATCACAGCCTGAAAGTCGAGCAGTCGCCTGACGCGAACATTATCGGGGGACTGACTGCGCTTGGGCATGACGTCTTGCCACTGCCGGCACTGTCGCCGATTTTCGGACAGGCGGGCGTCATCTGCATCCAGGATCAAGAAACGATTCTTGGATCCCACGATCCACGTGGTGAAGGCGTTGCCATGTATGTTTCCACCGATCGAAAATCAGCAACGTGGTTTCCGTGATCAAGCAGCAGCTCTCATGGCGTCCTCCCTGGTCTCAAAGAGTATCGAATGGTTTTCCTGCCATCGGCGCGATTTTCGTGAAGAGCAAATCCTGATCTTGCCACTGTTCTTCGAAACTCGTGATTGAGCGCGCGCTCATTTCGGGATCGAGCGCACCCAGTTCTACCGCCGTATCCGTCGATATCGAGCGGAGTGTTCACAGCGTTGCTCCAAAGCAGGTCTGTAGCATCTGGCCATTGCCGTCGCTTCCACGCGCAAAGATCGCTCGAAGCGCGTATCGCCTTCGACACCATCGCATTCAGATCGCGCTGGCTATAGGGGACAGACGACGCTCCTCGCCGGTTTTTGCACGCCGGACGGGTTGGTCAATCCAATTCAAAACAGTTTATGCCACTCCCTGCATTACTGGTGGACGGATATCGTGTATTTCTGGGGAAAGTCGGTGAAGGAGGGAATAATGCGGGTCAAAGCAGCTGTGTTGCAGAGGATGAATGTGTCTCCTCCTTACCGCGAAAGCAGGCCTCTTGCGATTGAGGAAATCGAACTTTCGCCGCCCGGCCCCGGCGAAGTCCTCATTCGCATCCGCGCCGCCGGCCTTTGTCACTCCGATCTTTCCGTCATCAACGGTGACAGGCCCCGGCCAATGCCGATGGCGCTGGGGCACGAGGCAGCCGGCGTTGTCGAGGCCCTTGGGGATGGGGTCCGGGACCTCGAACCGGGTGATCACGTCGTAATGGTCTTCATGCCGAGCTGCGGGCATTGTCTGCCTTGTGCGGAAGGTCGGCCAGCGCTTTGCGAACCGGGTGCTGCGGCCAACGCAGCAGGAACACTTGTCGGCGGCGCGATAAGGCTGAATTATCACGGTCAAACCGTCCATCATCATCTCGGGGTATCCGCTTTTGCCGAATATGCCGTCGTTTCGCGCAATTCGCTTATCAAGATCGACCGCGACCTGCCATTTGTGGAAGCCGCGCTTTTCGGCTGCGCGGTTCTGACGGGCGTGGGCGCAGTCGTGAATACGGCCGAGATAAAGGCCGGCTCAACCGCCGTCGTCATCGGGCTGGGTGGCGTCGGTCTTGCCGCGGTGCTGGGAGCCCGGGCGGCTGGCGCCAGCAAGATCGTCGCCGTCGATCTTTCAGAGGAAAAGCTTGCGCTTGCCGGTGAACTTGGCGCGACAGCAGTGGTGAGCGGACGCGATGAAGATGCCGTCGAACAGGTTCGACAGCTTACCTCCGGTGGCGCTGACTATGCATTTGAGATGGCCGGTTCCATTCGCGCTCTCGAAAATGCCTTCAGGATGACCAAACGCGGCGGCACGACCGTGACCGCAGGCCTGCCGCCGCCGTCCGCGACCCTGCCGGTGAACATCGTGCAACTGGTTGCCGAGGAGAGGACACTCAAAGGCAGCTATATCGGCACCTGTGTGCCCGTCCGCGATATTCCGCGGTTCATCGCGCTTTACCGTGATGGGCGGCTGCCGGTGAACCGTTTGCTCAGTGCAAGGCTCAAGCTCGAGGATATCAACGAAGGTTTCGACCGCCTGCATGACGGAAGCGCTGTACGCCAGGTCATCGAGTTCTAGGAGCTGCGACGGGATGCCACTGCCACCGAGATCGCTTCGGAAACCCGGGCGACAAGCCCGGATCCGCTAATTTGAAGACACGCCATCCGATGATCCTGACAGCCCGCATCGCAGAGCACGATCTCATGCCCTTCGATCTGCTTCGTCAGCAATATTTCCCGCAGGACCGGAATTTCCTGCGGGCGCATCTGACGATGTTTTACCGCCTGCCGGGCGAATATGTGGACGTAATTGGCGAGAGCCTACGATCCATTGCGAAAGGTACCAGCGTGATTTCGGCCCAAGTCAGCGGTGTCCGTCATCTCGGTGCTGGCGTCGCGTTCACGATCGAAAGCGCGACGCTGAACTCGGTTCGTGGTGCCCTGCGGAGCGATTTCGTCCAATGGCTTGGCTCCCAAGACATGCAGGCGTGGCGACCGCACATCACGGTTCAAAACAAGGCTTCGCGAGCGAAGGCAAACGAGCTTTATCGCACGCTTACAGATGGCTTCTCGCCCCACGACATCACGATTGTAGGGCTTGACCTGTGGAGATATCTCGGTGGCCCCTGGGAAAGGGAGGCCACCGTGCCGTTCACCGATTGACACGCTGCGACGAAGATTCCGAATGTCTTAAACCATAAAGGGCGGACGTTTCAGGCTGCCGCGATCAGACGCGTTGCCGGCCGGGTGGCGGAAAGCTGAGGGCCGAGCGCGAGACGTGCCGCCTCATAGGCGTGCCATAGCTCGACATCCCTGAGCGCGGGAATGGTGCTGGTTTCCCCCTGATCGAGCCCGGCCAACGCGGCATCGACCATATCCTCGGCCTGCATGACGATCTCGTCGGGAAGATGTTCGACCGGCAGGCCTCCAATTGCCCAGAAGTCGGTGCGGGTGGCACCGGGCAGGACGGCCTGCGCCCGGATGCCACGGTCCGCGAGTTCGTGATTGAGCGATGTGGTAAACGCCTGCACAAAAGCCTTGGTACCACCGTAAACGCCGTTGAGCAGTTCTGGCGCAACCGCAACGATCGAAGCGATATTGATCACCGTGCCGCCGCCGCGCGACACCAGGCCTGGCACTGCCGCGTATGTCAGGCGCATCAATGCGGTCACGTTGAGCCGGACCATGGCTTCCATGCGATCGACATCGCTTTCCAGCAGCGTCGTGTGGGTGCCGATACCGGCATTGTTGACCAGCGCCGTGATGTTGGCGTCTTCACGCAGCACTTTTTCAACGCGGGCAAGATCGGCCGTATCGCCCAGATCGGCGGCAAGCACTTGAACCACACGACCCGTCTTGTTCGATATCTCAGAGGCGAGCGACTGCAGCTTGTCCCCGTTTCGGGCTACAAGGACCAGGTCATAACCGCGCGCGGCTAGACGGTCAGCGTAGATTGCGCCGATGCCGGTTGAGGCGCCGGTGATGAGTGCAGTTCCCTTTGTGGTCATTGATCTGTTCCTTGTTCGGGGGAAAGCGCCATCGCTTTCGACACGGACGTTATGGACCAGATGACATTTGTCCGATATGACGTATAAACTACGTTTTTAAGACACAGGATAGGAGGAACGGGTGCCTCATATTTCCATGGTGCTGACGCCGGGTTTCCAGTTTCTCGCGCTGGGCGTCCAAGCTGCTTTCGAGTTGGCCAATGTGTTGAGGGATGAAGCCTATTATACGCTCTCGATCACCTCGGTCGAAGGTGGCCCTGTCATGTCGTCCAGCGGTTTTTCCGTGCCGACCACAAAACTCGATGAGGTGGGACAGGTGGATACACTGCTTCTTCTGGCAGGCCTCCTTCCGCCTCCGCAGCAGGATGAAGCAACGCTTGCCACCTTGCGCGCAATGGCCAGGGCATCGCGGCGGGTCGCAGGGCTCTGCACCGGATCGTTTCTGCTTGGGCAAATGGGATTTCTCGACGGACGGCGCGCAACTACCCACTGGTCCTATGCGCAGGAGATGCGCAGGTCCTTCCCAAAGGTGCGCGTTGAAGACGATCGCATCTTCATCAACGAGGGACCGGTCTGGACATCGGCCGGCCTGACCGCCGGCCTGGATCTCGCAGTGGCACTGATCGAAAAAGATTTGGGACGCGATGTGGCAGGCGCGATAGCCCGAAGACTTGTAATGCATCATCGCCGGGCCGGTGGTCAGTCGCAACATTCTGAATTGCTCCAACTTGCACCCAGCAGTGACCGCATCCAGAAGACGCTGATCCATGCGAAGACACATCTTGCCAACCCTTTGACCGTCGAGGAACTGGCTGAGGTCGCGGCACTCTCGCCCCGCCAGTTCAGCCGTGCGTTTCATGCCGAAACCGGCCAGACACCCGCCAAGGCCGTGGAGCAAATCCGCCTTGAGGCAGCTCGCCTGATGATCGAGGAGACCCGGCACCCGATGGATCAGATCGCGCGCGAAAGTGGTTTCGTCGATCTTCGGCGCATGCGCGATGCCTTCATGCGGCAGTATGGACAACCGCCGCAAACCATCAGGCGGCTTGCAAGGACCGCCTGATTAATAGTCTGAAGAGAGATAAGTGCCCTTTCCCCCCGGGTGAGACCCCGGACGCTTTAGAGCCGAGTTCAATAACCGGTCATTTCCAGGTAGCCTCGTCCCGAGGCCGTTCCCGTAAACTCGACTGGCCCCTCCCAGTAAGGGGTCGAGGTCGCCATCCATGCCTGCTCGTTCAGCGCCGTCGTTTTGATGTTGAGACCCCGGCTTGGAATCTTCAGGTTCCATTCCACCGGAACCGCCTTGCCGTTCACCGTTGCGGTCCGCAAGGGCGAAATCTGTATCTCCCGGGGATCGACCGGCGAGGTCGTGCCATCGGCCGAAATCCAGTTGGCAGACGTATAACCTCCTTCGTCATCTCTCAGCCTGAACGCCATCATCTTTTCGCCGGATGCGAGGTGGAGGGAAAACCAGTCCCATCCCGTCTGATTGGAAGCGAGGGGCTGGGATGACCACTCACGATCGAGCCAAGCTTTGCCTGTCACCTGCAGGACCCGGCCCTCAAGAACGACGTTGCCGCTGACCTCGTAGAAGGGCTGGGAATAATAATAGCTGGCCTGCCCGGCGGCTGATTTGACCGAAAAGCCCCCGTCCCCCTGAAGAACCAACGGGCCGTTCGCCTGAAGTTTGAGCTGATAATGAAAACCTTTGCCGCTGGCGTTCAAATCAATTTTGTCGAGAGGGTCGGCATGTCCAGTCACTGCCGTCTTCATCTCCCAATTATCTATCCATGCCTTAAAAGGAGCGACCCCGACACCCGCCTGTCCAATGCCGCCGCGCGCCAGTCTTTCGGCAACATAATGGCGGCTGGCGGTTGTCACGGCGGCGTGGCCCAGCCAGATCTGCGGATCCGCCCATCCTACCCGCTCGCCGGGCTGGAGCGCCGAACGAAAAAGCGTCCATTGAGCCCCTAGCTGCTCACCGTCGGCGGTCTGGAGATTTGCGGTGACGTACCACCATTCGATCCTGAAGTCCGGATGCGGCCCATGCTCCCGTGGAAAAACCAGCGGCACCCCTCGTCGTGGAACGCTGAAGCCTTCCGCATTCGACCCCAGTCCGGCGAAACCCTGCGCTACCGATGCCGCCGGCGCGAGAAGACAACAGACGAAAAAAAGACGAATGATGGGCCTAGCGTTCATTGGCAAATATCCTGAGAAGGTCCGTGGGTGTCGTTTTCGCCAATCGCCGGACCGGGATCAAAACCGACATGATGGCGGCCACGAGGGCGACAAGGCCCAGTTTCAGCCATTCCATCGGGAAGAGGATCATCGGCAGCCGCCATCCGAACGCTTCCACATTGATGATCACGAGGAGAACCCAGGCCAAAGCAAGCCCGACGGGAATGGCGGCCACGAAAGTTATGAACCACAAAGCGAGTGTGCGGATAAACTCCAGCCACGCCAGATCACGACGGCGAAGTCCGAGCGCCCAGACCGGGGCCAGTTGCGGCAACCGGAGTGAGGCGAGCGTCAAGAGGCTTGAAAACATCGCAAAACCGGCAACGCCGAGCGTCAGGACGTTCAGGGCGCCCGTCACCGCAAAGGTCTGCTCGAAAATGGCTGCGGATTGCCGCTTAAGAGATGCCTGGTCAACGATATTGGCTTCCGGCAGGCCGAATTCGTCCATCAGGCTGCGTCGGAAATCCGCCACCTCCTCCGGCGCAAGGCGAAGGCCATATCGCAGTTTTTCGACATCCGGATAGTGCTCAACAAGTGCATCAATGCCGATAATCACCTGTCCGGACGGATTGCCGTAATCCGAAAATACGCCGACGACGGTAGCGCTCCAGCCACCTGGCAATTGGATTTTCTGGCCAGGTGAAGCTTTGCCGGTCCGCCACAACTGCTCATTGACGATTGCGCCCCGGCCGCTCGCGATTTCATCCCAGGTCGTGGGCGAGCGAAGGATCAACGGCCAATGATCCCTGTAGGTAGGATCATCGGCGACACCAAAAATCTGGACCTGTTCGCCTGAGACGTCACCACGGCTGCTCCAGATGGGCAGAACCGCACGTGTATGTTGAGGAAACCACTGGCGTAGCTTCTCGGCTTCCGTCTCGTCTCGCGCTGTCACGTAAACCTCTGCTGCAAGTCGCTGATCGAGCCAACCCAGAAATGTCTCTCGAAAGCTCGAGACCATCGTGCCGACGCCGATATTGGCCGATAGCGCAAGCAGCAATGCCATCAAAGCAAGGGAGAGCCCGGGCAATTGCTGACGCGTATCTGCAAAGAACCATCGCACCAGTATGTGTCGGGAAACGTGTTCGCCTGCCTTCATGGCAAAGGAGAGAAAAGGAGGAAGAATGAATGCCGCGCCGAGCAGCAGCGCGGCCAGAACCGCAAATCCGGCTAGGAGCCCACTGCCAGTCCAGACAAGCAGGCCGGACAGCACGATCAGAAATGTGCCGATTGTTGCCTGTAGCACCAGCCCCCTGACCGATGCCATTGTCCATGCCCGGCTATGCGCTGCGGACAATATCGGCATCCGCCAGACACGCCATAGATGTTGGAGCGAGGAAAGCCACGTCCCGATCAGCGCCATGCCTAGACCAGCCAGCCACCATTCAGGCCTGATGGAAAGTGAGCCTGAAACGCTCGCCCCGTAAAGCCCACTGAGCGTCGCGGCAACCCCTGGCAGAAGTGCAGAAGCGATGACATAGCCGAGAACGACGCCAAAGGCGCCGGACAAGAGCGCAAAAAGCGTAATTTCAACAACGAGCATCACAGTGAGTGAGCCGAGCGAGATGCCGAGCGATCTCAAGGTTCTGAAGGTACCTCGCCTCTGCTCGAATGACAGACCGGTTGCGGAATAGGCGATAAACAGACCAACGACAAAAGCAAGGAAGCCGAATGCCGTGAGGTTGAGATGAAAACTGTCGGTGAGCCGCGCAACGTCCGATCGCCCGCCCGCTTCTCTTATTGTCAGGTCCGGTGCGGCAACCGCGATTGCCTGACGATCCACTGCTTGTGAGGGTAAAATGACGATCCGGCTGAGATCTCCTTTGCGTTCGAGGATGCGGGCGGCAGTGGAAATGTCGACAAAGGCCGCCCCGTCGGGAATATTGGCCGTCGGTCTGACGGCAAGACCCGCCGTATCCTTTAAGGCGCTGGCCGTCGCCGGTGAGACGATCATAACGCCGGGCGCCGTCATGAAGTCTATAAGGCCGGATCGGTCCGAAGGGGGAAGTACCGATCCATCCGAGGGCATCGTCAACGGGTCAATCCCCGATCAGCCTGATACGCGTCGTCCCGAACCGGTGTTGACCTTCGATGACCGGAGAGACATCCAAGCCGGCCCGGCGAAGTCTGGCGTAGGTTTCCAAGGCTATCATGCCGCCGTCTTTGGCGACCAGCTGATCCAGCTGGTTTTGAGACAATAGCGAGGCCGCCCTGTCATAGCTGGCACGCGCTTCGGAATTGATGGCCTGTACGGCAGACCATAGCGCTGTCGCGAGCGCCACGCCCATGACGAGCATCAAGAATTGCAGTGGTCTGTAGCGCCAGTGCGAGAGCAGCGCACTGAAGGCGGTCGCGTTCATTGCGACACCTTTCCGCCGCTGAGGGCAATGCGCCGATCGAGTTTTGCGGCGAGCCGGCTGGAATGGGTGACGAGCAGAAGCGCGATTTTCGCTGACGTCGTCAGTCGCAGCATGATGTCGATAACGATATCTGCGGTGTTCTCGTCGAGATTGCCGGTCGGTTCGTCGGCAAGGATCAGCGGCGGCCGGGCCGCAAGCGTCCTTGCGATCGCAACCCGCTGCTGTTGCCCTCCCGAGAGCTGCTCGGGATAACGGTCGAGGAGCGCCGCAATTCCCAGGGCTTCGACCAGTGTCTTTTCCCACGTCCGATCAAAACGGCCAGCGAGCTTTGCGTGGAAAGAGACATTGGAGCCGACATCGAGGCTCGGAATCAGATTGAACTGCTGAAAAATCAAACCGACGTCATGCCGGCGAAATATTGCGCGGTCTCTGTCGTTAAGATCGGTGATCGTACGGCCGTTCACCCTGACGGTGCCGCTGTCGGGCAGATCAAGGCCGCCAACAAGATGCAGGAGCGTGCTTTTGCCGCTGCCGGATTCTCCCGTCAATGCAAGGCTCTCTCCCGCGTCAACGCTCAGATCAACGCCATTGACAACCGGTATCGTCCCTTCGGCGGTCTGATAGGTCTTTCTGAGGCCGGAAATTGATAGGATCATGGGAGCTTTGGTCTCTAACTAATCTTATATGATCGGATGTGGTCACAGATTTCAACCAAGCTGACCCGACGATGTTCCCTTGGCGCGAGACAGAAGCCGGCCCCGATTTTTGTCTACCAATACGATGTCCACCACTTCCACGGGTATTTGGAATCAATGACCAAGTCGGATAAGCCTGTTTGCGGATGTGGTTGCGATTTCCTGCGGATCATTCGAGGTTTGAGGTGACGGACGAATTTTCTGCTGAACTTGATGACTTGCATCGCACTACCTTCGACTACTTCTGGTCCGGCAGCCATCGCGAGAGCGGACTTCCCAGGGACCGCATGGGATCAGATGGTCAGACGATCCACGAAATCACATCCATATCGGGGGTGGGGTTCGGATTTCTTGCGCTCATTGTCGGCGTTCACCGGTCCTGGATTACGCGGCAGGAGGCGATCGATCGGGCGAACCTTATGCTGCGATCTCTCGGCGCGGTGAAGCGATTTCACGGCGCTTTTCCGCATTTTGTCCACAGCTCCGGCGGAAAGACAATTCCATTTGCGAAGTTCGATGACGGCGGCGATCTCGTTGAGACTGCACTTCTGGTTCAGGCACTGATCTGCGCCCGCGAGTTCTTCGACGAGCCGACATCGACGGAAATGGATCTGCGCCGGTCGGTTACCCACATCGTGGAGGCAGTGGAGTGGAACTGGTTTACACAGGGAAAGCCCGGCCCTCTCTACTGGCATTGGAGCCCCCGCTTCGGCTGGGCGAAGAACCTGCCGATTGCGGGATGGAACGAGGCTCTGGTCACTTACGTTCTTGCGGCAGGATCGGCCGCGCATGCAATAAACCCGGTCTCCTACCACTCCGGCTGGGCGCGCGATGGCGAGATCAGAAACGGCGCGAGATATCTTGGCGTCAGGCTGCCGCTCGGCGAGCCGTATGGAGGTCCGCTCTTCCTGTCGCAATATTCATTCTGCACTCTCGATCCGCGCGGTTTGGGTGATGCCTATTGCAATGATTATCTCGAGCAGGTCCATGCCCATAGCCTCATCAACTATCGGTATTGCAGCACCCGTTATGCGCCGGAAGACGGATGGGGTCTATCGGCCTGCGACGGGCCGAAGGGGTATGCCGTCAATTCTCCGACCGATGACCATGGCATCATTACCACGACGGCTGCGCTCTCTAGCATACCGTTCCTGCCGGTTCGATCGATACGGGCGGCTGTGCGCTTTCTGCAATGGCGTGGCGGCGCACTAAGGGGTCGTTTCGGCCTGATGGATTCCTTCCAGCCGTCCACCGGCTGGGTTTCAAAAACCCATCTCGCCATCGATCAGGGGCCCGTAGTTGCTATGATGGAAAACCATCGCAGCGGCCTGATCTGGGATTTATTCATGAATGCGGCGGAGGTCAGCCGTGGCTTGATAAAGCTGGGCTTTCACACGGACAGGTACCGGGAAACAGATGATCTCCTGGCGTCGCGGTAACGGAGACCTGCCAGTTCCTATGATCGGCTGCAGCGGACCCCGGAAGGTAGAGTTTAATCACTTGACGGAGGTGTTTTACGCCTCCCTTCGCCGCTGTCACGGCCCTACCACTCTATCCTGCGGCCGTCATAGGCGAAGAACTGCCCTGTCTGGGCGGGCGTAAGTCCATCTATCGTTGCCAGGAGACTTGCTGCGGCGTGTTTCGGTGAAAAGCGCTCCCGGCCCTTTGAAAAGGCCTGCGAGAGATCAGTATCCACCGTGCCCGGATGGAGCGCCACCACGATGGACTGCGGATGGGTACGCGCGATTTCGATCGCCGCGGTTCGGATTATCTGGTTCTGGGCGGCCTTCGATGCCCTGTAGGAAATCCAGCCGCCCAGTCTGTTGTCTCCTATCGATCCGACGCGTGCGGACAGCGAGGCAAAAACGCACCGTTCCTCCCGTTTCAGAAGCGGCGCAAAATGCTTCAGCAGCAGGGCTGGTCCGATCGAATTGACAGCGAACTGTTTGGCCATTTGGGAAGGATCAATCGCCTTGATCGTCTTTTCCGGTCCGACGCCATCGATCGTCAGCGCACCCGTTGCATTAAAGACCAGATCGAACGAGCCGCGCTGATCTGACAGGCGGCTGACAGCCCCGGCGACACTCGCCTCGTCGATGATATCAAGATCACCTCCGCTGCGCGAGAGTGGCAGGGCGAGCGCGCAGCGAGGATCTGTCTGAAGGAGAGACAGCAAAGCCCCTCCTATGCCGCCGGATGCCCCTATCACGATCGCCCTGTAACCATTTGCGAGGGAATGTAGCATCGTCAGGGTCCTTTAGCGCTGAGCTGGAAACTCAAGCTTGTTGACGTCGTAACCCAGCTTGCGCGTTTCTGCGATCATTCTTTGAAGTTTGCTTTTGGAGGGCACGCTTCTGGCGTAGATCCACACGTCATCCGTGGAGGGATTGGCGCTGATGAACCACGATTTGTCCGGGGATTTATACAGGACCCAATAGTTGAAAGTGATGAGGAGAGGATAGCGAACCCGCATCTTTGCATTCGCAGAACCGAAGTCCTCTATCTTGCCGACGCCCCTGATGGTTTTCAGCCGGCCCTGCGGAGTGTCGACCCGGCAGCCGTCTTCCACCAGAACCTCGTTTGCAGCCCTGCCCTGCCGGTATGTCGAATAGCCGGCGACGCAGCCGTCGGTGAGCAGCATCGGCATACGGCCAATCTCAAGCCACTTGCCGCGGTAATGATCGCTCCCAACCGGCACCGGCTTTGGGCTGGCGGCGGAAGCGGATTGCGCCGATAGCGCAACCGCAAGCGTTAGCGCTCCGATCAGCTGCTTGACACCTGTGTGCATGAACTCCTCCTCTTGATGGCGCCCATAGGTCCAGGTATCCGCCCGCCTTTGCGGCATACCCCACAGCGATGAAAGACGAACGCTGGCGGCATAGAACGCATCCGCGTCAGAAAGCGTTGCACAGGCTGGCCAGTTCAGGCCATCGGCAAACCCTATTTCGCTGATGGTCCTGCGATAACGGATTTCGCCCTGATGCGAGCGGCCTTTCTGTAGGCTCGAGGTGTAAGCCCCATCTCCGTCCGAAAGTAACGATTGAAGTTCGACAGGTTGTTGAAGCCCGCCTCGAAACAGACATCCGTAATCGATGTCTCGGTCTCCGCAAGCAGGGTTCTCGCGCGCCACACACGCACCGAACGGCTATAGTCGGAGAAGTTCATGCCGGTAAGGCGCCGGAAGGCACGGGAAAATGCGGAGGGCTCGAAGCCGACCAGTTCTGCCACTTCCTGCATTTGCGCGGCAGGATTCGATTGCAGTATCTGGATCGCCTGATCGATCCTGCGATGTCTGCGGTCAGACACCTGATTATAAACGGATATGAAGTGTTCGCTGGCGAGCAGCCGCTTCTCGGCGGCTGTTTCGATATCCTCGAGGATTTCCAGAAAAAGGCCCAGTCCGCCGCGGTGTCCTGCCGAATGCAGCCTGAGGATCTTCGCCCCGATAGTAAACGCGTCTTCCCCCAGAACCTCGATCCCGCGTTGCGCCAGGGGTTTCAGTCGGTAGAGCACGTCAAACTCCGGACAGACCGAGCGGACGCCGATCAAGGCATCCGCGTCGAACTGGAGGACCATGTCACGGCCGGGCAAGGCCGGCGCGCCCGGTGTAATCCAGTTATGGGGAAGGTTTGTCCCCGTGAGCACCAGATGCCCCGGACGGAACGAACCGATGTAGTCTCCCACATAAGCGAAGCCGGTAGCATCAGGTATGAAGTGAATTTCCCATTCGGGATGATAGTTCCAGATGCAGATCGGGTTGGGATAGTCGTCCCGGCGGATCAGATAGGAAGCGCCTCTGGGCAAGACGATCTGCTCGCGCGTGGCGGTGAAGGTCTCAGATACTGATTGAGGAAAGTCTGATGCAATACGCATTCATCTGCTCATGTTATGGCGCACAAATGTCAAGATAATACCAGTTCTGTGACTGACGCCAACTAGTTTGCGTCCGTCGCTTGCGCAAATCTGGACGCGTCGATGGCACGGGAGTTGCCACCAAGGGAGGACATCATGACACTCAATGCTCTCCGCGCAGGCTGCGCGGTTGTTGCCCTATTTGCCGCGTCCAGCGCGTTTGCCGCCGCACAATGCACGAGCGACGTGCGTGTTCTGGCACAGCCGCGCGACGGACTGACCCTTCTCGAAAAATATGTCGATGAGTTCGAAGAACTATCTGGCGCAGGCTTCGAGATCAGCTATCTCAACGAGAATGATCGCCGCGCAAAGTCGCAGGCCGACGCCTCGACAGTCGGTAGCTTCAACGTCTATTACGTTGACGAAGCCAATCTGGCGCTTTTTGCCTCGTCAAAGTGGATCGTTCCGCTCGAAGGCTTTTACCCGGCAGAATACGACTACAAGGACTTCGACGCAGGCATGCGCGCCGCTGCGACCTACGACGGCAAGGAGTGGTTTGCACCGGTACAGGGCGGCGGCGACCTGATGGTCTATCGCACCGACCTTCTGGAAAAGGCGGGCATCGCCCCGCCAAAGACATGGGACGAATATTTTGCCGCCGTGAAGAAGCTGCATGACCCGGCCAATGGCGTCTACGGCACTGCCCTGCGCGGTCAGCGCGGTTCAGGCGCCAATGTCTGGCGCTGGATGCCCTTCTTCAAGGCAAATGGCGGCGAGTGGTTCAAGGATGGCAAGCCTGCCTTCAATTCCGATGCGGCCGTAAAGGCGACCGAGACCTATCTCGAGCTCTTCAAATATTCCGCACCGGGCACGCAGACCGGCTCCTGGGACGAGTCCACCGGCGCTTTCCGCTCCGGCAAGGTGGCGATCATCATCGAATCCGCACCTCTTGGCGGCATGTCCGTCGATAAGGCCCAGAGCCAGGTTGCGGACAAGGTGGCATTCTCGGTTCCGCCGTCGCCGCTGCCCGGCGCCGGTTACGCCCATGGTTTTGCGATTGCTTCCAAGGCCAACAAGACTGACGAGGAGAAGGCCTGCGCCGGTCTCTTCGTTGCCTGGGCGACATCCAAGGAACAGGAAGCACGCCGCCTCGCCGCCGGCCAGCCGGGCGAACTGACGCGCACCAGCACCTACCAGAGCCCGGAATATGCCAAGACCTTCGGCCAGAACCTTGCCGATGCCATGGCCGCGACCGGTGAAAAGACCACCGTGACCTTCTGGCAGGATGCGCGTTGGCAGGAACTGGGCAACCAGTGGGGCATCATGCTCGAAGAGCTGATCACCGGCAGCCGCACCGATATCAAGGCGACGCTCAACGAACTCGAAGCTTTCGCCGCCAAACTCTGACGCCTCCCAAGCCGTCTGACGGGCGCGTCCAGTGACGCGCCCCCTTTTCCCCACCCGAGGACCTGCCATGCGCCGCGGCCGCTCGCTGCCTTACGTCTTTCTTGGACCCACTCTCAGCATCCTGATCGTTCTGGCGCTCGTGCCGACGGTCTACGCCATCAACATCTCCCTGCAAAACCGCACGCTGTCTGCGCCCGACGCGGACTACGTCTGGTTTGCCAATTATGCCGCGCTGTTTTCAGATGCACGTTTTCTGAACGCGCTTTGGGTGTCCTTCAAGTGGGAGGTCATCAGCGTCTCAATGACCATGGTGACCGGGCTTGCTCTCGGGATTGCGATGTTCGAGGCCGCAAGCCCTCGCGTACGAAACGTTCTCTGCGTGCTTTTCATCATTCCCGTTCTTTTGCCACGGGTTTGCGCCGCTTTCGTCTGGAAATTCGCCTTTCATCCGCTCTACGGCGCCTTGACCTGGCCGGTCAGGGAACTCACCGGCATTACGCCCGATATTCTGTCGACACCCCTCGGCGCCCTTCTTGCCGTTGCCTTCGTTGATGTCTGGCAGTGGGGTTTGTTCTTTGCAGTCATCATCCTGAAGCTTCTGGAATCCCTGCCGCCGCAGCCGCTGGAAGCCGCACGTATCGATCGCGCGAGCCGCTTCGAAATCCATCGTTTTGTAACGCTTCCGATGCTGAAAGCGCCCTTGATCAGCCTGCTCCTCGTTAAGGCTATCGAGAGCCTGCGTTCCTTCGATCTCGTCTACGTCATGACGCGCGGTGGTCCCGGCATCTCTACCGAGACACTGGACATGTACGCCTATTCGCAGGGCTTCATCGAAGCCGGCAAGATTTCGTACGCCTCCTCCATGGCTGTCATCATGATGGTCCTGACCATCGTCACCTTTACCTTTACGTGGAAGAGGCTGAACCGATGAAAGTCTCCACTTTCTTCCTCAGGGTGTTGCTGGTTCTGGCCGCCGCACTTGTCGTGCTGCCGCTGCTTTGGACCCTGCTCAACGCTTTCAAGACCAATGCCGACCTACTGGTATCGACGCCCAAACTCGTCTTCCAGCCTGTCCTCGACAATATGAGCTATGTGCTCAATCGCCGTTCGGTCGCGCGCGCGCTCACCAACTCGTTGATCATCTGCTCGAGTGCGGTCGTCCTCGGCGCAGTACTCGGTGTGCCCGCCGCCTATGTGATTGCCCGATTCAAGAACAGGATCACGGCGGAAGCGCAGTTTTTTGTCCTGTCGCTCCGTTTCCTGCCGCCCGTCGCAATCGCCATTCCCATGCTGGTCATCTGGCTTGGTCTTGATCTCTACGACACGAGACTGTCGCTGATCGTGACCTATCTCATCGTCACCGCTTCAATAACCATATGGCTTTCCGTGCCGGCTTTTGAGCGCGTCAGCCTTCACGTTGAAGAGGCTGCCCGGGTGGATGGACTTGGTCCCTATGCGACGTTCTTCCGCATCGCCCTGCCAATTGCCCGTTTCCAGGTCTTTGGCGCGGTCGCCTTCTCATTCGTTCTTGTATGGAACGAGTTCCTGCTTGCCATGATGCTCACGACCTCGAAGGCGAAGACCCTGCCGATCATCGCGTCCGAAATGTCGCAGCTCGGCATGAACGTGCCGTGGGGCATCCTCAACGCTGCCGTCGTCCTCTTGTCGCTGCCGCCACTGATCCTGCTCGGCGTGCTTGCAGGTGGCCTCAATGCCGCATTTTCCAAGAAAACTGATCAAGGTTGACTGACCCATGAAAGCACTTGTCCTCGAACGTGTCGGCGAACTTTCCCTGCGCGACATCGAAATTCCTCAGCAATTGGGGCCGGATGACGTTCGCATTCGTCTGCATACCGTCGGTGTCTGCGGCAGCGACGTGCATTATTATACGCACGGGCGCATCGGTGACTTCGTCGTCAATGAACCAATGGTGCTCGGCCACGAGGCCGCGGGGACTGTCATCGAGACCGGAGCCAATGTAACGCATTTGAAGCCGGGCGACCGCGTCTGCATGGAGCCCGGCATTCCCGATCCGAAATCTCGCGCGTCGCGACTCGGCCTCTACAATGTTGATCCCGCTGTCACCTTCTGGGCGACGCCACCGGTGCACGGTGTGCTTTGCCCCGAAACGGTTCATCCGGCGAGTTTCACCTACAAGCTGCCGGACAATGTCTCCTTTGCCGAAGGGGCGATGGTCGAACCATTTGCCGTGGGCATGCAGGCGGCCGCCCGGGCCAACATCACGCCTGGCGATACCGCGGTCGTTACCGGCTGCGGGACGATCGGCATCATGGTGGCGCTCGCCGCTCTGGCCGGTGGCTGCTCTCGGGTGTTCATTTCGGACATTTCCGCGACCAAGCTCAAACTTGCCGAAAGCTATGGCGGCATAACCGGTGTCAACCTGAAGGAGGTTGATCTCGTTCAGACGGTCAATGAGGAAACCGAAGGTTGGGGGGCGGATATCGTCTTCGAATGCTCGGGCGCGCCGGCTGCGGTCCGCGATCTCTTCAAGGTCGTCCGCCCTGGCGGAACGGTTGTTATCGTCGGCCTGCCGCCGGAGCCCGTCGCCGTGGACCTTGCAGCAGCCTGCTTCCGCGAATGCCGTATCGAGACGGTTTTCCGCTACGCCAACGTATTCGATCGCGCATTGGCGCTGATTGCCGCCGGCAAGGTTGACCTGAAACCATTGGTCTCCGGCACCTATGCCTTCGATCAATCGATTGCCGCTTTCGAGAGGGCGGCCGAAGGCCGGCCTGAAGATGTGAAGCTGCAGATCGTGATGAATGGGGAGACGCATTGATGGCCACCGTCGAGTGCCGGGGAATCCGGAAAGTCTATGGTTCGCTGGAGGTCATGCGGGATTTTGACCTCAAGATCGATAACCACGAATTCGTCGTCTTTCTCGGACCGTCAGGCTGCGGGAAATCCACCATGCTGCGGATGATTGCCGGGCTTGAGGAAATTTCCGGCGGAGATCTTCTCATAGGCGGCGAGCGGATGAACGACCGCGACCCCGGCGACCGGGGCATCGCCATGGTGTTTCAGAATTATGCGCTGTACCCTCATATGAGCGTACGGGACAACATCACCTTCGGGCTCGAGAGGGCCGGTATTGGAAAGTCTGCAATCGATCAGCGTCTTGCACCCGTGGTCGATGCGCTGGGACTTGGCGTCTACCTTGCGCGCAAGCCCACGGAACTGTCGGGCGGACAGCAACAGCGTGTGGCGATTTGCCCGCGCCATGATCAAGACGCCGGAAGTTTTTCTCTTCGACGAGCCGCTTTCGAACCTCGACGCCAAGCTCCGGGGCAGTCTGCGTGTTGAGATCGCACGGCTCCACAGGGACCTGAAAACGACGAGCATCTACGTCACTCATGACCAGCTCGAAGCCATGACGCTTGCCGATCGTATCGTCCTCATGAAAGACGGACGGATCGAGCAGATGGGCACGCCTGAAGAGATTTACCAGACACCCCGAACCATCTTTGCCGCAGGCTTCATCGGCACTCCGAACATGAATTTCCTGCAATTGCAGATGACGCCGGAGGGCGTCGGCGACGATCTCGTGAAGTTTGCTGCCCCTGCTGGTCTGCGCTCCGGTGAGGTCACCGTCGGAATCAGGCCGGGATCATTCCGCTTGAACCAAGATGCCAAGGCGTTTCGCGGAACCGTTGAGCGCAATGAGTTCCACGGCGAGACACGCCTTATCTGCCTCAAGAATGATCGCCACGAGATCAACATTTCCGTGCCCGCCGAGATACGACCAGCAATTGGCGAAATAATCGGAGTCGAAGTCGCCTCTTCTGATATTCACGTCTTTGATCCCGGATCGGGCCTGAGACTGAATTAACCGTGGTGAGACTGGCCCAGGATGGCGGCGTGCCGCGCAATGGAACGCCTGTGATGCAGCTCAGGCGGTCCATCGGGTTCCACTTTCTCCCATCCATCCGTCGGTCGATCGCCGGAAAAGCACCCGGATTTCAACGAAGTGACGCGGAAAGAGCGCAAAGCGAAAGCGTCGTCGGAATCTCCGACGTGAAACGGCGCGCTGGTCGCCTGCGCCGTTCAGTTGCTGGAGCTTGGTGCACTCGTGGCTTTCGTTGCCTTCCCGGTCAGATATCGACGAGAAGACCTTTGGCCTTCAAGACAGGCTCAAGATTACTGACTTCAATAACGGATTTTCCCTGCTTGTAGGCCTCGATATAGCCCGCCTCGGCATCTTCGCGAACCCGGGATAGCCGGGCGGTTTCCTGGGCGTCTTCCCGACGCACGACCACGAGACCATCGGCATCACCGACGATGATGTCTCCGGGATTGATAATCTCACCGCCAACGATGATGCTGTCGTTCACGGCGGCAATGGTTTCCTTTACAGTTCCCTTGATGCAGACGCTGAGCGAGAATACCGGAAAGCCAAGTTCTCTCAATTGCAGGGTATCGCGGACACCGGTGTCGGTAACCAATCCGCCGATCCCCTTTGCCAGGCAGGCATTGGCAAGCACATCGCCGAAAGAACCGGCTTCTTCATACTCGCCTGCGGAAACGACGATGATATCGCCCGGTGTGGCGTAGTTGATAGCAAGCTGCAACATGATGTTGTCGCGGGGGGCGCATTTGACCGTAAATGCGGGTCCGCACAGCTTCATCCGGTGATCAACGGGTTTAAGCCGCGATGACAGCGCGCCCCTGCGTCCCTGCGCCTCATGAATGGTGGCTGGCGAAAACTGCGAAAGTGCTTCGATGTCGGCCTTGCCCGGCCGCTCTGCTATATCTTTTATGTGGATCATAAGACCTCCCACGGTAAGGCCTGCGGCGAGAGCATCCCGCCGCCTGCAATGAATGTTTCGTCTGGTGGAGTTCTTGCCCGAGAGCAACTCGGGGCAGGATCAGGGAATGGGATCGAACTTCAGTTCGGACAGCGGAACGACCTTGTCGGTGCGGGCCATTTTGTATTCAGTATTCGGGCCGAGCCACTTGTCCCAGATCTTGTTGATCTCGCCGTCAGCATCCAGCTTGCGAAGCACTTCATTGACCTTCGCAGTTAGCTTCGGATTATCCTTCGCCATACCGATGCCGATCGGCTGATACAACATCGGCTCCTCGATCATGCGCATTGGCTTACCCTTGGTTTTGGACTCGTTGACGAACTTGGTCGTCGTCATGGTGTTGGCTACCATGCCGCGTGCCTTACCCTGCTGAACGGCGAGGTAGGCGGAGGCTGTGTCCTGGAACGTCAAGGGCTCCGACTTGTTGAGCTTGATCGACATTTCCGAGGTCGAGCCCTTCGTCGAGGCCACACGCTGACCTTCATAATCGGCCTTCTTTTGTCCGGCATCGTCAACGGGAACGATCAGCATTTCCTTGGCGAGGTAATATGGATCGCTAAACTGGATCTGCTCGGCGCGGCTTTGCGTGTAAGCAAGGTTGGCGACGGTAATGTCGACACGCCCGAGCTTGACCTCTGGGACACGCGCCTCGACCGAAACCGGCTTGATTTCAGCCTTCACGCCCAGTTCTCTAGCAATCGCATTGCAGAGGTCGACATCAAATCCGGCCATTTCGCGAGTTTTGGGGTCGGGCGCAGCAAAGGGCACAACGTCCGCAAAGGTGGCGCAACGCAGCACCTTGTTGTTCAAGATGGTGTCCAGCTGGTCGGCTGACGCGGGTGCGGCAAGTGCCGTACCGGCGATGATCGCTGTGAGTGTCAGGCATTTCCAGTTCATGTCTCGTTCTCCTCTTATGGTTGATTATGTATCAGTGGCGCAGGTCGGCCAGAAACCGCTGCGCACGCGGATGGCGTGGTGTGGTGAAAAACTCCTGTGGCGTCGTCTTCTCCAGGATTTCACCGGCATCAATGAACCAGATGCGGTCTGCGACATCTCTCGCAAAGCCCATTTCATGGGTGACGCACAGCATGGTCATGCCTTCGGCGGCAAGGCCCTTCATGACGGCCAGTACCTCGCCGACCATTTCGGGGTCGAGTGCACTGGTGGGCTCATCGAACAGCATCACCGGCGGCTCCATGGCAAGAGCGCGAGCAATCGCGACACGCTGCTGCTGGCCGCCGGATAGTTGCCCGGGGTAAGCTCCCGCCTTGTCGGAAAGGCCAACGCGTTCGAGAAGCTGCAACGCCTTGGAGCGGGCAACATCCGCCGACACGCCTTTGACGCGGATGGGTGAAATTGTGATGTTCTCCAGCACCGAGAGATGCGGGAACAGATTAAAACTCTGAAAAACGAACCCGACGCGGCTGCGCAGCAGATTAAGCTCCCTGGTTTTCGTCGCAGCGTGAATATCCTGGCCATCGAGCGTAATTGAACCGCTATTGATTTCCTCCAACCGGTTGACCGTGCGGATCAGCGTGGATTTGCCGGAACCGGACGGGCCGCAGATAACGACAACTTCGCCCCGAGCGACGTCGGCGTCGATATTCTTCAAAACCTGATAGTCGCCATAGCTTTTGCAGACATTAGCAATGCGGATCGTCTGCTGTGTCGAGGATGCTGACGTGGTCATGGCTGCTCCGTGATGATTTTGGCTTGAGCCATTGCTGCCTGTTGCGTGCGGGCCACGACGCCGGCGCGGCGTCTGGCGATGCGGCGTTCGACCGAATTGGCGAGATAGGTGAGGCTCCAGCAGATCGCGTAATAAACGACGGCGAGGATCAGGAAGACCTGGAATGGCTGCGTGAGAAGCTGGTTGTTCACCTGGCTTGCCGCGAACGTCAGGTCTGGCACATTGATGACGTAACCCAGCGTCGTGTCTTTGATTGTCGCGACGAAGGTGGAAATCATGCTCGGGATCATGTTGTACAGCGCCTGCGGCAGAATGATGAAGCGCATCGCGCCCATATAACTGTGGCCGAGGGCTCTTGCGGCATCCAACTGGCCTTCCCCCACGGCTATGATCCCTGCTCTTACGACCTCACTGAGGAACGCTCCCTGATAGACGACCAGCGTCACCAGCATGATCATGAAGCTTGGCACGTCCGCCCCGGTCCAAAGCGGAATAAGGAAGTAGGTCCACAGGATGAGCATCAGCAGCGGTACGCCGCGGGTAACGTAAACGAGCGCCGTGACCGGCCACCGCAACAGACGCCATTTGGTCAGACGCGCAAGCGCCATGAGAATGCTGACGGGGAACGCCAGGACGATGGCAAGCGCCGACAGGATGACCGTATTCGCAAGACCGCCCAGCGGACCGTTAGGATACTGGCCGATCAGCAGCAGCAAACCAATGATCTTGAATAATGGTAATGATGTCGCCGATCATGCGCGGGCCCTCGTCGCGGGATCGAGCCGCATGGAAAGATAAGCGCCGGCCGCCATGATGAGCAGTGAAATCGCAAGGTAGAGCACCGTCCCGACGAGGTAGATCTCGAACGTCTGGAAACTGAGATTTTCGATTTCCTTGATGGCGTGGGTCAGTTCAGACGCACCGATCACCAATGCCAGACTGCTGTTCTTGAAAAGCGAGACGCTATGATTGATAAGGGGTGGCAAGGCATTCCGCACCCCTTGCGGCATGATGACGAAACGCATCGCAGACAGATAGCTGTGGCCGAGCGCTTTTGCTGCCTCCATCTGGCCGGGGCCGACAGAGCGGAGGCCGGAACGCAAATCTTCGCTGAAGTAAGCGGCCTGACAGAGGCCAAGTCCCACAACCGCAAAAATCGACTCTGCATTATGATTTATTAGCCAGTTCGATAGACCCGACGGGAGCAGGGTGAATATGCCGAAGTACCACAGCATGAGCTGCACCAGCGTCGGGACATTGCGGTGATACGACACATAAGCCGCCACGAGGCGGTCACCGAAACGGAAGGGTGAGAACCGGATGCACAGGAGAATAAGCGCCAGGGCCATGGCCAGCGACCACGACCCAAAGAAGATGACAAACGTCATCTCAAGACCGTGCGCCAGCATTCCCAGATATTCGGGATTGCTGAGTATTGCCGAAAGATCAAAGCCGTTCACGGCTTTTGCTCCCCGGCGTTGCAGGCTTCATTGACGTCCTGCGGTCTGGCCGTCTGCAGACCGCCCATCACCTGCAGGGTGGGCGTGATTTCCATATGGCCGATATTGACGGCAACCGGTGCGGCGATAGCAAAAGCAATCGCATCCGCAATGTCTTCCGGCTTTGGCAGTTCGAAACCGTCGATGAAGCGTTCACGCACGCTCGGGTCGTCGCCATGGACATGATTGAAGATATCTGTCGCAACGCGGCCGGGGCAGACTTCTGTTACACGGACGCGTTTGCCGAATGCGTCGATCCGCAACTGGTTCGACAACATGGCAACACCCGCCTTCACCGCATGATAGGTGGAATTGCCGCCGAAATTGTAGTTTCCGGCAATCGAGGAAATATTGATGACGTGCCCGCGGTCACGCTCCACCATGCCGGGCACCACCAGCCGGCAAAGATGCAGGACGGCACGAAGGTTTACATCGACAAGGAGATCGATATCTTCGGCGTCGGCCTGAAGAAATTTTTTGGGCCGATCGACACCGGCATTGTTGACCAGAATGTCAAACTGCATGGTATCGACAAGCGCGCTAATGGCGGCGCGGTCGGTGACGTCGATGGCGTGCGCTACACAGCCAGTGCGCTTTGCCAGATCGTGGAGAGCAGCGGCGCTGCGGGCAACCGCGTGAACTTCGATATTTTCCCTGCGAAGTCGTTCAACGACTGCGGCGCCGATACCGGAAGAAGCGCCCGTGATGAGTGCGGTCTTGTAGTCGGAGAAAGGCATTATGATCCCCTTTTTGTTGTCATGGACATTAGCGAAGCTTTTTGTGCTTGCCTAAGACCGATTACTTTTGAGGTAATAAGCAAGTTTTATGGAGTGTCTGAGAGGCCTTCCTGTTTGAAATATAACAACGATCCCGGAGTCTGCGCTCTTTCCTCCGAGGCCGTGGCCACATTGCAAATCAGGGGATTGGATGTAAGCTGCTTCGACAACAATACAGTCGCATCAGCATGGACATCAGACGCTTAAAATCCTTCATCGTAATCGTTGATAGCGGCAGCATCACCCGGGCGGCCGACATCTTGCATCTCGCCCAACCGGCACTTAGCCAGCAGCTTGCAGCGCTGGAGGATCACTTCGGCCAGAAACTGCTGATCCGCAGCCAACAGGGCGTCACCATGACGGATGCGGGTCAGGCCGTGTATCGACATGCACAAATCATTCTGCGCCAGATGGAACAGGCACAGGCTGACGCCGCGGCGGCCGGCACCTCGATTGCCGGACGCGTCTCCGTAGGTCTCGTGCCTTTCAGCAGCGCAGCAACCCTTTCAATTGACCTGCTCGCCGAGACCCGGAAGCGGCATCCGGGCATCCTCATCCACCTGACGGAAAGCGTCGGGCAGGCATATAGCCAAATGATCATGAACGGCCGCCTGGAATTGGCGTTAATCCACGGAACAGGGCCCATCAAGGGGGTAAAGTTCCAGCCCCTTCTCACCGAAGAGTTCTTTCTGGTCGCCCATCGCGATTTTGGATTCGATGCCGATGCAAAGCCGGTGCCCATCGCATCGCTGGACGGTATGCCGATGCTGATGCCACCGATCTACAATTTCGTCCGTCGCGCCGTGGAAACTTCGTTCACACGAAGCAGGATCAATCTCAAGGTCGTCGCCGAAATCGAAACGGTGAGGACGCTGGTCCAGGCTGTCGCCATGGGTCTAGGCGCAAGCATCATGCCCAAGGCGATTGCCGATCGGATTGTTTCCGAAAGCAATCAACCGATCGTCTGCCGGCCATTATCACCGCGGATCGAAGAGACATTGTCGCTCTGCATGTCCGACCAGACCTCGCTGTCGGAGCCCGCCTTCGCCGTGAAGGATATATTGATGGAACTGGCGGAGAAACTGAAGCTCTGACCGCCGGGCTCGTTGCCCCGCAGAGCGGGGCAACGGCATCGTGATTACCGCATGTCGTGGCAAAACTGCGCAATGCGGGCACATCCCTCCTTCAGCATATCCATGCTCGTTGCATAGGAGATGCGGAAATACGGGCTCATGCCGTAAGCCGCCCCCTGGACAGTGGCAACGTGGTGTTCATCAACCAGTGCCATGACGAAATCGACATCGCTTTCAATCTTTCGGCCACCCTTTGTGGTCTTGCCGATGAGGCCGGCCATGTTCGGATAAAGATAAAAGGCGCCTTCCGGCCTGTGGCACCGGAGACCGTCAATCGCCGCCAGGTTGCTCAACACGAAGTCACGGCGTTCACTATAGATGGCAGCGCGTTCCTTCAGCAGATCCTGCGGGCCGTCCAGTGCGGCAATAGCCGCAGCCTGCGAAACGGTCGCGATACCGCCGCTATTCTGCCCGTTGACATTGCTGATCGCCGAAATCAGCTCCCTGGAGCCGCTGGCGCAATAGCCCAGCCGCCAGCCGGTCATCGCATAGGCTTTAGAAACACCGTTCATCGTCAGAACACGATCGTAAAGGCGGGGCTCTACATCGGCGATGGTACCGAACTCAAACCCGTCATAGACAAGATGCTCGTAGATGTCGTCAGTCAATATCCAGACATGCGGATGCCGCAACATCACATCGGCAATCGCCGCCATCTCGCGCCGGGAGCAGGCCGCACCCGTCGGATTGTTCGGAAAGTTCAGGAGGAGCCATTTGGTCCGGGGAGTGATCGCGGCTTCCAGATCCTCCGGACGAAGCTTGAAACCCGTTGCCTCGACACAGGGAACGGCCACCGGCACGCCGCCTGCAAATTTGACGATGTCCGCGTAGCTGACCCATGACGGGCTTGGGATGACAACCTCGTCGCCGGGATTGCAGGTTGCCAACATCGCATTAAAAATCACCTGCTTACCGCCGCCCGATACAATGATCTGGCTGGCATCATAGATAAGGTTGTTGTCGCGCTTGAACTTGCGGGCAATCGCAGCCTTCAGCTGCGGTGTACCGTCCATTGGCGGGTATTTTGTCTGCCCACTCAGTGCGGCCTCATGCGCCGCCTCGACTGCGTGTGCGGGCGTCGGAAAATCAGGCTCGCCGGAGGAAAGGCTGACCACCTTTATACCCTGCGCCGATAGTTCTCTGGCGCGCTGCGTCATGGCGGCGGAGGCGGAAACGGAAACGTTTTTCAGTCGATCGGCTGTAGAGGGCATCAGGGTGATCTTTCACTGGGATATGGAACCGGGGCCACGTAGAGCCCATTAGGATGCAAGTTCGGAGGCTGGCGCGAGAATGGCGCCAGAGGCGAGGATTTCGCTGCGCACAATACCTGCAAGCTCCAGCGAACCCGGCGTGTCGCTATGGACAAGAATAGAGCGGGCGGGCATGGGGATGATTGCGCCGTCGATTGTTTCGACGGTCCGCTCTTTCAGGAAACGCCGAACGCGGGTACGCACCGAAACCTCATCCTTCACGAGAGCACCAGGAAGCCCGCGCGCGACGAGGCCGCCTTTGGCGTCATAGGCACGGTCAGCAAGAAATAACGCAAGCGTCTTCAGACCGGTGCGCCTGGCAGCGCGATCGATTTCGCTTCCCGGCGTTACGAACACCACGAGCTTCGGGTCTACTGAAAAAACCGCACTCATCATCACATCCGCCAGCACCGGGTCACGATTGACCATGTTTCCCATTGCCGCATGGAAACTGAGATGACCAACGGTCATGCCCTCGCCCCGCGCAATAGCAATGAGCGCGCCAAGCTGGTAAAGCATCTGCTGACGCAGCTCATCCGCCTGGAAAGAGATTTCGCGCCGGCCGAAGCCGGCCCTGTCGGGCAAGCCCGGATGCGCACCGATACCGACGCCGTTCGCCTTCGCCAGTCGAACCATCCGCGCCATGGTATCGTGGTCGCCTGCGTGAAAGCCGCAGGCGATATTTGCCGATGAAACCAGCTTCATCATCGCCTCATCATCGCACAGCCGGTAGGGTCCAAAACCTTCGCCCATATCCGAATTGAGATCGATCTTCATCATGGTTTCTCCGATTTCGTCAGGCCATCGCTTTCAAGGCACGCTTCACCATCGGCGCAGTTTGCCTGATATCCTCGATATACGCGGCAACCGCCTTCTCCACCCTGCGCGCTTCGTCATGGCTCGACCTGACAAATCTGATCGTCGCGCCGGGCCGCGCCTGCCCAAGCCGCCAGAGATCTGCCTCGATCACACCGGCGATTTTCGGGTAGCCACCGGCAGTATTCGCGTCACTCATCTGGATGATCGGCTCACCGCCAGGTGGAACCTGAACGACACCGGGCACCACACCATGCGAGCGCATTTCCACCGTCATAACGGGCTTAATCGGGTCGCCGGTTAGCCGATAGCCGGTACGATCGCTCCGTGAGGAAATACGCCATTCCCGGCCCCAGAAGGCCTCTGCGTCTTCGCCAAAAAGATGGTGCTCGCCGGCGGGGATGGCACGGACCTGCAGCACACCTTCGAGGACAGGGGGAAAGGCATCTGCCATTGCCCGCAAGGGCGTCACCGCAGCAAGTCCATCCGTGGGCAGGGGCAGCCCGTCCCCGTCCGCGCCCAACAGCAGAATGTCGCCCGTGGTCAACGATCTGCCTTCGACACCGCCGAAGTTGCCCCGCAAGGCAGTGCTGCGCGACCCCATCAACAGCGGCACGTCCACGCCACCTGCGAAGGCGATGTAGGCACGCGCCATCTTCGGAGGGTGGCGCAGTTCCAGAACGTCTCCTCCATGGGCCTGCCGGGCAGACCAGGACAACTGCTCTTTTCCGTTAAGCAGATAAACACCGTCTGCCCCGGTGACCGCGAATACGCTCGGTACTGTAAAGCGCAGCTTGAACGGAAAAGTCTGCACCTCGACGGTGGCGGAGCCAGCCGGATTGCCAACGAGGATGTTACCGATGCTGGCAGCGAGCGGATCCATCGCGCCGCCAGCCGAAACGCCGATATCCCGAAAGCCGGGGCGGCCGAGATCCTGTACGGTGTTGAAGGGACCTGTCTCGACAATCTCCATCATAGCTCGATCCTTTCAGGAATGAAGCGAACAATATCGCCAGGGGCGAGCAGTGCCGGGGTTGCCGAAGCCGGATCGAACATCTGCAAGTCGGCATAACCAATGGAATTCCAGCCATTGGGACCCGTCAGCATTGCCACCCCGGTCTGCATGCCCCCTATCGTGACGCAGCCCTTTTCCATTCTGATTGATGGCACCGTCTTTCGCGGCATGTAGATCCGGGCGTCCAGACCATGGAGATAACCAAAACCCGGAGCGCTCCCCAGCGCGAAGACGCGATACGTAGCCTGATGATGAATGCGGACGACCTCCCGGTCACTTAACCCTGAAAAATCGCAGAGGGCCGCGAGGTCGGTCGCATGTTCCCCGCCATAATGAACGGGAATCTCGTGCGTTTTACCCGCGAGATCGAGAGCTGTCGCATTGTCCCACGCATCGAGGAGGCGCTCTACAATGGCCTGCGGATTTTCGGGTGTGTCCTCTAGAATGGTCAACAGGTTGGTCATGCCTGGAATGACCTCAGCCACCTCAGGCCAGACGCCCACCACCCGGGACAACGCCCAGATCAAACGCTGCGCAGGCAGGTCGAATTCACCCGGCGCCTCGAGAAGAAAAGCCCGCGAGCCGATAAACGAAATCCTGGCCTGTCCCGCTGCAAGGGGCCGAACCTCATGGCGCGACGAGAGGTTGTGTGATGGAACGCTCATGACTGAAGCTCAATTTCGAAAAGGGGGTCTCCGAAGCCCACGAGCGCACCATGCTCCGCAAGCTGACGGGTTACGGTACCAGCCCGACCGGTGGTAACGGGAACAAGGATGTGGCCAATGCGGACCGAGCCCAACGCCTGGCCGATTTTTTTGTTGGATATAAATGGATCTTCGCCATCGGCTTCAGATGCGTGAAAATGGCCGGCAATCGGAGCTTTGACGACGGCTCTGGATGGTTCGGTTTTCTGTGAAGGCAACGTCGCTGAAGACTTTGCCGCCTTGCCGCATGAAGAAACGACAAGGCGAATTTCGCAGCCGGGAGCGCTGATTTCCAAGCCGTCTACCCTGGCATCCGCCAGCATCTCGGTCAGCGCCGCCAGAACAGCCGGATCGGTAAAATCAAGCTTGCTCATGATGCGCTCCAGGCTTCAAGCCATTGCTCAAGATAATGAATGTCCGTTTCCCCTTCTGAAAAACCGGGATCCTGAAAGAGGGATTGAAGAAGAGCTAGATTGCTGGAGATACCGTCCAGGCGCGTCTCGGCCAGCGCATGCCTCATCTTCGCCATGGCCTCGGCGCGGCTCGGTGCATGCACGATCAGTTTTGCGATGAGAGAGTCGTAATAGGGCGAGACCCGGTAGCCGCTGTGGATGTGTGTATCGACCCTGACGCCGTCCCCTTCGGGCCACGAAAGATCGGTGATCACACCGGCGGAAGGGAGAGCTGTCTTTGGGTCCTCCGCGTTGATACGGCACTCGAAGGAGTGCCCTTCGCAAACTATATCTATCTGGCGCAGCGGTAGCCGCTCATCCTGCGCGGACCTAATCTGCGCCTGCACGATATCGATGCCGCTCGTCATCTCAGTGACGGGATGCTCGACCTGAAGGCGCGTATTCATCTCGATAAAGTAGAACTTGCCATCTTCGTAAAGAAACTCGAAGGTGCCGACCCCGCGATAGCCAATTTGTCGACAGGCTTTCACGCAAGCGAGCCCGACGGGCTCGACGATCTCCGCGGTGATGCCCGGCGCAGGCGCCTCCTCCACCACCTTCTGATGGCGGCGTTGCATGGAGCAGTCGCGATGGCCGAGCCATACAGCGTTACCATACCTGTCGCACAATACCTGGATTTCGATATGTCGCGGATGCAGGAGGAATTTTTCCATATAGAGGTCGGCATTACCGAACGCCTGCCGCGCCTCTTCGCGTGTGACGGTGAACGCCTCATTCAACTCACTTGGGCCATGTACCACACGCATTCCCCGCCCGCCGCCGCCACCAGCGGCCTTGATGATGACCGGGTAGCCGATATCCGCAGCAATCTGGGAAACAAGCTCACCGTCATCGGGCAAAGCCGCGTCAGGGCCGGGCACACAGGGAACGCCTGCAGCGATCATTGCACGCTTTGCGGCAATCTTGTCTCCCATCGTCGCAATGGCGCATTCATCGGGGCCAATGAAGACCATTCCCGCATTCTCGACGGCCCGCGAGAAAGCGGCGTTTTCAGAGAGAAATCCATAGCCGGGATGAATCGCGTCCGCGCCGGTAAGGCGGGCCGCGAGGAGGATCGCGTCCCTATTGAGATAGCTCTTGCTCGCATTGGCCGGGCCGATACACAGAAAACCGTCTTCCGTCTGGCTACAGGAGGCGTTCCTGTCCGCTTCCGAGCAAACTGTGACTGTCTTTAAACCCAAGGCGTGGCAGGCTCGGCGAATCCGAACGGCTATCTCCCCACGATTGGCAATGAGTACTGTATCGAAGAGCGGGCGGGGAACGGCAGAATGCTCGCGCATCAGGCGATCTCCGCCAGAAGTTCATCTACGTCTACCTCGCCACCATCCGTGGCAGTAAGGTAAGTAACGCGGCCCGCGCATGGCGCAGCAATCTTATTGAAGACTTTCATCGCTTCGATAATGAAAAGTGTCTGTCCCTCTTCCACCGTGTCGTCATGTTCCACAAAGGGACCTTCGCCTGGAGCGGGAGCGCGGTGGAGAATGCCAAAAACCGGCGCGCGGATTGCCCTGCCCCGAACGGTACGTTCTTCCAACATCTGCGCGATAGACGGTTGCACGTCCTCGTTCTGTCTTTCTGGCGTCGCTTCAGCGACGTCACCTACCGTTTTAAATATGCGCACCGTGACACCGTCTTCTGTCACGAACAGACTACTAACGGGCGACTTTCCAACAAAATCGATCAATGTTTTTATTTTTGGCAGGTCCATTATCATACTCAACAGCGTTGGGAGCCGCTTGATCGAACCACCGGGCATGGCGGGTCGTCATCGGCACACATGCCAACTTACGCGAAGGATACACCGATGGGGTCAAAGGAATTTTTGATGGGTGACAGGAATTCCACGTCGCTGTTCGAGTTGGATCGTAGTCCACCGCGAAGGCGACAGAGGTCTGAATCATTGCGGGTTGCAGAGCGGAGCCGCTGTCCCGGTCAAAATTTCGGAAGACCCGCGCTTTTTAAGGATTGACGCGGGAGACCGGCCGGATTGCTTGCCGTAAACAATTCAAGTCCTACTTAATGCACCATCTCGCCCGCTGCCGCCTACTCATCTGACATCCGCTCGTCCCATTCCGGACTCGCCAGCGTCTTGATATTAACCTGGTCGCGCGCACAGGCATGCCGGACCATTCGGCCGACTGCATCCACTTTCCGGATGCAGTGAGACTATGCTTTATCTGTTTTGTTTTGGATTGTTGTTTTGGTTGCGGGGGCAGGATTTGAACCTGCGGCCTTCAGGTTATGAGCCTGACGAGCTACCGGGCTGCTCCACCCCGCGTCCAGCGCATTCGGCAAGGCCGAATGTCGCGGTTACGTCGTTGCTTTAGCGACGACGGATCTTTGCCGGAGTAAATTGCGGAGCAATTTATCTCCTGTAAGGGACGCACTTGGCGTTTTCCTTAAGTTTTGTCTTAAACTGCAAAAGGCCGCTTTTGGCGGCCCTTTTTTTTCGGCTGGGCCGAGGGATGTGATGAGAAGATTTTGATGCGTTTTGCAGACCTGGCAGCGACCTACTCTCCCGCGTCTTGAGACGAAGTACCATTGGCGCTGGGGCGTTTCACGGCCGTGTTCGGAATGGGAACGGGTGCAGCCGCCCCGCGATAACCACCAGGTCGGCAAAACGCAACATTGTTCATGTTTTCACATGAACGTTGTTTTCGAGAAGCTGGAGAGCTCAAGGCTCTGTTTAATTTACACGTCGTTTCTGTGACTTATCCGTATGTTGCCTTGCTCGAGGTCGAGCGTGGCGCCCATACAGGACGCTAGTCCGTCGCCAATCGTTTGGCGCGCCGTCTGCAGCGTAGTGGCCGAAGGCCACGTCAGCGTGAAGACAGAACAGATCATCAAGCTCCGCTTGATGAGCATGAACAATGGGAACGAAGAAGTCGATCGAGCTATTAGTAACGGTAAGCTTCACACATTGCTGTGCTTCCACACCCGTCCTATCAACGTGGTCGTCTTCCACGGCTCTGATAGGGAACACTCGTTTTCAGGTTGGTTTCCCGCTTAGATGCCTTCAGCGGTTATCCATTCCGTATATAGCTACTCTGCTATGCCCTTGGCAGGACAACAGATCCACCAGAGATACGTCCATCCCGGTCCTCTCGTACTAGGGACAGATCCTGTCAATATTCCTACACCCACGGCAGATAGGGACCGAACTGTCTCACGACGTTCTGAACCCAACTCACGTACCGCTTTAAATGGCGAACAGCCATACCCTTGGGACCTGCTCCAGCCCCAGGATGCGATGAGTCGACATCGAGGTGCCAAACAACCCCGTCGATATGGACTCTTGGGGGTCATCAGCCTGTTATCCCCGGCGTACCTTTTATCCGTTGAGCGATGGCCCTTCCACACGGGACCACCGGATCACTATGACCGACTTTCGTCTCTGCTCGACTTGTCAGTCTCGCAGTCAGGCTAGCTTATGCCATTGCACTCGACGACCGATTTCCGACCGGTCTGAGCTAACCATCGCGCGCCTCCGTTACTCTTTCGGAGGCGACCGCCCCAGTCAAACTACCCACCATACACTGTCCCGGATCCGGATAACGGACCGCGGTTAGACATCCACGAAGATAAGGGTGGTATTTCAAGGATGGCTCCACAGAAACTGGCGTCCCTGCTTCAAAGCCTACCACCTATCCTACACATGCCTTGGCGAATGCCAGTGTAAAGCTATAGTAAAGGTGCACGGGGTCTTTCCGTCTGACCGCAGGAACCCCGCATCTTCACGGGGAATTCAATTTCACTGAGTCTATGTTGGAGACAGCGGGGAAGTCGTTACGCCATTCGTGCAGGTCGGAACTTACCCGACAAGGAATTTCGCTACCTTAGGACCGTTATAGTTACGGCCGCCGTTTACTGGGGCTTCAGTTCAGAGCTTGCACCCCTCCCTTTAACCTTCCAGCACCGGGCAGGCGTCAGACCCTATACGTCGTATTGCTACTTCGCAGAGCCCTGTGTTTTTGATAAACAGTCGCTACCCCCTGGTCTGTGCCACCCCATCATACTTGCGTACAAAAGGGTCACGCTTCTTCCGAAGTTACGCGTGCAATTTGCCGAGTTCCTTCAACATAGTTCTCTCAAGCGCCTTGGTATACTCTACCTGACCACCTGTGTCGGTTTCGGGTACGGTCTATACGGTGGAGCTATTTCCTGGAACCTCTTCGCCGCCCAACCAATCCAATAAGGTTGAACAACACACGAGATCCGTCACTACCACCAGGCCCACGAATATTAACGTGGTTCCCATCGACTACGCGTGTCCGCCTCGTCTTAGGGGCCGGCTAACCCTGCTCAGATTAACTTTAAGCAGGAACCCTTGGTCTTTCGGCGAGGGAGTCTCTCACTCCCTTTATCGTTACTCATGTCAACATTCGCACTTCCGATATCTCCAGCAGCCCTCACGGGTCCGCCTTCACAGACTTACGGAACGCTCCGCTACCACTTGCATTGCTGCAAATCCTCAGCTTCGGTGCATGGCTTTAGCCCCGTTACATTTTCGGCGCAAAGACCCTTATTTAGACCAGTGAGCTGTTACGCTTTCTTTAAATGATGGCTGCTTCTAAGCCAACATCCTGGTTGTTTTGGGATCCTCACATCCTTTCCCACTTAGCCATGACTTGGGGACCTTAGCTGGAGGTCAGGGTTGTTGCCCTTTTCACGACGGACGTTAGCACCCGCCGTGTGTCTGCCGACTAGTACTCCTCGGTATTCGGAGTTTGGTTAGGATCAGTAAGACGGTGAGTCCCCATAGCCCATCCAGTGCTCTACCCCCGAGGGTATTCGGTCGACGCTCTACCTAAATAGATTTCGCGGAGAACCAGCTATTTCCGAGTTTGATTGGCCTTTCACCCCTAGCCACAAGTCATCCCGAACTATTGCAACAGTTATGGGTTCGGCCCTCCAGTTGGTGTTACCCAACCTTCAGCCTGCTCATGGCTAGATCACTCGGTTTCGGGTCTAATGCAACTAACTCAATCGCCCTATTCAGACTCGCTTTCGCTGCGCCTACACCTACCGGCTTAAGCTTGCTAGTTACACTAAGTCGTTGACCCATTATACAAAAGGTACGCCGTCACCCTTGCGGGCTCCGACTGTTTGTAGGCATCCGGTTTCAGGTTCTATTTCACTCCCCTCGTCGGGGTGCTTTTCACCTTTCCCTCACGGTACTTGTTCGCTATCGGTCATGCACGAGTACTTAGGCTTGGAGAGTGGTCTCCCCATGTTCAGACAGGATTTCACGTGTCCCGCCCTACTCAAGGACAATGACTGTTCTACGCGTAAGGGGCTATCACCCTCTATGGCCGACCTTTCCAGATCGTTCCGCTTTATTCATCATTGCCACTGGCCTGGTCCGCGTTCGCTCGCCACTACTTGCGGAGTCTCGGTTGATGTCCTTTCCTGCAGGTACTTAGATGTTTCAGTTCCCTGCGTTCGCTTCTTACCCCTATGTATTCGAAAGTAAGATACCTTATCACAATGCTTGGAAACCCAGGCCGTTCGTTAAAACAGACTGGATTTTCCAAGCATTTAAGGTGGGTTGCCCCATTCGGAGATCCATGGATCAAAGCTTATTCGCAGCTCCCCACGGCTTTTCGCAGCGTATCACGTCCTTCTTCGCCTGTGCATGCCAAGGCATCCACCAAATGCCCTTAATTCACTTCTTCGTTCTCATTGTCTATGCTCATCCATAGCCGTTCCAAAGGAACGGCAACCTGATTACCTTTTACAATCAAGTCCTTCCTGATGACATCGACGTGTCGGTATGGTCTTCATTGAGGGCACGCCGGTGCACCTCGAAGCCATACCATTAAGACCAGCTTCTCGAGATATCATCCGGTGATGCGCGGTCAGGCAACATCAATCCAGCATTCCCATCAGATGAAGGCCTAAACCTTCAAACAACAAAAATGCCTCGGACAAGCTTTCCTACCTACCTCCAATCCCTCCACCAATTCCGGCCGACTAAGCCATCTCAAGGTTTCACAGGGACTGGGCTCGGACGTTTCAAACCACAAGGGCTCAAAACACCTGGAAGCTTCCAGACATATCTTCTCTTCACAAT